>NASX01000006.1 GCA_002085155.1 Sorangiineae bacterium NIC37A_2
CCCCTCCCTCTCCAGCTCCAAGCGATCAAGCTCGACGTCCCCGTAATGATCGCCTCAGCCGTCGGCCTCTACTTGATGGCCCTCGACGGGGTTCTCAATAGACTCGAAGGGACCATTCTTGTGGCCGCGGCGATCGCGTACACGGCGACGCTCATTCGCTGGAGCAAGCGAGAGAACGCCGAGACGAAGCAGGAGTTCGCCGAAGAGTTCAGCCCGGAGGCCCTGGGAGCAAAACGAGGCTTTGCTCACGGAGCTTGGAACACCCTCCTCTTGGTTTCCGGCATGGGTCTGACCGTCCTCGGAGCGGACCTCATGGTGGGAGGCGCCGTCAGCATCGCTCAGATGTTCGGCGTCTCCGACGCCATCATTGGCCTGACCATTGTGGCCGTTGGCACTTCTGCACCGGAACTCGCGACCACGGTCGTGGCCACCTTGAAGGATGAGCGGGACGTCGCCGTCGGCAACCTGATCGGCAGCAGCATCTCGAACATCCTGGTCATCCTCGGGTTGACCTGCATCGCGGCTCCCCGCGGCATCGACGTCAGCGAGGACGTGCTGAGGATCGACCTGCCGCTCGCCGCCGCGGTCGCGATCGCCTGTTATCCGGTGTTCCGGAGCGATCAGCAGGTTTCTCGCCGCGAAGGCATCGTGTTCTTTTTGATATACCTCGCCTACATGACCGCGCTCATTGTCTTCCGCACCTGAGGCGCCCGAGGCTCAGGAGTCGTCCGGACGCGTGAGCACCGGCGGCGTATTCGGCTCGCCGGCGACGCGGCGGCGAAACAGCGCCACTCGGGCTAAGAGCACCGTCGTCACCGGTACTGTCATCGACAGCATGATGATGATGAGCCAGGGGTGCAGCGTCAGGCGCTCGCTCAGCATCGAGAAGTACAAGATTCCAGCCAGCGTCACACACCAGCTCCCAAAGGTGTAGGCGAGCGCCGGCGGATGCATGCGCAGGAAGAAGTCCTGCAAGCGGAGGAAGCCGAGCGCCGAGATCAACACGAAGAGGCCACTCAAGACGAGAAGGGCAGCCACAACCACTTCAACCCAAAAGGGCACCTCGCTCACTCAATCACCTCCCCGCGCAGAATGAACTTCGCCATGGCGAGCGAGCTCACGAAACCGAACAATGCGATGAGGAGAGCTCCCTCGAAATAGACGTCGCTCTGATTGCGAATCCCGAGCACGAGCATGACCAGCATCGCGTGGAAATAGAGAAGGTCGAGAGCGAACACTCGATCTTGTGCCCGTGGTCCTCGAATGAGCCTATGCAAGACGAGGACGGACGCGAGCGCGTAACAGCCGAGAGCAAACCGGATCGACCAATACAAAAAGGGACTCATTCGAAGATCTCCCGAAGGGGCGCTTCGTAGCGGGCCTTGAAGCGAGTGATGAACTCCTGTTCATCGGAGACATCCCAGACATGGAGCAAGAGGGCGCTCCGATCGAGCGCGAGCTCCGACCAGACGGTCCCAGGGACCACCGTCGTCACCATGGACAGCGCGGCGAGACCGAGCGGATCTTTGAGCTCGAGCGGTAAGACGACGAACTTCGATTGGGGACGGCGGAAACGCCAGAACACAACCCCCAAGGCCACCTCGAAATTCGAGACCAGCACATCGTGGCCGACCCTGAGGATGAAGCGGGCGATCACGAGCGGATGGCGCACTCGGACCCGCGTCGGACGGAGTCTCGAGGTCAGCCAAGGCGCCACGAGCGCCAAGATGAGCCCGAGCAAGATCTGGCCCATGCTCGTCGAGCGCGCGAGCGCGAGCCACAGCGCGAGCAGCGCGGCCGACATGAGCGGAGAGGGAAGCAAGCGCTGGCGCATAACTCAGGGCTCTCCTTCCGTTTCGGTCGAACCGCCGCCGCGAAGAACCGGGTTCGCCGACAAGACCGTATCGATATAGAATTTCGGCCCGTGCAGACCGGACGCGGCGGCCGTCGTGTAGCGGAGCACCGGTTCGGCCCCAAAAGCGAGGCCAAAAGTCCCCGCCAGGAGCACAACCACCGCGATGCCCTCAACGCGAGTCGCCTTCGCCTGTCCGCCGCCGGACGACCAGAAAGAGCGGATGCCCACGCGGACGAGCGCGACGGTGCTCGCGAGACCCGAGAGCAGGAGCAGCCCACACAGCACCCAGCCCGCTGACACTCCTAAGGCGCGCTCGGTCGTATCGGCGCCCACGATCGCGGAGAGCAGCGAGAGCTTCGCGACGAATCCGGAGAGCGGCGGGATCCCAGCGATGACCATCACAGCGGCCATAAAGCCGAGCGCAATGAGCGCCGTCGAGACCGGAAGGACCCGTCCGACCAAGGGGCGCTCCTGATCGTCGAGGTTCGTGTCCTCGCCTGTCAGTCGGTCAGCATCATCGATATCGGCGAGAGGCGTCTCGTCGCTGTCGGTGATGCGTTCGATGAGCTCGACCAAGAGAAAGAGAGCGCTCGCAGCCAAAGTGCCGCTCAGGAGGTAGTAGAGGGCGGCCGCGGTCACCGCAGGACTGCCCATCCCGAGCGCCGCGAGCAACGTGCCGGAAGATACGATGAGCGAATAACTCGCGAGGCGCGCGAGGCGCGCTGACGCGAGCATGCCGAAGGTCCCGAAAGCGATCGTGAGGAGGCCACCGCCGAGCAGCACCGACTGTCCGAAGCCCGCCGAGTCCCCGGCTTCCTCCGAGAAGAACAAAGTCCAAAGTCGCAGCAGCGTGTAGATGCCGACTTTGGTCATGATCGCAAAGAGCGCCGCCACGGGGGCGCTGGTCGCCGAATAGGCAGGTGCGAGCCAAGCGTTGAGCGGCCAGATCGCCGCCTTGATCAGGAAGGCGAGCGCCAAGATCGCAGCTCCCGCGTGCATGAGCCCCCGGTCTTGCGCCGCGACGAGAGCGACCTTGTCCGCCATATCCGCCATCGTCAGGGTCCCGAGAACTCCGTAGAGAACCGAGAGCCCGATCAAGAACAGCGACGAAGCGACGAGGTTGACGGCGATGTAGTGAAGCCCCGAGCGCACCCGCGCGCGTCCCGAGCCGTGGAGCTGGAGCCCGTAGGACGCCGCCAGCATCACCTCAAAGAACACGAACAAATTGAAAAGATCGCCCGTCAAAAAGGCGCCGCAGAGCCCCATGAGCTGGATCTGGAATAGAGGATGAAAATAGACGCTCGCACGCATCCAGCGCGACTCGGCGTAGAGCGCAGAACATACGCCGACCACACTTGTCAGGACGAGCATGAGCGCCGAAAGCCGATCGGCCACGAGCACGATCCCGATGGGCGCGCGCCAGTTCGAAGCCAGATAGACGTGGAGGTTGCCCGAGCCGCTGCCATGGTCGACCCGGTTCAGGATCGTGACGGCCACGACGAGCCCGAGCAGCGTTGAGCTGACGCTGAGGATCGATTTGAGACGGCGACGTTGATCGTCGAGAAAAAGGAGCACCGCCGCGGTCAAGAGGGGCAGCACGATCGGCAGAACGATCAGATGCTGAAAGAGGAAATTCACTGTTCCTCCTTGGTGCCGTCGACGTGGTCAGTCCCGTTCAGACCGCGAGCAGCCAGAAGCACGACGAGAAAGAGGGCCGTCGTGGCAAAGCCGATCACCACTGCGGTCAGCACGAGCGACTGGGGCAACGGGTCCGTGTAGTGCTCAAGATCGGCAGGAACGCCCGGTTTCACCAGGGGGGGCTTGTCGGTGAAGATGCTCCCCATGCTGAAGATGAAGAGGTTCACGGCATAGGAGAGGAGCGTGAGCCCCATGATGACCTGAAAGGTACGCGGGCGGAGCACGAGCCAAACCCCGGCTCCGCCGAGCACTCCCACGACGAGCGCGAGGACCGCCTCCATTACTCGGGCCTCCTCGGCAGCATCGAAGCGGCGCTCCGTCTCTGTTGTCCGTGAACGCGGATGGATTGGTGAGCAAGGGCCGTCAAAATGAGCAGGGTCGAACCGACGACCACGGCAAATACCCCGAGATCGAAGAAGGCGGCGCTCGGGAAATGGACCTCACCCACGAGCGGCAGCGTGAAGTGGGCCGTGTGGCTGGTGAGGAAAGGAAAGCCCACAAAAATGGCGCCGAGACCCGTTGTGACCGCGGCGAAGAGGCCGAAGCCGAGCCAGCGCACCGGACGGATTCTCGTGTTGCCTTCGACCCACAGCGTGCCGGAGGTGATGTACTGCATGACCATAGCGATCGTGACGATGAGCCCAGCGACGAAGCCCCCGCCCGGTTCGTTGTGGCCGCGGAGGAAGAAGTGCATCGCGACGACGAGCGAAACCGGCAAGAGCAGGCGCGTGATCACCGCGGGCACCATCAGATAGCCACGAGCCGCGTCCGCGGCGGTGCGCGGCTTGACGAGATCGGTGACGATGTCCGCCGGCAGCACACGCTGTTGTTTCGGGGACTCGACGCTTTCGCTCGGGGGGCGGAAGCGTCGCAGGAGCGCGTAGACCGTGAGCGATACGGCGCAGAGGACAGTGATCTCGCCGATCGTATCGAACGCGCGGAAATCGACGAGCATCACGTTTACGACGTTCGTTCCTCCGCCCTCCGGCAGCGCCCGGCTCAAGAAGAACGGTGCGATGCTGAAAGGCGCAGGACGCGTGAGCATCGCGTAGGAGAGCGCCGCGAGGCCCCCTCCTGCCGCCACAGCGAGCACGAAATCGCGCGTGCGACGCGCGTGATCGCGCAAAGTGATCCGATCGCGCATCTCTTCTTTTCGCATCGGGAGCCAGCGCAAACCGAGCAAGAACAGGGTGGTCGTGATCACCTCGACGACGATCTGCGTGAGCGCGACATCCGGCGCCGAGAACCACATGAACGTCAGGCAGGTGACGAGGCCTGCTCCGCCGACAAGCGTGATCGCCACAAGCCGATGAAACTTTGCAAACCCCGCGGCTCCCAGCGCGCAGGCGCCTCCGATCAGCCACAAGATCGCGAAGGCGGGCGAAGCCGCCAAACGCTCCCGCTCTCCCCAAACCAAAGGCACGTCCCGAGAAGCGAAGAACGACAGGACCAGCGCAGAGGCGATGATCGTGAACATCTGGGTCTGGAGGCGTCGAGTGCCGAAGACCCGAAGAGCCGAGCGGGAGCCTTTGGTCGCTAAGATCAGCCCGGCCTCGAACAGCTTCCGACCGTTCAAGCCGCGGAGGAAAGGCGGATCCTGCAAGAGGCCGCGCTCTTGGTACGAGCGCAGCCACACGTAACCGAGCACACCGCCGACGATGGCAACGAGGCTCATGATGAGCGGCATGTTGAAGCCGTGCCAAATCGACAGGCTGTACTCGGGGAGCTCACCACCGACCACCGGGCGCGCAGCCGCGGCCAACGACGGTCCGATCGAGGCCGCTGGTGCCACCCCGACCACCACACAAGCCACGACCAGGAATTCAATCGGCGCCCGCATCCAGCGGGGAGGCTCCTCCGGCGCCCGGGGCAAATCCGTAGAGGGCGGCCCAAAGAAGATGTCGTAGCCGAAGCGCAGGGAGTAGATGACCGCGAACATCGCCGCGATCGTCGCCAAGACCGGAAGCCCAATCTTGATGGACGGGCTCACGTGTAAGAAGACCGTCTCCGCGAAGAACATCTCTTTCGAGAGGAAGCCGTTCAAGAGCGGCACCCCAGCCATGGCGCCGCTCGCCACGAGCGCGAGAGTGCCGGTCCGCGGCATGAAACGCATCAGTCCATTGAGGCGACGAATGTCCCGGGTGCCCGTCTCGTGATCGACAACCCCTGCCGCCATGAAGAGCGACGCCTTGAAGGTCGCGTGGTTCATGATGTGGAAGACGCCTGCCACCGCGGCGAGCTTGCTGTTCAGACCAAAGAGCAGCGTGATGAGCCCGAGGTGGCTGATCGTCGAGTAGGCGAGCACCCGCTTCAGGTCATGTTGGAACATGGCGATGTAAGCGCCGAGGAGGAGCGTGATGAGCCCGGCACCGCTGACGAGCGAGAACCAGAGAGTCGTTCCGCTCAAGACGGGCCAAAGGCGCGCCAAGAGAAATACGCCGGCTTTCACCATGGTCGCCGAATGCAGGTAGGCGGACACCGGGGTCGGCGCCGCCATCGCGCGGGGAAGCCAGAAATGGAACGGGAACTGAGCGCTCTTCGTCAGGGCGCCGATCAGGATCAGCACGAGCGCCGGGGGATAGAGGACGTCCTCTCGGACCGCATCGCCCGCGCTGAGGACGGCGTCGAGCTCATAGCTCCCGACGATCTGACCGAGGATGATCACGCCCGCGAGCAGGGCGAGGCCTCCCGCTCCGGTGACCGTGAGCGCCATCATCGCTCCCCGTTGCGCGTCTTTCCGATGGTGCCAGTAGGCGATCAGAAGGAACGAGAAGATGCTCGTCATCTCCCAGAAGACGACGAGCTGGATCAAGTTCCCCGAGAGGACGACGCCGAGCATCGCCCCCATGAACGCAAGAAAGAAGGAGAAGAAGCGCGCGACCGGATCGTCCGGCGACATGTAATAACGCGCGTAGAGGCAAACCAGCGCGCCCACCACGGTCACGACGACCGAGAACATCCACGCGAGTCCGTCCATACGCAGCACGAGATCGAGCCCCACCGACGGCACCCAAGGCAGCGCGTGGAGGATCACTGTGCCTTCGCGCACAACGGGGAACAGGCTGAGCACAAGGAACGCAGCCACGGCCGCGACAAGCCCTGCGAAGATCGAGAGCAGGTTCCGCGCGCGCGTCGGCAAGACGGACGTCACCAGAGCGCCGACAAAGGGCAAAAGTAGGAGGACGAGTAAGGTCACGCGGTCCCCTCCCCCAGCCCCCAGCGCGGCCCAGCGCCCGCTCCCGAAGGAACGTCGAGGTCAAGGCGGCGGCGCTCACAACGGGAGACCAGTTCACAGAATGCCTGCTCGGTCTCGCGCTCAAAAGCTCTACGCACGGCCAGCATACTGCCTTCAACCCAATGGACAGTGAAGGCTCTTTGTTCCCGAGAACCCCCGTCCGAAAAAGCTGACAGCTCTCCGCGGCAGAGGGCCGTTGGGGCTCTCGTGAGGGCCTCCATGCCGCCCGAATCGGCGCGAAAGAGCGCGCCCGCAGCTCACGGGCCGGCAAAATTCACGCGCTTTTTGCGCCCGCCCGGAGCTCGCGCCGTTTCTTATTCGACGAAGGCGCGCAGTCGCTCGATCGCTGCGTCCCATTGCCGCGAGATGCTGTCGAGGTGCTCACGAGCCTTGTCGAGGGGACGCTGATCGAGGGCCCAGATCGTCTCGCGGCCGGACTTCTCTGAGCGCGCCAGGCCCGCCCCTTCGAGGACCCGCAAGTGCTTCGTGACGGCTTGGCGCGTGATGCCGGTTCCTTCGGTCAAACGGGCCACGGACATGGGTCCGTTCTGACAGAGACGGGAGACGAGCAGGATCCGCTGGGGGTCGCCGAGCGCCGCAAAGACCGGCGCGGAAGCAGTGAGCCGAGTTGCCACGGGTCAACTTTCTCGAGCGAGGTATTTGGCGATGAGCGAGAGCTGAGCTTCCCAGCCTCCTTCGTTGTCGGAGAAGGCCTTGGCGCGCCTCTCGAGGGGAATCGCCTCGAAGCCTGATTCCACGATGGTCAGGCGAGTTCCCTCGGGAGCTTCTTCGATTTCAAAGGTCACAAGGGTCATCGGAGCGTTCGGCCCGACGTCGGGGTCGCCCCCCGGGTGCCAGCGGAACGAGAAGAGCCGGAGGGGAACGACCTTTTCGATCCGCAGCTCACAGCGCACGCCGACGTAGGGCTCCTGATACTTGGCGATCTCGTCGTCGACCTGGGTCATTGCGATCGCGCCATAGACCGTCTGTCCCTCGACAAACGGGCCTTCGAGCTTCATGCCAAACCAGGTCCCAAAGGCCTCCGAATCGCTGAGCGCTCTCCAAACCTTCGCGAGCGGGGCCTTCAAAATCTTCGTCTTTTCAATCTTGTCCGTCACAATTCCGCAACCTCTTGGTTGCATATACTGCCCCGGCCGCCAATAAGCAACCATTTGGATGCACATTTGCGTTGGATGCATCTTGGCGGCCGGAGGCAGTCCATGGACGGAAAGAGCCTCAGCTTTCGGCCCGGTGGCGAATGGCCGCGATGAACCAGGCCGTGAGCCCCGGGGCGTAGCGATCGATGTTCTCTTGGAACCGGGCGTCCGCCTCGTACATGGCGGCGAGCCCGGCGTGCATGGCCTTAGAACAGGGATAGAACCAGCGGTCGATGGAAAGGCGATGGCGCTCGACGATGGCCATTACTTCGTCGCTCTCCGGAGAAACTCCCGAGCGAAAGAGCCTGGCTGCTTCGCTCATGATCTCATTTGCCTCCGCCTTGTACCGCTGCCAGTCGTCCTTCGTATATTGGCTCGTCCGCCGCGCCGATTCCCGATAAGCGTCGGTGTTCCCCCAGCGCTCCTGAACCTCGTCTTCGTACTTCGACGGATCGAAGCCCTCAAACAGCATCTTCGGCTCCTCTTGATTCATTTCTACTTCTCCTCCTTTGGTGAGAGCTCGGAGGGCCGCGTCCACCGCACGAAGCATCGCTTCCGTGCGCTCAGCTCGCGCCAAGAGCTCCTGCCGTTGTTTCTCGAGGGCCGCCCGGTGATCGAAATCCGGATCGTCGAGGGAGCGCTGGATCACTTCGAGGGAAAGGCCGAGCTCGCGACCAATCAAGATCTGCTGCAGACGCAGGAGATCCTGATCCCGGTACAGGCGGTAGCCCTTCTCCGTCCGCCCCGAGGGTTTCAGCAGCCCGATATCGTCGTAGTGGTGGAGCGTACGCACGGACACACGCGCGATGCGCGCGACCTCTTTGACTTGGTAGGTGCGGCCCTTGTTCATGCTGAGAACCGTACGGTCTCACGTCGCGTGAGGGTCAAGAAAAATTTGCGCGCCGAACAGCGAAATGAGCTCGTGGCACTCCGGTCGACCTGCGCTAAGGAATCGCTATGGCACGAGGGGCGCTCTTCACGATCGGCTACGAAGGCCGGTCGCCGGACGAGTATTTCGCACTGCTCAAAGAGGCCCGCGTGACCCTGCTCGCGGACCTGCGAGCCAATCCGAACAGCCGCAAGAAAGGCTTTGCGAAGCGGGCGCTCGCAGAGCGCTCGAGCGCCGAGGGCATCCGCTACGAGCACATCCCCGAGCTCGGCATCGTCTCAGCAAAGCGAAAGGGCGTGAAGACACGGGCCGACTACGACGCGCTCTTTGAGCGCTACGAGCGAGAGTGGCTCCCGGAGAACGGAGAGGCCCTCGACAGGATTCGCGCATGGCTCCGCAAGGGAGAGCGCGTTGCGCTCACCTGTTTCGAGAAAGCCCCCGAAGAGTGCCATCGCCACTGCGTCGTCGACGCGCTCGACCTGCCCGCAAAGCACCTGGGAGCAGAAGAGACCTAACAATCGCGGGACCCATCCCCCCGCCCCCGATGCTCGACGCGGAAGGTCTCCTCACCCCTCACGACGCTTCCGCTCCGCTTCGCTCGCTCTCCTCAAAGCATCCGCGTTCCTCACAAGTACAGGAAAGACACTGAGCCAAGGTCTCGACGCCGCAGTGGGAACGCACCCGATCCCGGAGCGCGCGCCGCGCGCGGTGGAGCCGCACAGCGGCGTTTCCCGTAGCGATCTGGAGATCGCCCGCGACGTCGGCGAGGGGCGCCCCGTCGATGTCGACACGCCTGAGGATGTCTTCGTAAGACTCGGGGAGCGAGTTGACGAGCGCGAGGGAACAGGAGCAGACGTCCCCTTCAGGCGTCGGCGGAGCTTCGACTTCATGGTCGTCGGGGAGCGCCACCTCGCGGCGGCGCTCCCGGAGAAGGTCGAGCGCGGAGGTCACGGCGATCCGCCGGATCCAACCGTCGACTCGGTCCCGCTCTCGGAGGGATGCAAAGCGCTCAAGGGCGCGGAGGGAGGCCCGCTGGTACACGTCTCCCGCGTCCAGCGTCGGATAACGACGCTGGATCATCCGCACGACGCTGCCGCGGAGGCGCGTCAGCGCCTCCGCGACCACCGCCCGTGCTTCACTTTCGCTTTGCGCAGGTGCAGCCACACTCGGGTCCACAGGTGCAGGGGTTACAGGCGCACGAGCCGCCGCAGCGACATTCGGGCGCCGCTTGGGGCTCTTGGCCGCGCTGAGCTTCGGGGGTTCGACAACAGGCACAAGTCTGATTCTGGTTTTCGATCATGGTGATCTCCTTTCACCCGAGAGACGCAGCCACCCGTCGATCATTACACCCCCGAACAACAAAATCTTTCGAAGACTCCGATCGAGGTCCCGTTCTCAGAGACGGCCTCGCCCCGGCCCCCCGAGCGGCCTGGCTCCCGCCTCGACGAGAGCCGGCTCGTCGAATATTACCCGGGTAATATTGACGACGAGTTTTACCCGGGTAATATTCCCCCCGTGGAAACAACGCCCCTCTATGCCGCCTTCGCCGGGCCCAGGCGCCTCGCGCTCGGACCTCTCCGCGAAGTGCTCCCCGTCCTCAAACAGCGCTTCGATGAAGATGGCTCCGATCTCCCTCTCGTCTTCGACCTCGAAACAGGTCGCCAGGTCGACTTCGATCTGCGCGGTTCCCTCGACGAAATCCTGGAGCGAGAGGCGCCGCTCCCGGTGCGCGGTCCCGGCCGACCCAAGCTTGGTGTCACGAGCCGCGAGGTCTCCCTCTTCCCTCGCCACTGGGAGTGGCTCGAAGCCCAGCCGAGTGGGATCTCCGGCGCTCTCCGTCGCCTCGTCGAACAGGCGATCAAGACCGAGCCGGGCAAAGAGCGAGCCCGCCGCGTACGTGAAGCTCTCGGTCGCTTCTTGTCCACAATGGCCGGCGACCGACCTCACTACGAAGAGGCAACACGAGCTCTCTATCAAGGAGATCTGAAGGCCTTCGAAGAGCTGATCCGCCGCTGGCCCAAGGATATCCGCGACTACGCCCTCGAACGTGCCCAGCAGGCCGCTCGTCTGGAAGAGGGCGACAGGAGCCCCGGGCACGCCCCCTGATCGCGCAGGCGGACGGCTCTCGAGCGGACCCGTGATACCCTGGTGGGGGCGCATCGGGCGCCAAGACGGAAGGGTGGGATACTCAGAGATGGCGACGACCAAGAAGGTGACTCGGGCCGCGCAGGCGAAGACTCAAGCCCAGGCTTCTTCGGCTCGGACAGCGAAGACCCCCGCCCAGGCCGACGAGAAAAAACGGCAGCGGATCTTCGGCTACTCGTTCTCGAGCGTCTATCCCCTCTACCTGCAGAAGGTCGAGAAGAAGGGCCGCACGCGTGAAGAGCTCGACGAAGTCATCGCCTGGCTCACAGGGTATCGCGGCCGCGAGTTAGCTCAGGTCCTCGAAGATCGGCGCGATCTCGAGACCTTCTTTGCCCAAGCGCCGCGCATGAACCCCAAGATGAGCTTGATTCAAGGGGTGGTCTGCGGCGTGCGGGTCGAAGAGCTGACGGACCCGCTCATGCAGAAGATCCGCTACCTCGACAAGCTCGTGGATGAGCTCGCGCAGGGCAAAGCGATGGAGAAGATTCTTCGCGCATAGCGGGAAGTGTGAGCGTCTCGTTAGGCTCGCCTCGGTCCGATCACACAGAATCCGTTGCCGAAGGGGTCTGCGCAAAACCCCGCGGGTTTCGGCCCTTGGTCCCGAAACTCCCGCTCAATCGTCCCGCCCTCCGCGCGCACCTTCTCCAGCGCCGCATCGAAATCTTCGACGTGGAGGTCCAAGTGCACCGGGGTCCAGTGACGATCGTAGTGGCGCGTCGCCGTGGGTTCTCCGGAGCTCAGCGTGCCCGCGGCTTTTTCGTGCATGCAGACGGTGACGTTGTTGCCGTCGAGGATCGCCATCGTCGGAAACGGGCGCGCCGTTTCGACGAACCCGAATACCTCTCGATAAAACCTGAGCCCCTGCTCGAGGTTCGGGACATCGATGCTCACGTGGACGGTGGGGCGCGTCTCATCGGTGGGTTGAGTCGTCATGGGTCCCTCCTTTTGCGCGGAGCCGCCCGGAAGGAGAGTCCCTCTGGGGCCCGCTGCCTCAAACTGAGAGACATTCCTAACGCGGCGCGGCTTCGCGCGAAAGCAAGGAGGAGGTCGGCCCTCGGTGCTCACGGGCCAACGCGGGCCCTCGCCCGAGCCCCCCGAGCGGGCGGACTCAGACGAAGGCTCGGTGGAGCTCATGTGCGAGCTCTCGCGCCGGGGCCAAAAACAAAAATGCGTCCCCCTGCTGTCACCGAAGCGTGCTGGGCGCGGTCTCTCCCGAGCCCAAGGCTCTCTCCCGCCGAGCTCAAGGAGCGCGCCCAGGAAGTTCATCGGACCGACGACCGCGTAGGCTGAAGCTCGCGCCGAAGAGCGACACATCACGCCGAAGAGTATCGCGCCGAAGAGCGACACATCACGCCGCCTTCGTCGGGTCTCCCGAGGGCCAGGCCACGCCATCTCCGCGGTCCTCCTTCGCGATGAGCTCCATGTCAGCGTCGTCGATCGAGAAGGAGAAGAGGTCGGCGTTTTGGCGGATGCGCTCAGGGTTGGTGCTCTTCGGGAGTACGGGGTACCCCTTCTGAACGCCCCAGCGGAGCAAAATCTGAGCTTCGGTGACCCCGTATTCCTTCGCGAGCCGCTTGAAGAGAGAGTCCTCCCGCTGGCTGTCCGCCTGCATCGCCTCACTCTTGGCGCTATTTTGGCCGGGAGCCGTGCGCCAGGTCGAGAGCGGTACGAGGCTGCTGTAGGCGATCGGAACGATACTATGCTCGTCCAAGTAGCGGACCAACTCGGGCTTCTGGGACCAGGGGTGGAGCTCGATTTGGTTCGCCTGAGGACGCGGGAGGCCCGCCGCGACGAGCTCTTCGATGTGTGAAATATTGAAGTTACTGACGCCGATGGCGCGTGTCTTCTTCTGCTCTCGGAGCTCTACGAGGCCGCGCCATTGAGCGATCCTCTGCTCCCGGTCGAAGGGCGCATGGATCAAATAAAGATCGACGTAGTCGAGGCCGAGTCGCTCGAGGCTCTCTTCGAGGGACCTGATCGTCGTTTCGGTCGTCTTCGGTGTTTGACCCCAGGCGGCGTTGCCGGGAAAGAGTTTCGTCGTCACGAAGACGTCTCGCCGCGACAGTCCTTCGCTCTCGAGGCCGCGGCGGAGTCCCTCCCCGACTCCTTGCTCATTTTTATACACCTCGGCAGTGTCGATATGCCGGTAGCCAGCTCGGAGAGCGGCGTAGACGGCGGACGCGGCTTCGCTGTCCGGGATCAGGTAAGTCCCGAATCCGAGAAGGGGAATTTTCACATCGGGGCCGAGAATTCGTTCTTTCTGCTGTTTCATGGTCTCTCCTTCCATCGGCGGGGTCCGTCCCTCATCGATGTCGACAAGGTAGCCGGAAAGCGCCCCCGGATGCCTGCCTGATGGTCTCGCAGATTTGCCTAATCCTCTCTTCCGGAGCAGAATTGCAGAGTGCAGCGCGTAATCTTTCCGTCAGCGTTCCTGCAGGGCTGTGAGCGCTGCTTTCGCTCAGCGCCTGAGGAGAACCAGCGCGGCCCGACCTTCGTTTCCCCGCTGCCCGGCCTTCGGCTCCTCGGATATCCTGGACGCACGGAGTTCGAAGCGACGCTCTATGAGCCGATTGTTTGTGTGGTGCTCCGCGGACGAAAAGAGACGACCTTCGGAGATCGGACGCTTCAGGTCGGTCCGGGCGACTCCCTCTTAGTGAGTCACGATCTGCCCACTGTATCGCGCATCGTGGAGGCCCCTTACCTCGCTCTGCTCCTCAGCGTGAACCTCGAGACGCTCCGGAGTCTCTATGACGAGCTCGGTCCGGCGGCCCACGACAAAACCGAGACGCGGGCGCTCGAGGTCGAACGTGCGACGCCCGCGCTCATCGACGCTCTCGCCCGCTATTTGGCCCTCGCGGACGCGCCGATGGACGCCCGAGTGCTCGGCCCCATGCTCATCCGCGAGCTGCACTATCGCCTCCTCACCGCGCCCTTCGGCGGGACCTTGCGCAGCCTCATCCGCTACGATAGCGCCGCCAGCGCCATCGCTAACGCCATCGCGGCAATCCGGGAGCGCTACCGCGCGCCCCTCGCCGTCGCCGAGCTGGCTCGTGAGGTAGGAATGAGCGTGTCGGCGTTCCATCGCCATTTCAAGGCGGTCACTGCCTCCTCGCCGCTCCAGTACCAGAAAGACCTTCGCTTGCTCGAGGCGCGACGGCTACTCCGCACCGGGATCGTCACGGTCACGACCGTCGCCTTCGAAGTCGGCTACGAGAGCCCGAGTCAGTTTAGCCGCGAATACGCGCGCAAGTTCGGCCACCCGCCGAAAAAAGACCTCACGCGGCCGACGGAGGCCCACAATCCCCATCCCGACGAGCAGGAGAAGCCCGAAGCGAGACGAATCGCCGCGACCGCCCGCGTGCACTGAGATCGCGCAGCCTTGTGTCGAAGTCTCACCTGTGGGCGAAGTCGACGTCTCGTCGAGCGTTGCACAAGACGCTCCTTCGGAGACCACGTTCTCGAGCGACAGGTGACCGTCGGTTGCGCTGGAGAAGACCTCGAGCAGCTCGGCCGTGAGCCGACTGAAGCTCCCACAATTCTCTGAGGTCAAGGCGGGCTCTTTCTCGTCGACCACCAAAAACGCCACGCTGAACGAGCGGCGAGCATCCGCGGCGGCAGGCTCCCGAGCACCCTCCGCTGCGATCACGTCGGCCACGGTGATCGTCCTCAAAGTTCCGGGGACAGAAAGGGGTTCACAGCGCTGAGGCGGGGAAGCCGGCGACAGCCGGCGACCGTTACAGTCGAGGAGGTCCCCCCTGAGAGCCGCAGGCTCGAGCAAACGAAGAGGAGGCACTTCGTCGGGCTCGAGGGCACCCATGAGATAGAGATCGAGGGGCGAGTAGTGGAGCGGATAACGGGGAGCAGAAGCGACCGGCGGGTCCTCCTCAGACCATAGATTCCCCTCGAGGGGCGAGACCCCCGGGTCCAAGAAATAGGACCAGTGTTCATCGTCGCGCCCCGTCAGCGAGACGTCTTCCTCCCCCACACGCGCGTGCACTCGAGTCAGCCAGCGGTGACCGATCTCGTGCAAGAAGGCGCTCTTCAGCTCCTCGGACTCTTGGAGCCAGTAAGGAAGATCATTCAAGAACGCGATGCCCTCGAGCCGCTTTCCGGGTGCGTCGTCAAAGAGCTCCGATTCATGGGTTCGCTGGTAGCCGATGCCGCGAACATCGTTCTTCACTGGTACGTAATAGATCGAGGAGCAGGAAAGCGGCGCCGCCGTGAGGACTACCACAAGATCAGGATCGAGGCTGACCTCGTCCAGCGCGCTGATGGTCGTCTCCAGAAGCGACTTGCCCACGACCAAAGGGGGCAGACAGCCGACCTCCGCGCGGCCGCTCGGAACGTGGACAAAGCCTTCGATGGACGCCGCGGCGATCGGCGTCTCTGCGGCGAGGGGGTTCCCCGGAGAAAGAAGAGAAGCCACTACGAAGGCCGGGGCGCAGATTCGCGGAGCCACCAGCAGCATCATCGGCGAGGAACAAAAAAACGAAAGGCCCCGCGTGGGGGCCCTTCGCTTTCCGACAGGAGCTCTCGAGATCAGATTTCGTCGAGGGCGTCCTCGAGGTCGTTCTTCTTCTTTCCGGAGTCCGCGGTGAATTCGAAGGAGTCGCCGGCGCTGCTCTCACAGGAGCCCGCGTCGTTCTGGTAAGTGCAGGTCCAGCTGCCGTTCGCGCCGGTGATATTGAGGGTACCGTTACCGTTATTGTAGCTCCCCGTTACGCGGTAGGTCTCACCAGCGTAGTCGACGAGGTATTCAAAAGTCCCGCTTTCGCCCAAACATCCGGAGAATGCTGCGCGCATGGACGCAGCGGCCTCCTTACAGGAAATATCGAGGTCGTAACTGACACAGCTGCTCCAGTCGCCCATCTTGCTGCCGAAGGAGGCCAGACTTCCGTTGATCGTACAATCCGTGCCCATGTCGCAGTTGTTGTACTCCACGGTCAGGTCCACGGAGTCCCCTTCCACGTTCACGTGGGCCTTGTAGTTTCCACCGGCCTCACAGTCGACCGTCGCGGACTGGGACTGAGCGAGCTCTTTCTGGCGCGATCCAGCGGCGGGGTTCTGGCTCATGCCGTTCATGCTCACCTGGAACTCCTTCGCCACCCCAACGGCCGTCTCAGGCTGCACCTTGCCGGTCGGCGCTTCGAGGGCGTTCGCGAGCGACTTCACGTCTTTGAACCCGGTGGCCTTCGAGGAATCTCCCCCGCCTCCCCCACAAGCCGCTACCAAAAGAGCCACGCCGCCCAAAAGCACCCAACCCGACTTCTTCTCCATCATTGCTCAATCCTCCTCGAATCAGTTTCTTGTCTTGGCCGAATCCCTCCGCCCTTGTGACGGCCGGCCGGGTCACCCCTACGCTCTTGCCCCCGGGAGGCTTCCCCCTCCGGTGAGAAAAACGAGCTTCGGAACCGCGCAGGAGCGGTCATCCCACCCCACGCTGGGGCTGCAGAACGTCCCGAAACTCCACCTCTTTAGACGATTGTTTAACTTTTTAACATATCAAAATGCAGAAAGGGAGGGGCTTTCAGCAGACGTCCGCACCCTGTCTGCATCGCTCGACTCCATGGCGTCGGGAAGTCGAGCCTCTCCCTATGCTGCAGCCGAAGTGGCCGGGAAACTTGCTTCCCGTAGCGCGCGGCCCACCGCGAGCGTACCGCTCCGCGGAGCTCACTCGGACGGCGCGCGGAGGCCGATAGCTCGATGAGAGCCGTCGCAGAAAGGTTTGTTCTTTGATGCGCCGCAGCGACAGAAGGCGGCCTTGGTGCAGCGATCGATGGTGCGTCCGGTGCCGCTCACGATCTCCATGCTGCCCGGAGACGAGGAGCGGACCGTCTCCTCCACGTCTCATGAGGCTGATGGTACTCCTTTCGGTCGCAGGGTGTGAGCACTAATGGTACCGTAGGTCCTTATGGCTCCCTCGACGTCTCCCGCCGCTCCCGAGGCCCGTCCCCAACCGGCCGTCTTCTTCGGCCACGGCAGCCCCATGAACGCGCTCGAGGAGAATCGCTATACGAAAGCCTGGCGCAACTTCGGCGCAACCGTTCCAGTGCCGCGAGCGATCCTCGTCGTTTCGGCCCACTGGTACATCAACGCGACCGCCGTCACGGCCATGGCGCGCCCCCGCACCATCCACGATTTCTACGGCTTCCCGAAGCCGCTCTTCGACGTCCAATATCCCGCCCCCGGCAGCCCCGAGCTCGCCGAAGAGATCGCTGACGTCGTCCAGCCGACCCATGTCGGTCTCGACCACGATAGCTGGGGCATCGATCACGGAACCTGGTCCGTCCTCGTCCACGCTTTCCCGAAAGCGGACATCCCGGTCGTTCAGCTCTCCATTCACGCTCAGCGGGACTTCGACGCACACTTCGAACTCGGCATGCGCCTCGCGCCCCTCCGCGATCGCGGCGTGCTCATCGTCGGCAGCGGAAACGTCGTTCACAATCTCCGCGCCCTGAACTGGAGCGCACCGGAAGCCGCCTTCGACTGGAACAAGCGCTTCGATGAAACAGCGCGGAGTGCGCTCACCGAGGCCCCGAGCCGTGTCCCCGCTCTTCAGGCACATCCGGACTACAAGATGAGCTCGCCGACCCCGGACCATTTCATCCCGCTCCTCTACATCGCTGGGCTCGCAGAGGCCGCCGGTCGACCTCTCAAGTCCCTCGTCGATGGTTACGCCTACGGTTCCCTCTCGATGGCCTCGTATACCCTCGACGCCGAGTGTCCGGTCGAAACGGGCGACACCCGCGCCGCTGCCGAGTTCCCCGATCCTGCGATCGTCCCGCCGGACGACACGAACGTCTAACATCTCAGCGGCTCACGTTCACCATGAGAGTTCATCTCGAGCGTATGACCCCCGCCACAGCTGCCGCCCTCCTCGAAGGGAAGCTTCCGCCGGACATCGCCGTCGCCGACGACTATCCGACCGAGTTCTCCCAGGGCGTCGCGGCTCAAGTCGCGCACGCAGCGACCTCGGGCCCTACGTCATCGAATCACCGACTGAGCCTGTCGTCGTCGGAGAAATCGGCGGCGCGTTCACTGGCCCCGGTACCGTCGAGATCGGCTACGCGGTCGTCCGGTCCCATTTTGGCCGCGGCATCGCGACAGCAGCGGTTCGAGAGCTCGTTTCGATTCTGCGCGGCATGCCGGAGGTCGAGCGCATCGTGGCCCACACACCTTTCGATCACCCGGAGAGCGCGCGCGTAGTCGAAAAAGCCGGGTTCACGTTGGTAGGAGAGATCGAAGACTCCCATGAAGGGCAGACGATCCGCGTGCAGGAGTGGGAGCTCAGGATTGAACGCCCGTGAGCGCGAGGCGCGAGCTCAGAGCCGGCAGAGGCGTAGGAGCGAACCTGAGTGCTGGGTCGGACGACCGTGAGCGGAGCGAACCTGAGTGCTGGGTCGGACGACCGTGAGCGAAGCTGAGTGCTGGGTCGGACGACCGTGAACGAAGCTGAACAGCGGTCGGCGAACCAAGCACGCGCGCCCCGCACCTCGGCGGAAGCGATCTAGAACCGACCCATCAGCCGCCAGTCCCACGCGAGGGACTCCCCTTGCCCGAGCGCATCCCAGCGCTCTTTGGCTCGGTCGAGAGCCACACAGGCGACTCGGATCTGCTCGTCGGACAGAAGCGCAGGCTCCGGTTCGAGTCCGCGGCCCGAGGTGCGTTGCCCGCTCCAGACTCTATGGGCCCAGGAGACCTTCAGTTCTGCAGGGAAGGTTCGGTCGGCGAAGCGACGGAGCGCCTTCAGCCCCGCGCGGCGATGGCGCTCGGGCTCGAGGAGCCGAAAGTCTTCGAACATCACTCCCTGATCCACCGCTGCCCAAAACCCATCCTGGAGGCCGAGCGCCTCTTCGACCGCTGCATGCGCGAGATCGTGAGGAATGGTTCGCCCGGTCTCCCGCGGCAAGCGGCGCAAGTCGGGCCCATGAGCGCGTCCCCTGACGACGATGTCGTGTCTCTCACCGGGCAGCTTCGAGAAGAGAATGAGCATGGGACGCCAAGGATAGCGCAGAAATGGTTCTCTCCTCGTCGTCCAGCGCATCAGGCCGAAGCTCACCAGCCACGTCTCGTCGATTGTCGCTTTTCAGCCGTGGAGGGGGTCATTTCTCCATCTCGGACTGCTGAGCAGCGGACCAGGAGGGGACTACCTCGAAACAAACGTGCCGCAAAAAGCCCTGACGTTGCACATGAGAGGATCGGTGATAGAAGCCCCGCACCATGCTTTGGGGTTTTTCTGTGCCGAGTCGTATTTCTATCCATCGTTCCGCCATTTGTGCGCTCTTGATTCTTCCCCTGGGGGCGCTCGCCTCCGGCTGTGAAGGAGATGATCCCTCGACTGATGACACCAGCCAGGGCGGTCACGGCGCCCAGGCTGGCGAGGAACCCACGGGCGGTCAGGGTGGACAGACATCCTCCGGTGGCCAGGGTGGACAGACATCCTCCGGTGGCCAAGGGGGCCAGGGTGGTCAGGGCGGCAGCGACTCGGAGATGGACAAGATCAAAAAGGAGCTCGAGAGCCTGCGCAACGAAACGAGGAAGCTCGCCGAGGAGAACCTCACGTGCAGCAAGGACTCCGATTGCGACGCTGTCGCCTTCGGCGACAAGCCCTGCGGCGGCCCCTGGGATTACCTCCCCTACTCGAAGACCGGTGAAAGCGTCGACGAGCTCCTCGAGACCGCTGAAGAGCTCCGCAAGCTCGAGGATCAGTACAACAAGGACGCGGGCATCAGCTCGGACTGCGCCTACGTCGTGAAGCCGGAAACCGAGTGCGCCTCGAAGAAGTGCGTCGCGGTGACCGAGGAGTGAAGAAGTAGGGCGGAGCGCCTCCCCGCTCCCCAAACTGCGCCGGGTCGACTACAAGGGATGGCGAATCGCGTGAAACTGTCGCGTCCCATCTTCCTTGTGTCGGCCGCCCTGGCTTCGCTCTGCGTGAGTGCCCTCGCCTCCCCGGCGCTCGCCGATCCTGCGCCCGCCTCTGCTCCATCGAAGGAGCCTCCGCCGAAGAAGAAGCTCTACTTCCATAGTGAGCTCGATTACGGGAGCGACAGCCAGTTCCATCCCATCCAGGCGTCGATTCACGTCTCCTTCGACATCTTGAGGAGCGCTTCTTACCAGAGTAATCCCTTCGAGATCGACTACGAGACGGCGTTCTCAAACGTCGCTCATAACATCGCGCATCCTTTCGACGCGATCGAGGGGACCGGAGGCGCTGATGAGTTCATCGCGCACGAGATCTTCCCTTACAAAGGGCTGAGCGGCGAATACGGACAATGGATCCCGAACTATTCGCTGCACATGATCGGCGAGGGCCTGCTCTATCGGAAGCTCTCGAGCTGGTACGAGGCGCACAACGTCCCCGCTCCGCGCCTCGTCGGGCTCCTGAACCTGGCCGCGGCGCAGTTCATGAACGAAGTCTCTGAAAACGGTAGCTTCACCGGGCCCAACTCCGATCCTGTCGCCGATTTTTTCATCTTTAATCCCCTCGGCTACATCCTCTTCTCCTTCGATCCCGTGGCCGAGTTCTTCTCGACCACGGTGAAGACGAGCTACTGGCCCGACCAAGCAGCCATCGACATCACGAGCGGTCGCTTGCTCAACGTCGGGAGCAACTACAGCTTCAAGATCCAACTCCCGCTCACCGACTGGCGCCTGTTCTACTACACCGGCTCGAGCGGCCTGCTCGGTCTCTCCGTCCCGATCTCCCGAACGGAGAACATCTCCTTGGGCGGCGGCACGCGCATGTTCACGATGAACCCGCGCTACACGGACGCCGGCGGGCGCACGATGATTCCCGACGATCTCCAGCCGGAGCTCGGCGTCTTCTGGGACCGAAACGATTCGCTGCTCGCCTCGCTCATCCTCTCGGGCCCCGAGCACCCACGCATCGCCGTGAACGTCTACCCCGGCCTCCTCCATTTCCAGGGATTTACAGCGGGATTCTTCGCTGCCGCGGGGCACTACGACGGCCTCTCCGCGGGCGTGACCTTCTCCTGGACGCCCCTTGGCCTCGGCTTCGGCATGAACGAGCGCACGAGCCAACAGTGGCTATGATGTTCCGAAGCTGTTCATGGGCAAGCCTCATCCGCGCCGCCACTTCCTGACCTCCCTCGGGGGAGCTGCTCTCGCTGTCCCCTTCGGGTGTCGAGGACGCGGCGCAACAGACAGTCTCGAAGAGGAGAGCCGGACCACAGTTCATAAACAAGAGCCGAGCCCCGGCCGCATGCCCGTGCTCTTCGTGGGCCATGGCTCGCCCATGAACGTCATCGAGGACAACCGCTGGAGCCAAGGTTTCGCCGCGCTCCGGGAGCTCATACCGAGGCCGCGAGCGATCCTGGCTGTTTCCGCGCACTGGTTCGTGGACGGAACCTACCTGACCGACAACAGCCGTCCGAAGACGATCCACGATTTTTCCGGCTTTCCCCGGGCTCTCTACGAGATCGATTATCCCGCCCCCGGGAGCGTCGACCTCGCGAAACGCGTGCGCACGATGCTCGGCGAGGAGCGCGCGGCGCTCAGCAGCGAATGGGGCCTCGACCACGGCACCTGGAGCGTCCTTCGGCGCATGTACCCCGAAGCGAACATCCCCGTCCTCCAGCTCAGCATCCACCGCCGCCTCGCTCCCGCTCGTCATCACGAGCTCGGACGCAGCCTCGCCGAGCTGCGCGAAGAAGGCGTCTTGATCCTCGGCAGCGGCAACATTGTCCACAACCTGCGCGACGCCTTCCAGCGCATGCAGACGGGCTCTACCGAAACGCCCGACTGGGCGCGACGCTTCGATGACTCGGTCCAGAGTATCGTCACGCGGCACGACACGAAGAGCCTCCTCTCCCTCTGGCCCTCGGACGACGGTCGCCTCGCTCATCCATCACCGGATCATTGGCTCCCGTTGATCTACGCCCAGGCCGCGACCGACGACCGAGATCGCGTCCGTTTTCCGACGGAGGGCTTCGACATGGGTTCGGTCTCGATGAGGAACATTCTCTTCGGGTAACTCCTCGTCCTACACGCAGCGACGCGCACAGGACGAACCCCAGCGCCGGCTTTCTCACCCCGACCGCGGAGGTACGGCAGGACGCGGGCGCCCTTCAAGGCAACGCCATCACCTCGAGGATCTCGAGCTCAAGGTAGGCATAGTCGCCTTCCGGCGGGGCGTAGCGGCCTTCTCCGCGCGTCGCGAGGCGCAGGGGGCCCCGGATTCCGTACTCGCGGAGGGGCGTCGACCAGCGCGCCGGGGTCATCGTCTTCCCGTCTTCGCCGAGCATGGGTCGATCGTCGGACCAGAAGTCGACGAGAGCTCCTGATTCGTCGAAGACGAGAACGGCGCGGACCGTGTGAGGGCCGTTCGTGAGTGTGGCTTCGACACGAAGCGGGTCGAGCTCGCGCCAGGCGATTCTCGAATCGAGGAGCGCTCCGGGCGCGAAGATCGACATGTCGTTCAGGATCGTCACGGTCTCGGTTCTCATCGCCTCGGGCCCTTGCAGGTCGACCGCCGGAATCATCGAGAGCACCCGCACCCGCATGCCTGCGTCGTTCGCCCCGTAGGCGTGCAGCACGTCGACCGGAAGCCCCGCGCGTTTCGCGTCCATCCAGAAATAGCGCCGAATCGAGTCGTAGAAGTTCACCTGCTCGGCCTCGAAGGACATCCAATCGGTCCTCTCTGACGAGCGGATCCTCCCCTTCATGCGCGCGCGAAAGCCGAGGGGCCGCGGCTGCCCCACGGCGCCCACGAAGCGCAGGTAGCGCTGAACCGGAGACGGCAAGGGCGCGAGGTCCTCCTCGGTCACGACCTTCGGCGGAGGGGCGCTCGCCATCCGCTCCATGCTCTCGTGCACCAGTCGCTCGTATTCCGTGCGCAGCCCAAAAGGCCCCCAGGCGAAAGCTCCGTAGATGACACCCGCAAGGAGCAGCCCATTCGCCACAGTCCCGAAGCGCGCATCGCTCCAGGAGCAACAGATGACCATCTGCGACGCGACGAGCCCCAGCGCTCCCAAGGCCCAGAACCACCTGGGTGCGAAGAAGAGCGCAGCGACCGTGAGCGCGATCAAGATCGCCGCAATCAACCACAAGATCCCCATCGGACGCGCAATCGGCGCTCGGAGCTGCTCGAGGGGCGCGAGCCCGAAAGCCTTCACAAACCCGAGGAGGTGGATCAACCCATGCCCCAAGACAACCACGGCAAAGACGGCGCGCAGCATGAACTCACAAGACACCAGCTCGCGGCCGAGGTCGAGAGACGATGAGAGTGAGCGCAGGCTTTGCGCGTTGGTTCAGCCAAGCGCTAGGTCACTCTGAGTCAACGGGCGGCGCCACAGGCTCAGGAGCGTTCGCTGCGCCCTCCGCCGCGCCCTTCGCTCAAGGCGCCGGCTCACCCTGCGCTTGAGGGTCCGTCTTACCGTGCGCTTCAGGCGCCGGCTCACCCTGCGCTTGAGGGTCCGTCTTACCGTGCGCTTCAGGCTCCGTCCCACCCTTCGCTTCAGGGTCCGTCTCGCCGTCCGCGCTCGGAGCCGAGTTTTGCGCTGAAGGGTTTGCTGTACTGCGCGGGACACAGGTGAAGCCGACGCTCAGTTTCTCGCACACCTGATCCTGTCGACACGCCGGGTCACAGGTCACCGCGACGCAAAGGCCCGATTCCTTGTCGCAGACCTTCCCCCCGGAACACTGCCCCCAGCAGGCCCCAGTGACGGCACGATTCACAGCGTTCGCCGACACAAGCGCCGCCGCCCCCGCCAGAGCTGCCCCCGGTGAGGATCCGGTTGAACGCGGCGCACACCCCTCAGCCGCGCCGACCACTAGCACGCAAGAAGCCCAAAGAAGTCGCGTCGGTATCATGAATTCACTCTCTGCGCGCGGCCCCACGTACACCTCCGCCCTGGGCGATGCTAACCAAGGGAGATGGCGCAAGGCAACGCTTCGCTCGAAGCCACTCTCGTTCGGATGATCGACCATGCGTCCGAAGGGTTGTCCCTGTGAAGACTTGGGTGGCGCTCTTGCGCGCGGTGAATGTCGGCGGGTTTACGCTCGAGATGGCCGCGGTGCGCGCGGCCTGTGAGGCAGCGGGTTTTTTGGACGTACGGACCTATATCGCGAGCGGGAACGTCGTTGTGCGCAAGGCGGGCGACGAGAGGAAGGTGAAGCGGGAAGTCGAAGCGGCCCTCACGAAACTCGCCAGTAAGCAGGTCGACGTCCTCGTGCGCACGGGCGCGGAGCTCGAGACGGTCCTCGCGAAGAATCCCTTCGCCAAGTCCGCCCCGAATCGCGTCGTCGTTCTCTTCCTCAACGAGGCGCCGCCCGCCGACGTCCTAAAGACCGCCAAGAATGTCCAAGGCGAGCGCATCGCCCTCGGTCAGCGCGAGATCTACATCGACTACACCGACGTCGGCGGCCAAGGAAAATCGAAGCTCCAGCTCCCCGCGGCCAAGACCGGGACTGGACGCAACATCAACACCGTCGCCAAGCTCGCGGTGATGGCGAAAGAGTAGGCCCTTACCGTTCACTATCCAGCGTCGCCATCTGAGCTTCAGGGTACCTGCTGCCTTGGAAGGCGCCTCGCGGCAGGAGCGCGTCGAGCTCGGCTTTTTCAGCGGCGGAGAGCGGACGAGCGACCGCGTCGAGGAGATCGAGCTGCGCCGGAGTGCGCGCGCCGGTGATCGGAACGAAACCCGGCTGCTCAGCGAGCACCCACGCGAGGCAGACCTCGGCCGGGGTTCGGTCGTGTTTCGTTGCTAAGGCGCGGAGCTTGTCGACGTGGATCGCGTTTTCCTTACCGGCGTCGCCGGAGAAGCGAGGAAGATGAGCGCGGGCGTCGTTTGGGCTGATCGGTTTGCTCCCGCTGAGCAGCCCGCGCGCGAGGACACCGAAGAGGGTCGCGCCGATGCCGAGCTCGCGGAGCACGGGGAAGACCTTGTCTTCGGGAGTGCGCGTCGCCAGGGAATATTCCATCTGCACGTCGGCGATCGGATGGACAGCGTGAGCGCGACGAATCGTCTCGGCCCCGACCTCCGAGAGCCCGACATAGCGGACGTAACCCGCCTGAATCAGCTCCGAGATCGCGCCGATTGTGTCTTCGATCGGAACGTTCGGGTCGAGGCGCGCGGGGCGATAGATGTCGATGACGTCGACGCCGAGGCGCTTCAGGCTGTAGGTCGCGAAGTTCTTGACGGCAGCGGGACGCGCGTCGATGCCGAGCATTTGGCCGTTTGGGCCGCGGAGCATTCCAAACTTCACCGACAAGAGGACCTTCTCTCGCCGCCCCGCGATCGCGCGCGCGACGAGCTGTTCGCTCTCTCCGTTTCCGTAGAAGTCGGCCGTGTCGAGGAGGGTCACGCCGCGCTCGAGGGCGGCTTGGATCGTTCGGGTTGCCTCGTCGTCACTCGAGGGTCCAAAAGGACCCGAACGACCGAGTGCGAGAGAGCCGAGACCCACCGCCGAAACGATAGGTCCGTGAGTGCCGAGTTGTGTTGTTTTCATGTCATTCAACATGACGCCCGGCCCGGCTCTACACAATCACCCCATTTCGGACCATATTGGTACGCATGGAGTACCAATCGGACGACGCCCTCGAAGAACTCCGAGCTTTCGTGGCCGTGGTCGAGGCGCAGGGCTTTCGCGCAGCGGCGCGGGTGACGCGAGGAAGGAAGGCCACGCTCAGCAAGCGGGTCCAAGATCTCGAGCAGCGCCTCGGAGTTTCTCTGCTCGCGCGCACGACGCGCTCGATGCGTCTGACGGAAGAAGGGCGCGCGTACTTCGAGCACGCTTCACGAGCGCTCGAGGCCGCGCGCGACGCGGAGTCGGCGGTGCTCGCCGCAAAAGCGGCGCCCCGAGGCGTCCTGCGCGTGACGGTAGCGACGGCGATCGCGACGGAGGTCTTCGATGCGGTCCTCCCCCGCTACCTCAGGAAGTATCCCGAGGTCCGCGTCGTGCTCCAATCTGCCGAGCGCCGCCTCGACCTCATCCGCGAGGGCTTCGACCTCGCCATCTGGGGCGGCCCCCTCGAAGACTCCTCCCTCATCGCCCAAAAGCTCGGCACCGCCGGCGGCGGCTACTTCGCCAGCCCGAAATACCTCGCCCAGCGCCCCGCCCCGAAATCCCCCGACGACCTCGCCGCCCACGATCTCATCACCATCACCAAGGACCGCGGCGCCACCGAATGGCCCTTCGTCTCTGGAGGCAAGCCCAAGCGCATCCCGATCCGCCCCCGCCTCATTCTGAACGACCTCGCGCTCACCGTCCGCGCCGGCCTCGCCGGCCTCGGCATCATCCCCGCGCCCCTCTCCCTCGCCGCCCCTCACGTCCAAAAGAAACACCTCATCCAGCTCCTCCGCCCCTTTACCCCTCCCCCCGTCGACCTCCACGCCGTCTACCCTCCCGGCGGCGCGCTCGTGCCCAAGACGAGAGCGTTTTTGGAGATGCTGCAGGAGGGGGTGGGGGTTGCCGGACGGGCTCTCCCTTCAGCTCAGTGGTGAGAGCGGCCCCGCCTCTTCCCAATCCCGACGGAGCCTCTTCCCAACCCCGACGAAATAGTCATCCAGCAAATTCACTTGAGGACACGGCCGCCTCATGTACCCTGACGACTGCCAACCTCTATCCAGGGGAAGCCCGGCAAGGGTGCCGGGCGAGATAGGTCGCATGCCTCACGTCGCCCAGCTGCTGAAAGTCGCCAAGAAAGCCGTCCGAACGGTGGCGCGGAAGGGAGACCCCCGGCTATCGAGGCGCGGAGCTCTACCCCAGGTTCATGGAGCGAACCTGGGCACCCGTATGGAGCCGAGGGACGACAACGCGAACTGAGCAAGAATGACGAGTAAGACGGAAGCGAAGAAACGAGGACGCCCGAAGCTGGCAGAGAAAGGCGCATCCGAACCGCCCCCGAGCGACGCCACAATCGGGTTCGAGGCGAAGCTCTGGCAGGCGGCGGACAAGCTGCGCAACAACATGGACGCGGCCGAATACAAGCACGTCGTCCTCGGGCTCATCTTCCTCAAGTACATCTCCGACGCCTTCGAGGAAAAACACGGCGAACTCGAAGCCGATAAGAAGTCCGGCGCCGATCCCGAAGATCCCGACGAGTACCGGGCCGAGAACATCTTCTGGGTCCCGAAGGCGGCTCGCTGGTCGTTCCTCCAGGGTAAGGCGACGCAGCCGACAATCGGCAAGCTCCTCGACGACGCCATGGTCGCCATCGAGCGCGACAACCCAACCTTGAAGGGCGTTCTGCCCAAGGACTACGGCCGCCCCGCCCTCGACAAAACGCGCCTCGGGGAGCTGATCAACCTGATCGGGACGATCGGCCTCGGCGACAAGAACAACCGCTCCCGCGACATCCTCGGCCGCGTCTACGAGTACTTCCTCACCAAGTTCGCTTCGGCGGAAGGCAAGAACGGCGGTCAGTTCTATACGCCCCGCGGCGTCGTGCGCCTCCTGGTCGAGATGCTCGCGCCTTACAGGGGCCGAGTATTCGACCCCTGCTGCGGCTCCGGCGGCATGTTCGTCCAAAGCGAGAAGTTCGTCGAAGCCCACGGCGGCCGCATCGGCGACGTCAGCATCTACGGCCAAGAGTCGAACCACACGACCTGGCGCCTCGCGAAGCTGAACCTCGCCATCCGTGGCATCGACGCCAACATTGCGCACGGCGATACCTTCCACGCCGACGCCCATAAGGATCTCAAGGCCGACTACGTCCTCGCGAATCCGCCCTTCAACGACAGCGATTGGGGCCAGCCCCGCCTCAAGGAAGACGTGCGCTGGAAGTACGGCGTTCCCCCCGCAGGCAACGCCAACTTCGCGTGGGTGCAGCACTTCATCCACCACCTCTCACCAAGGGGGGTGGCCGGCTTCGTGCTCGCCAACGGCAGCATGTCGTCGCAGCAGTCGGGCGAAGGCGAGATCCGCAAGGCCATCGTCGAGGCGGACCTCGTCGACTGCATGGTCGCGCTCCCGGGACAGCTCTTCTACTCGACGCAGATCCCCGTGTGCCTCTGGTTTCTCGCACGGGACAAGAAGAACGGCCTCGGTGGTCGCGGCAAGAAGATGCGCAATCGCCGGAAGGAGACGCTGTTCATCGACGCACGCAAGCTCGGCAAGATGGTCGATCGTGTCCACCGCGAGCTGTCCGACGAAGATATCGCAAAGATCGCCCACACCTACCACAGCTGGCGCGGCGACGGCTCCGGCAAGTACGAAGACACTCCCGGCTTCTGCAAAAGCGCGAACACGGAAGAGATGGCGTCACATCAGTTCGTGCTCACCCCTGGCCGGTACGTGGGAGCAGAGGAAGTAGCGGACGACGGAGAGCCCTTCGACGAGAAGATGAAGCGCCTCGTGGCAACACTCGAAGAGCAGTTCGCCGAGGGGGCGAGACTGGAAAAGGAGATTCGGAAGAACCTGCGGGGGCTTGGGTATGGGGGGTAGTTGGCGCGAGTTTAGGCTCAACGAGGTCTACGACTTTCGATCGGGCCTCTCCAAGCCGCGTTCAGCGTTCGGCGCTGGCTACGGATTCCTCACTTTCAAGGATGTCTTCTACAGTACGTTTACGCCCGATCGGCTCGGCGACCTTGTCGACTCAACGGATCGTGAGCGTGACCTCTGCTCGATTCGTCGCGGAGACGTGTTCCTGACGCGGACGAGTGAAACGCAGGACGAACTAGGAATGAGCTGCGTCGCGCTTCGCGACTACGAGGCAGCGACGTTCAACGGCTTCTGCAAGCGTCTTCGACCCAAAGACGGAGCCGAGATCGTTCCCGAGTACGCCGCGTATTTCTTTCGCGGGCCCGCTTTCCGACGAGCCGTTACGGCGATGTCGTCCCTATCGACGCGGGCGAGTCTGAACGAGGAGATGCTCGAACGTCTTACGATCGTACTCCCCCCGCGCGAGACGCAGACTGCGATTGGCAGTATCCTCAAGACCCTCGACGACAAAATCGAGCTGAACCGCAAGATGAACGCGACGCTCGAGGCGATGGCGCGGGCGCTCTTCAAGTCGTGGTTCGTCGACTTCGATCCCGTGCGAGCCAAGGCCGAGGGCCGGGCGCCAAGCGGCATGGACGCCGAGACCGCGAAGCTGTTCCCGAGTGAGTTCGTCGATTCGGAGCTGGGGCCGATTCCGAAGGGGTGGAGCGTAGCCTCCATCGGAGACCTCGCCGAGATCGTCGGAGGCAGCACTCCGAGCACGAAGGAGCCCGCTTACTGGGACGACGGCGTTCATCACTGGGCAACCCCGAAGGATCTTTCGGCTCTCGCGACGCCCGTCGTCGCGACGACCGAGCGCAAGATCACCGACGAAGGCCTTCGTCAGATCAGCAGCGGTCTTCTGCCGGTGGGCACGGTACTTCTCTCGTCGCGGGCCCCCATCGGATACCTCGGCATCGCGGAAGTACCTCTCGCGGTGAACCAGGGCTTCATCGCGATGAAGCCGCAGCCCGGTATCTCCGCCCAGTTCCTCCTGCGATGGGCTGAGGCTGCGCACGAGGAGATCGTCAGCCGCGCCAACGGATCGACCTTCCTAGAAATCAGCAAGTCGAACTTCCGTCCCATCCAACTCGTTCATCCTTCCGCGCCGGTGCTTGATGCCTTCCACGCCCTCGCCGATGGCCTGTACCGACGCGTTGTCACCAACGAGCAGCAGTCCCGGAGTCTCGCACGTACTCGAGACGAGCTTCTCCCGCGCCTTCTCTCGGGTGAGGTATCGGTCGCGCACGCGGAGCGCGAAGTGGGAGCCGTAGCATGAGCTCGGCTGCCCTGAACCAGCTTGATCGCGACGTGATCGAGTCGGTCCTTCAAATGGGAAGCGGCTACGTGCTGGACTTCTCGGATCGAACCTTTGCCGAGTTTTTTCGCGATTTCGCCGTAGAGATCGACGACGAAAAGTATCGCGTCGATGGATCCTCGAAAGCCCGCCGGCTCAGAGCTTTTCTTCGAACGGCTCCTCCTACGCTTGCGGCAAAGGTTCTTCATGCCCTCCTCGAGCGGCGCCTGCTGAAGCTCCCAGACGGTGTCAATCAGAACGAGGTTGCTCACTATCGTGCGATCATCCAACGACTCAGCGGTCAGATGACGCGCGGGGCATCGGGTGGCGCTTCTCACGCGCTCGATCCCGAGAGCGAACTTCTTAAACGGGTCTTCCGGCCCGAACTGCTGGCGCGACTGCCACTGGACGCGACGCTGGCAGCTGCTCTGAAAGCGCGGATGAAAGAGGCGCATGCCTGCATCGAAGGGAAAGCTTACCTCGCTGCGGTCATTCTTTCGGGTAGCGTTCTCGAAGGGCTCTGTCTTGGCTACGGTAGTCGCGTGCCTGAGCGAGTGAACCGAGCTTACGCGGCTCAGTACTGTAAGTCGGCACCGCCGTTTCATGAGTGGAAGCTCCGCGAATGGATTGAAGTGCTCGGCCGGCTTGGTGACCTGTCGCCCAACGTCGAGAAGTTCGGGCAAGCGCTGCGAGATTTTCGCAATTATGTGCATCCAGCAGAACAGCTTGCTCGCTGCTTTACGCCGGACCAGCACACTGCCCGGATTGGCTTCCAAGTCGTCATCGCTGCCATCGAAGACCTCGCTCGAGCGTGTGAGAGGAAAGGCGCACCATGAACGGAGCGTTGACGGAATCCGTCGTCGAACAAGCCGCCCTCGAGTGGTTCGAGGCACTCGGCTACACGATCACCGGAGGACCCGCGCTCGCCCCCGGCGAGCCCGGTGAGGAGCGGCAAACGTACGCCGACGTCGTGCTCGACGGCCGCTTGCGCGACGCGCTCGCGCGGTTGAATCCCACGGTTTCGCGCGAAGGCCTCGACGAGGCGTTCCGAAAGCTCACGCGGATCTCGTCGCCCCAGCCGGTCGATGCGAACCACGAGCTGCACTACTACCTCGTGAACGGCGTCAGCGTGGAGTACCTGCGCCATGACGCCACCATCGGCTACGACGCAGTTGCTTATGATGCGGTGCGCGTCATCGACTTCGACGTGCCCGAGAACAACGACTGGCTCGTCGTCAACCAGTTCACTGTGACCGAAGCTGGGCACACGCGCCGGCCGGACATCGTAGTGTTCGTCAACGGCCTGCCGCTTGCGCTTCTTGAGCTGAAGAGCGCGGCCTCCGAAAACGCCACGATCTGGAGCGCGTTCCGGCAGTTCGAAACGTACAAGAAAGAGCTACCGGGACTCTTCGTGTTCAACGAGCTCCTCGTCATCAGCGATGGACTCGAAGCGCGCGTCGGTACGCTCTCGTCGAACAAGGAGCGTTTCCTGCCCTGGCGCACCGTCGAGGGCGAGGCGCTCGCGTCGAAGGCGATGAGCCAGCTCGAGGTGCTCATCCGCGGCGTGTTCGACAAGCGGCGGCTCCTCGACCTGCTCCGCTACTTCATCGTGTTCGAGGACGACGGGGACACGGCCATCAAGAAGATGGCGGGCTACCATCAGTTCCACGCCGTGGCGCGGGCGCTGGACGCCACGATCTCGGCCTCGCGCCCGCAGGGCGACCGTCGCGTCGGCGTGGTCTGGCACACGCAGGGGTCGGGCAAGAGTCTCACGATGGCCTTCTACGCGGGCCGCGTCGTGCTGCACCCGGAGATGCAGAACCCGACCTTGGTCGTGCTCACGGACCGCAACGACCTCGATGAGCAGCTCTTCGGTACCTTCGCGCGTTGCAAGGACCTGCTCCGGCAGAGCCCCGAGCAGGCTAGGGACCGCGGGCATCTCAGAGAACTGCTCAAGGTTGCCTCGGGCGGAGTCGTCTTTACGACGATCCAAAAGTTCACGCCGGAGACGCGCGGGGACACATTCCCGCTCCTGTCCGACCGCTCGAACATCATCGTGATCGCCGATGAGGCGCATCGGAGCCAGTACGATTTCATCGACGGCTTCGCGCGCCACATGCGCGACGCCCTGCCGAACGCATCCTTCATCGGCTTCACCGGCACGCCCATCGACGCGGCCGACAAGAACACGCGCTCGGTCTTCGGCGACTACGTCAGCGTTTACGATATCCAGCGCGCAGTCGAGGACGGGGCCACCGTCCCCATCTATTACGAGAGCCGCCTCGCCAAACTTCAGCTCAAAGATGAGGAGAAGCCTCACCTCGACGAGGCCTTCGACGAGCTCACCGAAGGAGAGGAACTCGAGGGGCGCGAAAAGCTCAAGACAAAGTGGTCCGCGCTCGAGGCTTTGGTCGGTACAGATCGACGCCTCGCGCTCATCGCAGAAGACCTGATTCAGCACTTTGAAACACGGCTGGAGGTCATGGACGGCAAGGCCATGGTCGTTTGTATGAGCCGGCGCATCTGCGTCGAGCTCTACAGGGCCCTCGTGAAGCTGCGTCCGGAGTGGCACGACCCGGACGACGACAAAGGCGCGCTCAAGATTGTCATGACGGGCTCGGCCTCGGATCCCGTCGAATGGCAAGGCCATATCCGAAGCAAGCAGCGTCGAGAGACGCTCGCCAAGCGCTTCAAAGATCCCACTGACCCTCTCAAGCTCGTCATCGTCCGCGACATGTGGCTGACGGGATTCGACGCTCCGTGCATGCATACGATGTACATCGACAAGCCCATGCAGGGGCACGGACTGATGCAGGCGATCGCGCGGGTGAACCGCGTATTCCGGGACAAGCCTGGCGGCCTGGTCGTCGACTATCTTGGGCTCGCTGACCAGCTCAAGGAGGCTCTCCACACGTACACGGAGAGCGGCGGAAAGGGTGAAACCGCTCTCGACCAGGGCGAGGCGGTGGCCGTGATGCTCGAACGCTACGAGGTCTGCTGCAACATCTTCCACGGCTTCGACCGGAGCGCCTGGACCAAGGGCTCCCCCGCTGAGCGACTGTCGCTACTCCCCCCCGCGCAGGAGCATGTGCTCGCACAAGAGGAGGGCAAGAACCGCTTTCTTCAAGCCGTCACGGAACTGTCAAAAGCGTTCGCCCTCGCCGTACCTCACGAAGAGGCCATACGCGTCCGCGACGACGTGGGATTCTTCCAAGCAGTGCGCGCGGCCATCGCGAAAACGTCCGCTAGCGGCCGCAAGGACTCCGGGGATCTCGACCACGCCATTCGTCAGATCGTCTCGAGGGCAGTCGTCTCCGATCAGGTCATCGACATCTTCGCCGCTGCCGGCTTGAAGAACCCGGACATCTCGATCCTTTCCGACCAATTCCTCGCGGACATCCGCGACATGCCGCACAAGAACCTCGCGGTCGAACTGCTCCGAAAACTCCTGAACGACGAGGTCAAAGCACGCTCCCGACACAACCTCGTGCAGTCCCGCTCCTTCGCCGAGCTCCTCGAAAAGTCGGTCCGGCGTTACCAGAACCGCGCAATCGAAGCCGCCCAGGTCATCGAAGAGCTCATCGAGCTCGCCAAGGAGATGCGCGCTGCCCAAAAGCGCGGCGAGCAGCTCGGACTCACGAAAGACGAGCTCGCCTTCTACGACGCACTCGAGGTCAACGACAGCGCCGTCAAAATCCTCGGAGACGACGCCCTCCGCACCATCGCCAAGGAGCTCGTGGAGACCGTCAAAAACAACGTCACCATCGACTGGACCGTCAAAGAATCGGTCCGCGCCAAACTCCGCGTCATCGTCAAACGCATCCTCCGCAAGTACGGCTACCCCCCCGACAAGCAAGAATCCGCAACGAACACAGTTCTGCAACAAGCCGCGCTCCTGTCAGAGTTCTGGACGGAGGCGGGAGTGTGAGGGAGGACCGTGAGCACTGGACACCCTCACAGGGCCGAATCACCACCGGTCCCCCGACTGGACGAGATTCCAGCTGAGGAATACCATTGACCCATTGTCGGTTTTGCTTAAGCCTGGCGTCTTCGGTACGCGTAAAGCCAATGTCCGAGATTAATTTCGATTTCGTGACCCAGTTTCTGGTTCGCGTATTCCATTCCCGGCAAGCCTCGGCACCTAGTCTGACCAAGGCATCGGGGGAATTCGGGGAGCGAATTGACGCCGAGGGGTGGAATTATGTGAATCAACTCGATGTTGAGCCGGGCGGTGGCACGCGCCCCGTCTCAGCCCTTAGCGATGCCTCTCATCAATGGTCTGTCCGGTTCGGACCAAGATTCATCGATGTGAACTATCAGCAGGTTCTGAAGTTAGAAGGATCTGAGACGCAGCCATCCGAACCGATCTCGTTTCAGGCATTCCTCGACCGTGCTCACCAATATCTAAAGGAGGCGATTGCTGTGTTCCCCGTTACGGCAACGCGCCTCGCTACAGTTCGAACGGGCCTGGTATTTTCGTTTGACATACCAACCGTCCGTCAGAGTCTCTGCACTTCCCCCGGGTCAATGCCCGAACCCTTCGAATGGGATTGGCGATGCGCCTGGAAGGTACAGCGCTCATTCGATGGGCGCTCCGAGAACACGAACACGATCGCAAGCGTTAAGGGTGTGGAAGCCAATCTGGGCGCAAGGAGCCGCGACGGTCTTCTCATCACCACCGATGTGAACACGGTGCCCGAGAACGACGAGCCGCGATTTGACCTGGCCGCCTTAGCTGGATTTGTAAAGGAAAGTCCCGGCTGGCACCGAGACATTGACTCGCTCCTCCAGGCGACCTTCAATCGGTTTGGGGCATGACCGCTTTTCAGGCTCAGACCGCATCGGTGGACTACGTGCCACCGGCCATCATTCGCCCGGCAGATACGACCGTCAGCTCGTTCCCGGTTTGCCTGGTCGACTATTCGAGCGAGGTCCTGCGAAGGCCAGCCAACGCCAGAACGTCGGACCCTCCCGCCTGGCCAGGCCCGCTTGACGCATTCCTGTCTCGTCTCAGGACGATGAGGACAGTCCCAGCTACGAAGTTTCTTGAAGAAGGGTTCGCCGCAATCACCGAGCTCATGACCGGCAAGAATCCGCCAGTCGCCCACATGGTGTACAATGAAGAGGAGCAATCGCTGACGCTTGAGCTGATCGGCCGTGATCGTCGCCTGGGTTTCTCCGTTGAGGATGGTGATGCCTGCTGGTTCTACGTTGAGAATGGAGGGCAACGGCGAATCGATTCGGGCAATGTCAACGCCAATACTGATTTTTCTGAACTTGTGTCCCGGATGAAGAAGTAGCCAAGCCCGAAGTGCCTGTGCGGAAGTTTTTTCATAGACTCCTCCGGTCTTGCTTTGGTGAGGACAGTCGTCCACTACCATCAACCTTCTTGCGCGGACTGCGCGCAAGCTCCTGCATCGCCCCTGGCCCAGTCGTGGCGACCGAAGCATTCACCCCATCTAAGAAAGCGCAAAACGAGCGAGAGGCGGCTGGGTTTGAACCTAAGGGCGCCGACATTTCCATCAACTGGGAGGACACTCCGGACGCCCTGATGCAGATCCGGCGAAACAAGAACAACTCGGGCCACGGAGTCGCACGGGTTCTCTTGTCGGACCTGGAGGCCGTACGAAAGACATCGATGTTCGCGACGGGCCTCTACTGGGAGAGACGACAGATCCCGGATAACCCATATCACGGCAACATCATCTACGGGGTTGAACTTCCGAAGCATGCCGTAAAAGCGGGCGCCGCCTTCTTGGCAGCCAGTGCCAAGATCGTTTCTGAATAGCGGTAGCTCCATCGCACCCCCCGCCCCATACGGGCATATATGAGTGACCTGCCTGGCTTCTTCGGACCAAAGGCAACACTTCGAACCAGCCACCCATCTGCCGGTTCGCCAAGACCCGCTGCCCCGGCAACCCAGTCAGCCACCTAGCAAAACCCTCTCCCACCTCCCCCCCCAACCCAGCCCGCTGCCTCAAATCACCGCCCCAGTTCCTCAGAAAACAGCCAGCTGCCCCGACGGAACCCTGCGACCATCTCCAAGAGCAGCCAGCTGCCTCAGAAAACCATCCTCGCCCTTCTCCGAAGCAGCGAGCTGCCTCCGGACACGCCCTCTGGATACTCCGAAAGCAGCTAGCTGCCTCGAAACGCGAGCCTTAGTTCCTCAGAAAGCAGCCAGCTACCCCGAGGGAACCCTTCTTCCGTCTCCAGAAGCAGCCAGCTGCCTCCGGACACGACCTCTGGATATTCCGAAAGCAGCTAGCTGCCTCCCGGGAACCATCGTGATGTCATCGTCAGCAGCTCACTCCTGATTCGCTGCCAGATCACAACAAGACGCTCTCCGATCCCTGCGCTCAAGTCGCGTCTGTTCCGCCCTCACTGCGCACGCACCCCGCCGCCCGAGCAACTCAGCCACCGCCCCGCGAGCATTCAGCCCATCCGGCCCGCCATCCAGTAGCGCTCCGTGAGCGCACCCCCATTTGACCCGTCGTTCAAACGTCGCTCCGCAAGCGCATCGCTTGAGCCAAAACGAGCCACCTCACGAAAACTCGCACCCTCGGGCCCTGCTGTAGGGAATTTTCGCCCTGCTCCACACGAATGAGTTGTTCAGGAGTGCGCTGCTCGGGCCGAGCGTGGTGCTGGGGATTGGGGAAGCGCCTTTTCAAAGAAGGAACAGCAACAATGGCAGAGATTGATTTTACGCCCGCGGAGTCGCCTTTTGGGGACCAGAGTTTGGCTGATGCTTTTGAGAATGTCGTCGGGGAGCTCGAGGCGCTCGCGCCCCAGACGCTCGTCGCGATCAACCTCGACGTCATGTCCGCCGTGAACACGGCGGCAGGCGTAATTCCGGAGGTGAATAGGCTGCGGGACAAGATTGTCGCGGACTTGCCCTCCTTCGACATCAGGAGCCTCGATCGCCTCGGCGAGTATGCGATGGCGCTGGCTTTCGCTCACACGGCACACCTCGTCGCTTCTCAGCCCCAGGATCACCTGCGGCCGATGTTCGAGGAGGCTGTCAGGCTCCGGGAGCTCCTCGTCGCCGACGCGACAACTCTCGCCAAACGCGGGCTCATCAGCGGGGACGGGCTCCAGAACCTCAAGGGCGCGAACGGCTACAAGAACGTGCAAGCGGACCTGCAGATGCTCGTGCACGTCTTCCGGGCCAGCTGGGACAGTATCACCGGGAAATGTGCCACGACCGAATCGGAGCTCGCGCGCGCTGAGAAGCTCGTAAGCTGGCTCATTCAGGCGGTCGGTCTCCGCGAGCAGGGCCCCGCCGAGATCGCCAAGAGCGGTGACCTGCGCGTGCGCGCGTTTAGTCTCTTCGTGAAAGCGTATGGGGACCTGCGTCGCGCCGTCTCCTACGTGCGCTGGAACGAGGGCGACGTCGACACCATCATCCCGAGCCTCTACCAAGGCCGCGGCGGGCGCAAAAAGGAAGCCCCCGCTCCCACCGCGGACAGGTTCCAGGCAGCGACAGCTGAGCCGGACGCAGCAGCAGGCGCCGCGATTCCGGCGGCCGTTCCTGACGCGGCCGCGGCCATCGCGGCGGGCAGCGCGAGCTCCAACGCCGCGAGCACCGGAGGTCCATTCGTTTCCTAACGCTGAACAAGTGAGGGCGCGGAGGGGTTCTCCGCGCCCTTCTCCTTTCCTTCCTCAGGCAAACCAAACCCACAGGTCCCTCATGAAAGCTCCTCACTTGAATCTTGGCGCCTATCGGTCGATGCGCGGGCTCGCAGGCGGGCCGAGTCTCCTGCTCCCGGCCAAACATCTCGTCACCCATGGCGTCGTCGTCGGCATGACGGGTAGCGGAAAAACCGGCCTCGTGACCGTCGTCGCAGAAGAAGCGCTCCGCGCGCGAATCCCAGTCATTGCTATCGATGTCAAAGGCGACCTCCCCAACCTCCTCCTCTCCTTCCCTGACTTCGAGCCGGACGCTTGGGCTCGCTGGCTCCGTCGCGACGACACGCCTCTGAGTGACGAGGCGCTCAGGGCAGAGCTCGACAAGCGCCGCACTGCGCTCCAAGCAGCGAGCATTGAGGAACGAGAGCTCCACAGCTTTCACCGCTCAACCGAGCTGCGCGTCATCACGCCAGGCTCGACCGCCGGCGAACAGCTCCACGTGCTCTCGCCCCTCGAGCGCCGCTCTCCCCGCTGGGACAGTGATCCTGAGTCGGCGCGCGACGCCTTGAGCGCGGCGGTCAGCCTCGTCTTGCGCCTGCTCGGACGCGATCCTGATCCTGCCCGGAGCAAGGAACACGTGCTGCTCAGCGTCCTCGCTGAGCGCCGCCTGGTCGCGGGAGGTCACGCTGACATTGGCGTGCTCATGGAGGACCTTTCGAATCCACCGATCACAACGATTGGCGCGCTGCCGATCGATGCATTCTTCAAAAAGAGCGAGCGGCTCAGTCTCGCGGCCGCCCTGAACTCTCTTCTCGCGTCGCCGACCTTTTCGAGCTGGCGCGAGGGGGCAAGCTTGGACGTGAGCGAATGGGTCAAGCCAAAAGACGGCCGAACGCCGGGCGTCATCTTGAGCGTGGCGCACCTCGACGACGAAGAGCGCGCGCTCGTGCTCGGTGTGGTGCTCGAGGAAATCCTGTCCTGGGTCCGCGGTTTGCCCGGCAGCGGTCAGCTCAAAGCGCTCGTCATCTTCGACGAGGTCTACGGCTTCCTGCCGCCGCACCCCGCAAATCCGCCCACCAAGCGGCCCATGGTCGCGCTCATGAAACAAGCGCGAGCCTTCGGGGTTGGCGTGGTCGTCGCGACTCAGAATCCCATGGACCTCGACTACCGGGCGCTATCGAACGCGGGCCTTTGGTGCATTGGCCGCCTCCAGACCGACGCCGATCGCGCCCGCGTCGTCGACGGCCTCGCCTCGAGCTCCACCGCCGGCGGCGACCTCAAAGAACTCAACCAAACCATCGGCCGCCTCGCCCCGCGCTGGTTCGTGGTCAGAAATGCCCATGTCCCCGAAGCCGGCAACGTTCTGCTCAATCCCCGTCACACGATGAGCATCCTGAGAGGCCCGCTCACGCGTGGCGAACTCAAAGAAGCGAGGGAGACTCGTGCGCCGCATTCCCAGCGCGACACCGGCCCGTCCTCGGGGGTACAAAGCAAGCATGGAACCTCGCCTGAACTTCGTGACCCTGGTGGTGGCTGATCTCGAGCGCGCTCGACGATTCTACGTCGAGGGCCTCGGATGGCAGGCTGCCTTTACCGGCGGCGAGGTGTTCATGATCCAGGTCGGGGACAAGCTCGTGCTCTCGCTTTGGTCCGAGGCTGGAGCGCGCGAGGAGATCGGCGAGGTCACGCGCGGTGGCACGTTGCCTTTCACGCTCGCGCACAACGTCCGTTCACCCGCGGAGGTGGACGCGGTGCTCGCGACCGCTCACGCCGCGGGAGCAAAGGTCCAAGACGGCCAACAGCGGGCCTGGGGCGGCTATAGTGGGTACTTTTTCGACCCGGACGGCTTCGCCTGGGAAGTCGCCTATAACCCGTACCCCATCGGCGACGTCACATTCCCCTGACCAGAGACGACGTACTTTACTTCTGACCCCCGCGTCCATAGCGCCGGACCGCTCCTTTCAGCACTCCCCGCACTCGGTAGGACAGCGCGGCCCTCTTGGGGTACTCTCGTCACTTGAAAGGGGGAGCTGGATGAGCTCGCACAAAGACGATCAGGGGCCGACGAAACTGACGACCGATTTTGGCGCTCCGGTGCCGACGAATCAGGACAGCCTCACGGCGGGGCCGAGGGGACCGCTTCTGGCCCAGGACGTTTGGCTTCACGAGAAACTCGCGAACTTCGTGCGCGAGGTCATTCCTGAGCGGCGCATGCACGCGAAGGGCTCCGGCGCTTTCGGAACCTTCACGGTTACGCATGACATCACGCGTTACACGCGCGCCAAGATCTTCAGCGAGGTCGGCAAGAAGACCGAGATGTTCGCGCGCTTCACGACCGTGGCCGGGGAGCGCGGCGCCGCCGACGCTGAGCGAGACATTCGCGGCTTTGCCCTGAAGTTTTACACGGAAGAGGGCAACTGGGACATGGTGGGCAACAACACGCCCGTCTTCTTCATCCGCGATCCGCGCAAGTTCCCGGACCTCAACAAAGCCGTCAAGCGCGATCCGCGCACGAACCTCCGCTCTCCGACGAACAACTGGGACTGGTGGACGCTTCTTCCGGAGGCCCTGCATCAAGTCACGATCGTCATGAGCGATCGCGGCATCCCCGCGAGCTACCGACACATGCACGGCTTCGGGTCTCACACCTATTCCTTCTGGAACACGAAGGGCGAACGCTTCTGGGTCAAGTTTCATTTCAAGACCCAGCAGGGCATCAAAAATCTCACAGACGAGGCGGCCGCGGCCCTCGTCGGACAAGACCGGGAGAGCCACCAGCGGGACCTCTACGACGCCATCGAGCGCGGCGACTACCCGAAGTGGACCATGTTCATTCAGGTCATGCCCGAAACAGACGCGGAGAAGGTTCCTTACCATCCCTTCGATCTCACCAAGGTCTGGCCGAAGGCCGACTACCCGCTGATCCAGGTCGGCGAATTTGAACTCAACCGAAACCCCGAGAACTTCTTCGCCGACGTCGAGCAGGCGGCGTTTTCGCCGAGTAACCTCGTCCCCGGCATCAGCGTTTCCCCGGACAAGATGCTGCAGGCGCGCCTCTTCAATTACCCGGACGCGCAACGCTACCGCCTCGGCGTCAACTACCAGCAGATCCCCGTCAACCGCGCGCGCTGTCCCGTTCACAGTAACCACCGCGACGGCCAAGGACGCGTCGACGGGAACTACGGCAGCCGACCCCACTACGAGCCGAACAGCTTCGGGCAGTGGCAAGAACAGCCCGAATTTCGCGAGCCGCCGCTCAAGATCAACGGCGACGCAGATTTCTGGAACTTCCGCGACGACGACAGCAACTACTACAAGCAGCCGGGCGATCTGTTCCGGCTCATGAACCCCGAGCAGCAACAGGCCCTCTTCGACAACACGGCCCGGAACCTCGGCGACGCCCCCGAATTCATCAAGCGCCGCCACATCGAAAACTGCGCGAAGGCGGATCCCGCCTATGGCGCAGGCGTAGCCAAGGCTCTCGGTTTATAGAGGAGAACACCATCACCATGAAGCTCAAGAATCAGGCGCTCATCGTCACCGGCGGAGCGAGCGGCATCGGCGCGCGCTCCGCCGTCGCCCTCGCAGCGGAAGGCGCAAACCTCATCGTCGCCGACTATAACATCGACGGCGCCACCCAAGTCGCCAGCGAGCTGACCCAGAAAGGCGTCAAGGCGTTCCCGTTCAAGGTCGACGTGTCCAAAAGCGCAGAGGTCGAGGCGATGGTCGACTTCGCAGTGGAGAAGCTCGGGACGCTGAACGGCATGTTCAATAACGCCGGCATTGGCCTCGTAAAACCGTTCCTCGAGATGGACCCTGGGAGTTACCTCAAGGTCATCGAAGTCAATCAGCACAGCGTATACTACGGCATGCACTACGCGGCGAAGAAGATGGTCGCGCTCGGCGCCAAGGGAACCTTCGTGAACACGGCGTCGATCTACGGGACGACGGCGGCGCTCGGTAGCTTCAACTACAACGCCGCCAAGGCAGCGGTCATCATGATGACCCGCTCCGCAGCCCTCGAGCTCGCGCCTCACGACATCCGCGTGGTCGCCGTGGCCCCCGGCTTCATCAACACGCCCATCCTCGGCAGCGACGCGGGCATGAAAGAGATGCTCGGAAGGCAACACCTCCACGGCAAGCTCATCGAGCCCGAGAAGGTCGCGAGCGTCGTCGCGTTCCTTTTCACCGACAGTGCATCCGCCATCAACGGCTCGACGATCCCGGTCGAAGACGGCTACCAGGTCTTCAAAAACAGTTGAGAACGATTATGTCGAATTCATCACCCCTTGAGTCCCCTGGCCAGATCACCGCCGCTCGACCCGCACCAGACCTGCTCGCCATCGAACGCTGGGAGAGCGAAGGAGGCAGACCTCTCATGTTCGAGGAGCCTCTCGCTCGGCCCGCGCCAGAGCTCCTCGCCGTCGAGCGCTGGGAAGACGAAGGAGGCAGCCCCCCAGGGCTCAAGGAGTGCCTCAGTAGCCCTCCTGACGCACTTTCCAATGACAGCGGCTAATCCACGACCAGCTCCCGCCGTCCTCGCCGTCCTCGACTCCCACTTCACGTCCCGGCAATAGTGACCGGCTTAAGAGCGCCATTGCGAGCGGGCGCACGATTTGCGATCCTGGCGGGATGGTGAAACTTAGACGGCAGAGAACGGCGGCGTTCATCACGGCGTGCGCCATGGCAATGGGTCCTATGGTTGCCTGCGGAAGCAGTGGCGACGATGACGGAGATGGCCGTGGGGACGCCGGGGCCAGCGCCGACGACGGAGATGGGAGCGGGACCGGAAGCAAGACCGGCAGTGGCGGCAGGAGTGGCAGCGGATCCGGCGGCAAGAGTGGCAGCGGATCCGGTGGCAAGAGCGGCAGCGGATCGGGCGGCAAAGGCGGCAACGCCGACGATGAGGGCGGCACTGTCACCTATGCAGACCTCGTGAGCGCGGCGAAGCTGATTTATGACGACCTCGAGAACACCGAGGGCGAGCCCGACGACGACAAAGCTCCGCACATCGATCACCTCACTTCCCACATCGCAGGAGCCCTCGAAGCCTTGGGCTTCCCCTTCATCGATGAGGATGAACTGAGCGAGGACGAGATCACCGAAGAGGTTGAGGCCTTGCTCGACGAAGGAAGGCCCTTCGTCACCACGACTTTGGCGTACCAAATCGCGCGGGCCTACGAAGGCGGCATGCTCGTGGACGTCCCCGGATACTTTGAAGGCCTGGACGAGCAGGGTGTTTCGACGTTGCTCGGCGACCTGATCGGTCTGCAGGACTGGGTGGGTTCGCAGGTGTATTCCCAAGGTCTCACCGGGTCTCTCGACACAACGGCTCCCGTCGACCCCCAAAACATCACGGCCGCCTTCCTTTGGGCTCTGGGGCAGGAACGTTCGGCCCGTCTCGAAATCATCGATGACCCGATTTGGGGTGACAACCGGCTCGACCCGCTGCAGTTCACGCTGCTGAACTACACGATCCTCTCCGCCCCCGGCACTAAGGACCGAACGCAATCGTTCCGCCCCCCCAAGGTCAGGCCAGCCTTCCTCGGCAAGTTCATCAAGAAAGGCGCCAAAGACTTCATCAAAGAACAGCTCAAGGACCAACTGAAGGACCAGGTCACCGACGTCCTGCAGGACATCCTCGAGGTGCCCCTCGATCCGCTCGAGGGAGCACAGGTCAGCGTCTGCGCCTCCATGTTGCTCTATGGCCACAAGGTGTACATCGAGAACGACCCGAAGGAGATTTGGCACAAGAACTCCGGGTCCCCGAACTCCACGACCGTCAACCTCCTTTTGAACTTCGAAGACGACTACTCGAACAACACCAAAGGGCAGGTCGCGGCCTGGCTGAGCGAATGTGAGCTTCCGGCCAAGGGTTACGTGCCCGGCAAGAAGATCAGAGAGTGGTCGGTGGCGGGCGGAATCGTCGGCCACGGCGAGTTCACCGAGAAGGACACGGTCACCGATGAGCTCGGCACCGCCAGGGCCACTTGGGAGACCATCGAAGACAACATCAAAGAGTCTTGCAAGAAGGACGACGTCATGAACTACATCGTGGATGGCGTGACCCAGGCCAAGGTCAGCGGACTCCTTCCCAACTGGGGCAATCTCGAGACCATCGTGACCTTCCTCAATCCGAACACAGGCGCGGAGGGCTACGCCTCTCTGGCCGTGCGCTACAAAGCGCAGAGGAACGACCGGAACTGCCACTATCCGGATTGATGCCGCGCCTGTCCGCCGGTCCGGCCCTGGTCATCTGTCTGACAGCGCTCTTTGCGTTGCCGCAGATGGCCGGGGGCTACCGGCTCACTAAATGGGGCCTTTTGGGCCTCGGGCTAGCCACGCTGGCTCTCGGGTTGCTCGTGCGCCTTCGGGCGTACGGGCAGCTGCGTTTTGTGCCGTGGCTCGCGTGGGTGCCATCGGCGGCGTTCGTCGCGGCGGCCGTCCTTTTGCCTTTGGCTGCGTCCTCTTTCGCCGCGGCGCACTGGCCTCTCGCTCTTGTCCTCCTCACGGGGCTCGGCTTCTTCTTCGTCACCAGCGTCGCGCTTCGCGAGGCCGCTGACCCAGCGCGCGCTCGGCGAAGCAGCGTTCTCTTGCTGACAGCTACGGGCGCGCTCTGCGCGGTGCTCGTATTGCTCCAAGCGGCGGGCCTAAGCTGGATGACGGAGGGGGTACCGGATGGGCTCGAGTTTCGTGCGCCGGGAACCTTCGGAAACCCGAACTGGGCCGCGGCCTTTCTTGCTCCTTTGGTGCCCCTCTCACTCGCGCTCGGGGCGACGGCAGCTGGCGCTCGAGAGCGCCGGTTGCACCAGGGCCTGGCTGCTCTGCTCGCCATCGCTGTGGTGGCGACTTTGTCGAAGGACGGAGCCGCAACACTTGTGGCGGGCGTACTTTCGTACCTGCTCTTGGACAGAGGAGCGCCACGGCGCAGGCGAGTGGCGCTGCTCAGCGTAGGGTTCGCGGGAGCCGTGGGCATATGGATCGCGGCGTGGCAGCTCGATTGGCTCCAGAGCGCGCCTTGGCTGCGGGGACGTTGGTTCGTTTGGCAAGCGGCGCTCCTCTTAGCGTGTCACCATCCGCTCACGGGCCTCGGACTTGGAGGCTTCCTCCCGGCCTATGGGGAGGCCGCTCGAGAGCTCCAGCGCGCGCATCCTGATCTCTTCATGCCACTGTCCGTCTTGGATGTAGCGCACAACGATGTGCTGCAGTTTGCAGCCGAAGGGGGCTTCCTCACGGCTGCGGGCTTTTTGGCTGTGGTGGCCTCGGCGCTCCTGCTCTCGTGGCGGGAGGGCTCACCGCTCACGCGCGGGGTAGGCGCAGCGATCGCGGCGCTTTTTGTCAATGGTCTCGCGGACCCGCCGCTCCGCATGCCGGTGACGTTTGCGCTCTTTTTCTTCTTGCTCGGATGGCTGGCGGCGGCTGCGTCACAGAGCGAAAGGCCGGGCGAGGGGCGGCCTGATGCGGCGGGCGCAAAAAACGAGCGCAACACAGCGAAAGCGGACAGAGCGGCCCACAGCACGACGGAAGCGAACCCGACCGCACACAGCGCGGCGCAGTACAACGTGACAGCATCCGTTGCCAGACACGTCCTGCTCATCAGGTTCTTGCTGATCGCCTCCTTCGCGCTCGGCGCAGTACAGGGCGTGCGCTACTTGGCGGGCAATCTTTACTGGACCTGGGGTCGTGATGCGCTCGACCGAGAGGGCCCCATCGAGCCGACGATTCAGCACTATGAGCAGGCGCGCTTCTTCTTGCCGGAGCACGGGCGCATAGCTTTAGAACACGCTCGGGCGCTCGCCCGCGCAGGAAAGCTCGACGAGGCTCTCTTGGCTTCGAAAGCTGCTTCGGCGCTGCGCTTCGATTGGGACGATGAGCTGTTTCGAGCGGACGTGCGGGCCCATCAGCTCAAGCCGGATGAGGTGGTCCAGATGTGGCAGGACCTTTCCGCGCGTTATCCGATGCTCCTCACGCCGCACCTGCGCCTCGGCGCACTCTACGCGCAAGCTGGTAACGTAGCCGCGGCCATCCACGAGTACGAAGCCGTGCTCGCTCGTCCGCAGGCGACGCGCGCTGGCGCATCCGCCCAAGCGCAGGCGACAAGTGCCCTCCGCAAACTCCGTGGGGAAGAACCGGCCGAAGAGCGCCTGAAGAGGAAGCGGCCCAGCCAGCGGCCCTCGAAGCTGCGGAGACCTGGGGAAGCGCGCTGAGCGGACGCGATGCGCGCACGATAGGCGCGCTCCATTCCTTGGGGGGCCTGACCTGTCCCACGCGGCGCTCATCGCGCTCGCTCGGCGCTCTCTGCGAGCACGCGCGAGAGCGGCGCCGCAGCACGCGCAGCGCGCGGAACGCCCGGAGTTCTCGGGAGAAACGGCGAAGCCCCTCGATCGCTCCTTGGGGGCTTCTGTTTACCGACCCTCGCCGAAGGTTAGCGACGAGAGAAAAATGGCTCGGGGTGTAGTGGCCTCTCACGGGGGCCGATTTCACAGGGGCTCGCGGGACGCCGAGAGTCGCCGAATCGCCGTCCATCGCGCTCTTGGCTGCGCGTAGGTGCCGACGATATCACGGCCGAACTTGGTGGACAGAGTTCGCGTGCAGGACGCCTCTACAGAATTCGCATTGGGCTCCGGCTCTTCCCTCAGCGACCTCGCGCGTAGCGCCTGCGCGAGCGGGACGCGGTTCATGTTGCGCGAGCCGACCCGCATCTGAACGCCGGTTCCCATCTACGCGATGGACGTTCGCGCCGACGGCGCCTTGCGGCCCTACAACAGGCGTCTGCCCGAAGACGGTCGTCGAGCTCATCGCGCGGCAGGAGAGGCAGCGCGCGAGAGAGGAGCGCGAACGCGCCAAGCAGGAGCGCGAGCAGAGACGAGGTGGGTGAGGTCATCGCTCGCGGTTCTTCTGGACTTGTTCCGATCCGTGAGCGTGTGTGATGCGCATGAGCGACGCGCCTACGCCCAGGCTCAGCAAGGAGCAGATCGAGGACCTACGACGTCGTCGCAGTGAGGCCGCCGACGTTCTCGCCCAGACGCTCCTCGACATGTGGAAGGCCGAGCAGCGCGCTAAGCGTCGAGGCGTCCCATGGCCTCCACCTGCCGAAGTGCCGACGGCCCCACCCGAGGTGCCGAGGACACGCGCTCGCCGCGGGCCTGACAAGCCGCTGCAGCGCGTGTTCCGTGAGTACCAGCGCGACGACGCCGACACCGTGAAGGCGATACTCGACACCACGTGGTTTCCCGCGTCAGAGCTGGAGTCCGAGCCCGAGGGCGGACAGCGCTACCGCGTCGTGCTGAACCTCGGTCGCACGCGCGCGGGCGTCGCCATCCTCGACGCGTACGGCGAGGTCGCCGTGCTCCGGGCGATCGCGGTTCGGCTCTCCCATCGGCGAGAGAGGCACGGCAGTGCGCTCGGCGCCTTCATGATCCAAATCGCCCACGAGCTGGGCGTCGCCCGTCTCTATGCGGCCGCAGCGACGACCGGCTTCCCCGATGCACTCGGCTTCGAGCCGTGCGAGCGCGCGCTGCTGCCCGCCGCTGCCCGCCGCTGCGAGTGCGCTCCCTGGCATCGCAGAAGCGCCCGCCGCTGCGCTCATCTTCGAGCTCGTGCCATCGGGGCATGCGCACCGCGAATCCTCGGCGCGGAAGGAGCCGAGCAGGCCGGTGGTGAAGAGGCCGCCGAAGAGGATGTCCCGCAAGCAGGCAGCGGAGTCCGCGCTGGCGTTCCTCGCGACGCTGACCGATCCGAAGACCGGCAGGCCTGCAAGAACGACTGGACCATCGGCGGAACAGAAGCGACAGGACCACGCCGAAGGAGAAGACCATGAGCGACGATGAACTGCCCAAGTACGGCCCGAAGGAGGCCGACCATGTGTCGGTCGGTGAGAAGTGCGCCGCGTGCAGGAAGCCCTTCGTGGACCGAGCCCTTCGATGACCTCGATGGCTGGTGACGGCGCTAGGAACGAATCCTTTACTAGCGGCGGCCGCTAGGAACGTCGGCTTGACTAGTGTGGCAATGTTGCCTGATATCAGCCTGTTGCACGATGTGCGCAACTGTGACATTCAGAGCAACCTGCTCCCATCGTTGCCTAGAATTAGGCTGTTGCACGAGACGCGCAACATGGATTTTAAACACAACACGATCGTTCGGGAGGGGCTTCAGGAGCTTCGACGCCGCCTTCCGCCTGGCTGGAGCGCCAAGCCGCAGGACGGGACTACGGTCGAGGTTGCCGCGCCTGATCGGCGAACGGGCGCGATCGTGCTGGAAGCCCGGGCGCGGCTGGCCCCGAAGGACGTCCTGCCCCTGGCCGACAGGCTCGTCGAGGGGCGCGAGACACCGGTGGTAGTCGCTCCCTTCCTCACCGAGAACACTCGCGCCCGCCTGCGCGAGCGTGACGTCGGCTACCTCGACCTAACCGGCAACGCGCGCATCGTCTTGCCCGAGCCGGGGCTGTTCATCGAGACCCAGGGGGCCTCCGAAGATCCGAACCGCGAAGAGCGGCCCGCTCGTTCACTGCGTGGTGCGAAGGCCGGTCGTGTCGTTCGAGCCCTCATCGAGCTGAAGACGCCGCCCGGGGTTCGCGAGCTGGCCGCGCTCACCAAGATCGACGCGGGCTACGTCTCCCGCGTGCTGTCGTTCCTCGACTCCGAGGCGCTCATCACGCGCGTCGGGCGCGGCCGCATCGAGAGCGTCGACTGGCCCGCGCTGCTTCGACGCTGGGCGCAGGAGGCGCCGCTCGACGCGCGCGGCAGGCTCCGCACGTTCCTCGAACCGCGTGGGCTGACGGCGTTTCAGGCGCGCCTCGCCAAGTTCGACGGCCTGTACGCGATCACCGGAAGCCTCGCGGCAGCCACCCTGGCGCCGGTTGCCCCTGCTCGACTCGCGACGGTCTGGATTCCCGACGTCAACGCGGCCGCGACGAGCCTCGCGCTTCGCCCGGCCGATGTGGGCGCGAACGTGGTGCTCGCCGAGGCTCTCGATGACACCGTCTTCGAAGGCGTGGTCCAGCGCGACGGCCTTTGGTACGCGGCGCCCACGCAGGTTGCGGTAGACCTGCTCACGAGCCCCGGGCGCGGTCCTCAGGAGGGCGAGGAGCTGATCGACTGGATGAAGACGAACGAGGACCCATGGCGACGATGAACGACTTCGACGAGCTGTACGTCATGGCCCGGCGCGTGCTGCTCGATGCGCTCAACGCGCTCGGCGACCACCGCGACGCGATCGTCCTCGTCGGCGCGCAGGCCGTGTACCTCCGCGTAGGCGACTCTGAGCTCGCCGTCACGCCGTACACCACCGACGGAGATCTCGTGATCGACCCTGCCGTGCTCGCGGAGATCCCGCCGCTCGAGCGCGCGTTGATGGACGCGGGCTTCTACCCGAAGGCCAAGGACTCGGTGGGCGTGTGGCTCACGACGCGTAAGACGAGCAAGCAGGTGGACGCCAGCATCGCGGTCGACCTGCTCGTTCCAGCCTCCGTGAGCCCAGGAACCGGGCGTCGTGCTGCGCCTCCCCGGGCACGACACCCGCGCCGCCCGCATCGTGCGCGGGCTCGACGGCGCGATCGTCGACGCCGATGTCATGCGCCTCGCCGCGCTGGAGGAGGGGGACGCACGCTCCGTCGATGTGCGCGTCGCGGGCCCGGCTGCGCTGCTTGTCGCTAAGGTCCACAAGATCGACGACCGCAAAGGCTCGGACCGCTCGAGCGACAAGGACGCGCTCGACGTGCTTCGCCTCCTGCGTGGCACCGAGACCGAAGACCTCGCAGCGCGCTACGCGATGCTGTTGGGCGACAAGCGCTCCGAGGGAGCCGCCCGCCGTGGTCGCGAGCTGCTGGAGGCGCAGTTCGCCAAGGCGCGCAACGTCGGCGTCGAGATGGCGATCCGTTCGGCGGGCGTCGTCGGCAACGCGGAGGAAATCGGCGCGCAATTCGAAGCGCTCGTCGGTGACCTGCTCACCGCGCTGAAGTGACGATGTGACGATCTTCGAGCTCGGCGTTCCATGAACGAGCCTGTTTCGCAGGATGCGGAACAGCAACCTCGGGCTTCATCGGTGCTACTTCGGCAGCCTCTTGAACGTCTCACGATGCCTGGATGCTTCTTGGTCATTTCGTCGTTTCCTCGTCGACGTCGCTCTAGCGAGCGTAGCCGCCGAACTCCTCAGTGAGCCGCGTCAGCTCGCGGAGTCCTTCGCGGCGCCAGGCGTCGTGCTTCGCTTCGAGCAACTCGCGCAGGCGCTCGGCAGCTTCGGGCGCGCGCTCCGGGTGGCCCTTGAGGTCGACGTAGGCTTGCGCGGGATGGACGCAGCTCACCGAGCCCACGAAGTCCGTGTGCTGGAAGACGCTCTCGTCGTCGGGGATCACGAGCCAGAGGTTCGCGCCGCGCGGCTCCTCGCGGAAGCCGAGCTTCGCGCGCAGCTCCTCCGACGGCGGCTCGGCGACGTAGAAGGTCGCGATGCGGAAGGCCGCGAAGAACGAGTGCAGCCACGCCGCAGAGAGGCCCGTGGCCGCATGCTGGAAGCCCTCGGCCGCGAAGGTGTCCGAGACGAAGCGCGTGAGCGCGTCCCCCGAGCGCGCCGCGACGCCGCCCATGAGGATCGTGTGCCGCTCGAAGCAGTCCTCGTCGCGCCAGGCATCGGCGAGGAGCACGGGGCTCTTCACGCGGTACTCGTCCTGGCTGGCTCGCGCGAGGTGCTCCTCCTGTTCGAGGCGGTCGACGAGCTTGGTCACGGTGGTCTCGGGCAGCCCCGTTGCGGTTGCGGCCCATGCCGGGGTGAAGCTCCTCGTCTCTGAGGTCAACAACCAGCGTACCAAGCACGCACGGCTCCTCGCCGCCGTGCTCGTCGGGCGGGGCTGCCCTCGAAAGCGGTTCGGTCGTCCATCAACGACGACGCGGAGCCCGGACGTGACGATCCGCGCGTTGCCGCTCAAGTCGAACCACGAGAGCTTCGCGTCGGCACACGCCCGCCGACCGTCGTCGGTCATGAAGGGCACAGCGATCACCGGCGTCGCCTCCCGCTGTCGTGCCGCCGCCTTGAGCGAATCGACGCTCGCGACGATCGCAGTGGGCGAGCTGGTAGAGAGGAGGCGCCGAACTCGACGCATTCGTCGACCGGCTCGTCGACGCCGTCGAGACGCGGAAGCTCGCCTTCGGCGGTGGCGTGGGGCGCGATGACAAGCTCGATGGGTTCGTCACGCGCATGGGGCGCGGCAGCGCCACCGAGGCTGACCGCGCCGCCATCATCGCGTTCCTCGCGGGCGACGACGCCGTCGTTCGTCACGAGGTCGGCGCGTTGCGCGACGCTTGGTACGGCTGGGACTGAACGCGGCGGGCGCTCAGCCCGCCAGCGTCTTCACGGCCTTCACCGTCCCCGCCGAGCTGCGCCGCGCGCCGTGCGGCTGGTTCGCCATCGCCGGCGAGCCGCCGATGCTGTACGCCGCGCGGGCCGGTGAGCTGGCGGCGATGGGACTCCTGTGATTCAGCGCGCGCGGCGGTAGTGCATGGCGACCGCGCCGCAGCGGAGCGGCTTCGCCGAGACCAACTCGAGCCGTCGCGTGCTGGGCAGCCCGCTCTGGTACAGGGTCGGGCCGTGGCCGGCGATCCTGGGGTGGACGAGGAACTTGTACTCGTCGATCAGATCCAGCCGGTCCAGCTCGGTCGCGAGCTTGCCGCTGCCGAGGAGCACGCCGGCCGGGGTCGCGTCCTTGAGCTTCTGCACGCCCGTGCGCAGGTCGCCGGCGATATGGTGGCTGTTGGTCCATGGGAAGTCCTTGCGCGCCCTTGACACCACGTACTTGGGCTTGGCCTCCAGCTTGACCGCCCACTCGCGCATGGCCGGCGGCGCCTCCTCGTCGCCGCGGGCGACCGCCGGCCAGTAGCTCTCCATCATCTCGTAGGTGACGCGGCCCCATAGCATCGCCCCGCCCTCGTCCATGAGGCGGGTGAAGAAGGCGTGTGTCTCGTCGTCGGCGATTCCCTCCTGGTGGTCGACGCAGCCGTCCAGGGTGAGGTTGAGGCTGAAGGTGAGGAGTCCCATAGCCGGCGAGTCTAACGCCGGGCTGCGCGACGCGGCCACATAGGCCAACGTCGGCGCTCGTGGCGCGCGTCAGAGCGCGACCACCGCGAAGCGCAGGCCCGGGTTCATCGCCTCGAGGGCGGCGCGGCGAATCGAAGCTTCCTCGGCGGTCACGAACGCGTCGTACCGCCAGTCGTCGCGGGTGGGCTTCATGCGGCTGATGCTGCCGTCCTTGTTCACCCGCTTCACCATGAAGCGTGCGGTGGTGGCGCTGTGAGTACGCCGAGGACCACGGCCATGACGAAGAGCGTGAGCCAGGGCGAGAGCCGCTACGGAACGCCCGAGCCGCAGATCGCGCTCCGCTTCCCGAAGGGCACCAGCTACCGCGTCGTGAAGGCCGCCCTCCACAAGCTCGCCGCCGAGATCGAGCTGTCGACGCCCGCGAGCGAGCGCTGGTGCGTGAGCACCGAGGACGAAAGCGAGAGCGGGCGCGTGTACCTCGAGCTCGCCGACGCGACGCCCGCCGAGACCGCGCGCGGGATGGCGCTGCTCACGAAGCTGGTGGGGTGAGCCTGCGGAGCCCAGGCGACCGTGCACCCGCGGATTGACGGGGGGTGCTCGGTGGTCCATCGTAGAGGAACGATGAAGTCGACCGCCCAGGCATCCGAGCCCTGTTGCCCGCCCGCGAAGGAGCAGGCCGACCTTCGTCCCGTCGAGGGCGATGAGGCCGACGAGGAGCTAGCGACGCTCGCGAAGGCGCTCGCCCATCCGGCGCGCGTGAAGATCGTCCGCATCCTGATCCGCAAGAACGCCTGCATCTGCGGCGACATCGTCGATGAGCTACCGCTCGCTCAGTCGACGGTCTCCCAGCATCTCAAGGTGCTCAAGGACGCCGGCCTCATCCGCGGCGACGTAGACGGGCCACGGGTCTGCTACTGCATCGAGCCGCACGCGCTCCGTCGGCTGCGAGCGCTCGTCGGGGGGCTCTGATGCTGCCCCTTCTGCACCCTAAGCATCGTTCATCGACGATAAAAGAAGGCGCGTCGTGAAGACTGCTCGCGTGACGACAAGGACTGACCTTCCATGACCCACAGAAGCGCCGGGCTGCTCGGCAAGCTCTCGTTCCTCGATCGCTACCTGACGCTGTGGATCTTCGCCGCGATGGTGGTCGGCATCGCCCTCGGCTTCCTCGCGCCCGGCTTCACGACGGCGCTCAACAGCATGAGCGTGGGCACGACCTCCATCCCGATCGCGCTCGGCCTCGTGCTGATGATGTACCCGCCGCTCGCGAAGGTCCGCTACGAGGAGCTGGGGAAGGTCTTCCGCAACAAGCGCGTGCTGACGCTGTCGCTCGTGCAGAACTGGATCATCGGCCCGCTCCTCATGTTCGGGCTCGCCGTCGTGTTCCTGCGCGACAAGCCCGAGTACATGCTCGGCCTCATCCTGATCGGCCTCGCGCGCTGCATCGCGATGGTCATCGTCTGGAACGATCTCGCGGAGGGAGACACCGAATACTGCGCGGGGCTGGTCGCGTTCAACTCGATCTTCCAGGTCCTGTTCTTCTCGGTCTACGCGTACTTCTTCGCCACGCTCCTGCCGACGTGGCTGGGCCTCGAGGGCGCGATCGTGAACATCACGATCGGCGAGATCGCCAAGAGCGTCGCGATCTACCTCGGCGTCCCGTTCGCCGCGGGCTTCCTCACCCGACGCGTGCTCGCGAGGGCCAAGGGACGCGACTGGTACGAGAAGCACTTCGTGCCGCGCATCAGCCCGGTGACGCTCATCTCGCTGCTCTTCACGATCGTCGTGATGTTCTCGCTCAAGGGTGGGGCGATCGTGCAGCTCCCGCTCGACGTGCTCCGCATCGCGGCGCCGCTGCTCATCTACTTCGTGGTGATGTTCGCCGTCTCGTTCTTCAGGAGCAAGCGCGTGGGCGCCGACTACAAGCAGACGGCGACGCTCTCGTTCACGGCCGCCTCCAACAACTTCGAGCTCGCGATCGCCGTCGCCATCGCGAGCTTCGGCATTCACAGCGGCGCAGCGTTCGCGGCGGTCATCGGGCCACTCGTCGAGGTGCCCGTCCTCATCGGCCTCGTGAACGTCGCCCTCTGGGCGCGGCGCCGGTTCTTCCCCAACGCAGAGCTTCAGGTCGCGGCCCCCGGGTGCGCGACCGACGCATCGGAAGCCTGAACCATGAGCAACGAAACCCAGAGCGTCCTGTTTCTCTGCGTGGCCAACTCCGCGCGCAGCCAAATGGCCGAGGGACTCGCCCGCATGATCTTCGGCGACCGCGTGCCCGTCATGAGCGCCGGCAGCGAGCCCTCGAAGGTGAATCCCTACGCGGTCGAGGTCATGCGCGAGCTCGGTTTGGATCTCGCCGCGCATCGCTCGAAGTCCGTGCAGACGATCGAGCCGGCGACCGTCGGCACGGTGATCACCTTGTGCGCGGAGGAGGTCTGCCCCGCGTTCCTGGGCAAGGCTCGGCGACTGCACTGGCCGATCCCGGACCCAGCGAGCAAGGACCCATCGATCCCGCGAGAGGAGATGCTCACGCGCTTCCGAACGGCGCGCGACACCATTCGCGAGATGCTCGAGCGCTTCGCTGCAGAGGAGCTCCTTGTGGGTGGTGTGACCATTCGGCCTGCGCGTGCGGAAGACCTGGCCGCCGTCCGCCAGCTCGTCGTGGCGGCGGGGCTCCCGGACGCGGGCATCGCCGACCACTTCCCCGGCGGCTACGTCGTGTTCCACGAAGGCGAGACCCTCATCGGGACTGCGGGGCTCGAGGTTCACGGTGAGTCCGGTCTCCTGCGGTCCGTGGCGATTGCGCCCTCGCATCGAGGAATGGGCCTGGGGCCGAAGCTCGCCGAAGACCGGCTACGAACTGCGCGAGCACGGGGACTGACCAGCGTCTACTTGCTCACGACGACGGCGCCGGAGTTCTTCAGGCACCTTGGGTTCGAACGCGTCGCTCGCGAGAGCGCACCCACTTCGCTGCAGAGATCCTCCGAATTCGCCACGCTCTGCCCAGCGTCAGCCATCTGCATGGTCATGAGGCTCCGGTGAGCTGCGTCCTTTCGGCGAGGTCCCCGTCTTGATGAACAGGAGGCTACGAAGATGAACGAACAGACGAAGGACGAGGTTCGCACCACGGTGCGTGAACAATACGGCAGCATCGCCCGCTCCACGACCGGGGCGAGCTGCTGTGCGCCGGGGAGCTACGGGCCCGGGGCCAACGCGAGCTTGGCACTCGGCTATTCCGCCGAGGACCTCGCCGCGGTCCCCGAGGGCGCGAACATGGGCCTCGGCTGCGGAAACCCGCAGGCCATCGCAGCGCTGAAGACCGGCGAGACGGTGCTCGATCTCGGCGCTGGAGGAGGCTTCGACTGCTTCCTCGCGGCCAAGCAGGTCGGGCCGAGTGGGCGCGTCATCGGCGTCGACATGACGCCCGACATGGTGTCGAAGGCGCGAGCAAACGCGCAGAAGCTTGAGGCGAAGAACGTCGACTTCCGGCTCGGCGAGATTGAGCACCTGCCGCTCGCCGACGGCACGGTCGACGTCATCCTGTCGAACTGCGTGATCAACCTGAGCCCGGACAAGGGCGCCGTGTTCCAGGAGGCCTTCCGCGTGCTGAAGCCCGGAGGTCGCCTCGCCATCTCCGACGTCGTGAAGACCCAGGCGCTCCCGGAGTCACTCGAGAACGACGTCGCTGCGCTGACGGGATGCGTCTCGGGCGCGGCAAGCGTGGAGACCATTCGCGCGCTGCTTCGCGTGGCTGGCTTCGAGAGCATCCGCGTCGATGTGAAGGAGCAGAGCCGCGAGTTCATCCGCGACTGGCTGCCCGGCTCGGGCGTCGAGAACTACGTCGCCTCGGCCACCATCGAAGCCGTGAAGCCGGGCGGCGGGAAGTCGTGCTGCGGCCCGTCCTGCTGCGCGCCGGAGAATAAGCGGGGGGACTGAGCGGCGGCTGGGGTTGACCCAAAAAGAAGCGAACGCTTATCGTTGCCCGGGCATGGGAAGCTATCGCTTCCTTGGAGCGCCATGACCCGGACGACCGGCACATACGAGCGCAGCACCGTCGCCGGGGAGCCGCGGCGGCGCAGCGCCGTCATCGAGCCAGGCGAGGACCTCGCCAGGCTGTTTCTGCGCGCCGCGAGCGGGTCGGGCTCCTCGATGGCGACCGCGTCACCCTCTGCGAGATCCTCGCCGAAGCGAGTCGGCCAACCTCGCTCAAGCTCGGAGGCGTGGACTTCGTGAGGTTCTCCGCGCGGGGCGGGGTCGAGCCTGCGGTCGTCACGGACATGGATGATCCCGACGTGCCCGCGGTGATCGCCTCGCCGCGTTGGGGACCGCCATGACGCCCAACGGCTGGTGCCAGACCCTCGGCATCTCGCCGCCGAAGCTCGAGGCGGTCGCAGGCCACCGCGAGGCGAACACGTTCGCGCTTCTGCTCGTGACGTTGCTGGAGCGCGGCGAGCCGATGACGCTGGCCGACGTGGCCGCCCGCTTCCAGGAGGCCGGCATCGCAGAGCGCTCGCGCGCGCTGCTCTCGCTGCAGCGCTGCAAGCCCGGGCGCCCGCCGGTCTACCGCGAGGGCGACCTCTACCACCTCGACCCGCACGACGACGAGCTCGACCTCTGGGTGTTCCGGCTCGGGCTGCGCCCACCGAAGGTCGCTCGGACTCCGCCGGAGCTGGTCGAGGCCGCGCCGCTCCCCGGGCCCGATACCGCGCTCACCGCCGGCGAGCTGGACGAGGCGTGGAAGGACGCGAGCCTCTCCAGCTGGTCGGCCCAGCGTCTGGCGGTCGCGGTGCTCGACGCCCATGGCGGGCCGCTCACGCCCGCCGAGGTCGTGGCGGCCGTCGCGGCGCGCACGAAGTGGCATGGCCTCAAGGAGGACGCCGCGAAGTTCAAGCGGCGCGGCAGCGCCGTCGAGGTGCTCGCGGACGGCCGCTGGGCGATCACCGCGGACGCGGACGCGGCCGTGAAGCAGGCGCGGGCGGCGGTCCGCGACAGGCTCGCCGTCTCTCGGCGGCACACGACGATGCGCACCGACCCTGCGGTGGTCGAGCAGCGGCGCGCGGAGTGGGAGAAGAAGCGCGCCGCACACGGGGCCGAGCTCGCGAGCCTCTCTCGCGCGCTGCTCGTCGCGTTCCCGCCGCCCCGGCCCCAGGCGGTGGCGCTCCTCGACGTCGGCGAGCACGAGCTCACGACCTTCGTCGGCGACGAGCTCTCGTCGCTGCCGTCGCGACTCGCCGCGTTCGACATCCTCGGCGCCATCGACGTGCGCGGGCTGTTGCGCGCGCTCGGCTTCGATCCCGGCGAGCGCCGGCTCGCCGAGCTCGGCCCGCCGCAGAAGACCAGGAAGCTCAATCAGCGCGGGCGCACGTTGAAGATCACCACCGCGCTGCTCGTGCAGGGCTCGTGCGGCATCTCCAAGCCCTTCGGCGACGAGAAGAAGCTCGCCGAATACCTGGCCAAGGGCGACGAGACCAAGCTGCGTCGCCGGCTCGAAGCCGACGTGAAGTCGCTCTACGCGCTCTACGAGTACGGCCGCCTCCACGGCGCGGTGCGGCTGCGCTGGGGCTTCCTCGACGAGCGCATCCCGGCGCCGTGGGTCCACCGCGACGAGCTGATGCTTCACGACCTGAAGCGGTCCGCGCTGGCGATGAACGTGCCGCTCGAGGTGGTGGTTGGCAGCGCGCCGGGGTGGGGCGAGCCGTGGTCCCGCGTCCGCCTCGCGCACGTCGAGCAGGACGACAGCGGCTGGCGCACTTGGCTCGTCGGCGACGACGGCTTCCCGATCGACGAGGACGAGGTGCAGCGCGCCAGGCTGCCGATGGCGCTCCACTGACGCGCGCCGAGAGCCTGCGCGTTGCCCCAGATTTCCGCCCGCCGCGTGTCCCACTCGGCGAAGTCAACCAGGTGCTCTTTGGTGTTGAGCGCCGCGGAGGCGTCTCGGCGCGGCTCTCGACTGTCGAGAGCCCAGATCGACCCCGAGAGCACCTCGGGGAGCGTCTCGGACGAGACGTGCGCGCTCCCGACGAGAGCACCGCGGCCGCTCGTCGCTTGTGCCGCATCGCGCGGCAGCCCCGGAAAAATAGGGCCAAGACGGCGAGAGCCCCGACGGGGTGACCGTCGAGGCTCTCTGTAAACCGCCCACCGTCGATGACTCGCGGTGGGGTAAAATGGCTCCCCACTTGCGAGCTTGTTGCCAACGCATACCACAGAGCCCCCGCCAAGGCATAGAAATCATGCGATCCCGCGGGGTTGGGTGCGGCGAGCGTGAACAGGCGGAGGCCATCCGCGGGACGACCCGACTCGGGGCCGTGGCCGGGGCGTGGTGGGCCTGAAGAGCCGGCGGTGGGGTCTGGGGCCGGCTGGCGGGTGGTGGCCGGGGTGGGGCAAACGTGGGTCCGGCCAGGGGGGCGTCATTGCCACTCGCCCGGCCGCGAGACGATCACCACGTCGGCGATCCCGTCGAGCTTGCGGATGCCGGCCTCGATCTCGGCGTGGTGGTGTGTCGATCCAGTAGCGTCCCAGATGAACGCGATGATCGTGTCGTAGCCCGAATCCTTGGTTCGGTAGATCGCGGTGTCGGCAGCGATCTCCTCGATGACCCTTGCCCGAGCAGACTGCGTTGCTTCACGAACGTACTTGACCTCGATCACCAGGCGGAGAGAAGGAACAAGGAGGTCGGCGCGTGGATGTTTGTGCCCCAGTGACGGCAGGTTCTCCTCGTCCTCCAGCCCCGGGAAGACTGGACGAAGCACTGCCCAGGCCAGGCTCTGAACGTGGTACTCGTGCTGGATGTCCCATCGCTGAGCAGTCACGTCCTTGTGTTGCGTCTTGGCCTTGTCTTCCCACGGCCACCGTTTCAGAGCCGGCGAGATCCCACGAAGGAGCTGAGCGACCTGCCCGATCGTGGGCTTGGCGAGATCGACGGAGGCTTCCAACGCAAAGATGGAGGTCAGTGCGGCCTGATGAAAGATCGCCATCTCGGGTGCGACGCTGACAGTTGCCAACACGCTTTTCAGCGCAAGCCGATGGTCGTCCGCAGTCGGCTCGGTCCGCAGCCTTCGGGCGCAGGCAACCCTCATCAAGGGCGCAGTCTCGGCCCAGAGGGCATCACCAGCGGCTACCGCTCGCGTCAGCTTGAACAGCTCGATCCGGTGCTCGCAATTTTCCTCGCCGAGTGCCTTCCCGGCGATATCGACCAACCACTGCCCCGCCACCGTGTCACCCAGTGACTCGATCCCGGCCGCGAGCGCCAGGCAAGCTACGGGATCGGCCTCGAGGCTCTTTGGCTGTCCCGGTACAAAGAACCTCCGCCGGCGAAGCCATTCGAGGCCGTCGGTGAAATACTGTCTCGCGCCGCCGTCCCCGGTTGCTGCGAATACGATAGCTGCATCCGCTACGCCACCGTATTGGCGTAGTCCACTCGGCGGGACCCAGGTGGTGGCTTCGTCGAAAACCCCAATCCACAGCCCAAGGTGGGCGAGAGTGATTGAGCGGTGAGCCTCGTCAAGTTGGGCGTCGATTCGCTCCCTCACGAGGTCCAAGACGGCCGTCATAGAAACCACCTCGTCCTGCCGATGCGGCCAATGATCGCATCATCGGACCAGCCCGAAACCGTGCTGAGGTTCCTGAGTCCCTCAGCCACGAGCTGCGAGTAGAGGATCGTGATCGGAACTGGCGCAGGAAGAAAGCTACGCCAAGAGTGGCAAGCGAATGCGTACGCTTGCCGCCCGAGATAGGTGAGATCACGAAAGGTCGAATCTCGATGAAGCCGCAGGAGGAGAGGAGCCGGGTGCCCGTCGCCTGCTTGCTTGAGCTCGCGTGCCCCTTTCAGACAAAGAAGCGCGTCACGTCGCGACAGGTGAACCATCAGGCCCCGGGGCGGCGCCGCGATTCCCTTCTTTGCCCCGCGTCCAGCAGGCTGTCCCTGTTGGTTCTCGTCGAAGATCTGGAACGGATGGGCATCCGCGACGTGAAGGAATGCATACTCTGCATGTGGGATCGCGAGCTCGTTCATCAGCGACCGAACCGCTTGCGCCTCGACGTCCTTCATCGGCTTGAACGCGTGGAAGACTAGCCGCACGGGATCGCCCGACGACCAGGCGAAGTCAGAGCGCACGCGCTCCACGGCAGCCCTGACTGCCTGCAGCATCGCGCTGCCATACTCCGAGAATGGTACGGCCCGCGTCCTGCTCTCCAGCAAGTAACGACCATCTCCGGAGAAGACCGTCGTGATTCCTACGTACCGATCGCCGACACCGAAGCGCGAACTCCTCTCATGGTGGCTGCCGATGCCGACCACCAACTCGTGCGCTACGGCCTGGTCTGACGGCAACAGCCACGGCACGCCCCCGAGCTTTGCGTAGCAGGCAAGCCCAACGTTGTTCAGCGAATAGGCGCGCTGTCTCGGCGCCTGGTTCATCGTCTCGAAGTGAACATGCTGAACGGCTATGCCCTTCGAGAGAAAGAACGCCTTCGTGGTGAGGTATGGATTGTCGTCGCCGCTCAGTGCCTCCATGGCTTCCTCGGTCTGAACAAGCGCGAGGTTCCATGACTCGCCGCGATCAGTAATATGCTCGACCGCAGCAATACCCGCGCGGCGGTACTCTGTCGCGGTGGCGTTCGCGGCGACGAACACCTTGATGTACGGCTTCTCCAACGCAAAACGCCTCAGGAAGCCGACATCCCCTCCCTTTGCGTTGGGCACCCCGTTGAGGAGCTGTTCCACGAACTGCTCGACCCTTCCCTGCAATTCCTGCTGGCAGATCACCGCGATAGACAGACGCTTCGGGTTGAACTGGTAGCGGTCGAATGGGCCGTGTTGATCCAGGCCGCCCTGGTTCCACCGATTCGTTCGCTTCCCATCGGGGTCGAAGATCAGAGCGGGCTTCGGAACGATCTCGTACTTCGGAAACCTCCGCTGACTTGCGATCAACTTTCCGAATTCCCCCACGTGGCCGTCGAGCAGAAGGGGGGCTTGCTTCCGAAGGTACTGAGCCATTGACCGGATGCGCTTCAATTGCTCCTCGCCGGTCGAGATTCGCCCCGCCTCCGCGCGCAGCCTTTCGAGCACTTCGCGCGGCGAGCCCGATGCCGGCCTCAGATCGGAAAGGACTTGGGCGAGAACCTCCATCCGGGGTTCCAGTCTCGCCTCGTGAATCGGAATGGTGGCCCACCCGTCGTCGTGATCAGTAAGCACGAGAGTCCCGCTCTCGACGCGTTCCACGCGACCGGTCAAGCGTCCGTGATCCGCCAGCCTCGGATCGCCAGTAGGGTCGGCGCGGCGGACATACAACCCCTCGAGCGACACGCCCGCGGCAAGAAGCTCGTTGAGGGGTGTGTCGATGCGCGGGCGCGTCCGGGAATCGAGCGCAAGAAAGACCTGCGCCTTCCCGGCGGGCCGCTCTACACGAACATCGAGGTCGAACGCCGCTTGAAAGGCGAGTCCTTCAGGCAGCGAAGCACCGCGCATTACGGACCGCAGGAAATCATCGTCGGGCCGATTGGAAACCACCACGAGGGACCGCCGACGCCTGAACAGCTGACGGCCCGTTGTGGCGAAGTGCTCGATCAGCCAATCGGAAAGGCGCCACGCGAGAAGATCCGTCACATCGCCTAGACGAAGCTCAACGACCTCGTCTGCGCGAATCGCCAACGCTGGTTTCGCAGCCGCCAGTTCCAGGCTTGCACCGCGGCGGCGCACAACGCAGTCGGGGCCGAGCTCGTCTCGAATTCGGTCAAGCTGAGCACCGTCGACATAGTCAACGCGGCCCACGCGCACCTTAGCATCCCAGTCTGCACGGAGCGCCACCGCGTTGAGGACCAGACTGGTACGCGGGTGGTGCGAGCTCATGGAGCCTTCCTCGAGGTCACGCTTCCCCCTCCAGGTCGCCGAACGCGTCCGGGTCGACCGCAAGTACCTCGAGGGTCCGCTTGCGGACGCCGATGCCGTGCTCGATCAGCAGGTCGATCAGCTTGTCGCCGTCGATGAGGGTAATCGGGGCGGCGCCGCCGGCGAAGGCGGCCTCCTCGGTACCCTTCGAGAACCGCGAGGTGGCGATGATGGTTCCTCGGACCGCGTTGAAGCGGTAGAGCGAGCCGCGGAGGGCATCGAGGTCCTTGCGCTGAATGGTTCGCCTGTGGCGCTTGGCTTGAACCACCTCGCGCACGGAGGTGATTCCGAGCTCGATGTCGGCCACCACGTCGACGCCGCCGTCGCCGGAGCGGGTCGTGACCTCGACGTTCTGGTAGTCCATCTCTTCTAGCAGCCGCTTGACGAGGTGCTCGAAGGCGAAGGAGTCCATGTCGAGCAGCAGCTCGCGGAGGCTCTCCCGGACGGAGGCCTCCTGCTTCTTGGCCAGAGTCCAGAGCTCTTGCTGCTCATCACCACCGAGCGCCTCCTCGGTGCCCACACGGCGCAGGTAGGACAGCCCGGCATCGGTCACCGAGTACATGGTGCTCTTCCGGTCAACGAGGCCGCGGTCGAGCAGGTTGTTCAGTCGCCGCCGGAGGGTGTCGCGGAAGGTCGAGGGACTGCCGAAGGACGAATGTCGGTTGAGATACTCGGTCCACTCCTCGAGGATGCCGCCGGCGCGGGTCGGGCCGTTGTCAGCGACCAGGGCGAGGAGCTTGGCCAGCCCCTCCTGTTCGTCGAGGAAGACCTCAGCCTCGCCGCCCTCGTGCTCGATGAAGTCGCGGGCACGATCGGTAAGCGCCAGGGTGCCGTCGGGTCCTTCCTCGATGAGCTCGTACTTCTGGCTCAGCAGCCAGTGCCCGTACGTGTGGCGCGGGTTGACCGTCTTGCCGCTCTTCGCCCAGATTGCGCTCGCAAGGTCCGCGTCGTCGCCCGAGAGTCGCTCCGGGATCCACGTGTCGGGGTCGGTCCAGTCCACCGTGCTTTGCGGTGTCCCACGGAGCTCGCCGAGAGTCGCCTGGAGGCCGGTGATCTGTTTCCGGGGCCGACCGGGCCAGACCTTCAGCAGATGGCGCACCTCGCGGTAGGTCGGGAACAGCGGCGTGCGCACGCGCTGCTCGGTCTCGTCCTTGCTGGTCCCATCAGCGGAGTCGTCCGGCTTCGGTTCCGAGGTGGCGGGGCCGTCGGCCTTGGCACCGGCGGCATGCAGAGCCCGCAAGCCAAACACGCCCGGTCGCACGCGCACGAACTCGCTCTTGTTGGCGTTGCGCTTGATGTCGACGGCGATCATGGCGTTCAGCGACGCCGCCGGTGTCTTCGATGACGACGTTGCAAGGCCGCGAGCGAGGATCTGGTGGGTCAGCTCCTGGTAGTGGGTGGGACCGAGCTCTTGGAGCAGCTCGACCGCCGCCTGTCGCAGGGTCTTGGGGCTCTCGCTCATGGCGCCCTCCGACTCGGCGCCGGTCGGGCGCCGTATCCATGAGCGAGGTGGGTCATACGTCGAGCCCCGCTCCGTTCTTGCGCAGCCAGTCCTTCCGCTCGCGGAAGTCGGGCATCACCTTGTCGACCTCGTTCCAGAATGCGTCGGTGTGGTCGCGGTGGTGGAAGTGGCAGAGCTCGTGGACGACGATGTAGTCGATAATGGTCTGCGGAGCCATCATGCACTTCCAGTGGAAGGAGAGCTTGCCCGAGGTGGAGCACGAGGCCCACCGGTGGCCCAGCTCCTTCACCTCGACGCCGGCCGGCTCCACGCCGACCTTCGGGGCGTAGTAGTCGACGCGGCTGCCCAGGCGCTCGAGACCCTTGGCGACGTAGAACTCGCGGAAGGCGGACTTGGCCGCAGCGATCTCGCCCTGCTCGACGAAGTCGCGGCGCAGGGTGAATCGGCCGTTCTTGAGCTGCAAGGCCTCGTCCTGATCGCTGACGAGCAGGAGCCGGTAGGCGCGACCGAGGTACAGGAAGCCCTCGCCGTTCTTGTACTCGCGGAGCACCCGGGTGGCGTTCAGGTCCCGCCACTCGGCGAGGCCCTGGTAGATCCAGTAGTGCTTGGATTCGACGATGTTGGCGACCTGCTCGTCGTCGGCCCACTCGGGGGCTCGGACGAGCACGCTTCCGTCGCGCTCGATGATGATGTCCGCCGTTGAGCGACGGCTGCGGATCACCTCGTAGGGGATCTGGTTGTCTTGCGACGCTTTCACTTGATCAACTCCTCGTGGCGCTTCTCGGCGAGTTTCACGATCTCGACCGCTAGCCGCTCATGCTTAGCGTTGAGCGCCGGGATGTTCGCAAGGAGAATCTCGGTGTCGATGTTGCCGCGTAGCTTTTTCACCTCGATGGGCTTCTTCCAGAAGTCGAGGACGTCGATGGTGTCCTGCAGCATGTCCACGATGCGCAGCATCAGCTTCTTCAGCGGCGTGCGGTCGTCGGCCGGCACCTTGGCGCCGTCGTAGGCGAGCTGCAGCACGTAGTCGTAGAAGGTGGTCGCCTCCTTGGTGAGGCCCTCGACGGCGTCGGTGCGCCCCTCGATGGCATCCTTGCGGAGCTGCTCGAGGTCGTCCGACAGCGACTTCCAGTTGTCGCGGTGCTGCTCGATGAGTTTCTCCAGCTTTTCGCTGAGCTTGGTGTAGAAGGCTGGGTCCTCGTCGAAGTGGACCGTGCAGTGTTTACGGATGGCGTGCTCCATCTCGCTCGCCTTGGCCTCGTCACTCCCCTGGGAGTGCTTGTGCACGTGCGAGATGAACTCGTCGGACAGCAGTTCCACGGGCGGAATCTTCGGGTTGATGCCGAGGTCGATGAGGTGCTCGTTGATGAGCGCCTTCACCTTCTCGCCAGCGTCGGCGATGTCGAGAGAGTCGTCCTTGTAGCGCTCTTTGACCATGCGCAGCAGGTAGCCGAAGCGGCGCGCGGCCCCGCGGTACGGGTGACCGGCAGGGTTCGGCAGGATTAGGTTGAGACTCTGCAGGAACTTCTTCAGGTAGACCTCGAAGTCCGCCCGGCGCTTGATGTCCTTCATCGCGCCCACAGCCGCGTGGATCACGGCGACGTCGGCTTCGGGTGAGTCAAGCTGGCCCTTGATGAAGGCCTCGATGTTGGTGACGCCGGCGGCAATGAAGTGCTGCAGGAGTCGCTGGTAGCGCTCTTCGAGGATGGGCATCTCGCTGAGCGCGCTCTTCAGCCCGTCGTGGATGTCCTGGGCGTCCTCCTCCGAGTAGATGGAGAGCGCGCTCGTCAGGTGATTGGCGAGCCCGATGTAGTCGACGATGAAGCCCCGGTGCTTGTTGGTCGCCACCCGGTTCACGCGGGCGATGGCCTGAAGTAGATTGTGCTCGCGCAGCTTCTTGTCGATGTACATCACCTGCTCGATGGGGGCGTCGAAACCGGTGAGCAGCATGTCGCACACGACGAGGAAGGCGATGCCGGTGAGAACCTTGTCGTGGTCGTCGAAATCGAAGGGGCGGCAGAAGTTCTCGACCACATTCCAGCGCTTGGCTTCCTTGCGGGCCTCGGTGATGGCGGCCGGCTCGTTCGTCGGGTCCGACGAAACCACGACGCCCACCTTCAAGAACTCCATGCGCCGGATGAGCGTGGCATCAGGCTCGGGCTTCAGCTGCTCTCGCTCGATGCGTTCCGCGAGCGCCTGCCGGATCGCCTTCTGGTAGCGGATGGCCGCCAGCTTGGAGTGGCACACCACCTGGGCCTTGAAGCCGTCGGGCAGGATGTTGTCGATGTAGTGATCGACCAGGTCCTTGGCGATCGCCTCGATGCGCTTCTCGGCTTCGAGGAGGTCGCCGGTGGCACCGTACTTCTTCTTGATGGCGAGGATCTCTTCCTCGCTGCGCTCCTTGAAGAGGTCCTCGAACTTGGTGTCGAAGCCGTGCTTGTCCTTGATGGCCGTGTCGGCGGTGCGGCCCTCGTAGAGGATCTGCAGGGTGGCGCCGTCGTGGACGGCGTCCATCAGCTTGTAGGTGTCGATGTATTCGCCGAAGCGCTTCACCGTGCGCTTGGTGCCGTGCTGCTCGGTGATGAGCGGGGTTCCGGTGAAGGCGATGCGGGTGGCGTTGGGGAACGCCTCGAAGACGTTGTCGCCGAGGTCGGAGCCCTGGGTCCGGTGGGCCTCGTCGATCATCAGGATGATGCGCTCGGACGGGTTCACGACGCCGAAGGTCTTGCTTGACGGGATGGCTCGATAGGGAACGCCGCCGGAGTCGGCCGCCTTGAGGACCTCGGGTTCGGGCACCGACTTGCCGCCGTAGGTGAGCGCCTGGGCGACGGCGGCCGGGAGAGCCTCGGTGCGCTCGGTGAACTTGTGGACCATCACCATGTTGATGTCGGAAGCGTCGGTGCTGAGGTGCTCGCGGAGCTGGGCCGTGCTCTCGATGACGTTGACCTTACCGCCGATGAGCTTTGCGGTGCCCGAGAGCTGTTCTTCGAGGTCGACGCGATCGTTGACGAGCAGGATCTTGAAGTCTTCCAGGTCGGACGCGGCGCGCAGCATGCGGGCCACGAAGACCATGGTGAGCGACTTGCCCGAGCCCTGGGTGTGCCAGACGACGCCCGACCGCGACTCCGGTGTCTTGCCTGCGCGCAGGCGGTCGACGATCTTCCGGGCCGCGCGATACTGCTGGTAGCGGCAGACGACCTTGATGCGCCGGCCCGAGTCGGTGTCCATGAACACCGTGCAGGTGCGCAGCACGTCGAGCAGGGTGGCGGGTGCGAGCAGCCCCTGGATGAGCTTCTCCTGTTCCCGCTCGACGCCTAGTGGCGGCGTGTATGCCTGGTTGCTCTCTGGCCAAATGTCCTTCCATGCGTAGAAGTGCTCATGGCCGGAGGTGATCGAGCCGAACTCGGCCTTCTCGCCGCAGGTGCGCACCAGCAGCAGGTTTGTGTAGAAGAGCCGCGGTTCACCCTCGCGCAGACCCGCCTTGATGGTCTCGGGGCGACCGTTGCGGTAGCGGAGGAGCTGTTCGAAGGCGGCATGCAGCGGGTTGGCCGTGTTGGGGTCGCCAATTTTTGCCTCGACCACCACGAGCGGGATGCCGTTCACGAAGAGGACGATGTCGGGGATGATGCAGCTCTTCACGCAGCCCGGCGTGTCGACGCGGAACTGGTTGATGGCGTGGAACTGGTTGCGCTCGGGGCGCGCGAAGTCGATGAGCTTGACGACCGGGTCGGCCTCGCCGGTGACTTCGTTGCGGTCCACCTGGGCCTTGAGAAACAGCCCCTGGGTCCTCTCGTTGGCCTCCAGCAGCGTGCGGTTGGGCTGACGGAGGATCTGGTCGCGCAGGTCGTCGAGCTGGCGGTCGGTGAGCCAGCGCTTGCCGTCGGGCGTCAGGTTGATGGCACGAACGGCGTCGCGGAATACCTCGGGGAGAAACAACTCGCGGAAGGTCGTGCGCAGGCTCTTCGATGGGTCCGAGGGGATGAAGCCCTGGCCTTGGTCGATGACGTTCCAGCCCAGCGTCGCGAGTTGCTCGAGGAACGGTTTCTCGACGTGGAGGTACTCAGACATTCGCTGCGACCTCCTTGGTTTCCGGTGCGCTCTCGATCGTGACGGGTACGCGGCCGGTCAGGAGGTCGTGCATCAGCCCATGCTTCAGCTCGCACAACTTGCTGCGAGTCTCCGACTCCGACGCGATCTGGTCGTGGATTGCCGCCACTCTCGCGAGGATGCGCCCTTGCTCGTCAGCATGGGGTAGCAGGAGGTTGAATCGCTTGAGGTCTCTGATCGGAAGCTGTGGCTGGGCAGACCCTGAAACTACGCGCTTGTACTCTCGGTCAAAGATGTGCTGCTGAAGCGAGGCATACAGAAAGTCGGGAAGGAGTGTGGGGTGACTGGATCGCAGGATGACCATCCCCGAGTTGATTCGAACGTGGGAAAAGGGAACGGCATCGTCGTAGTAGGCGATGTTTCCTACCGTGCCACGCGTCGTGATGATCACGTCGCCGCGCACAAGCTTGCCGGTCCTCAGCTTTGCGTCCTTATTTCTCGTGATGAATTGCTTCGACGAGAACTCGAACCCCCGCTTGGTCACATTCGTTGCGCTCAAGAACAGGCAGTGACCGTAAGAAAGCAGCTCGTGTGATTGCGGATAATGCTCGCCGCGGTCCCCGTCGATGATGGCGATATCGGAACCATCGAGGACAAAGGTCTCCCAGTCCTTCGGGATCCAGCCCAGTGGCGACTCCTTGTAGAGCTGCGGGGCCTCCTCGCGTGGTGGCCGGAGCTGGCCGTCCGCGGTCACGCCTCGGGTGAAGAGGTCGTGCATCAGGCCGGCCTTGATCTGCTGCGTCTTGGCGATGAGCGCTTCGGTCTGCTCGATGGCTTCGTCTACCGTCGAGAGGACTTCGGCGATCCGGCGCTGCTCACCTCGTTCTGATGGAACTGTCAGGTGCACTGCATCCGCAAACTGGCTGTTGAGCCCGGGCTGGGCTGAGCCAGTTATTCTTCTCGCGATTCGGAGCTGCGTGTCGGGCAGCAGCAGGAAGTAGTAGAGCAGTCTCTGGTCGATTGCTCCGCTGCTCGACCGAAGAATAAACACGTGCTCGTTGACGGCCGCTTCGTCGAACCGTCCGTCGTAAAGTCCCACCTTGCCAGTCTGTGCGCCGTCTTTGTTGATGAGGACGTCGTTCGCTTGGAGCCGCCCCTTTGGCATCGACCGAAAGAACTCGACTGGAACCCTGTTGATAGTCCCGTAGTCCATCCCACCGTCGGCCCGGATGTTCTCGCCACCCAGACTAGGGATTCCCTCGGACTCCGCATTGACGCCCCCTGTCGGACGCTTGCCGGAAATTGGTGCGCCCACGAGTTGGCGAATCGAATATCGCCGCCACTCACGCATACCCAAGCTCCCCCAAGAACCCCTTGAGCCTGGCCGTCGCGGTGTTGCGTCGCCGCTCGATGTCGGTCGCGGTGGTGGCGTACTTCGCGTGCAGGTTCTCCAGCGCGGCGAGGCACGCACGCTGGTCGGCGCGGAGGTACGACTCGTAGGTCTGCACCAGCAGGCGATGCAGCCGGTCGATGATGACCTTCCGCGCTTCGTCTCGGTCGATCTTCTCGCGAGCGGCGGCCACCAGGTCGTCTTGCTTCTTCTCGGTGGCGCGAAGATCCGCTTTGAGTTGCTTGGCCTCGTCCTCGAGCGCCTTGTGCCGTGCGAGCCTAGACTCCACGGCGGCGGCCTCCTTCTCGTAAGCCTTGTGGTCGCCGAGGTTCGGGTCGCGCTTCGCGAGCTTGGCCTCGCCCTTGAGCTGCTTGAGCTTGGCCTTGAGCTCCTTGACCTGGTCGCCGGGCAAAACGCCGGTGTCGTCGTCGTCCTCGTAGTCCTCTTCGTCGGCGGCTGCGAAGACAGCCGTGAGCTCGGCGAGCCGAGCTCGCTTCTGCTCCAGCTCGGCAAGCACTTCGGGGAACTGGCTCTCGAGAATATCAGCATCGGGGATGAGCTCGGGGCCCCAGCCACTGGCGGCGATGGACTTGAGGTCGGCCTTCAGCTCGTCGACGTACCGCGCGAAGGCGCCGCGGATCTGGTGCCCCGTCAGGAGCTTGGTGCCGGCGAAGGTCTGTTCGATGGAGGCAAGCAGACTCCGACGCAGGGCGTAGACGTTTCCCTTCTTGCCGTTGGTCGGCGCGAGCGCCTCGATGGCCGGAAGGTGCTTGTCCCACCACGCTTCGAGGGTCTTGAGGAAGGCCTCGTGGGCGGCCGCAACGCTCTTGTCGCCGTTCACGATGTCGGCCAGAGCGCGGCGGTCTGTGACCTCGGGCGTGAAGTCCAGGTAGGCGCTGTTGCCGGGCCGGGCTTTGAAGCAGCGCGTGCGGAGATCGGGATAGTTGGCCCAGAAGTGCTCGAGGGCATCGACTTCGCTCTTGGGCACGCCACCGTGAAGATGGGCGCGCACGTCGTGGGGCTCCGGTGGCGGGGCGTTGTCCACGTAGCGGCGGATGTTGCAGTTGAAGTCCTCGCCTTCGATCTCCGCGACGGGGACGCGCCGGGCATAGCCCGGCAGCTCGTCTCGCTCGCCACTCGTGAGTGCACGGTATGCATGGACGATGCGCGAGATGTCTTCGGCGCGAAGGAAGTTCTGCGCCTTGCCTTCGCGGTAGTCGCGGTCTGCGTTGATGAAGACGACGTGCTTGCGCGTGGCTGAGTCCTTCTTGTTCAGGACGAGCACGCAAGCCGGGATTCCCGTGCCGTAGAACAAGCCCGCCGGCAGTCCGATGACCGCTTCGAGCCAGCCGCGCTCGATGAAATGACGCCGCGTTTCGCGCTCTTCGCCGCCACGAAACAACACTCCGTGCGGCATGACGGTCGCCATCTTGCCGTCGCCCTTGAGCACGGCGAGCATGTGTTGCACGAACATCAAGTCGGCCTTCTTGCCCTTCTCGGGGAGCCAGACGGCGAAGCGGCCGGGGTACTCGATGTCCTTCTTGATGTAGTTCTGGCTGAACGGAGGATTGGCGAGGACGCGGTCGTAGCGCTTGAGCTCGCCGTTGTCGTCCTTATGCTGCGGCCTGCGGATGGTGTCTTCCTGCCGGATGTCGGCGTGGGCGATGCCGTGCAGGAGCATGTTCATCTTGCAGATGGACCACGTGGTCCCGATGCTCTCCTGGCCGAAGAGCGAGAGGTCCCGCGGGTCGCCGCCGATCTCACGGATGTAGTCGCGGGTCTGGATGAGCATGCCGCCCGAGCCGCAGGTCGGGTCGTAGACACTCATCCCCGGCTGCGGCTCAACGACCTCGACCAGCGTGCGCACCACGTCGGCAGGCGTGTAGAACTCGCCGGCCTTCTTGCCTGCCGAGTCAGCGAAATACTTGATGAGGTATTCGTACGCGGCGCCGAGCAAATCGGGGAACTCGAAGTTCTCGTCGCGCAGCGGGATCTTCTCGAAGTTCTGGATGAAGTTCGAGAGGGTGTCGTCGTCGAGAGTGCGCTGCCCGATTTTGCGGTTGAAGTTGATGCCCTTGAGCACGTCTTGGAGCGCATCAAAGTTCGCGTCCTCGAGGGCCTCGAGCGCCTTGTTCAGCGCCGTGCCCACGTTGGTCTTGAGGTGGCGAATCGTCGACCAGCGCGCTTCTTCGGGAACGAAGAAGGTGTACTTGTCCGGGTTGTCGAGCTGGGCCGCGACGACCTTGTCGGCCATGCCCTTGGACTTGAGGTCCTTGGCGAGTTGCTCACGCTCCTGATCGAAGAGGTCCGAGAGCCTCTTCAGAAAGAGCATGCCGAAGATGTATTCCTTGTACTCCGAGGCATCCATGTTGCCGCGCAAGTCATCGCAGGCGCGAAACAGCAAACTGGAAAGCTGGCTCAGGGTGAGCTTGGTCATCGTGCGGGCTCCTTCTTCTCCTCCTCAGCAGCGCCGCCGGCGCGCACCCACTCGTCGACCTCGGAGAGCTTGAACTTCCAGAGCCGGCCAACCTTGTGTGCGGGCAAGCCCCGGTGCTCGATCCAGCGGTAGACCGAGTCCTTCGCGACGCTCAGATGCTTCGCGACGTCTTCGACGGAGACCCAGGGTTCGGTGGACATCAACCATTTCCTCTCGGCGCATGCTGCGGACGCCGGGAGGGCCGGTCCCCCATTCCGGCGACCCCGCAGGTTGCTACGGGAGGCGCAACGGTATCACTGCAGATCCTTTCGCTCAAGAGCTGAGCGATGCAGTCTGATGCCTGTCAAAGTCGGCTAGAATCGGTTTGAGCCTGAAGCAGCCGCCGTAACTCATTGAAATTATGCGGTCGCGTGAGTGCGCTGTCGGGGCGGCTGGCGTCAGAGCTCGATCTCCACCTCGATGGGCACGCCGACCTGGTTGGCGACCGGCGTCCAGATGTCCACGTCCGCGGCGTCGGTCTCGATGGAGACGATGAGCGCGTACCGGGCGCCCTTGTCGCTGCGGTCGCGCTTCTTCTGCTCCTTCCACCAGCCCGTGACCGGATAGACCGCGATCATGCCTCGCTCGGCGAGGTCCGCCGCTGTGCAGTCCACCAGAAGGTCCGAGTGGATGGAGCCACGATCACGGGCCCGCGGCCCGAGATACCAGCCGTCGTTGTCCGAGCCCGCGACCGGTCGGTCCTCGTCCTCGTCCATCGCTTGCTGGTTGAGTCGCTTCCTGAACTCGTCGTGGGATTCAGCTGCACCGCGAACTTCGAATCGGAGCCCGTGCGACTGGTAGCGGTGCTTGGTCTGCCAGCCACGCCGGCCAGGGTTCGGCTCGACGAAGTACGACAGCGTGACACGAAGCCGGACCTTCGCGTCGCCAAGGCCCGCAAGCACGTCCTTGGGCCACGGCAGATCATGGATGTGGATCTCCCGCATCTTGCCGTCTTCGAAGGGGCGAATCGAACCTTGGGCGACAAGGGTGATCGCGTCCGCCGCGCTTCGCAGCGCGCGGTCGAGACTCGGGACACCAAAGCCGTACCGTTGAACGAGCCGAGCGCGCGCTGTCTTGTTCGGCGCGGCATCGAAGTGGCCCATCATCGTGGGCGTCCACCGGGCCGAGTGAACGACCAGCGCCCGAACCGTCTCTGGCCAAAGGTCGGGGTAGCTGGCCGAGATCTCGGCGCAGATCCGTGCGGCCTGCGCTGTCGCAGCGCTCGTCGCCCACGTCGTGACCAGCGGCTTGTCGCTCGGTTTGAAGTAGGTCGTGAGGAGACAGAGGTCGTCGCAGAGCCAGGGAATCGAGACGTCCCCGTTGGCGTCATGCACGATGTTGCCGCCCTCCATGACGATGTCGGGTTTGATCGGCCACTTCGGCTGGAACGTCATCGATGTGGTGCTCCACGGCGACAGCTCGCCCGCCTTCGCCACCGGTGAACGGGATGCGAACTCCGGGTGTGTGATGACGACCTTCTCGGTGTACGCCCCAACCGTGAGTGCGTTCCACGCCTGCGCGGGATCGTGAACCGGCTCCGTCTCGCTTCGCGCGAGATGATCGCGGTCGAGTTTCGAGTCGTCGACGTTTCCCGCGCTGACGACGAAGAGGCGCTGATGGGGGTCTTCCCCGTCGTCGAGGTACACGAGCCCCTTGTCCGAAGGATCGAACGATCGTCCCGCTGCTAGCGCGTCGATGGCAGACGACCACGATGTGGGTCTTCCCCGGTCCCTCGAGTCGCGCGTGGTCACGGCCATGGAGAACACGCGGCGTCGAGTGGGCGCGTGGATCTCGGGGCGACTCGTCGCGTCTGCTGTGATCGCGCCGTAGAGGTCAGGGTCGTTCTCACCGTTGGGCGGCAGAATCTTCACCGACTCGAGCGCATGCCGCAGCTCCACCTGTGAGTTGCCGGCAAGCAGCGGCACCAGGTCGCCGAAGAGCGCCAGGCCAGCCATCTCCGTGCCGTGGCCATGATGGTCGTGGTTGCCCCAGGAAGGTTCGTATGCGTGGCAGTCGTCGGCCGGGAGGGAGCCCTCCAACAGCGGGTGCCCTCCGTTCACGCCGGTATCGAGAACGCACACGACGGGGGAGTCACCGCCCCCCTTGCGCTGAATTCGCCCAGCGAGGTCGAGCACCCATGCGGCCTGATCTTCCGCACCTTGCTCGACGAAAAACGTGGCCGGCTCTTTCGCGCGCTGGAGCTCGGCAATGTCGCCGAGGACGTCCAGCGACATCGCCAGGGTGCCGGCAGTGGTGTGCGCCAGCGTCACGATTCGGTCGTCGAACTGCAGGCGCCGGTCGCCGAGGCGGATATTGGTCTGGGCTGCGAAATCGTGGAGGCGCTCGAGTTCTTTGCCGTCGGTGCGGCGAAGCCACACTTCCCACCAGATGGACTCGTCTGCGTCCGCTGGATAGGCCTCGTCTGCGTCGGTCCACAACCCGCGAAGGGCTGCCAGGCGGATGCTGGCGACACGGTCGTAGGTGTTTTCGTGTCGGCGCTCGCGTTCAGCCTTTGGCGTCGTCAGTGCGTAGCGTTCCAACTGCTTGACGAAGTGAGCTACCTGCCCTTCGGGAACGAAGACCGCGGCACGTTGCTTGGCAGTCTTCGACTCGGAGTCGTCCTTGGGCTTATCGGTGTTGACCGCCACGACCTCGATGTGCCGGAGAGGGTCCTTCGCGCGCTTGTTCTCAAGAGAGCTGATGGCCAGATCCCAGCCCGGGAACGACTCGAACTCCAGGTAGAGGCCCGGCTGTGCACCGGTGACTTCGACCGACTGGGTTGTTCTGCGCAGGGCCGCCGTGTCCCGAGCGCTTTCGAGCGCCTTGGTCAACGCGGCCGAGTGAGCCGGTCGCCCAGCCCCTGGTGGGCCGGGCGCCTTTGACGGGCCACCACCGCCATGCGGGGTGTACTTCTCGACGGTCGGATCGCCAGGGACGATGATGTGGCGTCGGTTCCGAGGGGATGCCATCGGTCAGCCTCCTCCTCGGGGGTTACGGATGCGTGCTGCGTCGTTCCTTGAGTGCGGTGACGAGCTCATCATTTCGGACCTTGGTGGTGTGCTCCAAGATCGCGTTCTTCGCTGCTTGCTCGCACGCATGAGTGATCTCGGCATGGCTGAGAGATTCGGCCGCTGCCGCCGCATCCGACCATTCGACTTCTGTGGTGTCCAATAGGCCGAGCCGTGCCCGCATGACCTTGGTCGCGATCTCCTTCGACGGCAGCGCGTACTCGAGGACTGCATCGAAGCGGCGGAAGAGCGCACGGTCCAGCAGCTTTACGTGGTTCGTCGCGCCGATCACCAAGCTGTCCGAATCGTCCATCTCCAGGAACTGCAAGAACGAGTTCAGCACGCGCCGAATCTCGCCGACGTCGTTGGCGCCGCCGCGCTGTCCCCCGAGGGCATCGAACTCGTCAAAGAGGTAGACGCCGCGCGTCCCCTGAATCGCGTCGAAGACGAGGCGCAGCTTGGCGGCGGTCTCGCCCATGTACTTGGTGATCAGGCCGTCGAGTTGGATGGTGAACAGGGGAAGTCCCAGCTCTCCTGCCAATGCGGCCGCGGTCATCGTCTTCCCCGTGCCGGGCGGTCCCACGAGTAGAAGCTTCCGAAGCGGAGCGAACCCGTGCTCGCGAATGCGATCGCGCTGGCGCTGTTCGACGAGGACGCGATCGATCCGTTGGTGGAGTTCGTCGTCGAGCGCCATGTCGGCGACGCGGGTCTTCGGGTAGCCGACCGTCAGGAGCCCCGCCAGCTCGCCTCTCGGCTGGGCCATGGGGATGGGCTTCGGGCCCGGTGCCGAGGCTGCTGCCTTCGCTCGCTCCTTGGCGCGGTCTACAAGCTCTCGTAACTCTTGGGCAAACTTGCCATGCCCGTTTCGGGCCGCCTGGGCAGCAACCTGCATAGCGACGGCGTAGAAACGCGTATCGTCGCCCTCTGCGTGGCTCCGGATGAGAGCCTTGATTTGGTCTGCCTTGGCCATCGTTCTCTCGGTCGGGGCTGTTCTACACTGAACATGCGCACTCGCTCCAGCACAGACCCCTTCAACCCCCAATTTTGCCTGAAAAGTCAAGCCGACGCACCTTCTTGCTGATCGGCTCGAGGACAGTGCGCCACATCGCCACCTGCTCCTCCCACACCAGGCTCTGCAGCACCCGCCGGAGGTCCTGCTCGGAGATCGGCTCGCGGCCAGGCAGCACCTCTAGGTGGAGGACGTCCTCCTGGATCGGCGGGGCCAGCAGCAGGTTCATCACCTGGGTGAGCCGGGCGCGGGTGAGGCCGTGGGCGCGGGCCACGTCGGCGTAGTCGCGGAACTCGCCGGCTTCGATCCGGGCTTCGATGTCGCGGGCCAGGGCGAGGAGCCGGGCAACACGGGCCGGGTGTGGAGTTCGCAGGCCCTCTTCGCGCTCGGCACGGCGGGTGGCTTGCCGGCGGTGGCGGGGCCGGAAGGCGATCTTCTCGATCTTGCTCATGGAGCGGTCGCCTCCTCTGCCGGGGCCGCTTCGCTACGTTCGGGGAAGATGTCGGGCAGCGGCGGCAGCTCGTCGGTGAGGTCGTGCAGGGTAATGTGCAGCTCGCTCTCGGGGACGTTTACGTCGACGCGCTCGATGAGCAACTTGACCAGGTCGCAGCGCTCTTCGGGCACGAGGACCTCCCAGACCTCGGAGAAGTTGCTCAGCAGGTCGAGGGCGCTCTGCACCCGGCCGACGGCGGCGCTCAGCCCCCGAAGGCGGTCGTCGAGCTCGTTGGCCTTGAGGCGCTGCTCGTCGAGCGCGAGCTCGACCTTGGCGAGCTGGTCCGAGACGGTGCTGCCCGCCTTGCCGCCGGACTCGCGCACGAAGGTGAGCAGCGAGGCGGCCTCCTTGCTCAGCTCGTCGATCTTCTTCTGGATGACGTCGCGTTCGAGGGCGATGGCGCGGCCCGACTGCTCCTTGCCCCACTGCAGGCTTCAGCGACGCCCTTCCAGTGATCCACCAGTCGACGCTTTCATGATCCAGGGCGCCGCGGCGTAGGTCGTCGTCACGGCGGCGGAGGCGGCGCTTTGGTGATCCTGTCCGCCCGTCCACTTCCCCTTGCGACGGGCGCCGGCGATCTTGTCGCGCGTGCGCTCGCTGATCATCTCACGCTCGAACTCGGCGAAGGACATCAGCATGTTCATCGTCAGCCGACCCATCGCGTCGGCCGTCGAGAAGTTCTGCGTCACCGAGACGAACGAGGCGCCCGCCGCTCCGCGGCGCTCCATCACCTTCACGAAGTCGAGCAGCGAGCGCGAGAGGCGGTCGACCTTGTAGACGACGATGACGTCGACCTTACCCGCCTCGACGTCGGCCATCAGCCGGGTGAACGCGGGGCGGTCGATGTTCGCGCCGGTGAAGCCGCCGTCGTCGTAGCGCTCGTCGGATAGCTTCCAGCCAGGCTGGCGGTCGAGCTGGTCCAGTGATGGAGGCCGGACTTCACTAAATTGGCCAACTTCACCGGCGAGTGAAGCGGCTCCATTTAGTGAAGTCGCCAGGTCCACGTCTCGGGCTCCCACGTCGCGTCGAGCCCGCCTGCGAGAACCGGGTTGAGGAAGGCCTGGGCCGCCTTGGTGACATCATCGAGCGTGGGCCAGGCAAGCTGATCTTCGCGCGCCATCGCCTCGTAGGGCGTGCGCCATGCCTCGATGGGGGAAGGCACGGTAGCGGGCAGCGCGTGCGTCTTGCGGAACGCGAACGTCTGCTCGAGCGCCGCGCGCAGGCGCTTCGCGTCGATGGGCTGCGCAGTCGCCAGCAGAGCGATGTCGGGTAGATCTTTCACGCGCGAGTTCGGTCGCGTGCGCGGCATCGTGTACGCGTGCAGCTTCTCCGCGATGTGTGTCTCGATCGGGTAGAGCCTCAGCGTCGGCGGGGCGATGCCGGCGAAAGCGAGCACGTCCTCCGCGACGATGACCTCGGGCTCGCCCAGGATCGGATCGCCGAACGCGACATCGACACCGAAGGGCTGACCGTAGAGCTTGCCGGCGAGCTTGCACTCGGCGCGAAAGCGAAGCCCGTCGTACTGCATGCCGTCGTTCTGGATCTCCGGGTGGTCATCATCCGGGACGACCTCGAAGGTCATGAAGTCGCCGAGGTTCTTGCGTCCCGCCTCTTGCAGCTTCGCGAGCACGTCGTCGGGTGAGCCCACCATGCGGAGGTCCACGTCCTTCGTGGTGCGCGCTCGTTCGAGGCGTAGCTCGAGGACGAGTCCTCCCTTCAGCGTGGCCGCGTCTCCGAGCACAAGGGCGATGCGGGCGAGGAAGCGATCGAAGACGAGGAGCTGACGCTTGCGCGCGAACTCGGCGCCCGTCGTGGCGGACGAGCGCAGGCGCTGCTCGAGCGCCTGCTTGAAGGCCTCGGGCGAGGCGTAGGTGCGAGGGGTCATTCTGCCAGGCCTCCGAACGGCTTGAGGGCGGTCTCGACCTCGGCGAGCTCTCCGCGCGTGACGAGGCCGCGCCGAAGCGCTTGCTGGGCGGCCTGCCGCAGCAGCTCCGGGGACAGGCCACTCTTGGCGCAGTCGCTGAGCGTGCGGCTGGCGCTCGTCGCGGGCACCGGGCCGAACCACGCTCGTTCCTCGGGTGCGACGTCCGCGTGGTGGAGCACGACCCCGGCGGGAACGCGAAAGCGTCGCCGCCGCCAAGCCTCGGGTAGCGTGAGATGCACCTGGGCAGGCAGCACGTCGGAGAGTGCGTGGAGCGACAGCGCAGTCTGGTGTGAAACCACGCCCGCCTGCTCGGACCAGAGCCAGGCGGTGACCAGCTCTTCGTGCTCCCCGACCGGAAAGTGGACGAGCCGGTAGATCCCCCGCTGCGGCCGCGTCACGCGACCCGCGAGGATGTGCTTGCGGAGCAGGTGGGTGGAGTAGCCCGCCTCGGCGGCCTGCTTCGTCGTGACGTAGCCGGACTGACCAGCGGCGGTCTCGAAGAGCCGGTCCCAGTCCGGTCCTTTGGTTTCGGGCGTCGTCACGCACAAAACGTAACCCTTGGTTCCCTTTTGTGCAAGACGAAGCCGGGCGGTCATCACGGTTGGGAACCCTGGGTTCCCTTTCGTGGAGCCCCGTCCCCCACGCGCCTCGCTGCCCGACGCCGGCAAGAAGGTCGCGTTCAAGCTGCTGACCGGCGATGACGAGCGGAAGCTGCCCGCGCTCCAGCGCTCGGCACCCGACAAGCTGCTCTCGGCGGTGCTCGCCTACCGCGTGCTCGAGATCGACAAACGCCTTCCGCGCCTACGCCAACGCACGCGCTACGCGATCAGCCGAGCAGGCCGCCGCGAACGCGCGCTTCATGGTGAAGTCGGTGAATAAGGACGGCTCGATCAGCCGCATGGCGCCGACCAGGAACGCCTGGAAGTACGACGCGTTCGCCACCGCCGAAGACGCGGAGAGGCGACGCGCCCAGCTCGAGGCGATGAACCCCGGGCACCGCTACGTGGTGGTCGCGCTGTGAGTAGTCCGAGGAGCACCGCCATGACGAAGACCGTGAGCCAGGGCGAGAGCCGCTACGGAACGCCCGAGCCGCAGATCGCGCTCCGCTTCCCCAAGGGCACCAGCTACCGCGTCGTGAAGGCCGCGCTCCACAAGCTCGCCACCGAGATCGAGCTGGCCACGCCCGCGGGCGAGCGCTGGTGCGTGAACACCGAGGACGAAAGCGAGAGCGGGCGCGTGTATCTCGAGCTCGCCGACGCGACGCCGGCCGAGGCCGCGCGCGGGATGGCGATGCTCGAGAAGGTCGCCATCTGATCAGCCCCGCGCGTCGACGAGAGCCTTCGACAGCTCTCGCCAGACGCTCGTTGCCGAGCGCGGCAGCCTCAGCGTCGGCCCGACGGAGCCCGCCACAGATTCGAACAAGCGGCGCGTGTCGTCAGGCGAAAGCTTGAGCAGATCGATGATCTCGACGGTCCGGTTGATGATGCCCGGCGCGAGGAACGCGGTCTTCGGGTCGAAGGGAGGGAAGCGCCGCAGGAGTTCCGGGTCCTTGCTCCCTCCGCAGTTCCGAGGTCCGTTCAGGTCGAGCACTGAGACCTCGATGAGTAGACGGAGCGCGTCCTCGTGCTGCCCGCGCCGCGCGCAGGACTCTGCGAGGTTGAAACGGGCGTTCCGGTACAGCCCCCAGTTGAGTGCCTCGGCATGAGCGGCGGCGGCGCGCGCGAGATGCTGGGTGAGGACTTCGTCGGCGGTTGGAACGCGGCCGAGCTGGCCCTGAAGCGCGTGAACGAGCGCATCCAGATCGGCGTCCGAGACTCCCTCCTGCGTGAGCGTGACCAGCGCGTCCTGCGCCTCGCCCTCGCGAGCGTGCGCCTCGGTGAGCAGCACCTTCGCGCCATCGAGTGAGCGCTTCCTCGAGTAGAAGACGGCGCTGCACTTTGGGCAGGCGCGCTTTCGCTGCGGCATCTTCTCAAACGCGTGGCCGCAGTGCGGGCACGTCGGGGTCGTGACGCCGATGGCTGTGAGGACGATGCGCCACGACGGGCCGCGCGCCACCGTGGCGCTGGCGGGAGTTAAGGCCGTACCCGATGCAGGCGTCCCTGAGAACGTCGCCTTCAGCTTGGCGAAGAAGCTCATACCGCCGGAGCCTCGTACCACGCGTCGCGAAGCTCACGCACTTCGTGACGAATCACAGCCGCGTCGCTCTTGAGGAACGCGGCAAGCATCGCGCGATCCTCGTCGGAGGCGCTGCCACGACCAGCGCGCGCGACGAACCCCTCGAACTTCCCGTCGTGCCCGCCGCCACCGCCGAAGGCGAGCTGGCGGCCCTCGACGGCGCTGATCCAGCGGTCGAGGAACGCATCGAACTCGATGGGCGAGAGCCCATCGCGCAGGTCGGCGAGCACCTCGAATCCGAGCTCCTGGAACTCGCCGATGCGCTTCTTCTTGCGGAGCCGCTTGTTCATCGGGCGTCGACGGTACCAGGAGCGCGCCCCCTCGACGAGCTGCGGCTGCTGGCTCGATTGGGCTACCAGCCACGCCGCCGACCGGAGCACGCGCTGGTGTTCCCGGCGTACGCCATGAGGTATTGTCGGATGCTCGCGGCGAGATCGCCCACGCTCGGCATCCATGTCTACTTTCGACTCGACCAAGACCCTGCTCAGCGACCTCCTCGCGAAGGTCGTGAAGGGCAAGCTCCAACTGCCTGACTTCCAACGTGGGTGGGTCTGGGACGACGAGCACATCCAGTCGTTGCTCGTGAGCATCGCGCGTTCCTTCCCGATCGGCGCCGTGATGCTCCTTGAGACGGGTGGCGAGACTCGGTTCCAGGTGCGCCCGGTCGAGGGCGTGGAGCTTCCGCCGAACACGAACCCGGAGGAGCTGATCCTCGACGGGCAGCAGCGCCTCACGTCGCTCACGCAGGTACTGAAGCTGGACAAGCCGGTGGCGACACGCGACGCGAAGAAGCGTGAACTGAAGCTCCACTACTACTTCGACATCGAGAAGGCGCTACAGGGGCCCCAAGCGCTCGAGGATGCAATCGTCACCGTCGACGAGCAGCGTATCCAGCGAGAGAACTTCGGCCGCAAGGTGGTGCTCGACCTCAGCACGCGTGAGAAGGAGATCGATGCCTTCCATTTCCCCTGCAGCCAGATCCTGAACTCGGATGACTGGGAGCAGGCGCTCTCGGAGCATGCTCCCGAGAAGCTCGCGCGCTTCATGAAGTTTCGACGGCAGGTTGTGGAGCCGTTCCGCAACTACGCGCTGCCGGTCATCAGCCTGAGAAAGGAGACCTCGAAGGAGGCCGTCTGCCTCGTGTTCGAGAAGGTGAACACGGGCGGCGTTCCGCTGTCGGTCTTCGAGCTCATCACAGCCACGTGGGCGGCCGACGGCTTCAACCTGCGCGACGATTGGTTCGGCGGGAGGGGCAAGAGCGGGCGCCATGCTCGCCTCAGCAAGAGACCGCTGCTCCGTGATCTCCAGCCGACGGACTTCCTCCAGGGCATCTCGCTGCTGCACTCCTTCGAGAGGCGCACGCAGGACCTCGCCGCCGGGCGCTCCGGCAAGGAGGCCACCGGCGTCACGGCCAAGCGTGAGCACATCCTCGAGATGCCGCTCGGGGCTTTCGAGAAGTGGGCCGAGTCGTTGACCAAGGGATTCGAGGAGGCCGAGCGGTTCCTGCGCAGCGAGGGGTTCCACCACCCGAAGTTCCTTCCCTACCGTACACAGTTCACGCCGCTTGGGGCCGTGCTCGCGCATCTCGGTGAGCGTTGGCTCGAGCCGCAGATCAAGGGGAAGCTCGCGCGCTGGTTCTGGTGCGGCGTCCTGGGCGAGCTCTACGGCGGCGCCGTCGAGACGCGGATCGCGCTCGACGTGCAGCAGCTCCTCGCTTGGGTCAACGATCCCTCGGCGCCGGAGCCCGCCACGGTTCAAGCCGCAGGCTTCAACCCGAACCGCCTCGACACGCTCCGTTCGCGCACCAGTGCCGCGTACCGTGGGCTCTACGTGCTCTTGCAGCGAGAGGGCGCGTGCGACTTCTTTTGGAAGGCGCGCATGGTCGACCTCGACCGCGACGACGTGAAGCTCGACATCCACCACATCTTCCCGAAGAAGTGGTGCGAGGACCAAGACATCCCGCCGCGCGTCTTCAACGCGATCGTCAACAAGACGGCCATCTCCTACAAGGCGAACCGGATGATCGGCGGGAGCGCCCCTTCGAAGTACCTCGCGCAGCTCCAGGGGCACGCCCAGGTGAAGTTGGATGACGCCGCGATGGACACCATCCTGACGAGCCACGTCATCGACCCGGCGCTGCTGCGAGCCGACTCGTTCCAGGCGTTCTACTCGGCGCGGAAGGCGGCTCTGCTGGCCCTTGTCGAGCGCGCGATGGGCAAGGCGTCGGCCGAGGCCACCGCCATCGTCGCTGACGACGAGGAGGGCGACGATGAAGAGGGCGAGGCCGCGTGACCATTCGGGCGCTGTCGTCTTCGACCATCGCCGACGAGATCGAGCGCTACCTCCGCACCGGTGACGCCGACATGATGGGCGCCTGGCCCGGCGACATCATGGAGCGCGGACGCCGCCAGCACGCCGACATCCGTGGCGCGCTGCTCGCGGAGGTCCGACGGCTCGCGAAGGGGCGGACGCACGAGGCAGTGCCCGACAACGTCGGCGTCGAGTTCACGCGCGCGAAGGTCGAGCCGATGGTGCGCGGGCTCTTTCCGAAGGCCGAGCAAGATGTCGTCCTCGCGACGCTCGGGAAGTCCGTCGTATACGTCACGAGCGAGACCATCGAGTCGATCATCCTGAACCACGGGTGGGATCGTTCGGCGTGGGACCTCGCGAACCTCTTCCTGCTGAGCGTCGGCGCGGAGCTTCTGTGCCCTGACGCGCCGCGCGTGGTCGGCATCAGCGAGGAGACGACCTGCTACGTCTCCCCGGACTACTTCGCCGAGGACGACCCGTTCGCCGACTTCATCGTCCACGAGGCCGCGCACATCTTCCACAACTGCAAGAGAAGGACGATCGGCCTACGCGAGACGCGCACGAAGGAGTGGCTGCTCGACATCGAGTACCGGCAGCGCGAGACGTTCGCCTACTCGTGCGAGGCTTACGCCCGTGTCTTGGCTCGTGGGAAGGGCGCGGGCGAGCGACGTGCTCTGGCCGCCGAGTACGGGGCAGAGCGACGCATCTCGGAAGAGCGCGTCGACCCGGCCGAGGTCGCGAGCATTGTCGCGGAGGCGGCCGCAGCGCGGAACGGCTGGAAGGTGATCCTCGCGCGGTGCGCGCCGACGACCAAGCCGCGCTCGGCGCTGCAGCTCGCGCGCGAGATGATCGCTGCCCGAGACCGTGCCGACGGCATCTGACCAGGGATCGTGCCGCTGGGACGGCGCCCCGACGATCAACAGGCCCGGCGACGCCCGCGACCACGGACCTCGCGCGAGCGGTTCGCGACGTGCGGCGGCATGCACCGCTCGTCGCTCCTCGCGAGCCATCGCCCCGATGATCAACAGGCTCGGCCCGTCGCGGGCGCCGAAGCTGTTGACCAACGGGGCCGACTGTTGATCGCCGGGTACGCAGTTAAACGCCTCTCGGCTTCTCTCTCCCCACGGGACAGGAGAGAGAGCGGGAGAGCTGTCCCACGCGGCGCTCATCGAGCTCGCTCGGCGCTCTCTGCGAGCAGACGCGAGAGCACCGTCGCAGGACGCGCCGCGCGCGAAACACGCGGACTTCTGGGGAGAAACGGCGAAGCCCCCTCGGATCGCTCCTTGGGGGCTTCTGTTTACCGACCCTCGCCCCTGGTTGGCAACGAGAGAGAAATGGCTCCGGGACCGGGCTGCTTCGGCGAGGTCCGAAGCGGCGTCGAGCCGAGAAGCTGCGAATGCGCGGAAGCCCTCGGCGGATCGCGGCGCGCGGCGTTGAACGCGGGCCTCGGCGCGATGTTCGCCGCACAGGTCGGCGGCATTCTCGCAGATCGGCGTTCGGAGAGGGACCCGAGAACCGGGAGGCCACGCAGCGTGGTCAACAGGTGTCGAGCGGCCTCCTGCTGGACCCCGAGAAACCTCCACGCCAGCGTCATCGAGGACGCCAGCGCCCATCGACAGGCGCCACCAGGGCTCCCACGCGATGCGGTCGACGATGCCGGTCGTCATCGGCCGCCTCCTGGCACCCGTACGGCTCCTTCGAGACGGCGGTGAACGACCGACACCATCGTCAGGAGGTCGAGCGCCTCCTGCTCGTCGACCGCCCAGCGAGCCTTGAGCTCGTGCGCGGTTGGGTTGCGGAACACCGCGAAGATGCCCTTCATCATGTGCATCATGCCGCGCTGCTCGCTCTGCTCCGAGATCGAACGGAGCGTGTTGAGCGCCAGGATCGGCGTGCGCGAGCGACGATCGCGGTCGCGCATACCGAAGGCCTCATCGACGAGCTCCGATCCGTCGAGCGTCAAGCCTGAGAGCTGACGGACCTTCTCGGCCACGCTCTTGGTCGCTTCGAGCACCGCATGGAAGTAGTTCTCTTCGAGCAGCTCCGCGCGGCAGGCCTTCAGCACATCAGCGTGAACCTGTCGCCGGACCAGCTCGGCCCGCAGACGCCCCGCGCGCGCCTCGGCCTCGCTTGCTGTATGTGCCCGCTGCGCAGCGATCACCTGCCCGTGATCGTCAATGCCGAGGCCGGCCAGCGAGAGCACGGGGTTGAGCCCTGCCTGCCGCTCGGCGAACAACTGCGACTTGCCCACGTACCGCGCCGGGTGCATGGCGGCCTGCACGAAGGCGAGCACGTTGTTGGCCACGCCGTCACGCTGCTGACGCGCAGCCAGCGCCTCGTAGAGCCGATGTCGCTTCGTGATGCCTGGCGCGACGTCGTCGATCTGGCACTGGCGAAGCAGCCCGCCGATCTCGGACCCCGTGAGACCGCCGCCCGTGTCACCGAGCACACCGCAGAGGGCTTCGAGGGTGGCGGTGTCGAGTCGCTCGATCGCCATCACGTCCCCTTCACGGTGAAGCGGTGGCGGGGAGCACGACGCGCAGAGTCGAAGTCGCGCTGGACGGCGTCGCGGTCATCGCGACCGAGGCGGGTCCAGGTGGTTTGCTCGTTGGGCTTCTTCGTCGTGCCGAACCCGTACGGCAGGCTGATGCCGATGAGGTCGGTGATCAGGTAGCGGTCGTGGATGTCATCCCAGAGGAAGACGTCCACCGAGAGTCCTGCGGTCCTGGCCGCCGTGGTGATGGCTGGCGTCAGCGCCGCGACCACGTCGTTCACCTGAGGGCGCTTGTCGTTGCCACCGCCGTACCAGGCCGCACGATGAATCTCGACGAGCGGCTTCACCGAACGAGCACGCAGCCCCGCAAGGAGCTTCATCAGGTCGCCGTACTGGTGGTGGTCCGTAGGATCGATGAACGGGTCGACGAAGATGAGCGAGTTGGCGTGCCGCAACACCGGCGCGAGGGCGGCCTCGTAGTCCACGAGCGTCCGCCCGAGGCGCAGCGACGGGCTCCGCGACGCCCACCAGGGCGCGCTCGATAGCTTGCTCACGGAGCTGACGATGGCGTTGCGAGCGTGCGGGACTGCCGTGGCATCCGTCGCGATCACGCCCGCGAGGGGCCGCGCCGAGTGGCTCGCGAGCGCCTCGGCGCACCAGTCGGTGTCGGTCTGCGGGGCCGTGGCGACGGCTGCGTCGGCGAGAACGATGCGCTGCTGCGTCCGCAGCTTCTTCAGCAGCTCCTTGCCGCGCTGGTGCCATGGGCGCGACGAGTCGTCGAACGTCTTGACCCATTCGCCGGAGCGCAGGTTGCGGACGAGTCCTTCGTGGAGGAGCACGTCCTTGAGGGCTTGCAGATGGAGGCCGCAGACCTCCTCGCTGGTGTAGGCCGTCACATCGAAGACACCCGGCGTGAGCGCGTACTCGGCGAGCAACGCCATCACAGCACCTCTCGAAGGCCTTCTTCGAAGAAGCCTCCGGGCCATGCCTTGACCAGCTCTCCGCGCTCGTTCAGTGGCATCTTGCGGCTGATGCTACGCGAACCGTCTTTCTCGACCAGCACCACGGAGACATCCTCTGGCCGTACGGGGCGAACACCTTCCGGCACGGTGCCCTCGTGCGTCTCGCGCATGCGCCGCATGACCCGCAGGAGCAGATGCTCGCTGTGGGTCTCGACGAACATGATCCGGCGCTGCCCCTCACGGCTCGCGGCATCGAGGAGGAGATCGCCAAGCCCTACCTGCACGGCCGGGTGGACATGGATCTCCGGCTGTTCGACGAGCGAGAGACCGCCGCGCCCCTCGATGGCAGCGACCACCACAGGGATGAGCTGAGAGATGCCGGCGCCCACCTCCGACGGCAGCACGAACGAGCCCGCGCCCGTGTCGAGCAAGAGGCGCCGCACCGTCTTGTCGACGTGGCCTGCCGCGACGTCCTCGGCGTCAGCGTTGCCCTCGAAGAGCTGCTGCACGACCACCTTGCAGCCGACGTTGAGCTTGCGCAGCCAGTCGTTCGTCCGCTCCACGAGCGTGAGGCGATCCGCCAGGAGCAGATCCCACGCGGCCAGACCGTCGGCCCAGCTCGTGAAGCGCCCGGCGCGTTCGTAGAGAAACCCGCGCGGCGGGATCGTGCGCAGCGGCCCGATGTACTGGGCGTCACGCAGGAAGGCCGCGAGCTGCGAGGTCGTGCCGAGGACGACCATCTCCAAGAACGTGCGGACCTCGCGAGCAGCGCGCTCTCGGAGGGCAATGGACGTCTCGAGCGCCTCGACCTGTCGCTTCACCTCGTCCGACGCAGGCTTGAGTCGCAGCGAGACGAGCTCCTCTTTGTCGCCCTCGATGTCGCCTGCCGCCACGACCCGCAGAGGCTCGCCCGGCGCAGGCAGGGCTGACGCCCGAGTCCGCGCGAGCGCGAACACCGGCAGCGAGCGCCCGTCGCCGAAGCCGCTGCCGTCGCCGAGCCCGGCGCCGGCGCCGCTTCCCCCACCGTAGCCACCTCCCTCGGCTTCCAACTCACGGTGCAGCTCCTCCTCCGGTATGGCGATCTGCTCCCAGGCCTCGGTGATGTCCGCCGGCGCGTGCTTCGCGGCGAGGGGGCGTCGAGTACCATCGGCCTCGATCGCGTAACCACCAGGCAGCTCCCGCGTCTCGATTGCGAGGAGCGGATGGCCCAAGTTGACGCGCGCGTGGAGCGGCTCTCCCTCGCGCATCGTCGCGCCGACCTCCAGCCACACGAGGGGCTCGGAGTCGCCGTTCACTCCAATGCGCACCTGGCTGACGATGGGGCCTCGGAACGCGGTCGTGGTGCGGTGCTCGATGTTCAGCTCGAGCCACGCGCTCTCCACCTCGTCGTCAAGGTCGGGGAACGGGAAGTCGGTCAGGTCGCGCCCGAAGCGCTCGAGGCCGCCAGGCGCGGCGAACTCGGCGCGCAGCACGATGCCGCGCGCGGTCTCATGCTGGTGGACCAGACGTGCGAAGCCGCCGAGCTCGAGGACGTGGCCGCCCAGCTCGGTGCGATCGACGTCGGCCGAGCCGCGCTCGATCAGCTCGTGCAGGTAGACGAGCGCCTGCAGGATGCTGCTCTTGCCCGCGCTGTTCGCGCCGAAGAGCAGCGTCAGCGGCGCGAAATCGATGCGCTGGCGAGCCCCGATGCCCTTGAAGTTCTCGATCTCGAGCGAGGTCAGCATGAGGCCTCCGGCGGGCCCACGATCAAATACCCAGCAAATACGCAAGTCGGCGGATTTGCTTGCGAACAGTGACAGGAAGCGGGTCCTGGCCGCTCGTCCATCAAATGGCCGTCAAATGCTCTCGCCGGCTGCGCCGGCAAGTCGCCAACGGTTCGTCGACGAGTTCGTGCAAGCACGACTTGCACCATCTGCGGGCTCGCGGAGGTTTCACGGCACACCTCGGCTGCGCTCATCGCTTTCTCCCCTTCTTCGCCGCCTTCGGCGCATTCGGCTTCTTCGCGGCTCCTGAAGATTTCGCCGCCGCCAGCGCGAGACCCTCCGCGACCTTGCGCGTCGTGGCTGCCTTGCTCAGCTCCTCCTCGATGCGCTCGATGCTCGGCAGGTTCGCCGCGAGGTCCTTCGGCAGGGACTCGACGAGCTGGTACTCCGACACGCCGATCGGGCCCGTGGCGCTCTTGAGCGCGTATTCGGCGACCACGGCGTCCTTCGTCTTGCACAGCAGGAGACCGATCGACGGCGCGTCGTCAGGGCGCTTGACCTGGCCGTCCACCGCAGCGAGGTAAAACCCGAGCTGGCCCAGGTGCTCCGGCTCGAACTCGACGGCCTTCAGCTCGATGACGACGTAGGCGCGCAGGCGCAGGTGGTAGAAGAGCAGGTCGAGGTAGAACTCACGTTCGCCGACCACGAGAGGCACCTGGCGCCCGACGTAGGCGAAGCCCGCGCCCAGCTCGATGAGAAACTCGGTGATGTGCTCCACGAGCGCGCGCTCGACGTGACGCTCCTCGGCTTCGCGAGACAGGCCCGTGAAGTCGAAGCGGTAGGGATCCTTCAGGGTCTCAAGGGCCAGATCCGAAAGCGGCTTGGGGAGCGTGCGCTCGAAGTTCGTCGTGGCCTTGCCGAAGCGCTCGTGGGCGCCCGTCTCGATCTGCATGACGAGGATCGGCCGCGACCAGCCGTACTCGACGGCGGCGCGGGCGTACCAGTCGCGGTGCTTGGCCGCCTTGTCCATGATGGTGCAAAGGTGGAACCAGGGAAGATTGTGCAGCAGCTGCTGCACAATCTCGGGGTCGGGCCAGAGATCCGCAAAGCGACGCATGTACTTGAGGTTTCTCGGCGAGAACCCCTTCATCGTCGGGAAGTCCGCTTTGAGATCGTGGGAGAGGCGATCGACGACCTTCGCGCCGTAGCCCCCTCGGGCGATTTTCTCCGAGATGTCCCGCCCGAGGTCCCAGTAGAACATCAAGAGCTCGCGATTCGCGGCATGCGCGGAGCGGAGCTGCGCCGCATGAACGCGTGCCTTCACGTCGGCCAGCCACTCGGGATACCCAGCCGGCATTGGCTCCAGAGCCACGGGGTTTTGCAGCGGCTGCTGCAAAACCTCCGCGCGGCGCTCGGAAACCCTGGCGATCACGCCTTTCTTCGAGGCCGCCTTCTTGCCGCGCGAGGTGGTCACGGTGCGCTCTCCTTGCTGGCGCTCGTGTCAGTCGAGTCAGCGCCCCACCGCGGGGCGAGGCGCAGGAGCGCTGCCGTCATCGCGATGGCGAGGTCTGCGTCCTCGCGGCTGAACTCCTCGTCGGGAACGCCATCGTGATGCGCGGGCGACAAGAAGAGCTGCATCGCGATCTGCAGCGCCGAGAAGCGCTCGGCCTGGGACAGGTTGCGCGCGTTCGTCTGGAGGAACTGTGCGACCTCGTCGGGTGCCCGACCTCCGAAGCCAGCGGTCTTGAGCGCGTCGAGCGCGATGCGGCACTCCTGCACCGTGTTTCGGTAGCGCCCGTCGTTGCGCGCGTTGACCGCGTTCACGACCCTCTGTCGTCCTACGGTGGTGGACTCGGGCCCCTGCGCCGGAAGCCGCAGCTCGGTGAGGATCGAGTCGCAGTAGCCGACGCTCTTGAGCACCGCGAGCCACTGCTCTTTCGGTACCTGGAACTGAAATGGATACTGTTGACCGACAGGCACGATGTGAATGCCCGGTGCATCGCCTGGGTTCTGTCCGACGGCGAAGGGATGCGCGACGAGCGTCATCACGAGCTCGATCGATCGGCCATCCCGAGCGGTCTCCAGCGCAACGAGCGCGGCCGTCGAGAGCGAAAGCGTGAAACGGACGCTGCTGGTCGAGGAATGACGCGGTGGCACGATCACCTGTGCCGGGTTCGGAAGCGCGAACCCAAGGTTCAGCTCATCGCGAGCGAAGCGCGCCTTGACCTCGCTTGGCTGAGGCACAAGGGAGATCGGGCCGTTCTCCTTCCATGGCCACTCGACCAACCGAAACGCGACGTCGATGTGAAGCTGCGCGCCGCCAGCGATTCTGCTTCCGCGCACGGTGGCCCCCGTCGCATCCGCGACAATGCGCTGTCCGACCTGCCAGCTCATTAGAGCTCTCCTGCGAAGGCGCGGGCCACGAGGGAGTTGAAGAGGTCGTCGTCGTGCAGCAGTGCTCGCTCGATGTCCGCGTTCGTCGCGCGAATGCGACGCTTGGCTGTGGCGAATTTCTCCTGGGCAGCGACGGGAGGGAGCAGCACCTCGACGCTGCGAATGTCGTCAAAGTTGAGCCCCGCCTTCACACCACCCTTGTTACGCCGATTGACCTGAAGCTGGCCCCCTTCCGAAGCCAAGAAAGCGCTGAGATATTCGGCGTTGACACCTTGAGGCCGGAGGATCGCCAGGTGCTGGTTGATGAAGGCGCGCGGCAAGCTCGCAGGAACCACGGCAGTTCGTCCGAGATCGGCAGTGATGCTCAGGAGCACATCGCCCGGCTTCGTCTCGGTTCGTCTCGCTTCGGCTGAATCAGGCGGTTGCACAAAGGCAACGTCGGACAGGTCGAGCAAGTCTTTCCGAACGTTCTGAATGCGGAGGAATGTCTCGCCGCTATCAGCGTAGTGCTGCGCCCACCCCCGCGAGCCGCTTGTGAGGAACGCGAGCAGCTCCCCCAATGGCTTCACCGGCCACCCCTTCGGGTTCGTCACCGGGTCGCCGAACATCTCTAGGAACGCCGAGCGCAGCAGCTCCTCCGTGAGGGCGATGGCCTCCTTGCGCTTGCGGCGGATGGCGTCGGCCTTGTCGAGGATGTCGGCGATGCGCCGCTGCTCGGTGAGGGGAACTCGAGGCACCTCCAGTGCCTTGAGCTCATCAAGCGGGATGTTGTCGGCCGTTGTGCCTCGCACGGTTGTGAGAAGTCGAGGCTCCGCGCTCTTCAGAAAGAATGCGAGAAACCTCGGGTCGATGCCGTCGCCGCATAGAAGCCCCTTCATGTCCTGGTTCAAAGTGACGGGGCGACCGGCGATCGCGACCGGAAGCGTGTGCTTCAAGACCCCCGAGCGCACCACCACCAGGACCGTACCCTTGGGCACGAGCTTCGCCGGAGACGCGGCGACAGCCTCTTCGGAGATGTGATCCTCGCTGTCGAGGATCATCCAAACCTTCATGTCCTTGGGGGTGACCCACGGGATCGTCCCCTCGAAGAACTCCGGTCGAGACTTCGACGGGGTTCCACCGCCGACAATACTGACTAGCGAACCGAGCGGCGTTGTCGGAACTGTCCTCACAGCATCGCCTCCAGCTCGCTCAGGTCCCTCGCGATCTCGGCCTCGAGCTTTCGCAGCTTGGCGATGAGCTTTTTCGGCGGCTCGTAGGTTACCGCTTCGTGCTTCGCTTCCTTGTAGCGGTTGATCGAGAGATCGAAGTCCTTGGCCTCGATGTCGGCCACCGGCACCATGAAGTGCTTCGCCGTCCTGTCGGTGTCCTTCTTCGCGCTCCGCTTCCGCCAGCGCTCGAGCGCGTCGGGCAGGTCGTTGTCGCTCACCACGTCGCGCTTGTCGTCGAGCGAGAAGCCGTCGGCGCCGACGTCGTAAAAGAAGACATGGTCGGTCTTGCCGCCCTTCGTGAAGACGAGGATGGCCGTCGACACGCCCGCGTAGGGCTTGAACACGCCGCTCGGCAGCGAGATCACCGCTTCGAGCTGGTTGTCCTTCACCAGCATGGCGCGCAGCGCGGTGTGCGCCTTGCTCGATCCGAACAGCACACCGTCGGGCACGATGGTCGCCGATCGGCCTCCCTTCCTGAGCATGCGCAGGATGAGCGCAACGAAGAGCAGCTCGGTCTTCTTGGTCTTCACCGCCGAGGTCAGCGTGGGGTGCACGTCGCCCTCGTCGAGGCTGCCCTTGAACGGAGGGTTGGCGAGGATGACGTCGAAGCCGCCGGTGGCCTGCTTGCCGAACTTCTCGGGGAAGCTGTTCGAGAGCGTGTCCTGGTAGTGGATGTCGGGGTTGTCCACACCGTGGAGCATCAGGTTCATCGAAGCGATGCGGAGCATGGTCGCGTCGAAGTCGAAGCCGTGGAACATCCCACTCTGGATGTGCGCGCGGTACGGCTCGAGCAGGTCACCGGTGTAGATGGTCTCGCCCGCCTCGCCCTTGACCTTTCCTTTGGCTGAGGTGTGCGTCTCGAGCAGGTACTGCATCGCACCGACGAGGAAGCCCGCCGTGCCGCAGGCCGGATCGCCGATGGTCTCGGTAGGCTTGGGCTCGAGCAGCTCCACCATGAAGCGGATGATGTGGCGGGGCGTGCGGAATTGGCCGTTGATGCCCGCCGTCGTGAGCTTCGAGAGCAGGTACTCGTAGAGATCGCCCTTTGCGTCGCCGTCGGTGATGGGCAGCTTGTCGATCATGTTCACCGCCGAGACCAAGAGGCTCGGCTTCTGGATCATGAGCTGCGCGTCCTGCATGTACTCGGCGAACGTCGTCCCGCCGTTCAGCTTGCGGAAGTGCGGAAACACCTCGTCGCGCACCACGCGCAACATCTCGGCGGCGTCCTTCTGCTTGAAGTTTTTCCAGCGGCGCGGGTCGGTCGAGCCCTTGAAGCGACCCTTGAACGGCTTCTTGGTGCGCTCAGCGCGCCGCTCGCCGGTCGTCTCCATCACGTCGAGCAGCCGCGCGAACATGAGGAACGAAATCTGCTCGATGACGGTGAGCGGGTTGGTGATGCCGCCGGTCCAGAACTCGGTCCAGAGCTTGTCGATGTCGCTCTTCTGTTGGGTCGTCAGTGTGCTCATGATGCTTGGATCGCAGGCGGGTGGTCGCTTGGGGTCGCCCGCTTCGGTTCGAAGACGCTCAGGATGGCAAGAAGCTCATCGACGTCTCCGGGATTGGTGAAGATGCCGTCCACGCTCTCGGCGTGGAGGTTCGTGAATGGGGGCTCGTACAGGCGTTCGAGCTCGATGCCGCCGTTCTGGGCAATGTAGTTCTGCAGCACTTGCAGGAAACGGAGCTGCTGCGAAGACAGGCGCGGGTGCTTGTGAACGAAGGCGCTGAACGCCTCGGCGACCGCCTCCGTGTCGAGGCCCACGAGCCCTCGAAACACCGTGAGCAGCGAACGGCGCGTTTCCGGGTCGTGCCCGGCGAGGTGCTTCACGTTGGCCTTGTCGTCCATCTCGAGCACCAGCTTGGCCAGCTCCTCGAGCTCGCTCTCCTGCACGCCCTTGCCGGCGCGGATGCGCTGCAAGATAGCGTGATTCGAGAAGTGCTCCTTGAGCACCTTCTCCACGCGCGTCCGGTACTCGACGAGATCGAGCCCTTCGAGCTTCGGGATGTACGCCTCGGCGATATGGCCATCGTCGGTCACGTCGAAGACCTGCGGCGCCACGCGCGTCGTCGTGGGGAGCTGCTGGTACTTCATCACCGAGCGCAGCTCGCTCCGCAGCCCTTCGAGCTGCTGGATCTCGACGGTGCTCCAGAAGCCCTTGTCGCGCACCCGCTTGATAGAGTCGGCCTTTGCCTTCACCGGCTGGAGGTTCTTGCCGAGCAGCTCCACAGCCTCCTCGACGCGGCCCTTCAGGTCCTGCACCTTGGGCCCGCTCCGGCCGCCCTTGAGCAGCTCGATCTGCAGGCGGGTCATGAGCAGGTCGAAGCGGTAGGCGTCTTCGTCGCCTCGGATACTCCGGAGGTGCTGCAGCGGGGCGACGATCGACAGCAGATCGGCTTTGGTGGCGGCAGCAAAGTGGTGGACGCGATCGCCGTCCGCGAGCTGCGTCAGCTCCTTCCACTTGTCGCGGGCGTCGATGGCGTTCGTGTCTCGCACCGCACGGATGTCGCCGAGCACCTGCTGCTCGGCGATGCCGATGGCGGCCTCGTCCATCTTGTCGATGGCGACCGAAAGCAGCTCCACGCGCGCCTCGAACAGGTGCTGAAGCAGCGACTTCTGCGGCGCTGGCTGCGCCTCTTTGTACTTCTCGTCGAAGAACCAGAAATTTTTCCAGTGGTCGAAGATGAGAAACTCGGTCTTGTCCTTGCCGGGCCCGAAGAGGTCTTTGCAGAGGCGCGTGCCGCGACCGATCATCTGCCAGAACTTCACATACGACTTCACCGGCTTGGCGAAGACCAGGTTCACCACCTCGGGCACGTCGATGCCGGTGTCGAGCATGTCGACCGAGATGGCGATGGTCAGCTCGTCATCAGGGTTCTTGAAGTCGTCGATGAGTTGGTCCGCCTTCGCTTCCTGATTGTCGATGACGCGACAGAAGGCCGAGCCGTACTGCGGATAGAGCTCGCTGAAGACCTCAGCGAGATGCACCGCGTGCAGGTGGTTCCGCGCGAAGACGATGGTCTTGCCGACATGCTGACCCGTCGCCTCGCGGATGCCGCCCTCCATCAGCGAGCGCCAAATGGCGCGCGTGGTGTCCTTGTTGAAGAAGTACTTGTCGAGATCGTCGCTGTCGTAGTCGACGGCCTGCGCTTGTGGATCCTGGTCCTCGAGCTCTGAGCGCTGTTCGGCAGTCATCTGCGAGTAGCGGAAACCGTCGCGTGAGAACTTGGTGCTGACCTGCATCACGCGGAACGGCACGAGGTAAGGAGGCCTCGACTCGATGGCCTGCTGGAAGTCGAAGGCCGAGGTGGGATCGCCGTTCTCGCAGGCGAAGAGCTCGTAGGTGTTACGCTCGATGAACTTCACCGGCGTCGCGGTGAGACCGACCTCCAACGCGTCGAAGTACTGGAAGAGCGAGCGGAACTTCTTGTAGATGCTGCGGTGCGACTCGTCGGCGATGATGAGATCGAAGAAGCCGACGTCGAAGTCCTCGTACGCCTTCATCATCGCCGGGTACGTCGCCAGGTAGATGCGCTTGTCGCGATCGTTGGCCGTCGATGCGTCCACAATCACGCGCGGCTCACCGGGCATGAACTCCTTGAAGACTCGGTCGGCCTGACGGCGCAGCTCTTTGCGATCGCAGAGGAAGAGGATGCGCTTTACCCAGCCAGCGCGCATCAGCACGTCGCACAGCGAGATGGCGACACGCGTCTTACCGGTGCCGGTCGCTTGTACAACGAGGGCCTTGCGAAAGTTGCTCTCGAAGCGCTCGCACACGCGCTTGACCGCTTCGAGCTGGTACATGCGGCCCGCGATCGCGAGGTTCGGTTCGACGTGGGCAAGCGCCTTCTTTCCAATGCGCTGGTGGACCAAGTACTCGAGGCTGTCCTTCGAGTAGAAGCCGTAGACCTTGCGGTACGGGTAGCCCTGCGCGTCGTCCCACAGGAAGACGTCGATGCCGTTGGTGAAGAAGATCACGGGGCGCACGCCGGTCGCTTTTTCCAGCGCGTCGGCGTACTGGCGCGCCTGCTCGCCTCCTCTGCGCGCATCCTTCGCGGTCTTCTTGGCCTCGATGACGGCCAGCGGCTTGCCGTCGTCGCCGTAGAGAACGTAGTCGGCGGAGCCGTCGCCGCTCGGTGTGGGCAGGCCCGTGAGCTTCAGCTCCTGCTTCACCTGCTCGGTACTCTTGCCGTGGATACCGACGTTCCAACCCGCCGCGAGCAGGGCCTGGTCGATGAGGCGGCGGCGCGTGGTGGCTTCGTTGAACTCGAGGGCCGAAGCGACCTTCTGACCCTCCTCGCGGAGCTTGGTCAGCTCGCTCGCGTTCTCCTCGGCGGTGCGCGTGGCTTCCGTCGCGGCGCGTTCGGCCTCGAGGCGCTTCTTGGTCTCCTCGTCGAGGCGCTTGAGGACGGACTCGTACTTGGCTTCAGCGAGACGTAGTTTCTCGAGGGCGTCCTTGGTCTTCGCGGCGCTCGCCGGCTCGGGCGGCGGCGGCATGTACTTCGGCGTGGCCTCGAGCTTTCCGCCATCAACCTGCACGAAGAACCACCGCGCGATGTCGAAGAGCTGCGCCAGGCACTCGAGCGAGAGCTGGCTCGTAATGGGCCGGCGCGGGTGCGCGGCGTGGTTGCCGGCCCTACGCACGGCGTGGAGCTTGTTCTGGACGACCTCGGGCACCGCCTGTCGGAAGGCGGTCTCGTTCAGTAGATCGTTGAGGTTGTCGGAGTACGGCGGACGTAGGCGGTAGTTCTCGTAGATGGCCCCGACCGCGTGCTCCACGAAGCTGCGCTGCTTGATGAGCGAACTCGCGGGGTCTTCGTGGGCGTAGCGCTCGGCGAAGCCTGCGAGATCGGCCATCACGGCGCGGCGCGCGCGGAGGAACTCGAAGTTCACTGATTTCATGAACGGGACCTCCTCTCCTCGCGCGGCGCTCCTGAGCATGTCGGGCCCCTAATCACAAAACGTGCCAGTAATGCGCGCTCCATCAGGTCTGCACATCATAGGTCTTCAGCCAGTTCGTCAATGTCTGGTAGCTTGGTAGGCCCACGAGCTCTGCCGCCTTGGTCTTGTTGCCTTGCGCTTCGTCCATCGCGCGCTCGAGGTAGTGGCGCGCGACTTCTTTCAATAAGTTTCGCAGGTCGAAGCCGCCGCCAAGCGGCCGCCCGAGCACCTCCGGCCGTATGGTGGTGGCCACGGGAAGCAGCGCTTCTCGCACATCCTCTGACGAAATAGAGGCACCATCGCTCCAGATCGCGGCGCGGCGCAGGGTGTTGCCCAGCTCGCGCACGTTGCCCGGCCAGGGGTGGGAAAGCAGAAGATTCCTTGCACCAACAGAAAGTTTCTTCTCTCTGAAGCCGGGCTCGCTCTGGGCCTCGCGGTTCACTTGGACGAGCAGGTGGTCGATGAGCAGGCCTACGTCGCCCTGACGCTCGCGGAGGGGCGGCAGCTTCAGGACGGCCACCGCCAGCCGGTAGAAGAGGTCCTCGCGGAAGCGACCCGAGGCGATCTCCTCGATCAGCGTGCGGTTGGTGGCGGCGACGATACGCACGTCGACCTTCACGGGCTTGCTCTCACCGAGGGGCACGATCTCGCCCTCTTGAATGGCGCGGAGCAGCTTTACCTGCGCGGGTCCAGGCAGCTCTCCCAACTCGTCGAGGAAGAGGGTGCCGCCGTCGGCCTCCCTAAAGTGGCCCTTACGGTCCGCGCTCGCGCCCGTGAAGGAGCCCTTCTTGTGCCCAAACAGCTCCGATTCGACCAGCTCGGGGGGAATGGCGCCGCAGTTGACCGCGATGAAGGTCCTGTCGCGGCGGGGGCTGGCCCGATGGATGGCTCGGGCGAGCAGCTCCTTGCCGGTGCCCGACTCGCCCTCGATGAGGACTGGCACGCTACGGATGGCGACGCGGCGGGCCCGCTCAATGAGCCGACTCATCACGCGGCTCTTGTGGATGATGTCGGCGAACTCGGGCGCCTCCGGCGGCGCGCCGGTGGCGATGTGCTTCAGGCGCTCGTCCTGCTCTCGGAGAAGGTCGGGCAGGAACTCGGCCGAGAGGTCGAAGGGCACCGAGGCCGTGCGGACGCCGTGCTCTCGCGACGACTCGATGAGCTCGGCGGGGAAGCGGGTCTTGCCGAGGATGATCCACACCGCCGCCATCGCGGGCGTGCCGGGTGAAAGGTGAAAAGAGAGCTGCGCGTCCTTCGCCTTGCCGAGGGCGTGCTCCACACCGCGTACCGCGGCCTCGTAGATCTCGCCGAAGTTGGTCGGACCTGAGAGCTCGTGCGGCAGGACCTCGACACGCGTCTTCGTGCGGCCCCTCAGCCACTTGAGGTACGGCTGGACGAGCTTGTCGTCGTAGTCGGAGAGGAGGAAGGCCTCGTGGAAGTCGCGGCTCGCGAGCGCCTGCGCGATTGGCCCCTGGCCCACCGACTCACACTCGGTGGGCGCCCTCAGATCAGTCTTGCCAAGCCAGGCGACGAGAACATTGCGCACCTTCGGAGGATACAAGAGTGCTTACGGTACAACAAGAGATCTTGTTCGCCACAAGAGCCGTAAGCCCTCGAGAAGGCGCGAGTATTAAGGGACCGCGCGCGGGTCTACCGCTTGGCCCGGCGGTTGCAGTGAGGCCCGGCATCATGATGAACAAGAATCGCACCGAGCCCCTGTCAGTCTCTGTTTTCTTCGCCGCCGAGGAGGTGACCCTCGATCTCCGCGATCGCCGCCCCGACAGCATCGCGCTGTTCGGCGGTCTCGACGAGCCCGCGCGCGACCAGCTCGCGCACGACGCGTGGGCCATCGGCCTGCGTGCTCTCTCCAACGCTCACCAAGCGGCCCAAGAATCGAAGCTGAAGGACATTGGATCGGCGCTCCTCGGCGACATCGACAAGCAGCTCAAGGTCTACGTCGAGCAGCAACAGCAGACGATCGGCGCGGTGCTCACGCGCTTCTTCGACCCCAAGGACGGCCAGGTCACGCAGCGCCTCTCGGCGTTCGTCGACGATCAGGGCATCCTGGCGCGGCAGCTCCAGAAGTTCCTCGGCCCGCAAGGTAGCGTGCTCGCTGAGACGCTGGCCAGGCAAGTGGGCGAGAGCAGCCCGCTCTTCAAGAAGCTCTCCCCCACCGACAGCACTGGCCTGGTGAAGGTGCTGGAGGCGCAGCTCCGTGCCGTCATGGGCGAGGGGCACGCCGAGCTTTTGCGCGCGCTCGATCCGCTTGCCGAGGACGGTGCCGTGGCGCGCTTCCTCAAGAGCCTGCGTGAAGAGCTGAAGGGCGCCGACGAAGATCGCCAGAAGCAGCTCTCGGCGGCACTCGCCGCGCTCGACGCCAACGACGAGCAGTCGCTCCTGAGCCGTCTCGTGCGCGAGACGGAGCGCTCGCGCCGCGCGGTCTTGTCGGCCGTGAATCCCGAAGACCCGGCCTCACCGATGGCAATGCTGAAGGCCAGCCTCTCGAAGCTGTTGCAGGAACAGTCGGCCTCGCAGCTCGCCCTGGTGAAGCGCCAGGAGGAGCGGCAGGTGCAGTTCGAGAAGGAGGTGCGCGAGGCGCTCGTGCGCATCGAGACCAAGCGCACGCAGGAGCTGAAGAGCACACGCGGCGGGCTGGTGTTCGAAGACGAGGTGATCGCCTTCGTGCGACGCGCGACGCAGGGGGCCCCGTGTGTGTTCGACGCCACTGGTGCGACCGCGGGTATGGGCCGCAGCAAGAAGGGTGACGCCGTGGTGCGCTTCACCCAGGAGAGCGCGTTCGCGGGTGCGGGCGTGGTCTTCGAAGCCAAGCGCGACGCGAGCTACTCGGTGCAGAAAGCGCTCGACGAGCTCGATGCCGCCCGTAAAAACCGCGACGCAGCGGCGGGCGTCTTCGTCATGGCGCGGTCGCACGCGAGCGACGTGTTCCCGCGCTTCGCGCGCTACGGCAATAACGTGCTCGTCGTGTGGGATGACCAGGACCCGTGGACGGATGCCTACCTCCACGCGGCCGTGCTGCTCGGCGTCGGCCTCGTCACGCGGAGCAAGACCGTCGGCGACGAAGGCGACATCACCGCTCTGCGCGACATCGAAAAGCGCATCGAGGACGAGCTGGCCCGCCTCGAGAAGATGGAGAAGCACAGCGAGAACATCCGCAAGAACGTCGACGGCATCACTGACGAGATCCGCAAGGCGCAGAAGAAGCTCGACCTGCTGCTGCGGAAGGCCCGCAGCACGCTGACCGCGCTGAATGTGGAGGTGACGGACGAGGCGATCGAGCTCGAGAGCCCGATTGCCCTGCCGAAAGGCTCGTTCGATGCGGCCATATCAGCGCTTCCCAGCGGCGGCGAGGTTGCGTGAGACTGACCGATTCGCAGGAGACCGCACGAGATGCCCAAGCTCCGCCGCGATGTTCAGCCCTTGCTCGAGAGGTCGATCGATTCTCTGACCTGGGGAATTGAGCTATTCAACCGCCCCACCGACACAGCGCGATGGCATGCGGTCCCGATGCTACTCCATCACGCGTTCGAGCGCGTGTTGAAGGCTGCGATCCTCCAACGCCAGGGTCGACCCGGAGGTCACCCGCTCCGCGCTGGTGCCCGGGACGACCGCGGAGGCTTTCGCGCCCTCGCGAACGACAAACCACGACGCTTACGGTGTGAGAGCTTTGTCACCACCGCACCTTCCACATCCCGCCCCCCGTGCAGGAGCCACAGTGCTGCAGGCTTTTCCATTCGTACTCCGCGCCAATGATCCGAGCGAGTCCCTTTTTCGCCTTGTCTGCCTTCTCGGTACTTTGCCAGGAGTTGTGTCCACAATCGCCAACACGGAGGAAAACATCATGAGAGGGGCTTGAGTAACGCTTCTTATAGAAACGTACCTCGCCGGGCTGGGGCAGCCTCTCGTCATCCTGCTCTGGAGCATCTGGCTCAACCTCTGCGGTCTCATTAGCACTCGCCTTCGCCTGCCCCAGTTGGAAGATGAGTCCTTGCTTTTCGGACTCGAGGCGTTGGACCTCCACGCGCAGTCGCTCGATCTCTTCGTCGCGGGCCGACAGATCACGCCGGAGCTGGTCGTTGTCGGCCGCGTAGGAATCGGCAATGGCCCTGAACTCCTCGAGCGAGGTCGCTTTGGCTTTCGTTTCTTCGAGTATGGCAGCCTTGGCTTGCAATTCGGTCAGTTCTCGGCGCGCGTTCGCTCCTCGAATGTCATCTATCTCCTTCGGGCGGACCACACTCGCAGCTGAGGCGCTCATGATCGTCCTCCGGAGCTGCCGCCGGATGCGTTCCAACGCGAGCCGCTCGTCTCCCTCAAGGCCATGAAGCCTCGTGGCCATCCAGAGGGGGTGTCGGTACGGCTCGTCTCGGCTTGAAAGCCGCGGCCAGTAGATGCGAACTGCGCCGTCGTAACAGGAGAAGGGCTTGCCGAGCCTATCCGTGAGCGCCCATGACGCGTCCTCGTCAACTGCATAGACATTGGCGACGCCTGCAAGATCGCGTGCGAGCTTCTCGTCGAGCCCACGTAGAACGGGGTTCCCATTGACCCTCGAGACGACAACGAAAGGCACGGTGCGTTCGGGGGTCAGAATCTCAAGCGCGAGCGACTCGCCAGCGTCGAAGCCATCAACGTTTGATAGCTCCCGCAGGCGAGAGGCGCCGTGGTACAACGGGCCGAGTTCATCGAGCAGATCACGGACGACCCCTGGACACTTCGGGTCGACATCGATACGCGTGATGGCTGTCGAGACCGAACCAACCTCCATCGTGACAAATGCGACAACGCTCTTGTGTCCGACCGTCACCGACACGGTCGTTACGAACTTGCGCCCTTCCTTTGTCACTTCCACTAGTTCGTACATGCGCCACGACCGCTCGCCGTCGATCGCGTCGACCATTCGGTAGCTGGCGTCACTTCTGTCAACCGCAACATAGGTTCCGCGGCCATCGACCAAGGGCGCAGCCCCCTTGCTCGCCAGCCAGCGTTCGATCACGGCACGAATGCGCTCCCCTTCGGCCTTCCTGGCATCCGACCACTGCAGGTGGTTTGTTCGTTCGAGAAGGTAGGCTGCGATTCTCTGCATAGGTCCTCTGCGGTTGGCCGACGGCCCCTGATCCTAATGGATCAGGCCTCCCCATGTCCCCTCCGAACGCGGGTGCCGGCTTTGCCCCTGCGGAGGTCGACGCATGCCCGACACTGCCAAGCCGCGCGAGCCCGTGGGCCCCGCCCACGAGCAGGGGCCGCCGAGGGCTCGTCCGTGGCTTCGCTCTAGCGGAAGGGCGACGAGCCAGTGGTGTGGCCGCGCGACCTGAACGCGCCCTCCAGCGACAAGCCCGAGTGCGGCACCGACCCAGAGGGGCTGCGCGATGTCTGACCGCCGCGAAGCCGCCATCACCATGCGCGCCGTGTCCTCGCCGCGAGCGCCGGTCTGCGCACCGAGTCCGCGGAGGTCGAGGAGACCATCTGGGGCTCGCTCGGCCCCTCCGACCGCTTCGCCCGCTACGCCTTCAACGTCGAGGTGGCGCGCATCCTCACGGCGCGCGAACGCCAACAGCTCCGCGCGATCGTCGAGTACCTGAAGCCCGCGCACACGCACTTCGTGGATCTCGTCGAGCCGCTGCCGCCGGTGCTGCCGAACCACTGGGAGTTGGGCCTCAGCGACCTGGGGGAGACCACGGACCTACACTGACTTCTTCACGGCTTCGCGCAGCCTGGTACAGGCCGCGTGGAACTCATCGATGATGTGCTCCGCGTCCAGGAGAGCCGCCTTCACCGCCGGATCCATCGCGGGATCGTGAGCTGGATGCTGGGTCACCCACGCTTCGATCCGCTCGATCCGTCTTCGGCGTTCTACGTCATCCGGGCATTTTTCCTGGAGGAACGCGCGCCAGGGTTGATCTCGCTTCTCGTCGCCGTTGCACCGCGCGCACGCCAAGACACGGTTCATCGGCCCATTTCCGCCACCGCTCTCGAGGTGATCGAGGTGACCCGTTCTGCTCGCACGGTCGATGTGAACAGCGCAGTAGGCGCAGCTCGCGTCGAAGTGCCTCCAGAGGGCGTCCTCCAAGGCAGGCGTCAGGCAGGGGTCGACGATCTCCGAGAGCGTCCGGCGCATGATGTTCTTCGCCTGAGAGACAGTGGGCACTGGGTCCTCGTGAGCTGGGCGGTCGCCACCATCTAACGCCCATCCGCTTGTCCCCGCCAGCCGCTGCTGCCGGCTTTGCCTCCCTGGAGAGCCACGTGGGCGCTCCGAGGCAAGGACATGGCCGATCGCGTCGACTTCTACTTCCGCCAGCGCGTCACCGAGGCCGAGCTCGACCTCGCGTTCGCCTTGCTCGAGAAGGCCGACCGGGACCTCGCCGCCGATCTGAACATCTACGGCATCGTCTCCGGTGCCGTTCCGGCGCCGCACTCGCCGGTCCCCGACCTGACCGTGGACCTCACGGCTCCGGCGCGGGCCTACGACAACCTCGGTCAGCGCATGTTCTTCGGGACCGGGCAGACCGTCGACTGCGCCGTCGACCTCGTGGGCATCCCGACCGACGTGGCCACGGTCGGCAACGAGCGCTGGCTCGGCATCTTCCTTCGCTTCAAGCGCCAGCTCTCCGACCCGCGCACGGACGGCAACTCGCAGCAGGTGTTCTTCCGGCGTGACGAGTCGTTCGAGCTCGTCGTGCGCCAGGCGCCCGAGGGCGCCATCGGCGTCGCGCCGAAGCCCGCGCTCCAGGCGGACGAGCTGCTCCTCTGCGACGTGCGCCGCCGCCCGGGGCAGACGCAGATCCTCGTCGCCGACCTCGACACCTCGCGCCGGCAGGCGTTCATCTTCGCGCAAGGCACCTCGGTGGCCGTGACCACCGGGACGTGGAGCATCCTCCAGCCGCTCGCCGCGACCGTGCAGGCGGCGTTCGATGAGGCAGACGCCGAGCTGCGCGACCACTTCACCGCCGTCGCCCGGCGCCACGCCGCGACCGCCATCGACTACGCGCCGCACGGGTTCGTGGGCGCGGGCAACGTGCAGGCCGCCGTCGACGAGCTGATCGACGACCTCGCGACCGGAGCGGTGGGCAGCTCCGGTGCCTCGCGCGTCGGCGTGGATGCGGCGGCGGGCGCGCCGAACGCGCTCCCTGCGGGCTCCGTCAAGAGCCAGCTCGCGCAGCTCCTCGGCTTCCTGAACACGCACGTGAGCGCGCCGACCGGTGCGCACAACGCGGCGGCCATCGCGGCGACGCCGCACAACAACGTCGCCGGTACGAACGTCCAGGCGCAGCTCCAGGAGATCGTGACGGACCTCGTTGCGACCGGAGCAGCATCGCCGGGCGCGGGGCTCGTCGGCGTCGACGCCATCGCGGGCGCACCCACGGCCATCGGCGCGGGCACGGTGCGCGCCGCCCTCGTGACCCTGCTCGGCGGGCTCAACGGCCACGTGAACCAGGCGAGCGGCGCGCACGCCGCGTCGGCTGTCTCGGTCGCCGATTCCGGCAACAACCTCAACGCCGCGAACGTCGAGGCCGCACTCGCCGAGATCCTCGACGCCGTCGAGGGCGACCACTTCCGAGGCAACGAGGCGAACGCCGGCCAGCATCGCGCGATCCGCCAGCCGCCGCTCGGAGGCACGAAGGCGCTCATCCTCGACTCGAACGCCTCCGGCGCAGCGGCGACGCACCTCCGCATCTACGCGGACGGATCCTCGGTCTGGTTCACGCTGAACGCGTCCTGGGACGGCGCGCAGTGGGTGCGCGACTCGGGCGGTACCTTCTGCGGCGCGTTCCGCTTCGCGCGCAACGAGATCGAGTTCCTCCACGAGGACTCGTTCGCAGCGACGTTCATGACCTGGACGCGCACGTGGCGGCTCCCGATGAGCAGCACCGTCAACTCCGCGTTCGAGCTGACGGGGACGGTGCGTGAGGTCGGCCGCGTCGGAATGGAGTGGTCCAACGCCGACAGCGCCACGCGCACGCTCGCTGGTGGCGGCTCGGTGACGTTCCGCAACCGGTTCCCAGCGACGCCGTCGTCGATCACGTTCAGCGCGCTGAACACGAGCAGCGGTTTCTCAGGGAGCCCCTCGTCGTACTTCGCCGACCGCGATGGGTTCGGCGTCTTCAGCTACCAGACCATGGCGAGCCTCTCCACGGTCTGGTGGTTCGGCACGTACACCGCGATCGCGTGAGGAGCACCGATGGCCATCCAGGAGATCACCGACGTCGAGATCGTCCAGCGCTGCGCGGGCTGTGATCGCGAGAACCGAGTCGCGCTCGCGAACCTCGCGGTGGGCGTCGAGCACGCCGAGCAGGTCGAGGACGGTGTGGTCCCGCTGCCCGAGTGCCCAACGTGTCGCTCGCGGGAGTTCCTGGTGCGCTCGCCTGCGAGCGAGCAGGCGCACCCGTCACAGGGCAGCTCCGGGCACCTCCACCGGCTCATGGTCGACGAGCTGCACTCGCAGCTCGTGAAGAAGGGCCGCGTCGTCGAACGCCTCGTGGGCAAGGTCGAGCAGATCGTCACCAAGCCCATCGCCACCGAGGTCAGGGCCCGCTTCTTCGACAAGGGACTGAAGCTGCCGGTGCGTGCCGTCGAGGAACTCCAGGGCAAGGAGCCTGGCCAGTGAGCGGCGGCTTCATCGTCGGCGGCAAGGCCACGTGCCCGGTCGAGGGACTCTCGATCCGCACGTTCGCCGACGACGGCGTCCATCGCTTCCCCTCGAAGGGCAAGCGAGCTCGCGCGGTCGAGCTCGTCATCCACGAGACCGTCACGCGCAGCGTCGACTCGACCATCGCGGTCTTGAAGAAGCGCGGGCTCAGCGTCCACCTCGTGATGGACGCTGACGGAGCGCTCACGCAGCACGGCGATCTCGCGACGGACATCCTGTGGCACGCGAGCCAGCACAACGGCGCGTCGTTCGGCGTCGAGGTCGTGAACCCGTACTACCCGAGCTACCTGAAGCCGGGCCTGCCGTGGTCGCGCGTCATCAAGGCCCCATGGGCGCACAAGGGCGAGTACGTGCTGCCGACGCCCGCCCAGGCTGAGGCCGTCGCCGCACTCGTGCGGTGGGCGACGAGCGCGCCCGCGCCCGGCATCGCCGTGCCGCGCGTGTGGCCGGGGCTCCGCGACGGACGCTTCGCGCTCGGCCTCGTGGACGCGGCCGCGAAGGCGCCGCTGCCGGGTGTGCTTGCGCACCAGTACTTCGGGCACGCCGACGGCTCGATGCTCGTCCTCTACGCGTGGCTGCCCATCGAGGCCGGGCTCGCACCGGACATCGCGTTCGAGGAAGCGGTGAAGCGCGCGACCGGTGTGCGCCGCGCTGACGTCCGAGACCTGCTGCCCACGCCCGCCGTGGCCTGACCCGAGGAGAACGAGATGCAGGACTTCACCAGCGTTGCGACGTGGCTTCAGGCGACCGGGCCCTACGGGCTCGTCGCCGTCTTGGCGTGGGCATTCTGGAGGGTGAACGAGAAGAAGGACGCCCAGCTCCGCGAGCTGTTCGACAAGGTGGCCGAGATGGGCCGCGCGCAAACGGAGGCCGTGACCAAGGTCGAGGCCGCACTCGTCGCGCTCAAGGACGCCATCGAGGACATGCACGACAAGGCGGCGTGAGGACCACGCGCGGAGTTCTCGCGAGGTAACGCGGGCTTCCGCGCGCCAGCACGATTTCTCGCTTCTTCGCCTTGGAAGGTCGCCAGAAGGAAGCCTGTATGTCGTCGCGCCTCGAACTGCACGGAGTCCACGCAGTGGACGAAGTGCAGTGAGAGCCACGGAGCGCAGCGAAGTGAACGGGGCGCACCGCACGGACCACCCCGACGGAGACGACGACATGAAGGTGAGCGAGCTGATCGAGTTGCTGGAGGAGCAGGACCCGGACGCCGAGGTCCTCGTGATGTCCCAGCCCAACTGGCCGTTCGAGCTGAGCCTCGCAGGCGTGACGACGCGCGAGGAGATGCTCCGCGCCGATCGCGACGAGGACGGCGATGGCGACGAAGACGAGGAGTCCCGCCTCGAGCGCGGCACCGCCAAGAACGACGTCTTCCTCGTCGAGGGGGAACAGCTCCGCTACGGCTCGAAGACCGCGTGGAGCGTGGCCACGCGTTGAGCGCGAACGCGGTTCCGAGCGAGGTCGATTCTTCACGGAATGACCTTGCTGGGAGCGCGAACGGAAGCCTGTATGGCGAAGCGAGCAACGCGGAGGACCACGATGCAGACCACGAACAAGAGGCGCACCGGCAGGAAGGAGCCGACGGTCGACGAGCTGCTCGCCGCCATCGCGAAGGCGACGCTCCACATCGACACGCTCGAGACACGCAAGAGCGACTCGCTCGACTTCCACGACGTCGCGGTTTGGTCGGTCAAGGCCGCGCTCGAGGCCGCGTATCGCGCGGGGCTCGCCGCCGCCAAGGAGGAGCGATGAAGACGCTCGGCACCACGACGACCTACGACGGCACCGAGCACGCCTACCTGCGCGGCCACAAGGTGCGCATCGTCGCTGTGCTGAAGAACGCGCTGCGCGCCGACTACGACCCGGACCGGGACGGGCAGTACATCCGCGACGAGGAAGACCTCGAGCGCGCGGGCGGCGTGACCGCCGACGACCGCGTCGAGGTGCAGCCCTGGCTCGCAGCAGAGGGACGCTTCAGCTTCGTGTCGAGCGACCCGCGCGCCATCGACCTCGCGTGCTTCGCGAGCCTCAAGCGCTGACGACCTGAACGACGACGCGCTCCATCACGGAGCGCAAGCCCACCACGCGAGCCACGGGCGCGCGCGTGAAGGGCGACGTGTCCCCAGCGCCCGACGAGGAGAGCAGTCATGAGCACGAAGACCAAGACCACGAAGGCGAAGTCCAAGAAGGAGAACCTCGCAGCCCTCGGGCTGCCGGCGCTGTGGGAGCGCTTCAAGGAGGCGACGGGGGAGACCACCAAGAGCCCGAACAAGAAGTTCCTCATCCGGCGCATCGAGGAGGCGTTGGCCGTTCGCGCCGTCGAGCCCGCGCCCGCCGACGAGCCGCAGCGCCCGACGCGCACCAGCGCGCGCGCGACGCCGGTGCCGGAGCCCGAGACGACGCTCACCGAGAGCACGCCGCCGAAGCCGCGCGGTCGGTTCGCGTCGATGACGATCGAGGAGCTGCAGACGAAGTATCTCGAGGTCGTCGGTCGCTCGACAGGCAGCGACGACCGCCGCTACCTCATCTGGAAGATCCGCGAGGCCGAGAAGGGCCGGATCAACGTCGGGCCGCGCAAGACCCGCGCGCGCGAGGGCGAGCCGCTCGATGTGAAGATCCTCCCGCTGCGGCTCGAGGCGGACGTCGCCGACAAGATGGACGAGGCCTGGCGCGCGAAGGGCATCAAGAACCGCATGGAGTTCCTCCGGGGGGCCATCGGCCACTACCTCGCGCATCTCGGCGCGCGAGACGCGGCCGCGCTCTTCACGAACGCGGACACCACGGGCGCGTGAACGCGGCGGAATCGGCGGGGCGTCGGCAGGCCTACAACCGCCTCCGACGCCCCATGTCCGCGGAATCTCGTGGCTATTCCAAGCTCCTGAAAACGCATGTGAAATCAACGTGTTCGGCCTTGCTAGGGGCGCAAACGGAAACCTGTATGTCCTCACGCGACGGGCACTTCGCACGACGCGCCACCGAGGACGACGATGAGCACGACGACGAAGAGCACGCAGGCGACGAAGACGGTGAGCCAGGGCGAGAGCCGCTACGGAACGCCCGAGCCGCAGATCGCGCTCCGCTTCCCCAAGGGCACCAGCTACCGCGTCGTGAAGGCCGCGCTGCACAAGCTGGCCGCCGAGATCGAGTTGGCCACGCCCGCGAGCGAGCGCTGGTGCGTGAACACCGAGGACTTCAACGAGAGCGGGCGCGTGTACCTCGAGCTCGCCGACGCGACGCCCGCCGAGGCCGCGCGGGGGATGGCGCTCATCACGAAGCTGGTGGGGTGAGCGGCTCGGCACCCCGACGCAAAATAGCCGCTTTTGGAAAAAAGCGGCCGTTGCCCGCCCAGAAGTAGGACCAACTGCGACACCGTTGACGGACGGTTCCAAGGTTGCTAGTTTTCGAACTCGTGGAAACGAAGTCCGCCGACCGCGCTCGCCTGCCGTCCGACACCTCGGTCGAGGCAGACACGTGCGGCGTGGAGTTCGTGAACGAGGAGAACGTCGCCCACGTTCTGGCCGCGATGCCCGACGAGGACACGCTCGATCGCACCGCGTCCGAGTTCAGCCTGCTCGCTGACCCCACGCGCTTGCGCATCCTCTACGCGCTCTCGTTCCACGAGCTTTGCGTCTGCGATCTCGCGCGTGTGCTCGGCCGGTCGATGCCCGCGACGTCGCAGCAGCTCCAGCGGCTGCGGCGCGAGGGCGTCGTGAAGTGCCGGATGCAGGGCAAGCTCGCGTACTACCGCCTCGAGAGCCCGACGCTCGAGCGCGCCGTCTGCGAGGCCTTCGCGCGGCACCAGGAGCGATCGCGATGACGAGGCGCGTGCGACGCCGATCGGTCTCGCGTTCGTGGTTCGCGATCATCATCGCGGCCTTCGTCGCGCTCGTCGCGAGTGGGCTCCCCGAGTTGGCCGTGGAACTCGTGACCGGCGAACCCGTCGCGTGTTCGGTGGATTGCGACGGTTCGGATGGGCAAAAGCACTGCCCGCCGAACTGCTCCCACGGGCTATGCGCCAAGCTCGCTCCGTCCGTGCCGGCGCCGCTTGCGATGGTGCACGCGACGGCGCCGCCCGCGCTCTGCGGAGCGCCGGCCTCGCCCCCCGTCGACGCCTGCCATTCGCGCGATAGCGCCAACGAGGTCTTTCACCCTCCGCGAGCCTGAACCCGCCCGAACCAACCGTGCGTGTTCCAGAGGCTTGTTGGCGTCGCGCAGGCGACGCGGAGGAGTGATGTGTCTTGTCTACGGCAATTGTCTTTCGATGGTTCATCGGCGGGCTCGTCCTGTCGCTCGCGCTCGTGTCGCTGCGCGCTCAGGCACAGGAAGCGCCTCTTCGACTCGGCCGCGCAGAGGTCGCTGAGTTGGCTCGAAGTCGGAGCCCGGACGTGATCGTCGCGATTCGACGAGTCGGCGAGAGCCGAGGTCAACTCGTGGGCGCCGAGGTGCTGCTTCGTCAGTCGCCCTGGCTGGACGTGGCAGCTGGGCCGCGATTCCGTCCGAACGACACGATCCCCGACGCGGAGGTGACGCTCGGCATGCCCCTCGAGATTTATGGGCGTCGCGGCGCCGAGATCGACGCCGCTCGCGGCGCGATCGCGCGCGACGAAGCGCTCGTCGGGACGTCGCAGCAGCAAGCTCTCGCAGAGGCGCTCGCCGCGTACTACCGGGCACTGCGCGCAACCGCCGAGGATCGCTGGGCGCGCCAGCAGCTCGATCTCACGACCGCACTTCTGCGTACCGCCGAGCGTCGCCGCGACGCTGGGGAGATCGGCGATCCAGATGTCGCGCTGTTGCGGGTCGCCGCAGCGCGTGCGCGGCGGGCCGTGACGACGACCGAGGCCAACCGCGAGATGAGCGTCACCGCGCTGAAGGGCATCCTTGGGATACCAGGAGATCGTTCAGTGGAGGTGACGGGCGAGCTCGGATCGGTGAGCTCCGAGTTCACCGACGCGCTCGTGCGCATGGCGCCGACGGACCGGCCCGAGATCGTCGCCGCGGACGCCGCGTTGAGGGCTTCCCGCCTCGACGTCGACGCTGAGCAGCGTGCGGCGTGGCCGGTCCCGGTCCTACGGACGACGTACCAGCGCGAGGAAGGAAACAACGTCTTTCTCCTCGGCATCGGTCTGCCGCTTCCAATCTTTCAAAGAAACCAGGGACCGATCGCGATCGCGCAGGCTCGGACGCAGCGCCTCGAAGCTGAGCGCGAGGCTCTCGCCATTCGCGTCGACGCCGAGGTGCGAGTGGCACGACGACGCTATCAAGCGGCCCTCGACGGACTTCACATCCTCGAAACGGACGCCATCCCTGCGATCGAAGATGGGCTTCGCCTCACGCAACGCGCATTCGAGCTCGGTCAGAGCGACCTCACGCGGGTGCTGGTCGTGCAGCGTGAGCTCGCGGACACGCGTCGCGAGCAGTTCGATGCGCTCGTTGAGCTCGCCGATGCCGGCATTTCGCTGCAGCGCGCGCTGGGGGTGCTCCGATGACTCGCAGCAAGAAGATCATCGCCGTCTCGCTCACGGCGCTCGCCGTGGTCGTCGCCGGGCTCGTGTTCGCCCGCATGCGCCATCCTTCAGGAGCGTCGACGGAAGGTCACGCAGAAGCAGGCGAGCACCGTGAAGAGGAAGGCGAGCACCGTGAAGAGGAAGAAGGCGCCGCGAAGGCTGTCCGACTGAGCGAGGAGGCGTTGGAGGCAGCGCACCTCGAGGTCGCGCGGGTCGCGCGCGGTCGTCTCTCCCGCGACATCGTGTTGGTCGGAGAGCTTGTCGTGCCGCCCGATCGGATGGCCATGGTCGGCCCCCGTACGGCCGCGCGCGTCTCGCGCGTGAACGTCAACGTAGGCGACCGCGTCGAGCGCGGCGCTGCGCTCGCGACCGTGGACAGCAGCGAATATGGTCGCGCGCGTGGCGCGTACATCACCGCTGCCGCGCGAGTCGAGCAAGCCCAGGCGACATACCAACGGCAGGAGCTTCTTCGCCAGGATCGCATCTCCTCCGCTGCCGACTTCGAGGCGGCGCGCGCGAACCTCGCCGCCGCTCGCGCCGATCTGGAAGCCGCCCGCGGTGCGCTCGTGGCGCTCGGTCTCGGCGCCCCAGGAGCGACAGACTCCGCGGGTTCGACGGTCACGCTGAGAAGTCCGATCGCGGGCATCGTCGTCGCGCGGCAGGCGATCGTCGGGCAGAACGTCGACGCGGCGGCCACCCTCTTCACCGTCGCAGACCTCGGCGAGCTCTGGGCGGTGCTCACCGCCTATGAGCGGGATCTCGGACGGGTGGCGGTCGGGCAGGAGGTCTCCATCACGCTGGGCGCGCTTCCGGGGCGCGACCTTCGCGGGCGCGTTACGCACGTCGGGGAGCTCCTCGACGACCGAACGCGAAGCGCGCGAGTGCGCGTCGTCGTGTCGAACGAGGATCACACGCTTCGCCCCGGCATGTTCTGTCGGGCGCGGCTGCTCGGGGACGAAGCTACCCAGCCGGCCGAGGACGATCGGCCCGCGCTGACGATCCCGGCGGCCGCGCTCCAGCGGGTCGCTGGCGAGGAGGTCGTCTTCGTCCGGGGTGCCGATCGGACCTTCGCGGTTCGACGCGTGCGCGTCGGCGCGCGCACGGCCGCGACCGTCGAGATTCAGAGCGGCCTTCGAGAAGGGGAAGAGGTCGTCGCCGATGGCAGCCTGACCCTCAAGGCCGAGCTCGAACGCTCATCCTTCGCAGACGAGGACGACTGAGATGTTGCAGCACATCGTCCAGTGGTCCCTCCGCAACCGATTTCTGGTCCTGGTGTTGACGGCCGTCGTCGTGGCGCTCGGGGTCAGCGCCGCACGCACCCTTCCGATCGACGCAGTCCCGGACATCACGAACGTCCAGGTGCAGATCCTGACGAAGGCGCCCGCGCTCGGGCCGCTCGAGGTCGAGCGCTTTGTCACCGTACCGGTAGAGCGCTCGATGAGCGGCCTGCCTCAGGTGACGGATCTCCGCTCCGTGTCGAAGTTCGGTCTCTCTCAGGTCACCGTGGTCTTCGAGGACGACGCCGACATCTATCGGGCGCGGCAGCTCGTCGCCGAGCGTCTGCAGGAAGCCCGCGACGTGATCCCGGAGGGATATGGGACACCCGAGATCGCGCCGCTCTCCACTGGGCTTGGCGAGGTCTATCAGTTCGAGGTGCGCGGACCGGGCCGAACGCCGATGGAGCTGCGATCGATCCTGGAAGGGTACATCTCACCGCAGCTCAAGAGCGTGCCTGGGGTCGTCGAGATCAACACGTTCGGCGGCGAGCTTCGGACCTACCAGCTCGAACTCGATCCGGCCCTGCTCCAGTCGCACCGCTTGTCTCTCCGCGACGTGATCGAGGCGCTCCAACGCTCGAACGGGAGCGCCGGAGGCGCGTACATCGAGCGCCATCGCGAGCAACTCCTGGTGCGGGGCGACGGCCTGATCGGGACGCTCGACGACCTGGGCGACACGGTGATCGCCAACGGCGACGACGGGACCCCATTCTGGCTCGACACCTCGGCCGCGTCGCGTTCGCACCGGCGGTTCGCCACGGCGCAGTCACGCGAGACGGCAACGGCGAGATCGTCGCGGGCGTCGTGATGATGATGCTCGGAGAGAACTCGCGCGCGGTCGTCGATCGCGTGCGGACGCGCGTCGCGCAGATCCAGCCGACGCTGCCCGAAGGCGTCACCATCGCCCCCTTCTACGACCGTACCGAGCTGATTCGGAGCACGATCACCACCGTCGCCAGGAATCTCGCCGAGGGCGGCCTCCTCGTGATCGTCGTCCTCTTTCTGTTCTTGCGGAACCTGAGAGCGGGCCTGGTGGTGGCGAGTCTGATTCCGCTCTCGATGCTGGTCGCCTTTCTCGGGATGCGCGCAGCGGGGCTGTCCGGGAATCTGATGTCCCTCGGGGCCATCGACTTCGGTCTGCTCGTGGACGGCGCCGTCATCATCGTCGAGAACGCCGTGCGGCGCATGAGTGAGCGCTCCCATGCCTTGGGTCGCGCGCTGACGCCCGCGGAGCGCGACGAGCTGGTCTTGAGTTCTTCGCTCGAGGTGCGAACCGCCACGGCCTTCGGAGAGCTCATCATCGCGATCGTCTACCTCCCGATCCTCACGCTTGAGGGCATCGAGGGGAAGATGTTCCGGCCGATGGCGCTCACAGTCGTCTTCGCGCTTGCCGCCGCGTTCGTCCTGTCCATCACGCTGGCGCCGGTCCTCGCCTCGCTGATGCTGCCGCTCCATCCGAAGGAGTCGGAGGGGCGAGTGATCACGGCGCTTCGCAATCGGTTGGCTCGCGCGCTCGACGTGGTCCTGCGTCACCGCGTCGCGACCGTCAGCGTCGCGGTCGGGCTGCTCGCCGGCGCGATTGGCGTCGCGGCGACGCGCGGCGCCGAGTTCATTCCCGAGCTCGACGAGGGTGCCATCGCGCTTGAGGTCTATCGACTCCCGAGCACGAGCCTCACCGAAGCCACACGGCAAACGACGGCGCTCGAGCGAGCCCTGCGCGAGTTTCCGGAGGTTGAGACCGTGGTCTGCAAGACCGGGCGCTCCGAGATCGCCATGGACCCGATGGGCGTCGAGATGACCGACGTCCTCGTAGCGCTCAAGCCGCGTGACACCTGGCGATACGGCACGAGAGAGGAGCTCGTCGAGGCGATGGAGGAGTCGCTTCGCGAGCACGTTCCAGGCATCGTCTTCGGCTTCTCCCAGCCCATCAAGATGCGGATGAACGAGCTCATCGCGGGCTCGCGCGCCGACATCGCGCTGAAGCTCTACGGTGAGGATCTCGAGGTACTTCGTGAGCGCTCGGAGGCACTGGTGCGCGTCCTTCGAGAAGTGCCCGGTGCACAAGACGTCCGAGCCGAGCAGATCAGTGGCCTCCCGATGCTTCGTGTTCACGTCGACCGACAGGCCGCGGCTCGCTATGGGGTGCGCGTACAAGACGTCCTCGACGCGGTCGCCGCGCTCGGCGGGATTCAGGTCACGCAGGTCTACGAGGGAAGCCTCCGGTATGCAGTGGAGGTCCGCTTCGATCCGGCGACGCGCCGCGACCTCTCATTGCTCGAGTCGCTCCCCGTCGCGGCGAGCGCCGGACAGACCGTGCCGCTCTCGCAGGTCGCCGACCTCGAGGAGGAGACAGGGCCGGCACAGGTCGGTCGCGAGGACCTCGAACGACGCGTCACTGTTCAGGTGAACGTGCGCGGCCGCGACATCGCGTCGTTCGTCGCAGATGCACAGCGCAGGGTCGATCGGGCGGTTCCACTCCCGCCTCGGTACCGCCTCGAATGGGGCGGGCAGTTCGAGCACCTCCAGGCCGCGACGGAGCGCCTGACGCTGGTCATCCCGCTCGCCCTGTTGCTCATCTTCGTGCTGCTGTACACGAGCTTCGGCGCCGCCAGGCCCGCAGCCATCATCTTCTTGAACGTGCCGTTCGCCGTGACCGGCGGCATCGCAGCGCTGGTGCTCCGAGGCATGCCCCTCTCTATCTCGGCGGGCGTCGGCTTCATCGCGCTCTTCGGCGTCGCCGTGCTGAACGGCCTTGTGTTGGTGTCCACCGCGCGCCAACACGAAGAGGAGGGCGCGACCGCTACCGAGGCCGTGAAGCGCGCCGCCGTCGAGCGACTGCGTCCGGTCCTCATGACGGCGCTCGTCGCAGCGCTGGGGTTCGTGCCGATGGCGCTCTCCCATGGCTCGGGCGCTGAGGTTCAACGCCCGCTCGCGACGGTCGTCATCGGCGGCATCCTGTCGTCCACGCTGCTCACGCTCTTCGTGCTGCCGGCGGTCTACAGCTGGTTCGGAGGCCGAAAGCACCCTCGGACTGGACACATACGGGGCTCCGTCGAGGCGGTGGATACGCCACAGGAAGGTCAGTCATGAGCGGTGGAACGACAAAACTCGAGGTGCGTGTGCAGCACCTCGACTGCGAGAACGAGGCGGCGAAGATCGAGGCGGGCCTCCGGGGTCACGAAGGCGTCGTCGAGGTTCGGACGTTCCCGAAGGCCGGCAAGGTGGCCTTGATGTTCGAGCCCGCGAAGACCTCACGCGAGGCGCTTGAGGGGGCGCTGACCTCGCTCGGGTTCCCCGTGGCCCGTGAGGCCGAGCGCGAAGCGCCGAGCCTGTGGAGCCCGAAGGTTCTCGCATCCGCCGCGTCAGGCGTGCTCCTCGCGATCGGCTGGGGTCTCTCTCGGACCCTGACTGTCGGCTGGCCCAGCCTTGTGGCATTGGGGCTCGCGATCCTCGTCGGCGGGTACTTCTTTGCGCGCGAGGGACTCGAGAAGCTCTGGAGAAAGCGGGTCGTCGGGATCGAGGTGCTGATGTCCACGGCGGCCCTCGGCGCGGCTGCGCTCGGCGAGCCGCTCGAGGCGGCGATGCTGGTCTTCCTGTACTCGATCAGCGAGGCAGCCGAGGGATTCACCGAGCAGAAGACGCGGGCGGCGGTGCGCGCATTGATGAAGCTCGTTCCGAAGGTGGCGCTCGTGCGTCGTGACGGTGCCGACGTGGAGGTCCCCGTGGAGAGCCTCGCCGTGGGAGACGTCTTTGTCGTGCGTCCCGGCGAGTCCGTCGCCACCGACGGCGCGGTGGTGCGAGGAGAGACGTCGATCAACCAGGCACCGGTCACGGGCGAGAGCGTCCCCGTGAAGAAGGCCGCGGGCGACGAGGTGTTCGCGGGAACGATCAACGCGGACGGCGTGATCGAGGTGCGCGCCACGAAGACGTACCAGGAGAACACGGTCGCGAAGATCATCCACCTCGTGGAGGAAGCGCAGGAGAAGAAGGGTGAGCAGCAGCGCTTCATCGAACGCTTCGGCGCGCGCTACAGCCCGGCCGTCCTCGCCGGTAGCGTGCTCATCGCAGCGGTGCTGGTGTTCGCGTTCGGCTTGTCGTGGTCACTTGCGATGCATCGCGCGGTCGTCTTCATCGTGGCGGCTGCGCCGTGTGCGCTCGTCATCTCGGTGCCGATCACGCTCGTCGCGGCGCTCGGGACAGGTGCTCGCAACGGCGTCCTCATCAAGGGCGGTGTCATCCTTGAGCGCCTCGCCACCATCCAAATCATCGCGCTCGACAAGACCGGCACTCTGACGCGCGGCGAGCCTGTCGTGACCGACATCGTTCGGCTGGACGCGAGTCCTCACGCCGAGAGCGAAATGCTGTCTCGCCTCGCGAGCATCGAGTCGCGCAGTGAGCATCCCGTCGCACGAGCCATCGTGGCGCACGCTCGTGCCCTCGGCGTGGCCGTCGCTGAGGCCGCCGACGTGCGCGCGTTGCCAGGCGCGGGCGTCGTCGCGACCCTCGATGGAGTGGAAGTCCTGGTCGGTCAACTCGGCCTATTCGAAGGCACTGCTGCAAACGCCGGCGAGGCGACGGCAGAGGTCCGGCGCCTCGAGGAGGCCGGCAAGACGGTCATCGTCGCTGGGACGTCCTCGCGCATCTGGTGTGTGGTCGCCGTGCAGGATGCCGTGCGCGACGAGGCCTCCGAAGCCGTTCGTCTGCTACACGCGCGTGGGGTAGAGCTCGTCGTACTCTCGGGCGACCAGAGACTCGCTGTCGAACGTGTGGCCTCGACGCTCGGCATCAAGCGCTTCCACGGCGCGATGAAGCCGGAAGACAAGCTCGCGGAGATCCGCGCTCTCGCTGCCAAGGGACCGATCGCGATGGTCGGCGATGGAGTGAACGACGCTCCTGCGCTCGCGCAGGCGACCGTCGGAGTAGCCATGGGCGCAGCTGGCACGGACGTAGCCCTCGAGACGGCAGATGTCGCGTTGATGGGGGATGACCTCCGTCGCCTCGCCTTCGCGCTCGCGCTTGCTCAGCGCACCCAGCAGGTCGTTCGGCAGAACCTCGTGCTCTCCATCATTGTGATCGGCACGCTCGCAGTCGGCGCGGTGGCGGGCGTGTTCAGCCTTCCGGTGGCGGTCCTCGTTCATGAGATCAGCGAGTTTATCGTCATCGGCAGCGGGCTCAGGCTGCTGCGTGCGCCGAGCGCAGGAGCGCCGGCATGACTTCGCGAGGGAACGGCATGAGCGACGGCGACCGCAGCTACTGGGACAAGCACGCGAAGAACTACGATCGCTCGATGGCGCTCCTCGGACGGCCGATCCCCAGAATGGTCGAGCTGGCCGGGGAAGCGACACGCGGTCTCGGGCGCGTGCTCGAGGTTGCGGCCGGCACCGGGCTCGTTACACCCGCGCTCGCCTCGGGCGCAGCAGAGGTCATCGCCACCGACTACTCGGCGGCGATGGTGGCCGCGCTTGAGCGGCGCGTGCGAGATGCCGGCGTGACGAACGTACGGTGCGAGCAGGCCGACCTCTACGCACTCCGGTTCGACGAAGGGACGTTCGACGCGGTCGTCGCAGCGAACGTCCTTCACCTTGTGCCGGACCTGCCGGGGGCGCTGGCGGCGCTTCGGCGCGTGCTCAAGCCGGGCGGCCGCATCATCGTTCCGACCTTCTGTCACGACGAGACGGCGCTCTCGTGGGTCGTCTCGCGGGCGCTGGCTGTGACTGGCTTCCCGGGGCACCGGCGCTTCACCACGAAGTCGCTACGGCGCGCCGTCGAAGACTCGGGCGTCCGCGTGAACCGGACCGAGACCCTGCCAGGCGTCATCCCGATCGGGTACGTCGAGGGGACGAGTTGACCCGCAAAACGCGATGCTCGACCAGATGATGCTCGAGCTCGAAGGGCGGGAAGCCGTGCATCGAAAGCGCCCCAGCGATCAACAGGCCCACCGACGCCCGCGATCACGCTGACGCTCGAACCTCGCGCGCTCTGCTCGCAAGATGCATTGGCCGGCATCGTTCGTAGCTCGTTGCGAGCCTTCGCCCCGATGATGAACAGCACGGCGCGTCGAAGCGGCGCCGAACCTGCTAACCAGCGGGGCCGATCGTTAACCGCCGGGTACGCAGTTAAACGCCTCTCCGTTTCTCTCTCCCCACGGGACAGGAGAGAGAGCGGGAGAGCTGTCCCACGCGGCGCTCATCGAGCTCGCTCGGCGTTCTCTGCGAGCGCTCGCGGGAGCACCGTCGCGACACGCGCAGCGCGCGAAACGCCCGGACTTCTGGGGAGAAACGGCGAAGCCCCCTCGGATCGCTCCTTGGGGGCTTCTGTTTACCGACCCTCGCCGTTGGTTGGCGACGAGAGAAAAATGGCTCCAGCGGTAGGGCTCGTAGCCGCAGTCCAACCGCGCTCACGTTGAGCGCCACGCCCCCATCCGGCTCTTCGGAGGTCTCCTGAGGCTCCGAGGCCTGCCGCGACGGGCTTGGGGCTCTGCCCCAAGCAATGGGCTCCAGCGGTAGGGCTCGAACCTACGACCCGGCGATTAACAGTCGCCTGCTCTGCCAACTGAGCTACGCTGGAATGTGAAGAGGGCGCGGACACTAGCTCGACGGACCGGCGCGTCAAGGGGAATCCATCAAAGTTGAGCGTCCTCCGAGCAGACAGCCAATTTGAACCTCGAGGACCTGGGTCGTGCAGGGTTTCATGACGAAGCCAGCGGGGAAATGGAGCGTCTCGAGGCGGGCGGGCGCGTTCTCGACGTCGCCGCTGACGAGCAGGAAGGGGACCCGGCTCTGCCGGCGGTCGAGCTCCTCAGCGAGCTCCAGCCCCCCGAGCCGCGGCATGAGCCAGTCGGAGACGATGATATCGAACTGGGCGCCTTGGTCGATGTGCGCGAGGGCCTCGACCCCGTCGACGGCGGTCGTCACGCGGAAGCCGAGCCCTTCGAGGAGTCTTTGGTGAGTGCGGCGGACCAGGTCGTGATCTTCGGCGAGGAGCAGGCGCCCTCGGAGCTTCGACTCAGGACCATTGCCGCTCGGTCGCTCCACAAACGGAGAGACCTCCTCGGCGCGGGGGAATTGAATCGTGAAGGTCGTTCCGTGATTGACCTGACTCTTCACCTCGAGTCGTCCTCCTGCGCGATCGACGATGTCCTTGACGGTCACCAGCCCGAGGCCCGTTCCCGTGCCCTTTGTCGTGAAAAATGGCGCAAATGCGCTCGCGAGGACCTCGTCGGACATGCCAACGCCGGTATCGACGACAACAAGCTCAACCATGTTGTCCGCGCCATCGCGGATCGTGACCTCGAGCCGCCCTCCGCTCGGCATGGCGTCTCGCGCATTGACCGCGAGGTTCAAGATGAGCTGTTCGAGCTCCGACTGGGAAATGCTCACCTGCGCAGAGCGCGCCTCATCTTGCACGATCAGGTCGACCTGATCGCCGATGAGTCGCTCGAGGAGAGGAGCGAGCTCCCGCGCCACGGCTGAAAGATTCGAGCTGCGCGGACCGAGCGTGCGCTGACGCGCGAGCGAGAGGAGACGCTTCGTCATCAAGGTCGCCCGGGTCGTCGCGTTGTCGAGATCGTCGAGCAACTTGAGCGCCGCTTCGGGCTCACCCATGCGCACCCGCAGAAGATCGGAGACGCCCCGGATCACCCCGAGCAGATTGTTGAAGTCGTGGGCCACGCCGCTCGCCAGGCGTCCGATCGGCTCCATGCGCTGCGCTTCGAGGGAGCGAATCTGGGCTAGATCCCGCTCCCGAGCCGCCACAAGCGCCACCTCGATGGCCCGAGCATGAGCCCGGAGCAGGACCCACATCATCACGGTCGCCGCGATGCAGACCAAGGAGAGCGCGAGCGCGTCCTGCACCGGCGATCCTCTCACCACCGGCACCGTCGCCCCCGAGAGCCCGAGATAGATCGCCATGCCCACGACGAGCGCACACGCGAGGCCCCCGAACAGGAGCAGAGCTTTCCGGCCGAGCGTCACCGCGGCGAGGAGGATCACGACGAGGACCGAAGCGCCCGGCGCGGGATCGATGATGCCCGCGTTCCAGTAGGTCAAGCCGAGCACGGCGAGATGCCCCCCCGTCATGACCCAAGCCCCGAGTCGCGCTCGGCCGAAATGGACCAGTGTGAGGACAAAGGCGAGCATCAGTCCCATGGAGCCCGTCGCTAAGACGAGCAACCCCCGCGCCTCGGCGGCGCCAGGCCAAAGCACAATCAAGATCGCGAGATCGATCGCGAGCAGCGCCTTGGCGCAAACGCCTGTGAAGCGCGCGCCCCGCTGCCGCAGCTCTCGCTCGACGACGTCGTAGGAAGCCGCGAGGTCGTGTGGAGGGTGCTTCGAGCTCATGGAGCGGAGGCAGCCTTGAGCAAGGCTGGTTGCCCCGTGTCACTGACAACGTCGCGCCATAGGGGACCGTCCGGATCGACGCGGTTGCGCCTGGCGGAGGCGCCTCCGATCGGGACGTGGACGAGGCGATTGTTCACGCGTCCGACGAGACACGCGGTGCGCCCGGCCATCGCGGCGTGCACCGCGTTCGCGCCGAGCCGCGCGCAATAGATCGAGTCGGACGCACAAGCGGGCAGGCTGCGAACCATGTAGCTCGGGTCAATGTACTTCATCGAAATCTCGAGCCCTCGCTCGGCGAAGTGCTTTTCGATCGCCTTGCGTAGGTAGACTCCGATGTCGCCCAACTTCTTGTTCCCCCCTGCGTCATATCCTTCCATTTCCACGTAGGATTGGCCAGCGCCTTCGGCGACCAAAACCATAGCATGCCCACTATCGCGCACCCGCGCCTCCAGGTGCCAGAGGAAGCCCCCCTCCCCCTCTATGTCGAAGGGCACCTCAGGAATAAGAACAAAATCCACATCATTGGATGCGAGCGCAGTGTGAGCGGCAATGAACCCGCTATCACGGCCCATGACCTTGACGAGGCCGACGCCGTTCACGGAGTCTGCCGCTTCCGTGTGAGCCCCGTCGACAGCCCGGAGCGCCTCACTCACCGCAGTTTCAAAACCGAACGACTTTTCCACAAACGACAAATCGTTATCGATCGTCTTGGGTACGCCGACCACAGCGATCGGAAGGCCGCGCGCCTGGATCTCGTCGGCGATGAGCGCAGCGCCGCGCTGGGTACCATCCCCACCGATCGTGAAAAGGACGTCGATCCCCTGTCTTTGAAGGGTATCGACGATGTCCTTGGTCCGCTCTCCCCCGCCCCGCGCGGTGCCCAAGATGGTCCCGCCCGCCCGATGGATATGGGCCACCACGGTCGGGTCAAGCTTCATGAGGCTCCACGGCGCGTCCGGCAGCAGTCCCCGGTACCCGTAGCGGACGCCGCTCACGTTCGTGACGCCGTACTGCTCGTATAACGTCATCACGATCGACCGCACGACGTCGTTGAGCCCGGGACAGAGCCCGCCACAGGTGACAATGGCCGCGTGCACGCGCCCCGGCGGGAAGAAGATGTTCTCCCGCGGGCCCGCCTTCTCAAGAACTCCTCGCTCACTCGAGTGAATCTCCTCTTCGCCCTCCATCACCTCGATGTTGCAGAGGACCCGCTCCCCGTCGTCGACGAAATGGCGCGCCCCCGGCCCGGCGCGCAGCTTCAAGGGCGAAGGGATCAGGCACGGTCCAAGGCGGCGAATCTCAAACGGGTTCGTCATGAACCAAACGATAGGGAGAAGGGATCGGGCTTGCCTACCTGAAAAAACGAGGAGCTGATTTTCCCTGCTCTCGAGTCACGCTGGACTGCGCCTCGTGAGTGCCAGAGCCCCGGCGATCGGCGGGGGCGTTTTTGTGACCGAGGAGCCCCGTCAGGGTCTGTCAGGGCTTGCGCGGGCCGAGCTGAAGCGCGAGCTTGCGGCGATACCGCTTGTGGTAAAGCTCGGCGAGCGCGCTGAAGAGCATGGCGATGAGCGGGCCGTAGACGAGGCCGATCACGCCAAAGGAGGTGATGCCTCCGAGGATGGAAAGGAACACGAGCACATCGTGCATCCGCATGGCCGAGCCCATGAGCCGGGTCTTCACGACGTTCTCGACGAAGATGCCCTGAATGCTGCAGAACAGGAAGAAGGCGAGCGCTGTCCCCGGCCGGCCATCGAAGAACAGGAAGACCGACGCGGGAATGACCACGAGTGAGATCCCAACAAGCGGCAGAAACGCGAAGAAGGACATCACCCCGCCCCACAGAACCGGCGAAGGGAGCCCTGCGATGGCCATCGCGATCCCGCCGAGCACCCCTTGGATGACGCTCCCGAGCCCATTGCCAACCACCACGCCCCGCGAGACCTTCTGGAAGGTCTGGATCAGGAGCTCGTCTTCGTCATCGGGCAGCGGTGAGAGATCGAAGAGGAAGGTCTTGAGGCGGTGTCCGTCGATCAGCGTGTAAAACACGAGGATCAGGACGATGATCAGGTGCACCGTGATGCGGAGCGCATTCTCTAGGATCGCCCCGCCCCACTCGACCGCTGCCCTTTGCAGGGCGCTCGATAGGTCGTTCATGACCTCGAGCACCAGCTGACGAGAGACGGGGACATGGAATTCGGCGAGACCGGCGACGAGCTTGTCGACAAGCTCGCTCGAGCTGCGCGTCAGCGTCGCAGCAAGTGAGCCAAAGGCGCTGCTGGCCTCGATGCCGATGGTGTAGGCGAGCATCGAGATCGGTCCGATGATGACGGTCGCGACAAATACGGTCACGAGCATCGCCGCCAGGATCGCTCGGTTGTTCAAGCGACGCCGCAGGGTCTCGTAGAGTCGGTGCGAGAGGCCGACGAGCACGAAGGCGAGCACGGCGTCGGCCACAAAATCGAGCAGGACGTAGATGGTCCCGAAGGTGACGCACGCGAAGAGCACCGCGAAGAAGAGCGGCGCTAGCGCGTCGGGCTCGAACATGCTGACGCTGAGCCGGGTCGACTCCGGCGTGATGCGCATCGAAGGCGTCCCTGGGTCAGGAGGGAAACTCTGGCGCTGACCGCCGAATCCACTCGGCACAGGCGCCTCTTGTTCGAAGCCGGGTTGATCCTCGCTCACCGCGAGCTAGACGGTACCAGCCCCCCTTGCGAGCGACTAGGTCCCGTCCGACTGGGGATGAACGTAGCCAAGCGCCGGCTCAACCGGGCGCCCTTCGGGGAAGCTCGCCCAGGCGCGCCCCCAGGCGGCGCGCGGCGGGCTCTGCCCGCCGCGCCCTTCGCCTCACTTGATGATTTCAACAGGAACGAAGCAGGTGATGTTCGTTTGGACGCGGAAGTTCGAGGCGTCGGTCTGACGCTCGGCGTGGAAGATGTCCATGTCGTACTGCTGTCCCGGGGTCAGGCCGAGCTTGTCAAAGTCGATCGTGCCTGCGAGAGGCTGGTGAAGACCACCGAGATCCAGGGCCAACTTGTTGTTCACGAAGATCCACAGATCGTCGTCGCCACGGAAGGTGAACTTCTGCCCCGGCTCGTAGGTGAACTTCACGTGAGCTTCGGTCGTGAAGTGGTAGTTGTGGTCACGTCCCTCGTTGCCGAAACCTTGGCCGTCGATCGGGAAAAACTCCTTCGAGTCAAAGGTCCCGTCCACGAGCGGGAGGACGCCGGGGATCTCGATGTTGACGCCTTCTTTCGTGGTGTACCAATCGCTGAAGGAGCTCTCACTCGTGATCTCCGAGGTCGGGATCGAATCAAAGATCCACCTCTTGCACGCGGCGACCATGCAGTCCTGGTTGATGTCGTAGTTGTTGTTCGGCTGCCAGCAGCCCGGGCCCACCACCTCGCGCTGCTGCCGACCGAGACCGAACTTCACGTTGAGCCCGTCGTTCTGGTCCGGGGTTCCGGTGAAGAGGATCGGCTTGCGATCGGGGCTCAAGGTGTCGAGCACCATGCCGCAGCCCGCGTCGTTCCAGCCTTTGTAGACCTCACCGTTTTGGTCGTAGACCTTCTTGTCCGCGATCTCGAAATCAGGGTGCCCCGGATAGCCCTTGAAGTCACGGAAGAGGACCGGGAGCTCCGCTCCGCACTTGTCCTCTTCGCCGCTACCGCTCCCTCCGGTACCCCCACCCACGAGATCAGGCCCAGATTGATCGTCGCCCGTCCCGTTTCCGCTGCCGCTCCCCGGCGAGGGGTTCGTGGATGAGCCACCGGTGCCAACCACAAGACCATCGCTTCCGTCATCATCCTTCGAGACAGGCGCAGCCCCACAGGCGTTGACGCCTGCGATCGCAGACACGAGGAAAGCTAAACCTAAGGAACGATGAAGTGACGTCATGGGTCTTCCGGAGATATGCAAGAAAAAGCCAAAAAGATCGAAGCGCTTTACAGATTTGCGCTCATTGCCCCCCGCCGCCTAAAAGCAGCGCGAGAGTTCTTCTGAAATTTTGATGGTCGGCGCCCCTCTTCGCAAGAGAAGGCTCCGCCAGCCAGGGCAGCGCATCCACAATATTCCTTCTGCGAGGGAATTCTACCGCTCCCAAGGAACCCGGCGAACTTCGTGACCGCACCCTCCCCCCCCTTCGACTCCTCCTACGTCTCGCTCGGCGGCGAAAGATGGCCTCTGGGTCCTGGGGGCGAAGGTTTACTTTATTCTCACGGGTCTCGTGCAACAGGTCGTGCTCGGACGCGTCCTGGGGCTCGACGGGTACGGGGCGCTCTCGACAGCTCTCTCCGCCAGCAGCATCGCCCACAACACCATCGTCCAAGCCTCTCTCCAAGGAGTGAGTCGTACGGTGGCGCGCGCCGGCCAGCAGCCGAAGAGAGCCCTGCGCCGGGTACTGTCGCACCATACTGCGGTCGCGCTCGCGCTCGGCGCGCTCTTTTGGGCCTTTTCGCCTGTCGTCGCTCGAGCTCTCGGAGCGCCGCACGTCACGACCTCGCTGAAGACACTGTCCCTCGTCTTCGTTTTCTATGGCCTCTACGCGCCCTTCATTGGCGCCCTCAACGGCACCAAACGCATCCGCGCTCAGGCCTCCTTCGATATTCTGAGCGCGACCCTCCGAACCCTAGGCATGGTTTTTGGCGCTGCGCTCGGCGCGCGGCTGCTCGGAGCAGGCCAAGGTCCCTTCGGAGCAGTGCTCGGCTTCGCGCTTGCGGCCGCTCTCGTCCTCGTCTTGTCAGCGTTTTATGTCGGCGTAGGTGAAGCGGGGGGCGCTGAGCCCAAGGCCTCCGACTATGCCCGCGAACTCGGGAGCCTCGTGGGGGGTCAGTTGGTCCTGAATCTCCTATTTCAGGCGGACGCTCTCCTGCTTCGGCGATTTGCGGCAGACGCGGCCCTCTCGGTCGGACAGGACGTCACAGCAGCAGACACATTTGTCGGCGCCTATCGCGCTGCGCAGCTCTTCGCCTTCCTCCCTTATCAGCTCCTCGCCAGCGTCACGATTGTCCTGTTCCCGCTCGTCGCGCGCGCCCAGGCAGAGGCGGACCCGACGCGCGTGCGAGAGTACGTGCAAAACGGGCTCCGGATCGCGCTCATGGTGCTGAGCCTCTTGCTCTCGCTTTTTGTCTCCGTGCCCGGAGAGTTGATCGGGCTCGTTTACGGAGCAGAGGCCGCTTCCCTCGGTGGTCCCACGCTACGCATCCTCGGGCCGAGCCTTTGTTTCCTCGCGCTCCTTGGGGTCCTGACCACCTGCCTCAATAGCCTCGGGCACGCGAAAAAGACCTTCCTTCTGACGCTCGTCGCCCTCGTCGCCGTCCTCACCTCAGCGACCCTCTTGGCCCGCGGTACCCCTCTCGAGCCGGAGCTCCTGAAGCGCATGGCGCTCGGCACCGGACTCGGTCTCATTCTCGCCGTGGGCCTCACGGCCCGGCAGCTCTACAGAGAGGTCGGAGCGCTCGTGCGCTTCAAGAGCCTCGGGAACATCCTGCTCACAACTGCGCTTGCCTGCGCAGTTGGACTCTTCGTCCTTCCCCCCTCCCTCACCATCTTCCTGCGCGCTCCGCTCATCACTATCGTCCAAGTCCTTGGCTTGTTCGCGCTCCGTGAGCTCCGCCCGGCCGAGCTCAAGGGCCTGCTCCGGCCACCTCAGAAGAAGAGTTAAAAGCTCACTCGAGATCGCTCGCGATAGCGGCGCGGATCGCGATCATGGGTTCCCCGGTGGAGACTGAGGAGCGGCTTTCGTCGCTCCCGGAACGATCGCCTCGCGGACAAAGATCTCCTCGAGGGTTTGGTGGTGAGAGACGACCTCTTCGAGCTCGAGCCCCAGGGACACGATGCGCTCAATGAGCTCCTTGCGGAGGGTCGCGCCCTCGAGCTCGATATGGCTGCGACCGGCCACCACCGAAAAGGTGAGCCCGCGCTCACGGCAATATCGCTCAAGCTCCGAGGACTCCCCGCGCACCGTGACGCTCACGAGCTCCTTGTCGCGCCGCAAGAGCTCATCGAGCCGGCCTCGCACTACGATCTTCCCGAGCCGCATGATGGTCACTTCATCACAAAGCGACTCGACGTCGCCGAGAATGTGCGTCGAAAAGAAGACAGTCCTCCCCTGGCGCTTTTGATCGAGGATCAGGTCTTTGACCTCTTTGCGCCCGACAGGATCGAGGCCACTCATCGGTTCGTCCAAGATGAGAAGCTCCGGGTCACTGACGAGGGCAGCAGCCAGGCCCGTCCGCTGGAGCATGCCCTTGGAGAGGCGACGCACGGGGCGGTCTGCAGCGTACCAGACTCCCGTTTGCTCGAGGGAACGCCGGGCGCGGTCCCGAAGCGCGGAACCTCGAAGCCCCGCGAGCTTGCCGCTCATCTCGACGAACTCGAGGGGCGTCAGATAGGGGAAGACGTAGGGGTTCTCTGGCAGGAACCCGAGGCGGGCTCGCGAGGCGACCGTCGGGACCGGCTGGCCAAACACCCGTGCCTCCCCGCGCGTCGGCCGAATCAAGCCTGTCAGCATTTTGATGGTCGTGGTCTTCCCCGCCCCGTTGGGCCCCAGAAATCCGAAGATGCTGCGCTCAGGGACTCTAAAGTCGATGCCGGCGACAGCGCGGACACGGCGCCTTCGAAGCCCGAGACGAAACTCCTTTTCTAATCCGCTGACGTTGATGATATCCATCGGGAGGCAAAGGGGAGACTACCACGTTCGCGGACGGTTTCGCGATGGACAGACTCGCCCTGCTGTTCCATGCTGCCTCATTCGCATTCTTCGGTAAAAGCCCATGCGTAACGACTCACTGTTTCGAACCGTCGCCCATACACCCGCGCCGCGTGCGCTCAATCCGAAGATGATAGGCCTCGGGGCTCTACTCGGCTGGCTCGCCTCCCCGAGTGTCGTGAGAGCTCAGAGCGAGCCGCCGCCTCCCCCGCCGATCGTCGAAGAGGCTCCGCCCGAAGATGCGACCACCGGGGCCGAAGCATCCGCGGAGCTCGGCGCCGACACGAGCGGAGATGTGAGCGGGGATGTGAGCGGGGATGTGAGCGGGGATGTGAGCGCCGACGTGAGTGCGTTCGAGTCGCCTTACGCGACCTCCGAAGAACCAGAGAGCGATCCAGTCCGAGAGGCCGAGACCAAAGCGTGGTTCCGAAAGCAGAGCCTCCGGATCTCCTCGACGTTGTCCGGCTCCGCTGGTCTGTTCCGAGTTCGCGAAGCGGGGAGCGGCGACGCGGGAACCTTCCGCGTGAACCTGGCGGGCTCTTTTTTCAGCCAATCGGCCTTTCTCTGCAATGAGTACACGCCCTGTCTCGACCCGGTCACCGGCGCGGAGCTTCCCGACGACAGCAGCACACGAGCTCAAACGCTCGTCAGCCTTTCGGTCACCCCCTTCCCCTTCCTCGAAGCCTTCTTCAACCTGAAAAACGCGGCGACCTCGAACTCGCGCGGGAGGCCCTCGAGCCTCCAGACGGTCGGAGAACCCAGCATCGGCGTCAAAGGATTTTTGCCCAAGGTCCCCGATCGGATCTTCTCCGTCGGCGGTGAAGCTGAGCTCGTCCTCATCACGGGGAACGGCGGGGTCGGTCTCTCGGGCGGTTCGACGAGCTTCGCGCTGCGCGCGCTCGGAAGCCTCGATCTGAACAACCGAACGAAGGCTGAGGATCGCATCCCGCTCCGCGCCCACGTCAACCTTGGTTACTATTTCGATAACTCCGGCCAGAGCATCGCGAGCGTCGAAACGACACGCCCCCCCGCGGGCCGCGGGGAACCGATTCAGCGAACCGAGCGTTTCGGGCTCGGGATTTCCCGAGTCGACGCCTTCGAAGTCGGACTCGGCGCCGAGTTCGTCAACGACTACGTTCGCCCCTTCTTGGAGTGGACGATCGATGTGCCGGTCAACCGACAGGGTTACGTGTGCAACATTGATAGCGCCGCGCGCCGCGGGGACATGTGTCTCGGTGTCGGCGCCGCCTTCAACACCACGCCCCAGCGCCTCACCCTCGGCGCCCGCGTCTTCCCCTGGCAAGCCTCAGGACTCAGCGTCACCGGCGCGCTCGATATCGGAACCGGCGCCACGACCATCTTCGTGGAAGAGCTGCGTCCCGAGATGCCCTATAACCTCTGGCTCGCCATCGGCTACGCGGTCGATACCAGGCCGCCGGAGCCCGTGGTCATCACCGCTCCCGAACCGATCGCTCCGCCTCCGCCCGAGCCGGAACGGCACATCGTCGGCGTGGTTGTCGACGAAAATTCCGGGGCCCCGATCCCGGGCGCTGTCGTCCTCTACGACGACCCTGCCACAACCGGCATGGTCGCGAACCTGGAAGGCTCCTTCCGGAGCGGTAACGTCGCCCCCGGTGAGTACAAGCTGATCGTGCGCGCGCCCCTCTACCGCGATGGCGAGTGCACGGTCACGGTGCCCGATGGGCCGACGCAGCCCGCGCCCGAGGAGAGCTCGGACGCCGATCTTGCTCTCGAGAGCGCCGCGCCTCCCTCGAGCTCCCGCGATGTCGTGGCGGAGGTCTCGTGCACCCTGAAGGAGCTGCCCCGCGTCGGTAACGTCGTCCTCGTCCTCGTCGACGCGGACACGGGCGCGACCGTGCCGGGTGGCACCGTCACCATCACCGACCCCCTGAACCGCAGCCTCGAGCTCCGCGCCGACAATCAGGGCTCTCTCCAGTTCAACAATGTGCCCTTCGGCACCGCGTACCTGGTCGCAGAAGCTGACTCCTATCTCCGCACGGTGATGCCCGTGGTGGTCGACTCACGAGACGACCTCCGCGTCCACGTCGTGCTCAACCGCACGCCCAAGCGTCCCGCCGTCCGTCTCACCCCGACGCAGGTGACCCTGTCGTCTCCGATCGACTTCGTCGAAGACACCGAGCAGATCGCACCGCAGTCCATGGTGGTCGTCGAACAACTCGCCGCCCTCTTGCGCGACGACGCAAACGTCGGACCTGTCGAGCTCGGCGTTCATGCTGCTCCGAGCGGCGGAGGTGAAATTGCTTTGACCCAGTCGCGCGCAGAAGCCCTGCGTCAGGTCCTGATCCGGCTCGGCGTCGACGGCAATCTCCTCGAAGCGAAGGGGTACGGGAGCGAAAAGCCCATCGCCACAGGCACGGACGAGGCCTCCCTCGCGAAGAACAACCGCGTCGAGGTCATCCGGAAGAAGTGACGGAAAACGGGGGCCCCTGCCCATCTGGGCGCGGCCCCCTTGCTCACGAGACAGTCGCGCGACCCGCGGCGCGGTCGCCACGACACAGCCGCGCGGTGCCGCTGCCACGACACAGCCGCGCGGTGCCGCTGCCACGACACAGCCGCGCGGTGCCGCTGCCACGACACAGCCACGCGGGCGCCGACGACGAGACCGAACCCTAGGTCCGCGTGCCTCGAGCGAGCTCCGCCGAGCGGGCGCAGCATCGTCAAAGGAGCGCGCCGGAGAGCCGTTGCCGTCCGTCGCGCGAGGGAGTCAGGCCCTGTGCCAGCGCGGCGCGCAAGAGAAGTCAGGCCCTGTGCCAGCGCGGCGCGCAAGAGAAGTCAGACCCTGTGCCAGCGCGGCGCGCAAGCGCGAGATGAGTCAGTCGTCCTGCGCCTTCGGCTCGGATTCGATCTCTTGGAGCAGACGGTCGACGGTCCTTCGATGATCTTCGCCGTGGTCGTAGACGAAGCGGAGCTCAGGGACGCGGCGCATGGTGAGCGCACGCGCCAGAGAGCTTCGGAGGCGAGGGGCGATCGCCTGGACCGCCTTGAGGCTCTGCATTTCGGCGCGCTGATCGCTCGGACCAAACATGATCCGCACCGCGACGGTGGCGACCCCGAGATCCGCGCTCAGGGTCACCTGACTGATGCCGAGCACGGCGAGCCGAGGATCCTCGGCGAAACGTCCGAGTTCCACGCTCAGAAGTTTCTGGATCGTTCCGCCCAGCCGAGCAGCGCGCACCTGGCTCATAGGCTCTGCTTAATCTTCTCGACCTCGAACACGACGATGCGGTCGCCGACGTGGATCTCTTCCATGCCTTCGAGCGAGATACCGCACTCGAAGCCTTCCTTGACCTCACGGACGTCTTCCTTGAAGCGCTTGAGACCGGCAATCTTGCCTTCCCAGATCTTCTCGCCGTCGCGGATGAGGCGAGCACCTCCACCGCGGCGCACGACGCCACTCGTGATCATACAACCAGCGATCGTTCCGGACTTCGACGTGCGGAAGGTCTGACGAACCTCGGCCTCGCCGATGTCCTTCTCGACCAACTTCGGCGCGAGCAGGCCTTCCATGGCGAGCTTCACGTCGTCGAGCAGGTTGTAGATGATGGAATATTGGCGGATTTCGACGCCTTCACGCTGAGCGACGGCGAGCGCCTTTCCAGCGGGCTTGGCGTTGAAGCCGAGGATGATGGCCCCGGCGGCGACCGCCAGGTTCACGTCGTTCTCGGTGATAGCGCCAGCGGCCTGGAGCACGGTGCTGACCTTGACCTTGTCCGTCGAGAGCTGTTGCAAAGAGTCGGCAACCGCTTCAGCAGAACCTGCGACGTCGGCCTTCACGATCACCTTGAGCTCGAGCTGGTCCGACTCGCTCATGAGCTTGGCGATCTCATCGAGCGTGCGCGGCTTGTTCCCAACGGAGGGCGCCAGACTCTTGCGCTCCTTGACCTTACGCGTCTCGGCGATGGTCTGGGCCTGCTTCAGGTCCTTCATCGCGTAGACGAGGTCACCGGCGCGGGGCACCTCCGAGAGACCGACCACCGAAGCGGGGCCACCAGGGCCGACCTCTTTCAGGTTCTGGCCGCGCCAATCGAGCATCGCACGGACCTTGCCGAAGCCGGCGCCCGCGAGAATGACGTCGCCGGTGCGGAGCGTTCCGTCCGTCACGAGCACCGTCGCCACAGGACCGCGACCGCGATCGAGCTGGCTCTCGATGACGATACCGGAAGCGGACTTGTCCGGGTTCGCGCGGAGCTCGAGCATCTCCGACTGGAGCGCGAGCTTCTCAAGCAGCTCGTCGATACCCACCCGCGTCTTCGCCGAGACCTCACAGAACAAGGTGTCGCCACCCCACTCTTCGGGGACGAGTCCCTGCTCCGAAAGCTCACGGCGCACGCGCTCCGGCTGAGCGTCCGGTTTGTCGCACTTGTTGATGGCGACGATGATCGGAACGTTCGCGGCCTTGGCGTGGCTGATGGCCTCGACGGTCTGGGGCATGACGCCGTCATCCGCCGCGACCACGAGCACGACGACGTCGGTCGCCTGAGCCCCACGAGCGCGCATAGCGGTGAACGCCGCGTGGCCCGGGGTGTCGAGGAAGGTCACGGGACCATGGGGAGTCGACACTGAGTACGCACCGATGTGCTGCGTGATGCCGCCTGCCTCGCCCGAGACGACATTCGTCTGACGGAGAGCGTCGAGCAAGCTCGTCTTACCGTGATCGACGTGACCCATCACGGTCACGACCGGCGGACGCGGCTTCAGGAGACTCGGATCTTCTTCCTCGGCCTGGCCTTGGGCGATCTGGAGGCGAGCCTCCTCACTGACCGCTACGTCTTCGACCTCCCAGCCGAACTCCCCAGCGACGATCTTTGCGGTGTCCGCGTCGAGCGTCGAGTTGATGTTGATGCCGGTCATGCCGAGCTGGAACAGCTTCCGGAGCAGATCGGTCGCCTTGACGCCCATGTTGGCGGCGAGGGTCTGCAAGAGGACGGACTCCTCGATGCGAACAACCTTCTTGTGCGCGGAGCGCTCCTTCGTCACCGGGGCGCCGGAACCGCGCGCCTTACCAAACGAACCGATGCCGCGAGGCTTCTGGTTCCGCCCGAAACGGGGCCCACCGGGACCCGCCGGGCCCTGCGATTGTCCGACCGGACCACGACGGGGGCCGCCGGACGGTCCACCGGGAGCCTTGGCGTCGTACTGAACGCGACGGGGAGCGGCGCGATGGTTCTGCATCGAGACGCCCGGACGCCCTTCCCAGACCTCGATGCCCCGCTTGGGCGGGCTCGAAGGAGTGGGGGGGACCGAGGGACGAAGCTGGGTCGGGGGCACGGAAGGAGCCACCGGAGCAGGCGTAGGCGCAGGCTTGGGCGGCGGAGAAGAGACGGCAGGAGCCGGGGGCTCCGGAGTCGGCGGAGGCGGAACGACCTCAGCGCGAGCCGGCGCCGGTTCAGGCGCGCTCGGGGGCTCGATTGTGGGCTCTTTGGGAGCGGGGGGCTCCTCCTGGACAGGAGCGGGGGCGGGGGCGGGGGCCGCAGCCACAGGCTCCGGCGGGGCCTCCGGCACCGGATGAGCCACAGCGCTCGGCTCCTTTGCGGGAGCGACGGGCGCAGACTCGGGCGCAGCATGAGCCGGACTCGAGGGCTCGGCAGGAGCAGCTGCTGCTTCCTTCACAGATGGCTCATCATGCTGCGCGGGCGCAGACTTGAGCTCCGGTTCTGCGGGTGGGTGAACAGGAGACTGCACTTCAATGGCAGTCTCTTCAGAGCCCCCCTCGGCGGTCCTACGACGGCGCACGACGACGCGGCGCTTCGTGGCGGTATCCTCCGAATCGCTCGAGGCGGACTTGCTCGGCGCTTCGCCCGAGAGTTGTCGACGCACTCTCGCCTCGTCCTCAGTCGATACGACGCTCATATGGTTCCGCACGTCGCTAACGCCGAGGCCCTCCAAGGCCGCAATGAGAGCTTTGTTGTCGATCTCGAGTTCGCGCGCCAGTTCGTAGACACGCCGCTTTCCGCTCATTCATCCTCCGTCGCCAGACCTCGGTCTGACGTTTCAATCCGTTTGCCCCGAGACACCTGCTCAGGGGCCAAAAGGGCCATGGCGATACCGCCAAAAACGCGTTTCGCCAAGCGTTGATCAAGGATTCCGAGTACCGCGACCTCCGGTCGACCCCAGAATCTTCCGAGTTCGTCCTTGGTCCCCCAGATCCTCGCCCGACCCGCTTCGATCGCTCGCTCGAGCCAGGGTTTCAAAGTAGCACGACCTGCATCCGCTGCGACCAAAATCGCGCTGGCGCGGCCCTCCTGATAGGCCTCTTCCGTCAGGGTTCCGCCCTCGGAGAGAAGGCCTTGGCGCTTGGCTTGGCCCAGGAGCCGCCCCACCTGCACTCCTGCCGCTTCCGAGAGGAGCTGAACTGCCTCTTCAGCAGAGGTCAGGACCTGGGTCCGGAAGCTCCGCGAGAGCGCGGACTGGGCCTTGCGGAGGCAATCGGGGGCCGGATGCAGCCAGGCTCCCCGACCGAAAGCCCTCGCTCCCAGGTCCGGCACCACGTGACCGTCCGGCCCGAGCACCCAGCGCACCAGCTCGTCCGGCTCCCCTGGCTTCTGGCAGGCGGCGCACGCACGAACGCGCGTGCGGGCGGCACTCGGACCGTCCGACGGAGTTCGACCTCGCGCCGCCATGGAAGCCAGACCCGATCAATCCTCGTCCGCGGCCAGCTGGGCCTCGGATTGTTGGTCAGCGCGGGCTCGCGCTCGCTGGATCTCGGGCAGATCGTGCTCGAGGAAGTAGATCGAAGCCTTGTGCACTTCTTCTGCCTTGGCCGGGTCGAGACCCGCGTTCTTGGCGAGCAGCTCCGGATCCGCCGCGGCGAGCTCGCGGACCGTACGGTAGCCAGCCTCCTCGAGGAGCTGCAGGGTCCGGACGCCGATTCCGCGGACGAGGCGCAGTTTGTCGCGCTCGGTCAGGGACGTCAGCGGGTTATGGGCGGAGGCGAGGCGCTCCTGGCGCAGGCGCTCCATCGAGGTGAGCGCGCTGGCTCGGATCGCGTCGGCGACCTCCGCCGAGGAGATGCCCTCGATACCGAAGAGCTCCTCGGTGCTGGCCTCGGCGACCTCTTCGAGCGCCCGGAAGCCCAAGCGGTAGAAGGAGCGCGCCATTTCCTCGTCGACACCTTCGATCTCGCGGAGCGCGCCGAGGGCGTCCTCCTCGATCTGCTTGAACTTGCTCTCGCTGATGATGTCGAGCTTCCAGCCTGTGAGCTGAGCGGCGAGGCGCACGTTCTGTCCCTTACGACCGATGGCGAGGGAGAGCTTCTCGTCGGGGACAATGAGCTCCATGCGGTGATCGGCCTCGTCGACGATGACCTTGTTCACGTCGGCGGGCTGGATCGCGTTGATGATGTAGCGGGCCGGATCTTCATCGTACGGAACGATGTCGATTTTCTCCCCGCGAAGCTCCTGGACCACGGCCTGGACCCGCGAACCTTTGATGCCCACACAGGCGCCCACCGGATCCACATCGGGACTCCGCGATTGGACAGCGATCTTGGTCCGCGAGCCTGCCTCACGGGCCACGGCCACCACCTTCACGATGCCTTCGGAGATCTCCGGGACCTCCGCCTGGAACAGCTTCTCAACCAGGTAAGGAGAAGAACGGCTCAGAATCACCATCGGCCCCCGCGCTTCGCGGTCGATGTTCTTCACATAGGCGACGATGCGATCGCCCGGGCGGTACGACTCGCGGGGAGTCTGCTCGCGGTTCGGCAGGACCGCCTCGGTCTTGCCGAGGTCGACGATGATGCTGTGGCCGCGCTCGAAGCGGTGCACGATGCCGCGGATCAGCTCGCCCTGCTTGTCCTTGAACTCGTTATAAATGATGTCGCGCTCAGCGTCGCGCACCCGCTGCAGAAGAACCTGCTTCGCGGTTTGGGCTGCGATACGACCAAAGGAGCTGCGCGCCTGCTTCATGTCGAGCAGCTCGCCGTAGTCCTTGTCCTGCTGACGCGCGAGCTCAGCGTCGCGCGGATGCCAGAAGACCTGGAAGCCGAGCTCTTCGCCGACCTCTGCCTCGAGCCCGTGGCGCTCAGCTTCTTCCACGGAGAGCTGGTTTTCGGGGTCTTCCACCTCCTCGACCACTGTCATGTACTGGAAGAGGTCGATCTGGCCGGTCTCCTCATTCAGCCGGGCTTCCATCTCGCGCGTCGGGCCGAATGCTGCCTGCGCTGCCTTCAGGATCGCCGCTTCCATGGTCTCGATGAGCACCTTGCGATCGAGGCCCTTCTCCCGGGCCACCTGATCGATCATCTCGAGAAGTCCACCTTCTGCTGCCATTTTCATTTACTCCCTGTCTTTTTCGCGGCCGTCTTCCCAGCGCCGCCCTGATTTTTCCCCTGAGGTTTTCCGCGCGAGACCTTTTGGCCGCGCCCTTCGTCCCAGTCGAAGACGAGTCGGGCGAGCGAGATGTTCGCCCAAGAAATTTGAACGGTCGAAGAACCGACCATGAGCTCCACCGAGTCCTCCCCGGTGCCGAAGATGGTGCCACGCACCACACGCTGTCCGAAGAGCGGCCCGGCCCCCTCGAAGGGACCTTTGAGCTTCACCTTCACGCCCTGACCCCGGAAGCGCTCAAAATCGGCGAGCGAATAGAGGGTCCGCTCGAGCCCCGGCGACCCCACCTCGAGCCGATAGCGGCCAGCGATCAGGTCGTCGACGTCGAGCGCGGTCGAAAGATCGCGCGAGATATCTGCGCAGAGATCCAGGGTGATTCCTTCCCCGGGCACCCGACTGTCGGGACGCTCCACCGTGATCTCGAGGACCATCCCGCCCCGATCCGGCCGCCAAATCAGCTCGACCCCCGCGACATGATGCGCGGCGAGCACAGGCTCGATCACCGCCGTCAAACGACGTTCATCGAGTCCGGGGAGCTTGGTGTAGGCAAAAGGCATGACGACCTGAGGATGGGGGGCTATGGCGGACGCCAGAGAAAAAAAAACGGGCCCCGCGAGGGAGCCCGGTGGGTTCCGCCCAAATTGTGGCCCGGGTCTAGCCCGACCGTGGGCACCGCGCAACACTCCGAGGGGCTCTCCGCCGCTGAAATCGTGCGGGAAGCGGTCAGAAGAGCCGATGAGCTGTAGAATCCGGGGCCCAGACAGGCTACTCCCTGTGCCAAGTGGTCGACGAAGCGAAAACCCGAGCTTATTACGACGATTTCAGCGCGAAGTATGAGGCGCGCCGAGGCCAGAACGTCCCCAGGGGGTACCACGATCTCCTCGATCACCTCGAATCCGAGACCGTCGAGCGATACGGACGGCACAAGGACGTGCTCGAGGTGGGCTGTGGAACGGGCCTGATCCTCGAACGCATTCGCCATTTCGCGGCGCATGCCGAGGGCATCGACCTCTCGCCCGGCATGCTGGAAAAGGCCCGCGCCCGAGGTCTCACCGTCCGGGAAGGGTCAGCGACGGCCCTCCCCTACGAGGACGAGTCCTTCGACGTGACTTGTTCCTTCAAGGTGCTCGCGCACGTGCCCGAGATCGAAAAAGCCCTCGCCGAGATGGCGCGGGTCACTCGCCCCTCCGGCTACGTGATCGCCGAGTTCTACAACCCGAGGAGCCTGCGAGGCCTGCTCCGAAACCTCGGTCCCGCCCGGAAGATCGGCCGGGAACACAAGGAGTCCGACGTCTTGACCCGCTTTGACCCCCCCGAGCGGGCCCGGGCCTTGGCCCCGCCCGGAACAACTTTCATCGCCTCCCGCGGCGTCCGCATTTTCACGCCCACGGCGGCGCTCGTCGATCATCGCCTGACCGGGCCGCTCTTGTACCGCGCGGAGTGCTGGGCGGCGGACAGCATCTTCCGAGGGTTTGCGGGTTTTTATATCGCCATCTATCAAAAGGACCGGAAGGCAGCTTGAACATGGAAGAGCGTTCGACCTCTTTTTGGTTGCGCGCGCTCAGAGCGCGGCGTGCTCGTATTGACGCCGGAGGTTCCGAAGAACTTGTCGGGACCTTGAAGTGGCGAAGTCCCGAGCTCCGTCGCGCCGCCGCCAAGTTCTTCAACGCGGCTTTCCGCGCTGAACAATCGGGCCTCAAAAAGGCGCACGAGCTCGCCGATATGGTGCGCGATCGTGACCCTGAGCTCGCTGAGGTGCTCGTCCTTTACGGAGACGAAGAGGGCTGGCACGAAGAGCTCCTGACCCAATTTTTGCCGCACATTGGGGCCGAAATTGAGCCCATGGGGCGCATCACCAGCCTCTTTTACAAGGCTTACGGGAAGGCCACGCGCATCGACACCATCGTGCTCACGAACCTCTTGTTCGAGACGCTGGGCGCGACGACCTACCGGATGACGCTGCCGAAGATAGAGGAACCGGCCATTCGCAAGATGCTCTCGATCCTCTCACGGGACGAGTCGTTCCATGTCCCGCTCAACATTCATCTGCTCGAGAAGATGTCCTCGAAGCATCCTCTCGCGCGCCTCCGCCTCAAGCTCCAGTGTTCACTCTTGGTGTCGACCATGGTGCTCTTACCCTGGGCCAGTCGCCCCAAGACCGGCATCTTTGATGGTCTCGGAGCGCTCGAGCTCTCGCGGGCCTACGCGGAGAACATGGATCGCGCGCTCCGCAGAGCCAAAGGGCTCGGGCTCGGAGTGCCTTGGATCGTAAGGCGCGCGCTCGGAGTGAGCCGTCGCCGCACCCTGCTCAGAAACTCCCGAAGGCGCCCAGGTAAGCCCCTCCTTCGAGCGGCGTGACCGCCGGCAAGAAGGTCCACGCTTTCGGCTGATTCAAGCTCGGGACAGCGCGCTTGCGCGTTCCGAGCGTTCGGAACGGTTGATAGTTCAAGTTCGCTTCGAGGATCCCGATCGCGGTGACGCCGAGCAGGGTCCAGGTCGAAACGGTCAACACGGCGTGCGCCGCTTCGAAGCTACTGTTCTCAGCCTCGCGAGGCGTCTGTTCGAGCCCACGAGCGTAAAGGTTCGCGAGGATGAGCCCCGAGGTCGTCGCGATCGCGCCGAGGCCGAGCTCGGTCACCAAGAAGAAGTCGCCGAGGGCCGCCTGGCCGTTTTGGTACTGACCAGCGCCAAAGGGCAAAAAGGCGACAATGCGCCGGTTCGGTGTGACGAGCGTCTCCTCGGAGGCGAGCTCGATGAGCCGCTTTTCTCGCTCTTGCCGCGCCAGCTCACGCTCGCGAGCCCGCTTCGCGGCCTCCTGTTGGCGGCGAATTTCCTGCTGCTCGCGCTCGGCGATCAGGCCCTGGATCTGGTCGCGCACCTCGAGGAAAAGCGTCACGACCGGCGGCGGAAACGTGAGACTATCGGGGGGCGCCATGAGCGGGTTCTTCTCGAGCGCCGTGACGAGAACTTCGCGCGCTCGCTTCTGATCTCCGGCGAGCAGCGCGCAGCTCGCCATGTAGAGCTGGCCCCTTTCGATCACGAAGATATCGGTGAAGCGCTCCTCACGCTCTTCACTCAGTCTCGGTTCAAGCTGCGCGACGCAGGCTTCGTATTGGCCCGAGTGGTAGATATCGATGATGCGGTCGAGCTCGGCTCGATCGCTCAGCTGGCCCTCGTGGCCCGCACCCCGTTTCGGCTCTTCTGCGAGACAAGGCCCCGAGAGGGCCATGCTCAAGAAGAAAGTCCAAGCCCCTTTCGAGCGCCACGCGAGCACGGCGGAAGCACAAGCTTTCGCTTGCTCGAAGGTGGTCAGAAAGGAGGGGCGCACAGCCATAACAAGCCCTCCTTTCGCCGCGGAGGCCGGCGGGCGCACGAGACGCCCAGCCCAAGCTCAACCGGGGACCGGCCTCTCGTCAATGGTGAGCCGTTCCCACGGCCTTTCGCGCGGACGCGAAAGGACGCACAAGGTACGGCAGTGCCAGGCACAGCTCTCAACGCTCAACGATCGTGAACGTTCTTCCGGGCCTGAGATCTACATCTATCTGGCGCGTCTCACTGCCCGAACCCGGCGCGGGGAAGATGGTGCACACGAGGTGTTCTTCGGGTCGACTCATACGAATGGCGCGGGAGCTCCCGGCGACAATGGATCCGGCGGCGCCACAGGTCGCGCGAGCTCCGAGCGGTCCGTCGAAGCGCAGGATCGCGTCCCTAAACTGAATGGTACCGCGGACCAGCTGGGGACCTTCCCCAGGGACGATCTCGACAGTGACCGGAGGCGGCTGCTCACAACACTCTGCGTTCGGAGGAATGAACTCGAAAACGTGGGGGCCGTAGCTGAGCTGGTGCACCTGGAACCAGGAAGAAAGCTCCCCGTCGATACGGACGCGGGCGTTCTGGGGTCCGGCGATCGGAGTGCGCACCGCTCGCGTGCCCTCCTCCACCACACGCTCCGGCTTTGCCAGCGGCAAAGGCTTCTTGGTCGTGACCCGCGGAGTCTCCGGGACCGGCTCTGCCGCAGGCTCGTTCGGCAAAGGCAAAGGCTCTTTCGGCTGAGCCACGGTGCGCGCGGGAGGTTCGCTCTTGGGCGAATCCTTCTTCTCGGGCGGCGCCTTCTGCGCAGGCTGAGCCTGGGTCGGAGCTCCCGCCGACTGACCCAAGAACTTGCGCCCAGCAAAGGCGAGACCCGATAGCAAGAGCGCGCCACCCAGGATCTTGAGCCCGATTTCTATTTGCTTGCGAACGCGACGCCGGCGCCGGAGTCCGGCTACCTCAGCGAGCAGGATCGTATCGTCGGGGCGATAAGCGAGCGCGCGGTTGTAGTCGACGGAGGAGCCGATCACGTCGCCTTGGTCGCGTCTTGCCTGAGCTCTCTGTGAGAGACGCTGCACGATGCGCGCGGAGTACGCCGCGAGGTACTCACTGCGCTCGTCGAGGAACTGAACGATCTCAGCCCGCGGATCGGTCACCCCGAGACTCTCGAGCTCGTTCATGAGCGCCTCGGCGAGCTCGGTCGCCGAGGCGTACCGCCCGCTCGGCTCTCGCTCGAGGGCTCGCGTCACGATTTGGCCATAAACAGAGCCAATTTCCGGGCGAATTCGATCAGGCGGGATGCAGCCCCCTTCGAGCACGCGCCTGAGGACCTGCGCCGGGTTCTTGCCTTCGAAGGGCAAAGAGCCCGTCAGCATCTCATAGAGCAGCACGCCCGCACCAAACACGTCCGAGCGCGCGTCGACGTCGCCCCCTTCGATTTGTTCGGGCGCCATGTGGGCCGGAGAGCCCAGCACCTGGCCGGTGTGAGTCACCCCCTGAGCGTCGAGCAGTTTCGCAATCCCGAAGTCCGTCAGTTTGACGCGGGGGCTGGCGCTCGGTCCACCGGTCGGCACTCCGTCCGTCGAAAGCAGGACATTTTCGGGTTTGATGTCGCGGTGGATCACGCCGTGGCGATGGGCGTGGGCGAGCGCAGTAGCTACCTCATATCCGATGGAAGCTGCGACCTCGGGGGGCAGGGGTCCCGCTTCGGCGAGGAGCTGACGCAATGTCATGCCCCGCACAAGTTCCACGACGAGATAGCGCTCGGGCTCCGTGTCGTCGGAGACGTCGTAGACCTCAACGATGTTCGGGTGCTTCACGCGCGCAACCGTGAGCGCTTCGCTCGCGAAGCGCGCGCGAACATCGGGGTTATCCCGGAGGTGCCGGTGGATGACCTTGAGCGCGACGTCCCGTCCCAGCCGACGATCGCGGGCGCGATACACTGTCGCCATCCCGCCATGCCCGATCTCCTCGAGCAGCTCGTACTTGCTGATCCCAAGATCGGGCGACGCCGAAGCGATGCTCATGCAGAGCACCTCCCGCACTTCTTCGACAAGACTCCCGTCAGCACGCCGAAAGAGTAGCGGACTTGTGGGGCGCCTGGTATCCCCCCGCTCAGGATGACCGCCGCCCCCCTCCCCCCCCAAACCTCCGAAAAAACCGGCTTCTCACGCGACCCTGAAGGCGTCGCCTGCCTGGGCGGTCAAAGGATCCAGAAGATCCTCGAGGAGGCCGGGGTCGAGACGCCTGCGTACATCTACGACCTCGAAGGCATCCGAGAGCGGCTGAAAAAGCTGGATGCAGCCTTCGGTGATACGCCCCACCTCATCGCCTACGCGCTCAAGGCCAATAACGCCGGAACCATTTTGCGGCAGGTGGCCGAGCTCGGCGCCGGTGTCGATGCCGTCTCGGGCGGGGAGCTACTTCTTGCACGGCGCGCGGGCGTCCCAGCAGAGCGCATCGTCTTGAGCGGCGTCGCCAAGAGGAACGACGAGCTAGATCTTTCACTGTCTGAGGGGATTTTTTCGATCCAGGCGGAGAGCCCCGGCGAAGTCGGCCGCATCATTGAGCGGGCCCGGCTCGCCGGCAAAAAGGCGCGCGTCTCGCTCCGCATCAATCCGGGCGTCGAGATCGACTCTCACGCACACATCAGTACCGGGCACGACCGCGCCAAGTTCGGCATCGCCGCGTCTCAAATCCGCGATGTGGCGTCGCTCCTCTCTGATTGTCCTCACGGTTCGCTGGTCGGCCTCTCGACCCACGTGGGCTCGATGCTGAAGGAGCCGAGCGGCTACCTCGCCTCGGCGCGTGTCGTGCTCACCCATGCCGAACAGATGCGAAGCGCCGGTCACCCCATCGAGTTCGTCGACTTCGGTGGCGGCTTCGGGATCGACTACGGCGGAGCCCCCGCCGAAGATCCTGCGGCTTTCGCGGAGGCCGCAGTGCAGCTGCTGCGCGAGAGCAGCGTGCGCGATCTCAAGCTCGTCGTGGAGCCGGGACGCAGCATCGTCGGACCTTTCGGCGTTCTCGTCGCCCGGGTCGTCCAGCAAAAGACCTCCGGACCGATCAGCTGGGTCCTGATTGACGCCGGCATGAACGATCTGATGCGGCCCGCTCTGTACGGCGCGCGCCACCGCGTCGAGCCCGTCGATCGTCCCCCGGGCGCCGAGCTACACCACATCGCGGGTCCCGTGTGCGAGAGCACCGACCATTTCGGCGAGCACGCTCTCGGCGACATCCCTGAGTACGTCGTGCTCCGGGACGCAGGGGCTTACGGGTATGTGATGGGCAGTGAATACAACGGGCGCCCCCTCCCCTCGGAGGTGTTCGTGGATGGCGGCAAGGTGGTGCACGTCGCTCGGACGCGCGGCGTCGAGGCCTGGATCGCAGACCGCCTCCGATAAGCTCAGAAGCGTTCGCTCGCCCCGACTCCACGTCGCCAGAGCCCATGAATGGCTCCGCACCCGAGTCGCACGTGCTTTGGTCCTCGCCCGTGAAGCTTCAGCCGACGCCGCCGCGCCTGGAAGCCGCGGCCACACCACGCTTCGACGCCGGGCTCACCCGCGTTCCAGAGCGCGAGAGCCGCGAAGAAGCAGCCGAATCCGGCCCCGGAGGCTCTGAGACCCGACGTCGCCCGGGGGCCACCGATTGCGCATAGTGGACGGCGCCTTGATTCAAGATCTCGACGCCCATCGTGCGACAGCGGCGCGAGAGCTTGTCCAAGTCGACACCCGCCGCGACCAACAGGCCGCTCGGCGGTGACGGGTTGACGAACAGATCTGCCGTCGAGCGACGCGTCGACAGCATGCGCCGAACCTCCGGATCGTCGATCCAAATGAACCCGGCACAGGGCACGAACTCAGCGCGGCCGAGGACGGTGCTCGCCTGATTGAGCTGGCGGAGGATCGGATCGGGGAGCGCCGAGATCACCTCGAGGCGCTCGCGAATCTCAGAGGGGTCGATGCCCGTTCCGATCGCGAGCGCGAGGGTGCGCGGGGTCATGATCAAGTCGAGCTCGCCCTCGACGTTTCCGACCTCCGTGAGCGGATGCAGAGCGAGGACTTCGGCGACGCGAGCGCTCGTACCGATGCGCAGGGTCTGATTGTCGATGAAGCGGCCAGCCTCGAGGTTCGCGCCCCGCGGAAGCTCCGCGAGCCAAGCACGGCCACGCGGCGTGATGCGAAGCATCGGGCCTTCCACTCCGTCCCCTTCGTCCGCGTCGGCGAGGTCGACGAGGCCGAGCACGTGGAGCGTCTCGATCGCCATACGGCGGCCGATCTCGACGGGATCGGTGATATCGATTCCGGTCTTTTGGGCGTGGCGAGTGAGCAGGCGCAAGAGACCAGGCGTGCGCGGATCGGCGCGCATGTATTCGGCGATCGCGCCCCAAGGAGCCCATTGTCCGTCGCCGAGCTCCTGGAGAGCCTCCACAACGACCGAACGAACCACGCTCACCGCGCCCGACTCTCGAGCGTCTCCGTGGACACGCAGAAGCTCTCCATCATTGCGCGATTCATCCCAAGCGCCGCCGCGGCGCCAGGTCTTGAAGAGAAGCGGACCGATCTCGGCGAGCCTGAGGTCACCAGGCGGGCCATCAGGCGAGGTCGCCGCCGTGTCCCAGAGCCCCGCGATACGGCTCAAAGAGGCCACCAAGGCGATCGCCTCGTTCGGTCGGCCGAACCGCGTCGCCATCTTTGAGATCAAAGAGCGGGGAGTTCCCACCCCCGGACGCACTTCGCCTTCGCCCGCGTGGACGCCCATGGCGAGGCCCATGGCGAGCGGCGTCACGTCGAGAGCAAAGCGGGCTCGCTGGGGGATATAGTCCTCCATGCGCACGTGATCGCGAATCCGCTGGCGGAGACCTTCACGCTCGGCGAGTCGCTCCGCGCCCACCAGTCGAGCCACCTCGGTCGGCACGACGTGCCGGTTCGGATGCACCGGGATCAAGAAGCCACGTCGCTCGAGGGCAAAACCAACACCACGCCTCGAGGGGGTCGCGCCCGAAGCGCCACGCAAGCGGACCGGCTCACGCTCCATCTCCAGGAGCTCTTCCGTGTCCACCTCACCACCAACCTCTTCCACCGCGTGCAGGAGCTTCCTCTCGAGGGGGGGCAGCTTCTGCAGCTGTTCTCCGAGCAGCTCGGGAGTCGTCAAAATGCGCCAGGCGTCTTCGAGGGCCAGCGCCACCGGGGGCGCAACGGGCCGGCCGAGATAATGGGACGCGATGGCTGCGGCGACCTCAGGGTTCGCCTGGGCCAAGAGGGCTCGCACGCTACGCCGGTCCTCCCCAGGCCAGGATTTCATCTGAAGCTGGAAAGCGATCGGAAGGACCAGCTTCAAGCCGCCTCCTTCTTTTGTCACATAGACGAGGCCGCGGGCCACGAGGGGCTCAAGTCCCGGAGGCGCCGCCTCGACCTCAAGCAGCCCACCTGCCTCAGCTAGGCGATTCATCAACTCTTCGGCGGGGCGCCCCATGCGCGAGGGTTCGCGCAAATCAGCGCTCAGGAGCAGGGCTCGAGCCACCTGGGAGGGGATGTCGATACGCTTGGCAGGATCCACAGCCGCGTCGACCCGGGTCACGAGGGCATTGAACTCCTTCTTAGGGAGGCTGCGCAGAACCTCCACGAGGCCGCGACCCCGGGCTGCATGCAGTGCGCCTTCGTTCCCCTTCGACTCCCAGTCCATATCTTCGTGGTTCATGGTGATGACTGACTGACCTAACGTTTCTTGCGGGACCCGAATCGGGACACCGATAGAAGCAAAGCCTAACCAGGTCCCGCTGTCCAGCGAAAGCCGGGAGCGAAACGTCAGTTTTGTGAGTTCACCGTTGTCTCGCTGGCCGAACGCGCCAAAATGCCACACCCACCGTTCAACCTCGCAGTCCCTTGCCCCTTCCACCTTTCAAAGATGAAAGACAGCCCGAGGAGGCGAAAAATAGCCGGGAGCCCGCGGGGTTGGAGAGAGGTCCGGGTGATATCCCGAGCGAGCGTGATATCAGGAGCTCTGGATGATTTTGCGAGACCCCGTGCATGGCCTCGTGGCTTTCGAGAAGCCCGAAGAGTCCATCATCGAACGACTCCTCGAAGCTCGTGAAGTGCAGCGCCTGAGGAGGATTCGCCAACTCGGGCTGACTTCTCTCGCTTACCCTGGCGCCGACCACACACGTTTCTCTCATGCTCTCGGTGCGGCCCATGTGATGGCGCGCTTCCTCGGACGAATGCGCAACCTCGAGCATGAGCTCGCTCCCGAGCACCGCCTCACTCGCGAGCACGCCGAAGAGGCGCTCGCCGCGGCGCTCTTGCATGACGTGGGACACGGCCCCTTCTCCCACTTGTTCGAGACCGTCGCCGAAAAGTCTGTTCACCACGAGACCTGGTCCGAACGCGTCGTGCTCGATGAGAGCACCGATGTTCACCGCATCCTCAAGAGCGTGCGACCCGATTTGCCCGGCCGCGTGCGTCGATTGATCCTCGGGCACCACGAGCTCCCCTATTTGGCCGGAGCGGTGAGCGGGACCTTCGATGTCGACCGAGCCGACTATCTCCTGCGCGACGCCCATTTCACGGGCGTAAGCTACGGCCATTTTGATCTCGATTGGCTGCTTCGGAGCTTCTGTTTGAGCCTGGGAGGTGGGCGTCTCCCCTCCTTGGCCATTGATGGTCAAAAGGGCCTGCCGGCCATCGAATCCTTCATCTTGGCCCGGCTCTTCATGTTCCAACAGGTCTACTTCCACAAGGCGAGTCGGGCGAGCGAGTGGCTCCTCGGGCGCATCTTTGCGCGGCTACGCGACGTGCTCGAGACCGAACGCTCCTTCGTGGTCCCGGTCGGCCTCCGTGAGCTCTTGCTCGACGGGAAAACGGACCTCGGGTCCTATCTCGCCCTCGACGACCCAACGATGTGGACGTTCCTGCGCACGCTGGAGGACCATCCGGACCCGGTCACGAGCGATCTCTCGAAGCGCCTTTCGGCGCGGCGGCTCCCGAAGACCCTCGAGCTATTTGGCGAAGACGCGACTCCCGAGGGGCGAAGGCGCTGCCTCGAGCTGGTCACCGACATTGCAAGACGCCGCGGCCTAGATCCCGCGTCCTACGTCGGCGTCGACACGCCGAGCGTGATCGCCTTCGAGGAATCCACGAAAGCGCCGATCTCAGTGCGCTTCCGCGACGGCACCGAACAGGCGCCGAGTGAGGTTTCTTTCTTACTGGGGCGCCTCAGGGGACAGACCCTGACCCGACCGCGCATCCTCTTCGCCGATGAGCTGCGCAAGGACGTCGAGAGCGCCTTGGGGCTCGGAGGCACCCGCGCCGTAGGCCTCGCGGGCGGTGTCTTTGGGGATCGGGAGACGCAAGGTAGCCTGAAGGGGCCTGAGGCAAAGCTTTGAGTACGGCACTTGTCATGTGGGGGGCGCTCATCGCCCCATTCGCGCTCGGCGCTCCCGCGGAGCTGGGGATGCCGGAAGCGGACGATGCGCCTGGCGATGGAATTTACGGCAGGCTCGACGGTGACTTCTCGTTATCCGTCGGGCTCGGTGCCGAGATCGACGCGACACGCTCGGCGGGGCGACCGAGCGTCGGCGCGGCTCTTCGCTACTATCAAGCGATCGGAGTCCTGCTCCATTACGCCCAAGGCGTCCACGAGGGCGACCCGCTCGAGAGAAGGCTCGTCGCGGGATTTCTCCTCGAGCCCCTCTTCCTGCTCCGCTGGCCAGAGTTTTCCCACTCAGGGAGGGCGTTTCCCGATCTCTTCTTCGACTCATTCGGCTTACACGTTGGGACGGCGCTGATCGAACCGCGCGGAGGGGATTTCGCCCAGGAGGTCCGACTCAACGTGGGAGCCGGGCTCGCAGTCCCGCTCACCTGCCGCGCGCCCGGCCCGTTCATCAGAGCGCGCTACGATCTCGAGCTGCTCGGAGCCGAGCCTGTGCATAACGTCCTTTTGAACCTCGAGTGGCAGTTTTTCTGGGAATCGCCTTGGCTCAAGAGATCTTTGGATCGAGTTGGGCCTTGATGGCCTCGGCCTCGCGTCTGAAATAGTCGCGCACGGCGATCTCGAGGCGAGGGTCGAGGAAAGTGTGAGCGCTTTGGGTCAAGGTCGGCACAAAGCCACGCCCATGTTTGTGTTCGCCGCCTGCGCCCGGCTCAAAACGGGAGAGTCCTCGTAAGATCGTCTCCTCGATTCCTCGATAGAGGCAGGTTTCGAAGTGTAAGAAGGGAACTTCCTCGAACGTGCCCCAGTAGCGCCCGTAGAGCGCTTCTGCGCCGAGCAGATTGAACGCCCCTGCGATCACGCCCTCGTCTCCTGAGCTCCCCGCCCGGCGCACGAGCACCACATGGAGCGCTTCGGGCATGGTGCGCGTGACGGTGCGGAAGAATTCTTCGTTCAGGTAACGCCGGCCCCAGACGTATTTGTCGACAGTCGTCAGATAGAGCTCATAGAGAAGGCGAGGACTCACCGTCTCAAGGCTCGGACCCGTGAGGATTTCGAAGGAGAGATCGTCCCGCTCCCGGAGCACTCGACGCTCGCGCCGGATTTGAGCGCGGCGCTTACTCCCCATGACCCCGAGGAAGTCCTCGAAGGCGGGGAAGCCAGTGTTATGAAACTGAAACTGGACGCCGCTCCGGAGCGCCCAGCCGCCCTGCTCGAGCAGCTCCGCCTCGTATTTTGTGGGAAAGAGGACGTGCACCGAAGAGACCTCGAGCTCTCTCGAGAGACGGGGCAGGCTCTCCGCCACAAAACCCATAGTCTCCGCAATTTGCGCGGCCGATGCCCCCTCGTCGAACAGGATCCGAGGTCCCGTAGCGGGCGTAAACGGCACCGCGATGACGAGCTTCGGATAATAGGGAAGGCCGAGGCGACTCTCCGAGAACTCCGCGATCGCATGATCAAAGACGAACTCCCCCATCGAGTGCATCTTGAGATACGCAGGCATAAAGGCGATCGGTTTTCCCTCACGCTCAATGACGAGGTGATGAGGACCCCAGCCTGATCTCTCGGAGGCGGCGCCGCTCTGCTCGAGGGCCTCGAGCCAACTGCGACGTAAAAACGGGTAACGTCTCTCGATCGGACCGAGCCGAAGCTCTTCGTAGATCGCAGAGAGGGAGCGCCCTAAAGCCCAGCGAAAATCCGCCATCGGGCCCTAAGGAGCCTCCACGGGCTTCGCGACATCCGCCCAAGCTCGCGCGAACTCCCCTTGCCCGCGTCGCTCGGCCGCCCCCGCAAGGAAGAGCGCGCAAGCGCGCTCGCCGCGCTTATCCCGCGTCTCCCTGGCCCAAGAGAGTCCCTCGAGAGCTTCCAGGATCGCTTCATTCTCTCTCCCCAGCTGCGAGAGAACCACCGCAAGAGCCAGGGACGCTCGACATGTACCGAGCCCTCCTTGTTTCTTGCTCTCGATTTTTTCCGCGCGACAGCGCCGGAGCGCTTCTCCAGAAACGCTCACAGGTGACAGTTCGTCCTCCTCCGGCTCCGAAGGGGCCCCTTCGAAGGACGCCTCAAGAGCAACCTCGTCAGGCGGATCCGCGGCCCCAGGTGACGAGCGCTCCCCCTCCGCCAGCGGCGCGCTCATATCGAGCGCAGCGGCGCTGAGGCTGTCCCGTCCGCTTCGTCGCGGGGCGACCTCCTGGGTCCGGAGGCGCGCGCTCTCGGCCAATTCCGTGGTGACCAGCACCTCGCCGGGACGAGCGACCTCCGAGAGCTTGCGAGCGTTCTCAACGGCCCGACCGAGCCCGAGGCCCGTTTCTCCCGCAGAACAGACGATCGAAAGTGGCCCCTCCGCGAGCCCCACCGAGAGCTCGGGAGGAAAATCCTTCGACGCGATCCAGCGGATCAGGCGCTTCTCTTCCGAGAGCGCGAAAGCGGCAGCCACAAAATCATGGCTGAACCCGATGATACGTCCGCCGAGCGTCTGAACTTCCTTCCAGACAAGGGGCCAGAGATCATTTTCCGGGCGCGTCTCCTCGTCCGCTTCCCCTTCGAGCGCGAGCGCGGACGCGGCGCGAAAATGCGCCACGATCTGCGCCTCTATCGCATCCTCTCGGCCCGCTTCCGGCTCGGTCGCCTTCACGGGAGGACAGTATGATCCTCCCGGGGAAAAGCGGAAAGTGGGCTCAGGGCACCTCGGGATTTTCCGGGGCTCGGCCTTCAGGCGAGCGACCCCCGGGCTCTCGGCGGCGAGGACCTGCGGACCGAATCGGTGCCGCAGGTCGCCGCGCGCGTCCGAAAATTTAGCGATTCATCATGTGTACGGCGTGGCCGAGCGCGCCGGCGGCCGCTTCCATGAGGGCTTCCCCGAGGGTCGGGTGCGGGTGGATGCTGAGGGCGAGATCGTCCGCCGTAGCGACCATCTCGATCGCGAGCACAGCCTCGCTGATGAGGTCGCTCGCGCTCGGTCCAACGATGTGGATACCGAGCACGCGGTGCGTCTTCTTCTCGGCGATGACCTTCACGAAACCGTCCGTCTCCGCGATGCTCATCGCGCGGCCGAGCGCGGAGAAGGGGAACCTTCCCACGGTGTACTCGAGGCCCTGCTCCTTCGCCTGGGCCTCGGTGAGACCGGCGGTGCCGATTTCCGGATGGGTGAAGATGACGCCCGGGATGGTCGCGAAGTCCTTGGCCGCATTCTTCTCGGCGATCGCCTCCGCGCAGACCTCGCCTTCTTTGGAGGCCTTATGGGCGAGCATGGGCGCGCCGCTCACATCACCGATCGCGTAGATCCCGGGGACATTCGTCCTGCACTGAGCGTCCGTGGTGATGAACCCGCGAGCGTCGATGTTCACGCCGAGCTCCTCGAGGCCGATGCCGCGTGAGCGGGGCTTCATACCCACAGCGACGAGCACCTGGTCGCACTCGATGCGCTCTTCTTTCCCGCCCGAGCTGACGCGCACCGTCACGGAGTCATTCGACTTCTCGACGCCCTCGGCCTTGGTGTTCTTCAGCACCTTGCCGCCGCGCTTAGTAATGGCCCGCTCGACAACCCGGACGCAGTCCGGATCCACGCCGGGGAGCAACGAATCCGTGAGCTCAACCACCGTCAGTTCAGCTCCGAACGCCTGGTAAACCATGCCGAGCTCGAGCCCGATCACGCCGCCGCCGATCACGCAGAGGCGCTTCGGAATCTCCTTCAAGCTGACCGCCTCTCGCGCCCCGATCACGCGCTTACCGTCGAACTCGAAGCCAGGGATCTGAATCGTCGCCGAGCCCGTCGCGATCACGATCGCCTTGCTCGCGGTCACCCGGCGCTTTCCGCCGGTCTTCTCCGTCACCTCAATGGTGTTCTTGTCGAGCAAACGTCCACGACCCTCGATCAAGGTCGCGCCGTTCGACTTGAGGAGGCCGCGCACGCCACCGGTCAGCTTTCGAACGATCCCGTCTTTCCACTCCTGCATCCGCGGCACATCGACCGTGACCCCGGAGACATTGATGCCGTGGGCGGAGATGCTGTGAGCTTTTTCGTAGAAGTGGGCGTTCGCGATCAGTGCCTTCGACGGAATACAGCCCCAATTCAGGCAAACTCCGCCGACCTCTTCCTCCTCGATGCAGGCCGTCTTGATTCCGAGCTGAGCGAGACGAATCGCGCACACATACCCGCCCGGGCCTCCGCCGAGGACAATCGCTTCGAACTGATCTGACATGCGCCACCGCTTAGCCGAGGGGCAGCGGAGCCTCAAGAGTTCTCCCGCTCGAGAGCTAAGAGCGCCTCTTCGGCGCTCTCCCTGAGCTCTGGATCGAGCTGGGCGGCCTCGATCAGGGGCGCAAATGCGCGGGCGCGCACCTCGGCCATCGCCGAGAGCAGAGCGAATCGTTCGAGACGGTTGCCCCGGCGGAGCCCACGTTCGACTGAGCGAACGGCCGCCGCATGTCCAAGTGCGGCGAGCGCTACGCGGGCATGGAACCGGAAAGGATCGGCGCTGAGGCCCAAGATCCCAAAGGCGCGCCGGGTCAGCGCTGGTTCTGCGGGCCGAATGCGAAGTCTTCCCGATAGCTCGATGGCCAGCTGTTCGTCGCGGGGCTCCCCGGGCCGGAGGGCGCGCGCCACAAGGGCCACGACTCCATCCGTAGGCGCATCGATGCCTCGTTCGAGGCACATGAGCTGGGCGACCGCCCGCACCAGAGGATGTTCATCACCGGTGAGAGAATGGAGCGCAGCGCGAGCCGCCTCGTCATTTCCGAGATCGAGGAGCTCGCCGAGCAGGCGCGCCAAGAGCTCGCGAATGCGCGCATCCGCGTCATCTTTCGCCGAGCAGAGAGCGGCGGAAGCACCCGTGCCCGCGAGGGCGAAGGTGGCCGAGAGGGCCTGGTAGCGGACGCGAGGGTCGGTGGCTCCGAGAAATGGGGCGATCTTCGAGAGGACGAGGGAGTCTCCTTCCTCCGCGAGCTCCCCCAGCGCAAGGAGCGCATAACGTCGAACATCGAGGTCTCCGTCCGTCAGGAGCGGAAGGATGTTCCCAATCGCTTCATGCATCCCGCCGTCAGCCAGGGCGACGAGCACCGCGACGCGCAGACCGCTATCGGTCGACTCATCAAGGATGCGGATCAACAGAGGCAGGATGCGCTCACGACCCTCGGAGTCTGAGTGCCGCGGGGCGTCTCGAACCGCGGAGAGACGGACCTTCCGATTGGGATCGGCCAGGTCGCGACAGGTCGCCTCGAGGGAACGCGGCAGCATGGGCAGCTTGAACACGTGCCCCTCGAGCTCCTGATTATTCCGAAGCAGCCCCGCCGAGCGAGAACCCGGGCTGACACACCTCGGCGGGATGGTCCTCGGGGATCGGCTGGCCGGCCTGCTTCGCGATGCAGATCTTGGTCGTGGGTGCGTCTTTTTGGACGACGAGCGCGCCCCAGGGATCGGGCCCCCCGATATCGGTGCAGAAATAATCAGTGCGACAATCGCTGTCGGAGTTGCACGTCATCATGCAGAAAGTGCGCGCGCTCGGAGAGAGCTTCCCCGGGTACTCACAGGCGGGCACCGCAGAAGAAGAGCTATTGAACATCACGCAGATGGACTCGCCTTCGGGACAGCTCGACTCCGTGCAGTTCGCCAGGGTGCAATATCCGCCGGGCTGCGAGGTGTCGCAGATTCGTTGCCGTTCTCCGGAGCAGTCCTGATTGACGCGACAGTCATCCCCGATGCGCGGTTGGCACGCGGAAGCGCCGAGCAAAACGCACAACAGGGCGGCTCCCCAAGTCCGCTGCCGAAGGGCCGAAAGCGAAGATGCAAGCGCTGTCGCGTGCCCATCTTTACCCTGTGCTGGTCCGGCGCGTCTCATTTTTGAGCTGCGCTCTAGCCTCGAAAGCAGTCCTTGTCGACCGACTCCGGCCTCCCAGGGGGCGCAGCTTGCGCAGGTGCGCTCCCTTTCGTAAGTTTTTCATCGTGAAAGGTCCGAGTCCCGCTCGCGCCCCCCGACTCGACGCGAGACTGCGCCCGAGCACGCTAGCGCGCGCGGTCGGGCTGGGGCTGTTGTCGATGGTGTCGATGGGATGCGCCGTCGAAGCCCTCGACCAGGAAGCGGAGCCCACGAGCGCTCGCGTCCACGGCTACCTGCGGATCGCTGAGAGAGTAGGACCGGTCGCGGAACGGGCCGACGCGCTCAGCGTGTTCGTTCGGTTCCCCGATGGAGCCGAGAGCCCTGAAGTTCTCTCTGCGCTCGGTGTTCATGTGCGCCTCCCCGAGGCCGGTGCGTGCAGCATGGACCCGCGGCTCGCCCGAAGCCCCTCCCCCGAGGCGCTCCCCTCCTCTGCCAAGGTCGAGCTCGTCCTCGCGGACTTGGTGTCCCTCGGAGTCGAATCCCGAGGGGCGGCGGCTGAACGGCAGCTGCTCGTTCCCCACGCCTTCCCCACTGTCGGGGGAACCGTCGGCGGCGCTCTCTACACGAGTCGCACGCGGCGCGCCGAAGATCTCCCGGCGGGCGCGAGCTACAGCCTTTCGGTCCAAGGGCTCGCTGACACAGCGGAGAACCTGAAGTTCTCCTTCCGCCTGCCCGATCGTCTCAAGGATGTCACAGTCTCGGGCATCGCCCTCAGCGACCTTTCCGAGGTCGAGCGAGGTCGGCCCCTCGACGTCACCTGGACGCCCGACGAGGCCGTCGGGGAGTCCGAGGAGCGCCGGGTTGTCGTCGAGATCGGTGATGGGACCGAGAGCGCTCGCTGCGTTTTCCCCGAATCGGATGGCTCGGGGACCCTGCCCTCGTCGTTGCTCGATCGCGTGCTGTCGCGACCTTCTCCTTTGACCTTGTCCCTCTTGAAGTTGACGCGAAGCCGGGCGCAGGGCGGCGGAGCTCGAGAATCTCTCGACGTCCTCTTCGAAGCCGAGGTCTCACAGACCGTTCGAGCGACCCCATGACCCTCGAAGGCTCTTAAGGGGCCGACTCTGATGGCAGCGCCACATCGGATTTTCTTGATCCCCGGCCTCTTCGGCTTCGGTCACCTCGCGGGCTACGAATACTTCAACCACGTTCGACGTCAGATCGGCGCCGAGTTCCGCCAGCGCGGACTGAGCGTCGAGTTCTACGACGCCCCCACGCCCCCTACCTCATCTCTCCGCTACCGCGCTGAAGTCGTTGCCCGCACGATTGCGCATCACGCGGGCACCGAAGGCCCGATCCACCTCGTGGGACACTCGACCGGAGGACTCGACGCGCGCCTGCTCTTATCCCCCAGTGCACAGCTGCGGCTCGGAGCGGATTTGCTCGCTTGGCGCAGCCGGGTAAAGAGCCTGGTCACTCTCAACACGCCCCATTACGGCACTCCGCTCGCCTCTTACTTCTCGACGGTGTCCGGCGCGCGCATGCTCTACGCGCTCAGCCTGCTCACGATCCTCTCCCTCAAGCTGGGTGAGCCCTCCCTCGCGATCTTCGCTCGAGTGCTCGCCGGAGTCGGTGGAATCGATGCGCTCGTGGGCGGAGACCTCCGCTTGTTCTCGCGACTCACCGAAGGTTTGCTCCGCTTCGTCGCCAAGGAGAGGCGGGGGGAAATCCATGATTATCTCTCCAAAGTCCTCACGGACCAAGGGGCCATCCTCCAAATCAGCCCCGAGGCCATGGACATCTTCAATGCGAGCGTCAGGGACCGAGAGGGCGTGCTCTACGGGTCGGTGCTCGCGCTCGCTCCGCGCCCGAGCAGCCTGAAAGCCGCGCGGCGCATCCGCTCCCCGTCGACCGCGATCTCAGCGGCCCTCTACGCGACCCTCTATCAGTTCGCTTCACAACCTCACGAGCGGTACGGCTACGCCCGCCTCGACGCCCGCAGCCGAACGCTCATCGAGACGGCTACCGGCTCCACGCCCACCGACGAGGACACAGACGGCATCGTGCCTACACTGTCTATGCAGTGGGGTCGGACCATCGCCGCTGTCGAAGCGGACCATCTCGACACCCTCGGGCACTTCCTCGACTTCGACAAACCCCGCATCCACACCGACTGGCTCACAAGCGGCGCACGCATGTCGCGGGAACGATTCTCTTCCCTTTGCCGGGCGATCGCCGAGTTTCAGCTCGGACCTTTTTCGGAAGCGGAAGCAGCTCCGCCCGTCCCCGACGGCGCTGGTGGTTCTCCGATGATCGGGAGCGACAGGCGCATCTTCTCACCGTGACGGAGGTAGTCGATCTCGAGGTAGGGGGCCGTCTTGAGGCTCTGGAACGTTTGATAAGCTTCCCCTTCTTGCTCGATGGACTGGCCGTTCACCTGCGTCACCACGTCGCCCGGCTCGAGTCCCACCCCCCGGAACCTCTCGACGTTATTGATGCGGACGATGCGGAAGCCGACGAACTTTCCCTCCTTGAGCTCCGCTTTGACCTCGAGATCTTGAAGGAATCGCCCGAGCCCCGCGTCGACCACGGCGACCACATCGGCTCGCGAGAGCTCAGTCACAGGCGTCGCCACCGACTCAGCGGGGGGATCGCTCGGAGGCGCCGCGCTCTGGACGCGGGGCGCCTCGGCGCCCTTGGACTTCCCACCACAGGCGCTCAAGGCGAGACCAAAAAGAGCAAATCCCCAGGGAACGAGCTGCGCGAAGGGTCGATGCGTCATCGGACCGAGACTAACGCTGAAGGCCCGAGTCGGGCCACTTTGGCGCTCCAAAATCGCTCTCCATCAAGCGGGAGAGCCCTCGCCCAAGCCGATGACGCGCTCAACATGAGCCAAGAGCTCCGCCGTGACGTCTTCCACGCTGCCCTCCCCGCGGAGGTGCACGATGGGGTGCTCGGAAAGGAGACGCTCCGCGTCCAGGTAGAGAGAAGCCAAACGGCCCTGGAGCTCGTCCACTTCATAGAGCTCAGGCGCACCACCTCGCGCCGTCCGCCGCGCCTTCGCTACGCGCGGATCGATATCGACCACCACTGTCAGGTCTGGGACCAGGGCGCCCCGGTTCACCGCGCGCACAAACTCGGCAGCCTCTTCGGGGACCGCGGAGGTCGCCGATTGGTAGACAATGCTCGAGAGGAGGTAGCGATCGGAGATCACCACCTCGCCCTCCGCGAGGCGCGGAGCGATCTCGATGGCACAATGGTCGGCGCGGTCGGCGGCGAAGAGGAGCGCCATCGTCTTGTAGTCCGGCGCCTCTTCGACCCGTCTTCCGGACGCGAGAATCTCGCGCAGGAAACGACCGACGAGTCCCGTGGAAGGTTCCCGGGTCGGGTGCGCCCGGTGTCCCTTGCGCTCGAGCGCCTCCGCGAGCCGGGTCGACTGGGTCGTGGTTCCGGAGCCGTCGATGCCTTCGAGGACGATGAACTTGCCGCGCTTCACGGGAGTCCTATCGGGCTCGGGTCCTCTCCGAGGACAATGTTGTCGATGAGGCGGGTCGACCCACAGTAGGCGGCGATCGCCAGGAGCGCTCGGTCGGGCAGCGTTTCAGTCGGGAACGAAGAGAGATCGTCTGCGTCAAGGAGCTCCGCGTATTGCACGTCGAGGTTCCCCTTCCGGAGCTCTTCGGAGACGAGCTCCAAGATCTTCGCCCTATCGCGCTCACCGCCAGTGAACACCTCGAAAGCGCGGGAGAGCGCGCGAGGGATCGCGAGCGCTCGCTGCCGCTCCTCGGAGGAGAGGTAAACGTTTCGGGAGCTCCGCGCGAGACCATCCGCGTCGCGCACGGTCGGCAGTCCGATCACCTCGATCGGCAACAAGAGGTCGCTCACCAGGGTCCGGATCACCTGGAGCTGCTGGTAGTCCTTGCGACCAAACAGGGCGACCGAGGGTCCCAAGATCGCGAAGAACTTCGTGACGACCGTCGCGACACCCGCGAAATGGCCAGGGCGAAACCTTCCACAGAGAGGCTCCGAGACCTTCGATACAACCACACGCGTCGCGTCAGCGCCGGGGTACATTTCCTTCGCGTCGGGAGCGAAGACGCAGGTGGCGCCCGCCTTCGTCGCGAGCTCGATGTCCCGCTCCAAGGTGCGGGGGTACTTCGCAAGATCTTCGTTCGGTCCGAACTGCGTCGGGTTCACGAAAACCGTGAGGATGATTTCGTCTGCGATGCGCGCAGCGTGTTCGACGAGGCTCAGGTGCCCTTCGTGGAGCGCCCCCATCGTCAAGACGACCCCGACCCGGCGTCCGGCTCGGCGCGCCGCTTCTGCATGAGCTCGGAGCTCATCGACCCGGTGCAGGATGAGCGCGCTCACGTACCTGACCCCTCGGAGTCAGGAGCGCCCCTGCCCGGAGCCTTCTCTCCTTCTTTCATGCGGAACGAGTGCGCTGCATCCGGGAACTCCCCCGCCCTCACCTCTCGAACGTACTCGGAGACGGCACGGACGACCTCGTCGCCCAGAGAAGCAAAACGCTTCACGAACTTCGGGGCTCGTCCTCTGCCGAGGCCCAACAGATCTGTAGAGACCAAGACCTGCCCACTCGTGGCCGCCCCCGCCCCGATCCCAATCGTCGGGATCCGAACCGCCTCGGTGATCGCCTGGCCGACTTCACTCGGTACCCCTTCGATCACGAGCGCATAGGCGCCCGCCTCTTCGATACTCTTTGCGTCCTCGAGGAGCTGCTCCGCTTCCCGCGTCATGCGCCCCTGCACGCGGAAGCCGCCCATGCGGTGGACAGACTGGGGCACGAGCCCCACGTGACCCATCACGGGAATGCCCGCGTTGACGATCTTTTCCACGGCCCGAGCCACCGTGCGGCCGCCTTCGAGCTTCACGGACTCAGCGCCACCTTCTTTGACGAGCCTCCCCGCTGCACGGAGCGCATCGATCTCGTCCGTTTGATAAGAAAGGAACGGCAGGTCGCAGACAATGTGCGCGCTCGGACGCGCCCGAGCCACCGCGCTCGAGTGGTAAACCATCTGGTCTAAAGTCACCGGGAGGGTGGTCTCGTGACCTTGCACCACCATCCCGAGCGAATCACCTACCATCAGGACATCGACCCCCGCCTCGTCGAGGAGGGTCGCCATGGTCGCGTCATAGGCGGTCACGACCGTTATCTTCTGGCCCGCCGCGTACAGCTCACCGAGCGTCGTGACGGTCACCTTGGGGCGCTTGTTCGAGTCCAAAAGTCCCTCTCGTCTTTTTCGGGCGGCGCCGCAGAGTCGGCGCGGACACCAAAGGTGCCGCTGGGGACTCTACAACTTCAAGAGACCCGGACAAGGGAGAGGCGGGACAGGGGAACATGGGCACTCGCCCTGAGCGCCCATGTGCACCTCGAGCGCTCAGGTGAAGAAGGACCCGCCGCGCCGAGGTATCCCTGGTCCTTACTTCTTCTTCGGAGCCTTCTTGGCAGCTTTCTTTGCAGCCTTCTTGGTGGCCTTCTTGGTCGTCTTCTTGGCAGCCTTGGCCACGGTCTTGGCCTTGGTTGCGGCCTTCTTGGTGGCCTTCTTGGTCGTTTTCTTGGCCTTCTTGGCGACCTTCTTCGCCGCCTGAGCGACGGTCTTCGCAGTCTCGCTCACGGCCTCCGCGACCTTCTGAACGACTTTCTTGGCGACCTTCTTCGCCTTCTTCTTTGCCTTCTTCGCGGGAGCGGCCACTGCCTCAATGGCGGGGGCGGCTGCCTTCTTGGTCTTTCGTGCTGCCATCTGGTTTTCCTTTTGTTCTCGATCGCTCCCAAGAAACGGGAGGACAAGACTACTCTAACATTTTTGCTCCTCACCTCGTCAAGAACTACGCGCGAGGGTCCGGGAGACAACCATCAGCGACCCGTGATACACCCCTCAGAGGCGAGCTCGATCATGCGGCACAACATCCCACACAGAGCCACCGCGAGGCTCCTTCGGAACGGACGATGACGACCGAGAGCAAGGACGCATCCGTGCAGAGCGAGCACACAGCCATGGACGCATCGGTCCGAAGCGAGCTCGCCGTCGAGGCTCGACGTCTGCTGACTCGGTACATCGAAGAGGTGGTGCTGCCGCTCGGACTCTGTCCTTGGGCGGTGGGTTCGCTCAGCTCCGGAAAGCTCCTGATCGAGCCAATTTGTGCTGGATTCTTCGAAGAGCTGCCCGCGTCGCAGGCGGCCGCGTTCGCACAAGAAGTCCTCGCTGCGGCGAGTCAGGAGGAACGGATCGAGCTCGTCATGATCCCCTTCCCAGGTCTCCGCATGAGTCGGGTCGAGTTCGATGAGGTGGCGCGCTCCGTTCGGAAGCTCGATCGCGAAGGACGATTCGCGCTCGCCGCCTTCCACCCCGAAGGGACCCAAACGATTGCCTCCGCCGACCAGGCGGTGACCTTCTTGAGGCGCTCCCCCGACCCTATGCTCCAGGCGGTGCGCAGCGATGTGATTTCGAAAATCAATCCCGGCCAGGGCGAGGGAACGAGCTTTGTGTCCGCGCTCGAGATCGCGACCATGCTCGCCCAGGGGCCCAAAGAGTCGCTCCGCTCACGGATTCTCAGCGCCAATTGGGCCACGCTGACGCGCCTCGGGGTGGAGGAAGTCGGCGCGCGCATCGAGAGCATCCATAGGGACAGGGACGCCACCTATCGGCGCATCTCAAGCAGGGGGAAAGCGTGAACACCGACAGTACGGCGAACCAAACCGTGATCCTTAGGCTCGAGAACTACAGCGTCTCCGCAGGAACAGGAGAGCGCCTTTTCGAAACGCCCCCTGTCTCAGCGACCATTCGCGCAGGCTCCGGACTCTTCTGGGCTGGGAAGATCGGAACGGGAAAGTCACTCATCGCTCAGGGGATCGCAGACCTCTTGCCTCCTTTTGCGCGGACGAGCGGTACGATGAAGCCGACGGCGCCCTCCGTCGCTCTCGTTCCCCAGGACCCCCGCCTGGTCGTTCTTCCTTCGGATACGCTTGCGAGCCTCGGACGGGTCACCCGCGCCGGCACCCCGAGCTCCCCCTCCCTCCTCGAGACCCTCGCTGAGCTCCACGTCGACGCGGAGCGACTCCGACATGTACCCTTCCGAGATTGTTCGACGAGCGAACGCACGCGCATCCTGCTGGCCCTCGCCCTCGAGAGCGATCCTGACCTCGTCGTGATCGACGGCTGGGCCGAAGGGGCGAGCCCCTTCGAAGCCGAAAAGGTCCTCGAGCTCCTCGAGCGGCGGCGCCGACTCGGCACCGCATTTTTGATCTTCGGCCGCGAGACCCCTGCCGATCTCCCGGAAGCTTTCGAGGTCCGTCAGCTCTCGGGTCGCCCCACGTCTCACGCGGTCCCCCTCATCCGCCGCGTTCGACACGACGAGACCCTCGATGCGAAACGGCCCAACCTGCTCGAGCTACGCAACGTGCGCGTAGCTCGCGGAAGATCAGGGGGAAGCGGCTCTGAGCGAGGGTACCAAGCTGTGCGCGGGGTCAGCTTCTATCTGCGCGAGGGCGGCTCCCTTGCGCTCCTCGGTCCAGCGGGCAGCGGGAAGTCCGCCTTGCTCGAAGCGATCTTCGGCGTGAGTTCACACCGCAGTGGTCGCATCCTCTTCGGAGGGCATGACATCCCCCCAGCGCTGGCAAGCGCACCACGCTTTCGAAAAGAGATGCAGCTCGCGCTCAAAGACGGCGCCGCAGCCCTCGACGGCCAGAAGACTGTTCGCCAGCTCCTCAGCGACGCCTATAAGATCGCCGGACAAAAGCCGGATGACCTCGAGACCTGGGTCTCCCGCCTCGGACTTCCGGAGCGAATCCTCGACCTTCCTGCCGATCACTTGAGCTCCGGTGAGTCGGCGCGCATCGCTCTCGCCCGCAGTCTCATCCCGAGACCCCGGCTGCTCCTGCTCGACGCGCCGAGAACCCTCGGGCTCACCACCGACGACGGCGCGCTCCTGTCCGTCCTGCTCGGAGAACGCGAGCGAGGGATGAGCCTGCTTGTTGCGACGAGTGACCCTTCGATCGCCGCCTCTCTTTGTGACCACGTAGCGATGATCTTTGCTGGCGTCGTCGTGGAAGTTGGTCCGGCTGCTCGTGTCCTCGAGGCGCCTGCGCATCCGGCGACCCTCGACTACCTCGAAGGCTCTTCTCGGCCCATTCCCCAAAACGCCTGGGAACCCGGGTGCGCTTACACGGCGGCCTGCCGCTCGCGCGAGGTCGGTCGCTGTGACGTCGTGCGTCCGCGGCTCGAAGCTCTCTCTCTGCCAGAAACCGGAGAACGGAGGCGCATCGCCTGCCATTTTCCGCTCCGAGGCGCGTTCCCCGAAAAGCCCGAGGCATAACTCTCGAGCCGCGCACCGCTCTGCTGCGCGCACCGCTCTGCGCGCACCCCTCGTCAGATCACCCGATGGACCCAGCCGTGCTCGTCGGGACGACGGCCGTACTGAATGTCGAGAAGACGCTGCCGCAGCTCAGCCGCAATCGGTCCAGTCTCGCCGCCGTGGATCAAAAACGATCCGGAGTCGGACTTCACCTCGCCGACCGGCGTGATGACCGCCGCAGTGCCACAAGCGAAGACCTCCGTGATCTCCCCGCGGTCCACGCCACGACGCCAATCGTCAACAGTGATCGTTCCCTCTTCGGTCGCGTAGCCAAGGTCGGCCGCCAGCGTGAGCAGACTGTCGCGGGTGATACCCGGGAGGAGACTTCCGGTCAGGCGGGGGGTCACGAGACGCGCGCTCTTGCCGGAGCCGTAGACGAAGAACAGGTTCATGCCGCCCATCTCTTCGACGTCCGTACGCTTGACCGCGTCGAGCCAGACCACCTGGTCACAACCAGCGAGGTTCGCTTGCCGCTGAGCCACCAAGCTCGCTGCGTAGTTTCCAGCGCACTTGGTGTCGCCCGTGCCACCGGGAGCGGCGCGCACGTAGTTCTTCGAGATCCACACCGACACCGGCCGAACCCCCTTCGGGAAGTACGCACCCGACGGTGATGCGATCAGGAGAAAGAGGTATTCCCGCGCGGGACGAACGCCGAGCGCCGCCTCGGTCGCGATCATGAGCGGACGCAGGTAGAGGCTCTCACCGTCGCGACGAGGAACCCAATGTTGGTCCTGCTGGATCAACAAATCCGCAGCTTGCACGAAGACGTCTTCCGGGAGGCTCGGCATCGCGAGCCGTTCGGCGGAGCTCTGAAAGCGACGAGCGTTCGCGTCGGGCCTGAAGGTAGCGACGCCACCTCCCTCCTGCGAAAATGCCTTGAAGCCTTCGAAGATCGCTTGGCCGTAGTGGAAAACGCTCGCCGCCGGATCGAGTGAAATCGATTGGTAGGGTTCGACGCGCGCGTCGTGCCAACCTACCCCTTCCACATAACGGATCTGCACCATGTGCTCGGTGAAGAGTCGACCGAAGCCCAAGTTCTTCAGACGTTCCTCGCGCGTTTCGGGCGAGACGGGATTCGGATTCGGCGTAATGGAGAAGGAGAGGGCAGACATTTTCAGAGATGCGGGATGCCTCGAATTGTACCTCGGGGCATAGTCATTGTGGGGCCGCTGCGCCAGTACCGCAGGAAATCAGGTCGATCCTTATCGTCTCGGCGCCCCCCTCCCGACGCTCGATGACCAAACCTCCCCCTGCTGCGCCGAGCACCTCGACGCCCAAGAGCGCGGGCTCCGGCCGAAGCATGAGCGGCGCGCCTGTAAGTCCGACTCCAAGCAGGCTCGCCCCATCTCGCGCCGTCGCCAAAATCCACGGGGTCCCCCCGTTGTCAAAGAGGAGAGGCAGCCCGACGATCGTCTCCTCCGGCCGAGCCTGGATCGCGACGGATCCCGAAGCTGTCACATGACGAAACGTTGGTGCGGGTGCGCTGTCGTCTCTCGACACGACCCAAAGGGCCTCCCCTGCGCCCGTAGCGGAGAACTCAAGGTTCGGGGCCGGCGACGTCAAATCGAGGGGCTGGGCCAGCGGCGCGCAGTCCTCACCGAGCCTCTGAACTCGCAGGATCTCGGGAGGCGCCGCGACCAATCCGCCATCGGTCTCGGGAACTCCCTCGTTGCCCTTGGAAACAATGGACGCCCAGAGAAGCCAGTATCCACCGGGCGCAGGCAGGAGCAGAGGACGGGCCGCGTCGTCCTCGGGAGGCGAAACGCGGCGCGGAGCGCCGATCGGCGCGAGGGATACTGCATCCCGTCGCGCGCAATACACGCTCCCTTTGTCCTTTTTCTTCGGATCGCTCGAATCCCAAACCAAAAGGACCTGATTGCCCCGGGCCGCGAGCTCCAAGCTCTCCAGGGGCCGAAAGTTCGTCTCGACTTCCGCCACACTTCCCACGCGAAACCCTTCCCCTTCGGGCACGACGGCGGCGAGCGCGATGCGTTTTCCTCCCGCATCCCGATCGAGCCAAGCGAGAGTGAGTCCCCCGGAATGACCCGCAAGCTTCGGAGGCTCGTCACCCCCGTAAACGCGCTCCAGAGAGACATCGCGGGTCGTGGTCCCCTGACGAACGTAGACGCGGATCCGATGCTCCTTCTCTCCTTCTAGGGCTGAAACAGCGAACCCGTCCCGAAAAGGCGCGCTTACGCCCGTTTCGAGCCCGCGACCTCCCGACAGCAGCGCAAACTTTGCTCCCGGGACACTTTGGCAGCTCGACGCACCACGCTCGCCGACCTCAGGAGGCTCCACTTCCTTGGGCTGCGTCTTGTCGTCTTCGTCGAGTTTCGGCTCCGATCTCTTGCAGCCGCTCCCAAGGAGGCAGATCCCGAATCCGAGCGCTAGGAGATGCCGCCTCATTTCGCAGGTTTGTTACACGACCCGCTCCCCCTTGCGAAGGGCCCGCTCGCGTCTACCCTCCGGTTGGTCATACCACTCGCCCCTCCGGCACCCCTTCATCTCGCCCGGATGTCTTCTACTCCTCCCCCCCGCCCCTACTCGCCGAACGCGCTGCTCTCGGCGATCTACGGTCGCGTCTTCGAACGGATCCAGGTCGAAGACGGCTGGGCCGACGAGATACGCCGTCACGCCGAAAACGCGAGCGTCCTCTATGTCTTGCCGAATCTGAATTGGCTCGACTTCCTCGCGCTCGACTATCTGACGAAGCGGCACGGTCTGCCTCGAATTCGCTTCGTCAACGATTTGGGACTGTGGTTCCTGAATCCGGAGGGACCGACAGTGCGCGGCTGGGGCCTGCTCAACATGCTCCTGCCGCCCATGCGCAAGCAGCCAGCCGCCGAGCTGAAGCAGGCACTCGAAATGGGAGGAAGTGCTGCCCTTTTTCTGAAGCGCCCTCTGAGCGTCCTCGACGTCGGCTCGAGCGCCTCCGGTGGACGGGGAGTTCAGGAGGGAGACGAGCTCGTCCGCACCATCGTGCAGACGCAGCGCGAAGGGAAACGATCCCTCGTCCTCGTGCCTCTCGTCTTCCTTTGGTCCAAGTCGCCGAACCGACTTGAAGCGGGTCCCGTCGATTTTGTCCTCGGCTCGCGCACCTGGCCGACTCCGACGCGGGCCCTCGCTCAGCTCCTCGCAAACCTCGAGCACGTCTCGATGCGCATGGGGGAGCCGATCGACCTCCAAGAGTTCATGCGCGTGCACGGGGGTCAGCCCGACAACGTGCTCGTACGTCGCATCACCTACATGACGCTGCGCCGCCTCGAGCGCGAGCGACGCGCCATGGTGGGGCCGGTACAGAAATCCCCGGCCCGCGTCCGCAATGAAATCCTCCGCAGTCCGCGGCTCCGCAGCGTGATCGCCGATCTCTCCGGCGGGACGCCCGAGGGTCTGAAGCAGAAGACCTCCGAAGCCGAAAAGATGCTCGCGGAGCTCCAAGCCACTCCTTCGCCCGACGTGGTCAAAGCCATGGGCATCCTGCTCGGCTGGGGCTTCAGCAGGATCTATCGGGGCATCGATTTCGTTCCTTCCGACGTGGAACGAGTGAAGCAGGCGGCCCGTGACGGTGCTCTCGTCATCTTGCCGAGTCACAAGAGCCACATCGACTACCTCGTCGTCAGCTACTTTTTCTATCAGCAAAACCTCGCGGTTCCGCTCATCGCCGCCGGCGACAACCTGAACTTCCAGCCGGTCGGTCCGATCTTCCGCAGGGCAGGCGCCTTCTTCATCCGGCGCAGCTTCCGCGGCGACCGACTCTATCCCGCCGTCGTTGACGCCTATATCCGCAGGCTCATCCGTGACGGCTATCCGATGGAGCTCTTCCTCGAAGGCGGTCGGAGCCGGACCGGAAAGCTGCTGGAACCGAAGTACGGCCTGCTCAGTATGATCGTCGACGGAGCACTCGGTGTGCCGGAACAGAAGGTCTACTTCGTCCCCTTGAGCATCGGCTACGAGCGAGTGATCGAAGCCGACAGCTTCCAACGCGAGCTGACCGGCGGCGAGAAGAAGAAGGAGGACGCCACCGACCTCTTGAGTGCGCGCGAAGTGCTCCAGCACCGTTACGGGCGCATCAATCTCCAGTTTGGCAATCTGCTCACCATTGAAGACATCTGTCGCGAGCTCGGGGTTGCGCGCGAAGATCTGACGCGTCCGGCCAAGCGTCGCGCCTTCGTGACCCGCTTGGGCAACCGCGTGATGGACGAAGTGAACCGCGTCACGGCGGTCACCCCCGGCGCATTGACCGCCCTGGCTTTGCTCGGCGGTCCCCCCGACGCTCAGCCTGAATCAGACATCATCCTCTTCTGTGAGCGCGCCCTCACGGTGCTTAGCCGTCTCGGCGCCCGTATCACCTCGCCGACCACCCTGGGCCCCGGCAAGCTCCGGGTGGCTTCGATCCGAGAGGCGCTGCAAATGTTCGTGGAGGCCGACTTGGCTCGGGCGCGGGCCGTTCCCGGTGGAACCAAGGTCTACTCCGTCGTCGACGAGCGCCGCATCCAGCTCGACACTTCCAAGAACATCATCATCCACTTCTTCGTGGAGCGCGGCCTGATCGCCGCCTCCATGTCACGAAGCCCGGGAGGCTTGCCGCTGCCGACCGAAGAGCAAGCGCTCTCCGAGCGAGTCCGCTACCTCTCCAAGCTCTTCAAACATGAGTTCCGCTTCCGCGCAGACGCAGCCTTCGAAGAGATCTTCTCGTCGGCTCTCGAGTCGCTGATCAAGGACGGCCACCTCACCCGTGAGGGACAGCTCATCTCCGTGGGCCCCGGTGAGCTCGGCTGGAGCGGAGATCAGTGGCTCCGCTTCTACACGGACACGCTCCGCAGCTTCATCGAAGCTTACCTGATCGCCGCGCGGGCCCTTGAGCTTCTCCTCAGCGGGCAGCTATCGGAGAAAGAGTTCATCAAAGAGGCGCTCGCGCTCGGTGAGACTCTTTATAGTACCCGAGCCATCCTGCGCCGTGAGGCGATCAGCAAGCCGGCGCTCCAGAATGCGCTCCACGCATTCTCAGAGCTCGGCTACGTCCGCGCCCGCAGTGAAAAATGGGAGCTCACCCACGACTACGCCCATCCCGAGGCGCTCCACAACATCGCGAACTCGATCGCCGCGTTTTTGACCGGGGCGCACACGACTCCATGATGTCCTTGCTCCGAAGCTCTGCCCGAACCCTCCTCGGGGCTGCCTTAGGCTCCCTCGCCTGCGGCTGCATGGCGAGCCCCACCCCGCTTGTCCCCTCCCTCGGCGGCAGCGTCGGCGTCCCTCACCAAGGAGTGCTCACCGAGTCCCTCGAGCTCCCCAATGGCGGGCCGGGTTTTCGCCGCTATCGCCCCCATGGCACGGCCCATTTTGGTCTCCCTCGCCTGGTGCGGGGCCTCGAACAAGCCGCCCTCACCGTCGCCCAGGAGCGTCCCGGTGAAGCGCGCCTCGTGATCGGCGACCTTTCGGGCGAAACCGGCGGCAAAATCCCCCGCCACAATTCCCACCGCACCGGGCGCGACGTCGATCTGCTCTTCTACATGGTGAGCCCGGAAGGCATTCCCGTCGAAAACCCCGGGTTCATCTCGCTCGGCCCCGACGGCTTCGTCAAGCTCCAAGACGGGCGTTATCTCCGCCTCGACATCGAGCGACAGTGGCTCCTCATCCGCACGCTCCTCAGCGATCCAGAGCTCCGGGTCCAGTTCCTTTTCATCAGTCGCGATCTCGAGGCACTCATCATCCAATACGCGCTCGCGAAAGAGACCGACCTCGAGCTCGTCTCTCGCGCGCAGACCGTAATGGTCCAGCCGGTCGATTCGCTCCCTCACGACGACCACATCCACATGAGAATCGCCTGCGCTCCGGAAGAAGCGGTCGGCGGGTGCATGGGTGGGGGGCCTCACTGGAGCTGGCTGCCACCTCTGCCCGAGGCTGACCTGAGCGAAGAGGAGCTCGTCTCCTTGGTTGCACAGACCGATCCGTTCCCTACCCTCGAACGCTCGGGAAATGAACCAGAGGCGAGCGCCGAGGCGAAACGTTCCGAGGGAGAGGTCTCGCTCACGTCCCCTCACGGATAAAGAGCAGAGAGGACTCTCCTCGATGACCTCCGAAGCTCCGAGCGCCACCGTACACCAGGGCGACTGCCTGAGTGTCCTGCCCACCCTTGTGAGCGGAGGCGCGCGCTTTGATCTGATCTATGTGGACCCGCCTTATAATGCCGGGGGAAAGCGTGGAGCGCGCGTCGAACAGGGCGAGAGGGTCCACGGTCCGACAGCGTACGAAGATCATTGGGGCGGGCGCGACGCTTTCATCTCGATGCTCCGGCCGCGCCTCGCGGAGATGCGCGCTGCGCTCAGCAGTGTCGGCTCGCTCTGGGTCCACCTCGACCACCGGACCGTTCATGAAACCAAGGTCCTGCTCGACGAAATCTTCGGCCCCCAGTCGTTCCAAGGCGAGGTCATCTGGGTCCCGGGCAATGGCGGACGAAAACGACGCGGCCTCAGCGTCACTCACCAAACCATCCTCGTCTACTCGAAGACGCGCGACTTCATCTACAACATCCACGACCCGGAGCTTCGCGAACCCTACGCCGAGACCAGTCAACGGATGCATTTTACTCAGACCGATCCCAGCGGACGCCGCTATCGGGAGCGAACACTCGGCGGAAAGACCTACCGCTACTTTCTCGATGAAGGGCGGCAACGGGGGAGCGTTTGGACCGATATCCCCGCCATGAGCGCTAACACGCCGCTCCGGCGCGAGACCACGGGGTACCCCACACAGAAACCCGTGGCGCTCCTCGAGCGCATCATCAAGGCCGCCTCAAAGCCCGAAAGCCTGGTCCTGGACCCGATGTGCGGCTCCGGGACGACCCTTTTCGCCGCGCTCCGCCTGGGTCGTAATTGCGTGGGGATTGACCAGAGCCCCCTCGCTTGCCAGATCACGACCCGGAGGATTCGAGAATTTTCCACCGCGGGGAGAGAAGAAGTGCACTCAGGGGAAGCACCCTGAGCTCACTTCCGTAGAGCCTGCTCATCTGGCCCTGTCTGCCCTCGGCTCGTCAAAACTGGACTGTTCCTCTTCATCTCGCACAGAAGGACCTCATATTATGTCTCGCGTTTCTCTTCATTCCCTCCCTCTCCTCCTTGGCGCCCTGGCCGTCCTTTCGCCCCAGGTCTCCTTCGCACAGGAGGAGACAGAAGCCGCTTCTGAAGAAACGTCCGCTCCCGAAGCAGCTCCGGAGGTCACGACGCAGGTGGCCGAACCCGCCGCAGAACCTGTCGCCGAACCTGTTCAGCCGACCAACAAGATGAACTTTGAGGTGGCGCCGCCCGATCGGGCCCTCGAGCGCACCGACTACGCTCATCACGGCTTCTACTTCCGAGTGAACGCGGGCGGAGGTTTCCTTTACAGCAACATCAACAACAAGGCCGCGAGCGCGAGCAGCGACGGATCCTCGTTCTCCCTGGGTCTCGACGCTTTGGTCGGCGGGACCGTGGCTCCGGGCATGGCCCTCGGTTTCGCTGCGCTCACGAACACCGCAGTCTCGGTCCCGGTTTTTAACCAAAATATCACTCAGTTCCACTTCATCGCCGGCCCGTTCTTCGACGCCTTCCCGAACTCGAGGAAAGGCGGACACGTCGGTGCCGCGATTGGTTTCGCGGGCACGACCCTCGACAGCATCGGCGGTGGATCGGCCTTCGGCGGCGGCGGTGCCATTTGGGCCGGTTACGACGCCTGGGTGGCGCCTGATTGGAGCGTCGGCTTCTTCCTTCGCGGCACAGGCGCCTACATGGCGGGCAGCGATGTTGAGTCAGCGGCCGTCGGCCTGCAGGCGATGATCACCCTGCTCCACAACTAACATCCCGAAAAGACTCGGAGCCGCGCTGTTTCCCTTCGGAGAGTCCGGCTCCGCGGTCCTT
>NASX01000040.1 GCA_002085155.1 Sorangiineae bacterium NIC37A_2
CTGAAGAGGACGAAGCGCGTCTCTGTGTCGAAGACGAAGAACATAAAGGGTCGATCGACGAAGAATTGCCTCGAGGGCGGCACGAAAATACTCCCGTCGTCGCCGCCAATGGCCACGGTAGCGGCGACAGCTTCGAGCCCGCCCTCGTCCATCGTGACGGCCGCGCCCAAGGGAGGCAGGTTCTCAGCGGGTCTTTGCGATTGGAATCGCAGCTCCAGGCACACCTGGCACAGAAAGGCGGGCGAAGCTGTCGCGCGCAGGACAGCCGGCGCTGTGGGGGAGTGAGGGGGCGAACGGATGCGACGCTTGGGAAAAGGCGACGCTCGTCTAGCATCCCGCGGGATGGCAGCTTCGAGATCGAAGGGCGGGAGCGCGGCGGCGAGCTCCGCGGAGCGCGCGCGCGGAGGGGCGCGATCGTCCGGCGGACGGCGCGACCGTGAGAGCTCGTTCGGGGCGATGGCGCGCGGAAATCACGGCGGGGGACGGTTGTGACGAGGCGAGCCTGGGCTGAACGTCTTGCGGAGCTCGCCGCCGCGCTCGGGCGAGCGCGCGGACAATGGAAGACGGAAGAGGGGGCGCGCGGCGACGCTCCTTGTCGCATCCTGGTGCTCGGAACGGGCACGGAGATTGGAAAGACGTTCATCTCGACGCGCGCCCTCGGCGCGCTCGCGGCCCGGGGGGCGCGGGCGCTCGGGGTCAAGCCGGTCGAAAGTGGGCTCGCGGAGCTCCGGCCGGGCGAGGCGGACTACGAGCGCCTCGGCGCGGCGGGCATTTTTACGGCATTTCCTTGTTATGGGCTCCCCGAGCCCCTCTCTCCGCACCTCGCGGCCCGCCGCGCCGGGCGCGCGCTCGAGCTGTCGGAGATTCTCGAGTGGACCCAGGGGCTCGAGCGCGCGCGCGCCCCCGAGGTGACGTGGGTGGAGACGGCGGGGGGCGCATTTTCGCCTCTTAGTGAGACGATGGTGAACGCCGACTTGATTCGAGTGCTCGAGCCGTCGCTGGTTGTTCTCGTGGCGCCCGATCGATTGGGAGTGCTCCATGATGTGCGGGCGGCGCTCGGCGCGCTCGAAGAGTTCACTCCTGGTCACGCTGGGTCCTTTGAAGCGCGCCGAGCGCCGCCGGTCTCGTCCCCCCGCGAAGCCGAGCATCCCGAAGGCTCGGCCGGAGAAACTCGAGGGTCGCGCGCCGGGGCCAAACGCACGCCGGTCCACGTCGTCCTCCTCTCTGCGAGTCGCCCTGACTCCTCCACGGGGACCAACCGAGCGGAGCTCGAGCGCGTTGTTTTGCCGCGGTTTACCGCCCCGGACGGCGCGCCCATCGAGCTCCTGGTCGCGCCCGCGGAACCATAAAAAGTCCGAAAGTCCTGCCTATTTCGAGGAGCCGCGGCCACAAAGGCAGAGAGGCTCCTGCTTGTCTTGCGGTCGACTTCTTTCTGCCCCGGGGGCTCTGGGGTTCGTTTTCGGGGTTCTCGCGGTTGCATGTTCTGAAGCCGCGCCGGGAGACGGAGCGGGCGGAACCATGCTGACCGGGGGTGTGAGTGATTCCGGAGGCGCACCTTCAACGGGCGGCTCGAGCGCTGGCGGCCAGGGGACCGGCGGCCAAGCTGTGGGCGGCCAGGGCGCGGGAGGCGACCCATCGGCGGGAGGTGTTCCTTCGACCGGTGGCGCGAGCGGAGATGGCGGATCTGTGACGAGCGGCGGAGCGGGCGGCTCGGTCCTCGGTGGCGCTGACTGGGCGACGACGGAGCTGCGCGTGGGGGCCGAGTGCGGAAACTCGATCTGCCACGGCGGGACGGAAATGCTGTGTTTGGCGAAGGACGCAGACCGAATGGGCGGCCCGGGCTCTTTCTGCCAGGCGGGGAGCTCGCTCTATGAGACGCTGCTTTCGACGCGGGTCAAAGAGTGCGGCGACGTGCCGCTGGTCGATCCGGGCTCCCCGGATACGAGCGCGATTGTGCTCCTGATGACGCGGAAATGTGGGGACTTCGTGATGCCGGCGAACTGTCCCCCCGAGGACCAGGGTTACCCGACCTGTTGGCCAGAGTACGCCGTGCTCGAGCTTCGCGCCTGGATCGAAAACGGCGCTCCGCGTGCAGGAGAGCTCTAAGAGGCCTCGAGAGCGGTGATGGACGCCGCCCGCCTGAGTCGGAATCGTCGGGAGGGGGCCGAACCCCCTAAGCTCTGAGCGCGTCGAGCTCTCCGGGATTTGTGATGCCGGCGTCGAGGTTTCGGCTGTCGAATTGGCCCCAATGGGTCATGGGGCCGCCGTCTGGAGCCTTACAGCCCGTCGCGTTGGCGATGGTGACCCAGAGTTTGTTGATCGGAACGTTGCCTGTATTCGAGCCGCTCGAAAAGCCTGCATCTTCGTCCGTGTCGTTCGGGCCACACTCGTAGGTGCTCTTGCCGCGGTCGGCTGCGCGAGAGTCGAGCTGAACGATGACGCCCTGTTTGATGTAGCCGCCGCCGCTGCCGGCGATGATCATAGGCTGATTGTTGGTGTTGTGGGCGGCGCCGTCGGAGATTTCCTGCGTCCAGGTGACGAGGCAATTGTCGAGGAGCTTCGAGTCGCCTTCGTCGATGCTGTCGAGGGTCTCGATCAGTTTGAGGTACTTCCCGACGAACCAGGCGTCGATCTCATGCAAGAGCTCGACGGAGGAGCGACCGCTCGAGTCGGTGTAACAGGGGCCACCCACCGCCGCCGAGCCCACCCGATGGGAGAGGCCGTGGTGGTCTTTTTCGTGAACGATGCCGTCCCAGTTGAAGGTGAAGTAGCCGGGATAAGTGAAGATGAAGGAGCGATTTTGGTCGCACATCATCGTCAGCGCCATCAGCTTGAACATCATGTCCGCGGAGCCGGAGACGGTGCCGCTCGATTGGAAGCCACCGCCGCTCACGGCCTTCACCGCGTCCGAGGTGACGCCGAGGGCTGTCGCGTTGTCCGCGGTGCAGCCGGCGGCGACCTGAACCGGGCCGGTCACATCGGTGATCAGGTCGAGCCAATCTTGGACGCGCTGCCGATCTCGCTTGCTCATGTCGATGCGCTGGAGCGCCTCGAGATCGCCTCGAATCAAGTCAGCGATACCCTTGCCTCGCTTCAGCCTGTAATCGTCGGGGGTCGGCTCGCCGCTGCCGCTACCGAGCAAGTTGGTGAGGTTGTTGTAGACGGTCTGGGGGTTCGAGATGGCCGGGTAGGCGACGCCAGGAGCTGAGAAGCTCATGACATCTTTGATGTTTGTGCCGCTGCCGCCGCTGACGGAGAGCACGAGAGGCGCCGCGCCGCCCGGGTTGATCTGCTTTGCGATCTCGTGGTCGATGGAGTGGCTTGTGGCGTAGCGGGAGCCGTCGGGATCGATGGTGGCGCAGGTGAGCTTGGAGCCCATGGCCTGATCGTGGGGGTCGACCGTCTGGATCTCGCCGTACGAATTGTAGGCTTTGAGCCCGCGCGGGAAGCACAACTTGTTCACATAGGGTGTGAGTGGTTCGAGGGTCGTCCCGGCGAGCGCTTCGGCGTCGAGGGGGCCGCTCTCTTTGGTGGGAAACCAGTAGTCAGTGATGCAGCCGTTGTGCGTGAAGTAGATGACCGAGCGGATCGGCTTATTTGCGGGGACACCCTGGGCCTTGGCCCAGCGCTCGTGGACCGAGGGGAGGAACGGCGCCGCGACGAGGGCCCCGCCGAGGCCCTTCAGGAAAATGCGGCGATTGTGTGCTCTTTTGTTCACGGTAGTCACCTCAGTTCTCCTCGATGGTTCTGGTGCGGAAGGCTTCGGTCCTCGCGAGATCTGCGAGCAAGTTCTTGATGGAGTAGCCGGTCAGCAGCTTGGTTCCGAGGTCATCGACGACGCAGGCGTCGAACTCGTTCGGGAGGCGTTCGTAAGCGCTGCTCAAGATCGACTGGGCGTAGAAGCGGTTCGCCTCCTTTGAGGTGGCGATGACTTCCATGAGCTCGGCGGGCGAGTTCACCGGGACAGGCTCGGCGCCGACGGCGAGAGTGATCTCGGCCTTCGTGTCGATGGGCGCGCCGGTTCGCTTTTCAGTGGTCTGAGGCGCGCCGACGGTATCGAAGGCTTCCATCACGAAGCCGGGCGGATTGATGTAGGTGTGATGACACTCGAGGCACGGTCCGCCGGAGGTCTGGGCGTCGACCTGTTTTCGGTTGGTGTCGAGATCTGCGCTCGTCGGCAGCGGCGTGTTGATCGCGTTTGGATCGGGGCTATCGATGTGTACCCCGATCACGCGCTGACTGATGAAAGCGCCGCGCAGAATCGGGGAAGCGCGGTCGAAGTCGGAGAATCCGGCGAGAAAGGCGAGGCGCGTCAAAAAGCCAGGCCGCTCGGGACCCAGGTCCACCTCACGCAGTTCGTCGCCGCCAAAGTCGCCGGAGATGCCGTAGAGCGCCGCGGTGCCGGCGTTCACGAAGCCTACCTGCGTCAGGAGCAGGTCTTTGAACGATCCTTCTTGGTCGAAGGTGACCTTGTCGAAGAGCTTCTCGGTCTCAGCCATCATCGCTGGAACCAGCTCTTTCTTGAAGCCCTTGAAATCTGGTCCTTTCCCGACGCGAGCCGGCGAGTCCCAGCGCGAGTTGCCCGGGATGTAGCCGAGGTATTCGCGGTGGTAGCGGGCGACGACCTCTCGCGCTTCGGGCATCTCAAGCAAGCGCGTGGCGTGCTCGAGGATCTGGTCCGGGGTTTTGAGCTCGTCACTATCCGCGGCCTGGCTCAAGAGCTCGTCGGGCATCGTGCCCGTCAGCATGTAGGAGAGGCGGGAGGCGATTTCGTGGCCGGAGAGCGCGACGCGTCCGCTCGAGTCCTTCGTGCCGGTGAGCTCCTGACGCTCGAGGAAACCCGACGAGATCAGCAAGCCGTACAGCAGCAGTTCCGCGACCTCCTCGGGGGTTCCGTTTGGGGTCATAGCCGCGCCCTCGTCCACGAGTTTCTGAAAGCGGGCCTTGTCTTCGGGGCTCAGGGGCCGCCGGAAGGCGCGCCGACCGAACTCATCGATCGTGCTCGAAAGGCAGGCGGCTCCGTCGCCGGTCAGCTCACATTTCAGGAAGTTTTTTCGCAGATTTGGGTCGGCCATCACCTCGCGAGCGATCTGCTCGGCGACGGTCTGATAAGAGCTCCACATCAGTCCGTTCATGCTCCCGGTGTTGTCGGGGACGAGCAGCGAAGAGGGAGGCGCGCCGGAGAGTTCGGTCAGGCCGAGCAGCTTGGCGACAGTCTTGTCATATTGGGCATTTGTGAGCCGGCGCAGCTGGCTCGTAGCGGCGACTCCCGACTCACAAGCGGGCGGATCACCCGGGTGGCCGGTCGAGCCTCCCGTGCCACTGCCGTTTCCTTGTGCGCCTGTGCCGCTGGGGGCGGCTCCGGAGCCCGAGCCGTCGCCGGAATTCCCGTCCTCTCCGCCCGGATCCTGCGCGCCCGAACAGGCAGCCAGAAGGAGGCTCAGGGCAATGAAACTTCGTGTTTTCAGCATAGGTCCCACCTCTCGCCGCTGGCCGGTTCGTGCCGGCTCCCCGGGCTCACAGGCGAAAGAAGGGGGGACGATTTTGCCACTCCCTCGCGCCTGAACGTTTCGTAACCGCCTTCGAGGGAACCTGGCAGCCGGGGGGGAGAAAAATCACCTACCCATCATTGTCATCCGTCCAGGCGCCATTCGTCGCGCCTGAGCGGATCGGGAGTGCTTGAGGAGTGGGAGGTGTTTGTGGGTGGCAAGGGGAGGCGCTCAGGTGCGCAGAAGGAGGGCGCGGCCCGCGGCTCAGAGCGCGATTTCAAAAAGGCGCGGTGATGCCTCGGCGAACTTGTTCAAAAGCGCGCCGAGGGCCGCGAAGCTTTTAGGGAACCTTCGTGATGGTGGTGAAACCCGCTGGGGTCGACTCGTCGTCGTGGACGGTGCCCCAAGGGCCGGAGACATCGGCGTAGGATGTCGAGGTGAATAGGTCAGGTGCCGCGGCGCTGATCATGAGCTGGTCGAAGGTCACTGCTGCGAAGGGGCCTGTGGCCCATGCACCCGAGCCCGACGTCGCCTGAAAGACGATGGAGGGCCCATCGTAGAACGCGACGACATCCGCCACCGGAAGCAAGAGGATAAAGTCGGACAATCCGCCATCTTCCATTTCGGCACGAGTGATGGTGCCCGTCGCAACGTAGCCGCTCGAGTACTCGATCCTGTAGCTCGCCTCCGGGAGCTCGAAGGCGCCTCGGAAACACATGAGGGTCGCGCCGGGGCAAACCCCGGTGGGATTCGTCAGTGAGGCGTGCCCGCAGTTGAGGGTGAAGCGAACTGTGTCTCCCTCCGCGACACCGCTCGGTGCATCGATGACGTCCGTCACCGTGGAAACGAACTCGATCGATGGGCTGGCGCAGGGAGTGAGCACGTCGTCGTCGTGGTCGAGCGTGCCCTCCGAACAAGGCTGGGTCGCGATGCAGAGCTTCAGGCTCGATTCGATCTCGTCCGCGTCCAAGATCCCGTTGGGCTCGCTGCTTTGTCCGTCGCCCGCGTCGAGACCGACCGAGACCGTTTGGCTCCAACCTGTCGGGCACTCGGGATCGAAGACGGGATCTGAGGCTTCGATGAGAGAATTGTAACCCGGAGGACCCGCTGCACCGGCGGGGCCCGTCGGACCTGTGTCGCCGTTTGGCCCGGTCGGGCCCGCGTCGCCGGGCTCGCCCTCAGGTCCTGTCTGGCCTGCCTCGCCCTCAGGTCCTGCTTTCCCGCTCGGGCCCTTCGGACCCTCATCTCCAGCGGGGCCGACGGCCCCGCACACGTATTCGACGCCCTCGACTTCGTCCGAGCTCTCCGTTTCCGTCGAGGTCGCGCCCTGTGCGGACTTCTATGCCGCCGGTCGGGCAGCTTTTGCCGGGCGGTTCACTCGCTGTAGCGATGAGGGAGGCGGGGGGAGTTTCGCCTCCCTGACAGGCGAAGAGCAGGCTCGTCAGGGCGAAGGGGGAGAGAGAGCGGGGGGAGGTATTTCGGGGCATGGACGATTCTCCCTCCGTGGGGATCGAACTATCGACAATGGGCGCGCCTCACGAAGGGATACGGCGAGCCCTGACGCGCGGCTGTGAGAGTCGAGCGCGCCGAGGCGCGGGGAGCAGTCCAAAGGAGCAGATGAGGGAGGGCGAAGGCTCGGTCGGACCGCGTTGGAAGTGATGGGCCGGGGCCAAAAAACCAAAGAATTCGCGCAGTTGTCTTCAAATTCCGCTGACAGGAAAAGCGGAGGGAAGATTCTGCGCGTGCGAGCGTATGAGTTTGTTTTTGCTGAGATTTGGCTCTCATTGACTGCCGTTTGAGACCTCCCAGGTGAGCGCGATGCTGGTTCGATGGCGGCGCCCTTGCTAGCCTTCGCTCCTATGCTTTCACGGTGGATAAGGAATTCGTTGGTCGGTGGTGTGAGTCTTTGGGTAGCGAGCGCTTGTGGCTCGTCGGACAAACCTCAAGGCTCTGAGGGGGGCGCTTGTTACGGCAATGGGACCTGTGACGCGGGGCTCCTCTGTTCCGAAGGGAAGACGTGTGTGAACCCGGCCGGAGCGATCGGGGGCAGCGGTAACCCCGGGACGGGCGGGAGCGGGAATCCGGGCGGGATCGATCTCGAAGCCTGTTACGCCTGCGGGGACGAGAAGTGTCCGAGCGAGCGGCAGGCGTGCAAGGACGCCAAGGGCTGCGAGGCGCTCCTCGATTGCACAGTGAGATGTGGGACGGACGTGAGCTGTGCGTCGAAGTGTAGCGTGAGCGATCTTACGGGCGAAGAGCAACAGGCCGCGGGGTTGGCTGTCGGCATGTACAATCTATGTACGACGACCTCCTGCACGAGCGAGTGCGCGCCGAAGATCGATATTGGCGTTGGCGGAGCGCCGGGCTCAGGTGGCGATGGGTCAGGTTCAGGCGGACAAGACAATGGTGGCGGCGCAGGCGGCAGTGGCGCCACGGGCAGCGGCGGAAAGAGCTCCGGAGGTTCATCGAGCGGCGGCAGCAGCAATCCGGGGAGCGGCGGCTCGGCCTCGACAGGGGTGCTCATTTTCGACGGCACAGGCGTCGGCGCCGGCTCTGAAGATCACGGGATCGACGGAGGTTTCTACATCCTCGAAGACAGCGTGAAAGAAGGAGTGCTCGTCGAAGACACCCTCCTTCACACGGACTTCGATGCGGTCGACTCGGACCATGAGCCCAGCGACTTCTCGGAGTCGAGCGCGCCCTGCATTACCGGAACTCTGGCGATGGTGACCGACGAGCTCGGCGACAGCTGTCAGCTCACGAGCGACTACTGCGCCTGGGGCGATCTCTGGGGCGGAGGTATCGGTCTCTCCCTCAAGATCGAGGACGAAGTCGCCGTGGCTTGGGATGCGACGGCCGCGGGAGTGAAAGGCTTCCGTTTCCAGGTTTCAGGCAGCGTCGGGAGTGTTCCGGTCCGCTTCATGGTCGAGGACACGGCGGGCAATCAGTTCTGCGTGAACAAGGTCGCGGTGGGTTCGGCGGTGTCCGTGCCTTTTACGACCCTCAAGCACAATTGTTGGGACCCAGGGAACGTCGCGTTCGATCCGAGCAAGATCAAGAGCATCAGCTGGCAGTTCGTGCCGGACGCGTCGAAACCCTACCCGATCTCAGAATTCTGCGTCGATAACGTCTACGTGCTTGAATGATCGAAGGCTTCTTCTTCGAGTTCGGTTCCGGCCGAGCTCGAAGAAGGCTCGATCTTCTGGAATCACCTTCTGATCTCTATGGAAGGTCGGCACCCTCGCGCCCGTGATTCGCACCTCCAGTGCCGATAAGGGTTAGGAAAGACTGGACAATGGACCGAGGGGCCCGGAAAATGCAGCTCTCGCGCGAGGGAGCGCGAGGGCTGAAGGTCATTCATGGGTCATTTGGGGAGAATCAGCGGGACGACGCTCGTTCGAAGTGCACTCGTCGCCACTGGGGTTACAGGCGCTTCGACAATGCTGTCATGCAGCGTCGTCACGAACTTCGATCAAGCGCAGTGCAAGGTCGACAAGGACTGCGCGCAATTTGGCGCAGAGTACAAATACGGATCTTGTGTCGAGGGGCTGTGTGAGCCCGGGCCCGAGTGCCGGAAGAACGAAGAATGTGGCGCTACCGAGGCCTGCGTCGATGACAAGTGCGTCGATCGTTGGGCGTGCCTGGGACAGAATATCCCCGCTGCCAGTGAGCCGGTTTCGTTCCAGGTTCCGGTCGCGGACATCTTCGGAGAACCCATGCCGGGCATCCCGGTCAAGCTGTGCAACGCGGTCGACACCGATTGCAAAGCTCCTATCGAAGAGCTCACGACGGACGAGGACGGTCTTTTGACCTTCGAGGTCCCAGAGACCTTCCGAGGCTATCTCGACGTGAATCTTCCTGGGTTTTTCCCTCAGCTGAACTTTCTGCCGGAGGTTCTCACGAATCCGTCGTTTTTGCCGATCGTGAGCCTCTCGCCGGCCGCAATCATCGAGGCCCTGGCCCAGCAGGTCGGCGACACGGCCGATCCCGATCGCGGACACCTCATCGTCTCCGTCGCGAGCTGCGTTGTCGGGGCTCCGGATCTCGTCATCAGCTCGGGGCGCGCGGACGACAAAACAATTGCCTATTACGTGAGCGCGAGTGTTCCCGCGCCGGACCGGACCACGACAACCGAGGAAGGGTCCGGAGGCTTTTTGAATCTCCGAGTCGGCACCGGGGAGGTCAAAGTCACCCTCGATGATGAGCAGCTCTTCTCGCGCAATGTGTTCATTCGCAAAGGGACCATCACCAGCGTTCACTTTCAACCCGCTGCGCTCAGCGTGGCTCAGCCTGAATCGGACGAGGAGTAACGCATCATGAGGCGCATGTTAGCAGCGTGGATCGCGATCGGGCTCGCACTTGGCCTGCTTGGCACAGCTCAGGCGGAGGAGGGGACAGGCCAGACCGAGGCGGCGGCTCGCTTCGAGAGGGGCCTCGAGCTCTACGAAGACGGGGCCCTCGACGCAGCCCTGGCGGAGTTCGAGCGGGCTTATGAGCTGACCCTGGACGCACGTGTCCTTTACAATATCGGCCACGTGCAGTCGCAGCGGCACCGCTACGTCGAGGCGATCGAGGCGTTCGAGCGATACTTGAAAGGAGCCACCGTCAACGAGACGCGCCGCGCGCAGGTGGACGCGGAGCTCGAGAAGCTGCGCGCGCGCATCGGGCGACTCTCTCTCGAGAGCAACGTCAGCGGAGCTCAGGTGTTTGTGAACGGCGTGAGCGTGGGTGCCTTCCCGCTCGCAGGGCCCGTGCCTGTCAATCCTGGAGTCTGCGAGGTTCGCGTCGAGAAGCCGGGCTATCAAACGGCCCGCGAGACCCTGACGATCGCGGGCGGCGATACGCCTCGCCTCGTCATCCATCTTCTGCCCGCGGGCGCTGACCTGACGCCGCCAGCTGAGAGCAGCGCTCTCGTGACGCCGCGCACGCGCTACAATTATACGCCGTTTTGGATCAGCGCTGCGAGCACACTGGTGCTCGGGGGCGGTACGGCGGTCATGGGTGTGCTCGCCCTCGACAAAGAGAAGCAGCTCAAGGACGAGCTCGGGACGCCCCCTTCGGATCCGGATCGGGTCGAGGGGCTCAGAAATGATGGGAAGATCTTTGCGGGTGTCACCGATGGGCTCGCCGCGGCGACTGTGATCGCTGGCGGACTCAGCATCTACTTCTTGGTCGATCCGCCGAAGAAGTCGCGCCGCGTGGGCGCGAGCAGCTTACGCATTACGGCCGGGCCTGGTCAGGCGATCTTGAGCGGGCGGTTCTGATGGAGAGCGGGCGCCGAAGTCGAACGATCTCCCAGCGAACGGCGGACGCCGCTCCGGGAGGGCTCTCATGAAGACCGGCGCGCACCCACAAGAACCTCCGCGCGAGGCGGCCGAACATCTCGGCCGCTATCGGCTGCTCGCGCGCCTAGGCGAGGGAGGCATGGGCGCCATCCACCTCGCCGTCACCGAAGGGCTCGGAGAGTTTCAGAAGGTGGTCGTCCTCAAGGAGCTCAAGCCGGAGCTCTCCGCGGACAAGGAGTTCGTGAAGCTCTTCTTGCGCGAAGTGAGGCTCGCGGGACGCCTCAACCATCCAAACATTGTTCACACCATCGAGGCCGGTCAAGTCGACGATCGGTACTTCATGACGATGGAGTTCCTCGACGGCCAGCCCTTTTCGAACCTGGTCTCACCCGCCATCGAAAAGTCGAAGATCCGGACGCGTCTCCGCTTTCAGATCTTGTGTGACGTCCTCGCCGGGCTCCATTACGCGCACGAACTCAAGGACTACGACGGGACGCCGCTCTCCGTCGTCCACTGTGACGTCAGCTTCAGCAACGTCTTCATCACCTACGAAGGTCAGGTCAAACTCGTCGACTTCGGTGTGGCGCGGGTCGCCGACACCGTAGGAAGACGCGCGGGATTTCAGGGGAAGGTCCGTTACGCGGCGCCGGAACAGCTCACCGGCGGTCCTATCGATCGGCGCGCGGATATTTACTCGGTCGGCGTCATGCTCTGGGAGAGCTTGACCCTGCGGCGGTTCACGGCGGGCCAGAACTCGGACAAGGCGATCGTGGACGCGCGCCTGCGTGGTCCCCAGACGAGCATCCGCGCGCTCATGCCTCAGCTCGACGATGAGCTCGTTACGATTTGTGATCGGGCGTTGAGCCGCGATCCTGCGGGACGTTTTGCGACGGCGGAGGATTTCCGCAAGGCGCTCTCGGACTACCTGAACAAGATCGGGCCACGCGTCGACGCTGCAGAGATTTCCCAGCTGATGACCACCGAGTTTGCGGCGGAGCGCGCCAAGCTCCACGGCATCATCAGCGCTCAGCTCCGCGATACGGGTTCGAACGCTGCGCCGGTGCAGCTGCCGAATGTCCCGAATCCGGACGATCCGACGACGGTCGCCGACCTCTCGACCCTCGTCGAATCGATGTCGCAGGTGCGTCCGATCGTGAGCCCCTCGGCGACGACTGCGCCGCCGCCGGCGGAGCCGCCCAGACGCTCCAAGCTTTGGATCGCCTTGGGTGCGGTCGCGCTCGGGTTGTCCGCGGTAGCGGCAGTGACGGCGCGTTCGCCTTCGGAGAGTCTGAAGCCCCCGACGCCGCAAGGCGAAGGGACGGCGCGTGTGGGCGAGGAGGCCGAGCCGGAGGCGGCCCTCGAGGCGAGCGAAGAGGGAACCTCGGAGGCTCCGCAGAAGGACGAGCGCGCCGCGGAGCGCCCTCCAGAGGCTGGGGCTCATGATTCGAGCGACGACTCGGGGAAATCGGCGCCCGCGAAGAGCGCAGAGTCGAATTCGACGACGCCGAGCTCGACAGTGAAGTCGGGCTCGAAGACGAAGGCGAGCTCGACGGAGAAGCCTTCGACGGAGAAGGCGGCCACGACGGCGAAAGCCACGAGCGACAAGAAGGCGGGGGCGAGTGAAGTCCAGGCGGAACCGGCTCGCGCGCCTGCGACCTTCGGTCAGGACATGGCCCCGCGCCCGAAGTCGACCCGGACCGAGATCGACTCGGACAATCCTTTCAAGTGAGGCTCGGAGCGGGTCTCGGAGCGCGACCCGCACTCATCGAGCGCAAATAGATCTCCTCGAGTATCCCGATCTCCCGAGGGAGCGAAATCCGTGCGTCCGCAGGCGAGAGGCGCGCAAAGCGTGCAGACCAGAGCGGCGAACCTCATGGGCGGCGTGGTAGGACGAGGGAGGGGCCCGCGCCGCGAACACGCTCGAGCAAGATCAGCCTGGGCCTTGGCCGAGGCGACTGCTAGAAGATTTCGAGTGCACGGGGCAGCGAAGGCCCTAGGCCGCCCCTTGGGAGAGCGGCCGAGAGCTCTCGCGCGCCGGGAAACGAGCGGGATCGACCCGCGTCGAAAAGGAAGGATCCGATGAGCGATCTCGTCTGGGCGAGGAGCACGATGGCCTTGAGCCTCGCCTTCCACATCATCTTCGCGAGCATCTCGATGGTGCTGCCGTTCTATATGGCGCGCGCCTACGCGATTTATCTAAAGACGGGAGATCCGCTTCACAAGCGCCTCACGAAAGCCTGGGCCCGGGGTGCGGCGGTCCTTTTTGCGACGGGGGCGGTGAGCGGGACTGCGCTCAGCTTTCAGCTCGGGCTGCTCTGGCCAGGGTTCATGCGCCACGCGGGCCCGATCATCGGCATGCCCTTTTCTCTGGAGGGTGCCGCGTTCTTCCTGGAGGCGATCTTCTTTGGCCTCTTCATCTACGGCTGGGACAGGCTTTCGCCCAAGTGGCATCTCGTGTCGGCGGTGATGGTCGGCGTGTGCGGGCTTGCCTCGGGGGTGCTCGTCGTGGCCGCAAATGGCTGGATGAACAGTCCCGCCGGGTTCACCTGGGAGAACGGTGCCGCCACGAACATCGATCCCTGGGCGGCCATGTTCAACCGGGCCTGGCCGCTCCAGGCGCTTCATATGCTCGTGGCGGCGATTCAGGCGACGAGCTTCGCGGTGATGGGCGTTCACGCTTGGTCGCGCCTGTCGGTGCGCGGCGCGACAGACGAGGCTCGGCTCCACGAAGAGGCGCTTCGTATCGTCGCGCCTTTCGCGATCGTGGCGTCGCTGCTTCAGCCGGTCGTGGGCGATCTGTCAGCGAAGTCCGTCGCTGAGCGGCAACCGGAGAAGCTCGCGGCCTTCGAAGCTCACTTCAAGACGGAGCGCGGGGCGGGCCTTTGGATCGGAGGGATTCCTGACGAAGAGAATGAGACAGTTCGTTTTGGCGTCCAGATCCCGAAGGCGCTCAGCATCCTCGCCTTCGCCGATCCGGACGCGGAGGTGCTCGGTCTCGAGGCATTTCCTCAAGAGAATCGCCCGCCGGTGCTCATTCCCCATCTCTCGTTCCAGGTGATGGTTGGGATCGGGTCACTCCTGTTCGCGGTGAGCGGGCTCTGGCTCTATGCGCGCCGCTTTCGTCCCGCATGGCTTCTCCATCCGCGGTTCTTGCAGCTGCTCGTGGTGCTGACGCCCCTCGGCTTCATTGCCCTCGAGGCGGGTTGGTTCGTGACCGAGGTCGGGCGTCAGCCTTGGATCATCTACGGCATCCTGCGCACGAAGGACGCTGTGACGCCGGTTCCGGGTCAATGGCTCACCTTCGCCATGGTGGCGCTACTCTATCTCTTTCTCGGGGTGATGAGCGCGCTGGTTCTCTGGCGGCTTTTTGTACGGGAAATCCGGTCCACACGCGCCGAGCGACATGAGCCGCCTCGCGCGCTCGCCGAGGAGGGGGCCCTGTGATCGATTTTTGGACGACGGTCGTTGGCGTGTATCTGCTCGTCGCCCTCGCCGCTTATGTTCTCTTCGGCGGCGCGGACTTCGGAGGCGGGATCCTCGAGGCTTCTTTGCCGCGTCATCTCCGGGAGAAGCTCGAGGAGACGCTGGCTCCGATCTGGGAAGCGAATCACGTCTGGCTCATCGCGGTGATCGTGATCTTGTTCGTCGGCTTCCCGGGGTTTTATTCGGAGGTCCTGACGCGCCTCTATATCCCCGTGAGCCTCGCGCTGCTCGCGATCTTGATCCGGGGGACCTTCTTCACGCTGCGGAGGTATGACCCTGAGCCGAGGCAGCTCGGGCGGCTCTATTCGGCTCTGTTTCGCGTTTCGAGCGGGCTCGCGCCGCTCTTCTTCGGCTTCATCGCGGCCGGTCTGCTCTCGCAGCATCCGGGGGCTCCGGGTGAGGTCTCGGGCCTGTCCGTTTCCGAGGTCTACGTCGAACCCTGGCTCTCGGGGTTTGGATTTCTGATTGGTTTATTTGTGATGAGTTTGTTCGGGTATGTCGCGGCGGCCCTCTTCTACGGAGAGCTCGGCGACGCCGCCGACAAGCGCATCGTGGCGCGCCGCGCCTACGGATTCTTCCTCGCGACTTTCTTGCTCGGCGGACTCGTGCTCCTCGAAGGAGCCCGGAGCGGACATGTCGCGCCGAACAAGGCTCTCTCGCCGCTCTTCCTTGTGTCCCAGCTCGCGGCGCTGCTCCTCATTGGGCTCGTCCGTTTCGCCTTCCAGAGGCGAAATGCTGCGCTGGTTCGCCTCGCCGCGGGCGCACAAGTGCTCGCGATTCTCGGCGGTTTTGCGAGCGCCGCGGCGCCTGTGCTGCTTCGGACGGAGGGCGGCGAGCTCCTCGTCCGCGACGCGCGCGCCCCCGAGGTCACTCTCTACTGGCTCGCGATCGGCCTCACGGTTGTGCTCGCGCTCGTTCTCCCGCTCCTCATTGTCCTCTATCGCGTCTTCCGCGCGCGCCCGGAGTCCGATGGGCCCGCCGAGAGCGGCTCAGGAGACTACTTCGAGTGAGGGGGACGGGCGGCGTGAGCCACCAGAGGCTCGCGCGAGAGACATTCAGATCCTGCGCGCGGCGATGAGAGCAGGGGGAGACGATGCAAACCGGGTTTCTCGAGAGCCGAGCGAAAGGCGTGGCGCTGACCTTTCGGGCGCCGGATGGGTCGCTGGACGTTGATCTGTCGGTCAGCGAAAGTGACAGTCTGAGGCGGGCCGTCCCAGGGCCTATTTGATATCGAGGGGGGCTGCGGAGACGGGGGGTCGGAGACGTGGAATGATTGGGCTTGGGAGTTTTGTCAGTAGGCTCGGCGCTCGAGTGAGACCCCTTGCATGGGCAGCGGCGGTGGCTGTGAGCGGATGCTATTCGCCCGACTATGAAATTCTGGGAAAGTATGAATTTCGTTGGACGGATCAGCGGTTCACTTCTTCCGGTAGCAAGGACACCGGCTGTGATAGGCCCAGCGGTATTCATGGCGTGGCCAGTGAGCTCGAAGTCGTTCGAGATGGAGGCTATGCCGTGATCGTCGACCGTGGGTGCAGAGTATCGGTCAGCAGGAGAGGTTCGATCCTTCAGACCTCCGGGTATGAGAAGTGCGAGCTTGTGCCAGGTAGCCAGGCGGAGGCGGTCGGGTGGCAGAATCGACAGTATGATATGCGTATCGATGTCGCGGAGGGCCGAGTGTGGGTTGCTTACACGAACCTTGGTGCAGACTCTGATGGTTCGTGCAGCGCTACGGATGGTCGCGTAAGGAGGCAGGGAACGCCTCCCAAGAGACAGGCAAGGTACTGGTACTACGAAGGTACCGGCTCGGCGCTTGCCGAGCGCTACCGAGGCATCTGGCACCCCAGCGGTTACATCGAAGAGCGGGCGGACGGAACGCTCTACGTGCAGGGCTTCGGTTGTACGCTGCCTGGCCGCACGCCGCCGGGGGAGACCGCAGAGGTCCCGGACGGAGCCTGTCGGACGGGGGTGTTTGCGGAGTACGGGGCTCCCGAGCTCGTGGCGCAGCGGTACTCGTTCAACGACACGGAGTTCTCGATGAGCGGCGAGTACCACGGCGTCGATCGGGACTTTACCTTCGAGCTCCAGTCGACGTCCCTTCGGCCGGACGATTGGGATTCGCGGCATGAGTGAATCGAGCGTGCTTCTAGGTTCTTTGCTTTTGCGCGCATCTCATTCTGAGATGCGCTTCTACGCTCCGAGTACCGTGATGCCGAGCGAGCGCGCGGCATGGGCCTGACGGATGTCGAAGGTCAGGAGCGGCAAGTCGTGCGCGACGCGAAGGAGCGCAGCGAGATGGAGGGCGTCGAGAATGCGGAGGAGCGAGCTCTCGGCGATCGAGGCAGCGCGAGCACAGGTCACTTCGTCGAGCTCGACCACGTGCGTGCGCTCGAAGTCTTTCTCGAAAAGGTCTCGAGCGAGAGCGAGGTCTCTGCTGTCGAGGATGCGCGCGAGATTCCGGCGAACTTCAACCCAGGTGTGCCGCGCCGTCACCCAGTCTGGATCGGCAAGGAGGTACTGCTCCGCACGGTCGCTGTCGGGCTCAGCGACGTAGCGCTTCAGGAGAGCACTCGAGTCGACGTACAAGCTCACTCGTCGCGATCCTCGGAGAGGGCCTCAGCGGCGGTGAGCTTGGCTTTGAACCGGGGAACGGCGGTCGGCTCCGTGGGCTTCGGCGCGCGGATCCATCCCTCCTCGATCCCCGTATGCAGCCGCCCGACGCCCGGTACTGGACAGAGGAGTGCTTTCGGCTGGCCGCGATCGGTGACGCGGATCACCTCACCCTGAGCTGCCCGCTCCAGGTACTCGGAAAGGTGTTGTTTGAGTTCGCGAACGCCCACGTCCATGTGGATACATTGAAGCGCGAATGTGGACACGTCAAAGGGACACGGAAGCCGCGCGATCGGGGGTCCGAATGGGCGCGACCGCCGCGGTTCCCGCGCAGCGCAGGCGTCTTACGATGCTACGCGCTCTTTCGGAGCCAGCTTGCGGGCGATTTTGCGCAGATCAGCGCGGAGGGAGGGGTCGAGGGTGAGCACGACTGCCGGGTAGACGAGGACGCCTGTGAGGATGGCGCCGGTGAGGCGGACGTAGTCGGGCTGGCCGAGGAGGAGCGGATGGACCCCGAAGGCGACCGCTGCGCTCATGACCGCGGAGCCAATGAACGGCGTGGCGAGGGCGGCTCCGAGGTCGCGCCAGGAGAAGGGGAGTAGGCGCCGGAGCATGGCGAGCTGGAGCGGCGCGAGGAGGTAACTCGAGACGAGGTAGGCGACGGCGACGTAGAAGATGCCGTGGCGGGCCGCGACGAAGAAGGCGCCGATGTTCAGGACGGCGCCGAGCGCGTACAGGCCGAGCCGAAGTCCGGGGCGGCCGAGGGCCAGGATGGCGGTCGAAACGAAGTAGAGGACGGCGTGGAGCGCGCCGACCGGCGCGAGGACGCGCATGGGGGCTATGCTCGGCTCCCAGGTGGAACCGAAGATGGTGGGGACAATTTCGGGCGCTGCCGCGGCGACGCCGAAAAAGGCCGGAAAGGCGACGAGGGCGGAGTAGCGAACAGCTGCTCGGAAAGCGCGCCAGAGTCGCTCGGGCTCCTTCTGAAGCTGTGAGAAGACGGAGAGCGAGACGTTCGCCGATACGCTCGCGAGGAGTTGGGTCAAGACGAGTAAGACGCGGTAAGCGATGACGTAGTAGCCGAGAGCTTTGGGTCCGAGGAAGAGACCTATCAAGAAGTCGTCGGCGCGCCGGTTCACGAACTCGAGAAGATCGGTGCCCATGACGTGGACCCCGAATCCGAAGAGGTCGCGGAAGTGGCGCCTCGTGACTCTGAAGCGGGGCCGATAGGAGCTCGCGAACCACAGGATCACCACGTCGACGGCCTGTGCCGTGAGCTCCTGGCCGACCAGGGCCCACACGCCATAGCCGGAGAAAGCCATGGAAATGCCGACGACGGCCGCGACCGCCCGCGAGATGAGCGAGCGGATCGAGAGCAACTTGAACCCGAGCTCGCGCCAGAACATCGCCACCTGCACCGTGCGCAGCCCGCCGAGCAGGAAGGTGAGCGAGAGCGCGCGGAGGATCGGGGCGAGCTCGTCGTGGCCGAAGAGGCGCGCGAGGGGCTCGGCGAGCAGAGCGCCCCCCGCGGTGAGCACGACGGAGATGCCGAGACTGGTCCAGAAGGCGGTGTCTTTGTGCTCTTCATCGAGCTCCGCTCTTTGGACGAGGGCGCGCCCGAAGCCCTGATCGATGAAGACCTGCGCCAGGTCGATGAACACCATCGCCATGGCCAAGAGCCCGAACGCCGTCGGTTCGAGCAGGCGCGCCAGGACGAGAAAAACCCCAAATGTGAAGACCTTCGAGCCCCATTTCTCGATCGACGACCACAAAAGGCCACTCAGCGCGCGCTCACGTAAGCTCATCAAATCTCCTCGGGGCGCTCACGTGAGCTCATCACTCCTTCTCGGCTCTATGGAGCGAAAGACTCCGCTGGTCCGATGGGCTCGCCCTTGAGCTGACTCTCGAATCCTCTCGACGGAGACGCGCTCTGCTGGCTCTTCCGGCTCAGGCAGCTCGTTCGTCTCCTCCTCGAGCGAAGGCTCGGTCGTTCGTCTCAAGAACTCCGCTTCAGCCTCGCGATAGACGCGCAAAGTGCGTTTTCCGATCGAACGCCACTCGAGATCGCGCGCGGCGACCGGGACGGCCGGCCGCTCTTCGATCGCTTCGCTGAGAGCGGCGGCGAGCGCTTCAGCATCTCCGGGTGGAACGAGACGACCGGAGTGTCCTTCGTCGAGGTCTTCGGCGAAGATCCCAACGCGGCTCGCGATCGTCCATCTCGGCATCGACTGTGAGAGGAAGTAGACGCCGCTCGCGTCGATCTGGCGGTAGGGGAAGACGAAACTGTCCGCGCTGTGGAAGAGGGAAAAGATCTCTTCGTCCGCGAGGCGGCGCGGGATGAACTCGATTGCGTCTTCGATGGCAAGCTCCCGGACGCGCCGCTCGAGGTCCTGAAAGTCGAGGCGAGGTCGACCAGCGATGAGAAAGCGTGCTTGCCTGCGCGCTCTCTCGGGCAGCTTGGCAACCGCGTCGAGCAAGACGTCAATGCCCTTGTAGGGTTTCATCTCGCCGAAGGTCACGAAGGTATAACGAGCATCCGTGCGCTCGGGGAGGGGCTCCTTGGGCTCATGGGCGAGGCGGAGGGGGCCGTGGGGAACGATGGCGATCTTTTCGAGGGGAACGCCGCGGCGAGCGACTAGTTCTTGAGCGGAGCGAGTGTGGACAATGACGCGGTCCGCGAAGCGGAGGGGCGCGTCTACGGCGAACCGCTGCAAAAATGGCATTTTCTCGCCGTTATAGGGGACGGCGTCGTGGACGGTGACGACGATCGGGAAGCGGCGCCGGAGCGCGAGGATGCAGGCGGTGTCGAAGGCGGGGATCACTGTCCACTGAAAGTGGATGAGGCGAGGGGCCAGCGCGGAGGCGACGCGCATGAGCTCTCGGAGACCGAGCGCGTGCTCGAAGCCCTTCTTGATCTTGCGCCAGATCTCGGAGCCCTCTTTCTTGTCGGAGCTCCGATAGAAAAATGGGAGACACAGGGCCTGTTCGATCTCCGGGGAGTCGCCGGGGCGCAGAGGACGAACGGCCCAGAGCGGAGTGAGACCGGCGCTCTGCAGGCCGCGGGTGAGCGCGGCGTCGTAGGGAGCCGTAAATAGACTCGGATCGACCAAGAGCACGCGGCTCACTCGCGCGCTCCCTTCGCGAACGAAACCGCATCAAATGGCCTCTCGCGCACGGTCAAACACTCCCAGAGAAATCCCGCCGCCCACGACGCATGCATGACGAGCGCGGCGGGGCCGACCAAGAGCCCCGAGAGAGCGCGGCGCGTGATCGCAAACCAGAGAGAAGCGCCCACGAGCACGCTGAGGTAGGCGAGGGGATAGAGGAGGAGAGCTGGGAAGAGCGGCGCGAGAGTCAGCGCGAGAAGACTCGCGATGAAATGCAAAGGGACCGCGAGCTGGCGGAGGCGAAGGGAGCCCGGGTGACGCCGGACGGTTCGGCTTCGCCCTTGTCCGTAGCGGAAGTACTGGCGGGCGAGTCCGCCGAAGGTCGATCTACAAAAATAACCCACCCGCACGCCCGCGTCGAGGAAAATGCGCGAACCGAGCAGGCGAAGCCGGCAGTCGAGCTCGGCGTCTTCGTTACAAGCGAGAGTTTCATCGTAGCCGCCCGCGCGGACGAAGGAATCGAGGCGGAAGAGGGCGTGGTGGCCGTGGTCGACGAACTGGCTCTGAGTGCCTGCGCGGTGGGCGGAGCCTCCGGTGCCGAGCTTGGAGTTCGAGAGCCAAGCGATCGCCTGAGCGACGGAGCCTCTGCCCTGGGAGTCGAGAGGGACCACCACAGCGTCTGCCTCGACGCCCTGGGCCGTTGCGACGAGGGAAGAACAGAAGGCCTTCGGGTAGGTCGCGTGGGCGTCGCAGCGGAGGAGCCAGGTCTTGCCCAAACCGAACAGGCGCACCGCGCGATTGATGCCGGCGCTCTGAAGGCGCTTCGGGTTGTCGAGCAGGTGAACCTCGGGGAACGTAGAGGCCAGCTCGAGGACCATCTCGCGGGTTCCATCGTCGCTCCCGCCGTCGGCGACCACAATCGTCAACAGGCCCGATTCGGCCAGGGGATCGGCGAGAAGATGGGTCACGACGCCCCTGATATGGCGGGCCTCGTTGAGCGTTGGGATCACGACGAGGACTTCGAGCGACTCGGGAGCTCTTGGGACGAGGCGGGCTCTTTCGCTCGAGCCTCTCGAATCGTTCCTGGGCGAGAGGACAGAAGAAGTTTGAAGCAAGGTTCCCTCACAATCCGAAAACGTGGACTGGAGAAGGTTTGCGATCTCTCTAGGAGAGCGCTCGAGTTCTCTTGCGCTTAAGGTGTGAGATGTGAGCGAGGTGCGCAAGAGACACGATGCCTCACTTTGCATCTGCAAACTTGCCTCAGTTGTGCCGCTCTGCCTCACTCGTGAGGGGGCGGGAGCTTTGCCGCTCGGTTTCGGCGGCGCAGGTTTGAGCCGATTTTGGCGTGATTCAGGGTCAAATGTCTTCGCGAGAGGATGCGTCTCGTGCACTCACGAGTTTCACACACAGTGCACGCCGCCGCGCATGGCTCGTCGAGCCCCCGCGCGCTCGATGCTTTGGAAATGAACATGGCGCCCTGCGCGAGTTCTGGGAGGATGGGTGCGCGCTCGGTGGAGCAAGATGAGCATGAAGATCGCTTTTGTGAACGCGCGCTACGCGCCGAATGAGTTTGGGGGTGCGGAGAGGACAGTGCGAACGATCGCTGAGACACACGTCGCACACGGGCACGAGGCCTGCGCGATCAGCGTCGCTCACGACAAGAGCCAGCGAGAGGGTGAGTTGAATGGGGTGCGCACGAGATACGTCCCTTTGACCCACGTCTACGAACCGTGGAAAGAGCGCCCCGGGCTCCTCAAGCGCGCCCTCTTTCAGGCGGTCGATTCCTATCACCCGCTCATGGGGGCGCGGGTCGGCCGAATCTTGGACGAAGAGAAGCCGGACCTCGTTCAGTGCGGCAATTTGAGGGATTTCTCGGTGGCCGTCTGGGTCGAGGCGAAGAAGCGCGGCCTGCCCGTCGTCCAGATGCTCCACGATTATTATCTCGGCTGCGTGAACTCCTCGATGTTTCGCGGGGGGAAGAACTGCGAGACACAATGTGCGCACTGTCGGGTGCTTTGCGCGCCGCGGCGGGCCCTCTCGAACACCCCACGCGCTGTCATTTCGCTCAGCGGGCGCACGCTCGAGAAACTCGAGGGCTGTGGCCTCTTCGAAGAGGTCCCTCACAAACAGGTGATCTTCGGGATCAGCAATCAAAGTGTGGACGACGAAGCTCGCGCACCGAGAGAGAAGGAGGGCCTCGTGGTCGGGTACCTCGGGCGCATTGAGCGGACCAAAGGGGTCGAGACTTTGCTCGAAGCCACCTCGCTCATCCGCCATCCGAAACTTCGCGTCTTGCTCGGGGGGACGGGAGAGAGGGACTACATGGTGGAGCTGCGCGGACGCTATTCTTCGCCGGCGATCGCGTTCTTGGGCTATGTGAAACCGGAGGAGTTCTTCGCGCGGATCGACGTCTTAGTCGTTCCGTCTCTCTGGGAAGAGCCCCTCGGCCGCGTCATCTACGAGGCGTACGCGCGGGGTGTCCTGGTGATCGCGAATCGTCTCGGTGGCATGCCCGAGATCATCGAAGAAGGACGGACTGGGTATGTCGTCACGCCGGGAGATGTGAAGGAGCTCGCGGCGGTCATCGAGCAAATGCTCACAACGCAAAGACGTTCGGACTTCCGTTCAGCGTGCCTCGCGAAAGCGAAGGAATTCAGTGCCGAGCGGCGTTACCCCGAGTACCATTCGGCATGGCAGCGCGCGTTCTCCGAGACATGACCGGTCAGCTTTTGGCGCAAGGGGCGACGAGCGGGGCTCTGGCTTCGCTTTGGGCGGCCTCGTGCATGTTAGCGAGCTGTGAACCACAGCTGAGGTCGGCGGGGGCGGCGCCGAACGCTGAAAGCGAAGACAAATCCCCCGAATCCTCCGCGACCGCAGAAAAGGCGCCGGAGGCGCTCGGCTCGCGCGGGGGCGACCCGCCGCCGGTGCTCGCGCGCAGCATGTACGAGTTTCGGGGGCCGCCCCTCCTTGCGCTCCGTGAGCTTCGAGCGCGCGCTGAGGTCGTCAGGCGGCTGCCTCCGAACACCTTCGTCCCGAAGAAGAGCTATCGGCTCTCGTTTCAGAGTGACGCACCGCTCGGCGGCAAGGTTCAGGTCATCTTTCGCGAACCTCAAGACCGCTCCTTTCGGACCTTTGAGGTGGAGGTGCCGAGCCGCGCGCGCGGCGGGTTCCTCGAGTTTGACGCGCCCGCGTTCACGGAGCGCGCTGAGCTTCGGATCACACCGACGCGCGGCGAGCTGCGCCTGCGAGAGCTCACGCTGAGCCTGATCCCGCCCCGGAGCCAGACGGAGCCGATCCGCTCGTATCAAGACTCATACGTACCGAAGGGGTACGGCCTTGTTTTCAACGACGAGTTCGAGGGAGGCGCTCTCGATCGAGCGAAGTGGTTCACTCGTTATATCTACGCGAGCGAGACGCTCGATCGCTTGGGGGATGAAAAGCAGCGCTACCGCGATAACGACAATCACGTCGTCTCGGGCGGGGTCCTGAAGCTCGTCGCGCGGAAGGTGACGGACTCCGATCCCCAGGGGGTAAACTACGAGTCCGGCATGATCCGTTCAGATTTCACGATCCATTACGGATTCTTCGAGACGCGGGTGAAGATGCCCGGGGGGCTCGGCGTATTTCCTGCCTTCTGGCTGAACAGCGACGTCTCACGCAGCGGGCGCATGGAACACCCGCCCGAAATCGACATCTTCGAGTTCGTCAGCAACGGCAAAGACGACACCGTGGACAAGATTCATATCGCGGCGAGCGCCCCTCCCGGGTACACGAACCGTGTCCTCTTCACGGACCGGGATTTCGACCGGAAGCACCGGACCTACCAGGCTCCTTTCCACTTCAACGAGGGCTTTCACACGATCGGCTGCGAATGGACGCCGGAGACGATCACGACCTACGTCGATGGCAAGCCGATCGTGAGAACGACGTTCCGCTGGGTCTACGATGAGGGGGAGCTCGGCGGTCCGGCGCATATTCTTCTGAATCTTGCGATCGGCGGTAACTGGGCTGGACGTTACGGCATTGACGACAGCGCCTTCCCTCAAGCTCTCGAGGTCGATTGGGTGCGGGTCTATCAGCGCATGGCCGAGGCGCCTGTAAGGACAGTGGCGCGGGGAGCGGGCGGGGAAATGGACGCTGGAGGAGGCCAGGATGAATGAGCGAATTGTGCCGGAGAACATCGAGGATGCGCTCTCGGAAGTCGCGCTGACCGGCGCGCCTCATCGAGAGCCGGACGTTGTCGTTTGGTTCCCCGAAGGCCTCCTCACCCATCCCTATTGTGAGCTCCTTTACCGGGCGCTCGCGCGCCGAGGTGTACAAAGGCGGGACGCCACGGGCTTCTGGATCTGGGGAAAAATTCGACCCGCGCGCGGCGCCGTCTTCCACATCCACTGGGCTGACCACTACGTCATTTCGGGAAATCGTGCCCGCACGCTGCTCAAGATCTCTGCCTTCGCTCTTCAGCTCTTGGTCCTCAGGGCACGCGGTGTCCGAGTCGTCTGGACCGTGCACAACCTGAAAAACCACGAGAACGCGCTGCCGGTCTTGGATCGGCTCGGGTCGACGCTTCTGGCGCACCTTTCGACGAGCCTCATCTTTCATTGCGAAGCGGGGAAACGCATGGGGCTTGCTCGCTTCCGATTGCGCGACGCATCCAAGTGCCACGTTATCCCTCACGGACACTTCATCGAACGTTACGGGGTCGGGCCGACCCGTGCGGAGGCTCGCGCTGAGCTCGGTATCGCTCCTGAGGAGCGGGTCTATCTCGTGTTCGGCTTGATACGACCCTATAAGGGTCTCGATCGGCTGCTCGAAGTGTTCGAAACGATCGGGGAGCCCGGGGAACGACTTCTGATCGTGGGAGGGCTCTACGGCACGATGGATCCCGATTGGCCCGAACGGGCGCGAAAGGCGTATCCCTCGGCGACCTTGATCATCGAGAAGGTGCCCGACCAGCGAGTTCCTCTCTACTTCCGCGCGGCGGACGTGGCTGTTTTCCCCTACCGGGACATCCTGACCAGCGGCGCGATGATCTTGGCGATGGGTTACGGGTTGCCTTGTGTGGCGCCGCGGGCGGGCTGCGTCGAAGAGACGCTGGCGCCGGAAGGCAATGTGCTCTTCGACCCCGGGGACGACGCGTCTCTCGGTCGCGCCATCGAAGTGATGCGAGACAAAGCTCGGAGCTTGCCCGAGATGGGCGCGGAGAATGCAAGGCGCGCGAGAGACTTCGATTGGGACGAGATCGCCGACCGGACGATCGAGGCATACCGGGGAACGATGCGCGCCGGGTGACACCAGGCGCAGATGGGCGCGGGTGGGCGCGCTGTGCGCGCGGGTGAGCGCGCGGATGGGCGCGGGTGAGCGCGCTGTGAGCGCCGCCAGCGCTTCGGAAGCCCAAATTCAGCTCGTCACGCGGACGAGTCTTGGCAAGCGGGCGCTGAGAGAGCGCTTGAGCTCGGCGCGCTGGAAGCGAAGCTGGATGAGGGGAGCGGCGAGGGGACGTGGGACGAGCGCGAGGGCACCGAGCCAGGCGGCGTGAGCCGCGGCCATCCGGAGCGGATATCGATCTTCTCGAATCGTGCGCAGACCTGAGAGGAGGAGGGCGAACCTCTTGTCCCGTTCGTCGCCGTCGTAGGGAAACCCGAGACGCTTCGCCATGAGACGGTAGTTGATGAAGGGGAGCTCGTGGTCGAGAGGATCGGCTTCGCTGAGGGGAACGTTCCGGCGCGCGGCGTGTTCCGCGAGGATCGCGTGTTCCTTTCGGCGACGAGCGATGCGAGCGGGAAGGCGGCTCTCGTCGCCGCCGCGAGTGGTCCAGCGGTTCTCGCCATGCATGCGATAGGCGGCGAGGGCCTCGGGGATGACGGCAATTTCTCCGTAAAGCGGAGCGATGGTGTTGAGGAAGCCGTCGGGTCCCTCCGTGATTTCGAGGGGAAAGACCTGCTCCAGGAAGTCCCGCGTGTAGACATTTCCGGCTGTGACGGGCCAGCGATAGGTCGAGAAGCGGTCGAAGAGGCGACGGACCCGGCGCTGGTCGTAGGAGGGGTTGAGGTGACAGAAGCGCCGGCCAAGGTCGCGGCTCTCTGCGTCGAGGATCTTGAGATCGAACTGAATCTTGGCGATCCCGGGGGCGCTCGCCTCGGCGACTTTCTGAAGAGCGCCGGGTTCGAGCCGGTCGTCGGCGTCGAGGAAGTAGATGAGCGAGCCATGAGAGGCGGCGAAGGCGCGGTTGATCGCCGCGACGTGACCGCTGTTCGGCTGGTCGATGACGGTGATTCTGGGTTTGTAGCCCTCGAGAATCGCGAGGGAAGCGTCGGTCGAGCCGTCGTTGATGGCGATGATCTCGAGGTTCGGATAGTCCTGCCCGAGGACGCTCTCGATGGCTTCGGCGACGTAGCGCTCATAATTGTAACAAGGGACAACGACGCTGATCAGGGGAGAAACTGTCGACATGGGACGTAGATCCTAGGTTGGGCTGTGGTTTACGCGGCCTTGGGCGCGGGCCGGGAGATGAGGCGGGTGAGCGGGAAGGGGCCCGCGCGTTTGCGGACGGCGCCGCTCTGGTGTGAGAGGAGTCCGGCGAGGGCGAGGACGAGGTAGTTGTTCGAGGGGCTGAGCAGATGCCCGCCCATCACGAGCCAACAGAAGAAGAGAACGGCGCGTACTGACGGAGAGAGGCCCGGGTGGCTCAGGGTGACGATGAAGAGCGCGAGAAAGGAGAGCGCCCCGAGCACTCCGTATTCGAAGAGCAGCTTGGCCCAGGTCGGATCGAAGAACTCATAGAGCTGCTTCTCCCGCGAGATGCTGCCGGGGCCATGGCCGACGAGAGGTGTCCAGAGGTCCGAGAAGAAGGTGTCGCCGATCAGGCGCGCGGGCGCGATGTAGCGGATGTAGCCGCTCGAGTTCTTTCGTTCTTCGTCGAACTCGCTGACGCGGTCGAGGGTGGCGTTCAGGTTGAGGAGCTCTCCCGCGACGAGGAAGATCAAGATCCCTGCGCCGAGGAGCCCGAGGATGCGGAGGGTCGTGCGCAAGCTGAGGGGAAACAGCGCGCCGATGAGCAAAGTCAGGATCCCAGTGCCCGAATAGGAGACGAGGAGGGCGAGCCCGAAGAGGCCGAGACGGACGAAGCGCTTCGGCCCCTCCCATTCCATGAGGAAACAGAGAGCGACGAGGAAGCCGAAGCCGGAGGGCTCCCGGAGAAAGAAGCCGTTCGATTTGAAGAACGAGCCGACCGGGATCGTGGTGTTGTAGTGACTCGATCCCCGGAGCGGACTCGGGATCAGATGGCTGAAGTCGAAGAGCCAGCTCGGGCGATAGACGAATTGGACAAAAAACTGAGCGACGCCGGCGCAGGCGACGAAGAACCCGAGGTTCAGAAAGAGGCCATGACAGAATCGAATGTCCTCATTCGAGGAGAGCGTCCGGGGCCGCAGCACGAACAAGAAGGGCAGGTAGAGGAACAAGACGAGCGAGAGGGACCCGAAGGAGGTGTTCGGGACGTCGCGCGCGAGGAGGTTCACGTAGAGGCTCAGGCCCGCGCAGGCGACGCAGAGCCCGTAGAGCGCCGCTCGTTTGAGGGAAACGTCGAGAGCTCCTGTTAGAAGCCCCAGGGTGACGAGGCCGTACATGGCCACCGCTGAGAGATCGAGGGAATAGCTGCCGAGATTGATCCCGAAGCGCGCGAAGATCAGGATGCTGACGAGGAGGAGGGCGTAAGCGAGACGCATTGTCGCCTCTCCGTCTCAGAGCGGTGCCGTCGTGCGATCGTGCACGCGCGCCGCGTGAGCCAAAGGCTCACGCGCTCCCTGCGCCGAGCGGAGCCGCTCGCGGGGCGTTCCCTTTGGGAGCGGGACAGGGCGGTCCGAGTCGTCGTTCAGTACGAGGGCGTGGGGCAAGCCGAACCCAAAAAGTCCGGCGATGTGCTCTTGGGCGCGCTTGCGCCCTGTCTTGTGGAGCCGGAGCACCGTCACGATCGCGTCGACTTCGCTCGCAAGGACCAGCGCATCGGAGACGAGCGGGTACGCGGCAGAGTCGAGGAGAACGTAGTCGTAGCTCGCGCGCACCTGACGCAGGAGCGTGGCAAGCTCACTGCTCGAGAGCAGCTCAGCGGGCGCTCCTTCGTCGAAGGAGAGGGAGTCGAAGGTTCCCAGGGAGCAGCGGACAGGGCGAGGTGTGTCAAAGGCCTCGCTCGGATCGTGGGAAGGGGAGCTCTGAGAATAGTCGGCGACAAACTCCGCGAGCAGCTTCGCGTGAGAGGGATTGCGGAGATCCGTATCGAGCACGAGCACGCGCTTGCCGTCCGCGGCGAGCATCGAAGCGAGCGCGAAGGTGCACGTGGTCTTGCCGTCACCGGGGCAGGGCGAGGTGATCAAGATGACCCCGCCTGAACCCTGCTCCGCGAGCGCAAAGGAGAGACGCGTGCGCAGGGTGCGGAAAGCTTCGACGAAGGCGGCCCCTTCTCCGTCCCCTTTGAGCTCAGAGATGGGCGTGGGTTTGCCACGTTTCGCGCCGCGGCGGGGGATGCGCGCAAAGACCGGCATCGGCCCGAGAGCGCGCAGGGTGTCGCGCTCGCTCCGCAGACGGCCGCGGAACAGCGTCACGAGGAGAACAACACCTGCTCCGAGCACGAGTCCGAGCGGCAGACTCATGAAGATGAAGGCGAGCTTCGGGCTGTCCTCTTTCCGCGGGATCTCCGGAACGTCAAGGATGCGGTTCTGGGAGACGTTCGAAGCTTTGACGATCGCAGCTTGTTGCTGCTTCTGGAGGAGGAACGAGTAGATCGAGCTGTAGACCTCGGACTCGCGCGCGAGCTGCGCGAGCTTGAGCTCGGCGCCGGGGACTGTGCGGAGCTTGTCTTCGAATTGTCCGATGATGCCGTTTAGGGTGCCGAGGTTCGCGCGCGCGCGGCTGAGGCGCCCCTTGACGTAGCCCCGGATCGACTCGAGCTGCGCGTCGACGACGGCCTGTTGCTCGCGGACCTGGGGAGCTGCGGCGTGGAAGCGGGCCTTCTGGTTCGTGAGCTCTTGTTTCGCCTGAGCCAGGGAGGTCGCGAGGGTCTCGAGGGCCGTGTCTTTGGCTTCGCCGAGCATGTAGGCCTCGATCGGAGCGTCCGGCTGGCTGAGAGCGCGCTCGACCTGGGCTAAGGCGGCGACCTCGAGGCGCGCAGCTACGCGCTGTTCCTCGTACTTGCCGATTTGGGCCACCATGGCCTGGGCTTCTTCGGTGTGGACGACGACGCGGTTTTCGGAGCGGTAGTCGGCGAGCTGACTTTCGACGTTGTCGAGGGACCCTTGCAGGTCTCGGAGCTGCCGGGTGACGAAGGCTTCTGCGGCGGTGGCCGTCTCGGTCTTCCAGGCCTGACGCTCGGCCAAGTAGTCCTTCATGAGCGTGTCGAGGAAGCGCGCGGCCAAGAAAGGCGAAGCGCCCGTGAAGGAGAGAGTGACGACCTTGATCGGCTCGTGGCCGACCTGCTGGGGTGCGGTGATCTCGAGGGAGCGCAGGGCCGCGTCGGTCTGAAGATCGAGCGGCGTGACGACCATGGCGAGCTCGGTGCCGGGGCTCGGAGGCCCTTCTTCGCCCGCTTCGAGCGTCAGACGGAGACCCGAGAGCTCCGCTGGCTCGCCGAGAGTTCCCGCGCCGAGACGCTCTCCCTCGGCCCAGACGCTGTAGTCCCGCTCAGATTGGAAGCGCACCGTGAAGGAACGGGGCTCAACGACGCGGCCCTCGAGGGTCGCGCCTTTGGGGACGACGTGGCGCGTGGCGACGTCGAGGAGCTTCGGGTCGCGGCGGTGCAGGCGCCATGTGTAGTAGCGGAGCGGTTCGCTCTCGAGCGGAGCAAGCTCGACATTGAGTCCCGACTTGAGGACGGCTCGTTCGACGAGACTGCGACTGCCGACGATGGCGAGCTCACTCGAGACGTCTCCTTCGGTTCCGCCTGTGAGATCGATGGCGCCGGGACCTTGGTTCGTGGGCGCCCTGGGTGCGTGGAGCTCACCGAGGTAGAGCCGCCCCTTGGCCACGAACTTCATCGGCATAAAGAGCGTGATGGCGCTGACCCCGATGACGACGGCGGCCGCGACCAGGGCGATCCCGAACCAGTTGCGGACCAAGGTGTGCCAGAGCTCGGCTGGTTCGAGAGCGTCCCCGCCGGCCTGAGAGGGCGGCGAATAGGGCAAATGAGGCGGTTTCGCCCAGCGCTCGATGCGATGGAAGCCGCTCGGGCTGGTCAAGCGGATCGGCGAAACGGGCGAGCGGTCATCGGGTTGGTTCATCATGCGCTCACTCCGAGAGGTATTTGATCTGAACGAAAGGCTGCAGAGATCCTGAGACCGCTTGCAGAGTCGGGATGAGCTGTTCGAGGGCCATGTTCCAGCTCGTGATCGCTGTCATCGGGACGTAGACGACGTCGCCAGGTTCGAGCGGGAAGGGCGCTGCTTTGCCCTTCATGATCATGGCAGCGTCGACGACGATGAACTCGGCGCGATCGCCGATGCTGCGGATGATGCGCACCTCGCTCATCTTGCCCTGAGCTCGCTCGCGGAAGCCGAAGCCAGCGGCGGCGAGCGCCTGAAGCAAGGAGAGCTGTCCGTGAACGAAGGGGACGGCGCCGCCGCGCGTGTTGCTGCCCGGAAGGCCACCAAAAACGAACGCCTGCTCTTGGGTATTGTCGGGAACGAAGACGACGTCGCCGGTGCGGAGCGCAATATTTTGGCTCAAGTCGCCGAAGCGGAGCAGGCGAATGAAGTTGATGGGGAGCTTTCGTCCGCCGCGCGCGACGTAGGCCGTGCGCAGGCTCGCCGCTTCGAGTTGAATGGTGCCGCCAAGGGCGAGAGCCTCGAGCAAACGCAAAGGGCGGTCGCTGTACTTGAGGCCTGGGCTCGTGAACTGTCCGAGCATGTAATAACGAATGCTCCCGGGGAACAGGAGCTGGACCGTGACCTTCGGTTCGACGACGTAGGCGGCGAGCTCTTTCTCGAGAAGGAGCCGAAGGTCGTTCGAGGTCTTGCCGGCGACCTGGACCGAACCGATGAGCGGAAACTGAATCGTTCCGTCGTTATCGACCACGAAGCCGACGTTGCGTCCGTTCGGAACGGTCCCGAGTTGTCCCGCGCCCGCGTAAGCCCCAATCGCGAGCTCTGCGTGTCCGTAGACAGCGACCAGGAGCGAATCCCCCGGCCCGACCCGATAGGCCTCGGGCTCGTCAGACCCGAGCAATTCGCGCACATCCTCGTCCGTGAGCCGATCGGCGGCCGTTTCGATGACGGGGGAAGGGAGCTCCTTCCGCGTCACGGGCTGACGCCCGCCGCAGGCTGTCTGAGAGGCGAAGGCTGAGGTGAGCATGAGCGTGAGCGCAGAGCGGCGGGGGGGAAGAGATGGTTCGGTCACGGCCTTTGAAGCGAAGCGCGAGGGTTAATAAGCGTTCTTGTTCACGAAGCCCTTCCAGAGGGTCATCGTGAGGATTTTGAGATCGAGGAGGTACGACCAATTGCGAATGTAAAAGAGGTCACATTCGATGCGGCGCTCGAGTGAAGTATCTCCGCGCCAGCCGTTGACCTGAGCCCAGCCTGTGATGCCCGCGCGCACTTTGTGCCGCAGCATGTAGTTCGGGATCTCGTGGCGGAAATTATTCACGAAGACCGGACGCTCCGGGCGCGGCCCGACGAGGGACATCTCGCCGCGCACCACGTTCCAGAGCTGGGGCAGCTCGTCGAGGCTCGTCTTGCGGAGGAAAGTCCCGAAGGCCGTGCGGCGATTATCGTCCTTTTTGGCCCAGACAGGCCCGCTCTGGGCTTCGGCGTCGATGGCCATGGACCGGAACTTCAGCATCTTGAAGCTCTGCCCATCGAGGCCAAGTCGCTCCTGGGCGTAGAGGATAGGTCCAGGAGAAGACAGCTTTACGAGCAGCGCGATCAGCAGGAGCAGCGGGCTCAAGAGAATGATGCCGACGATCGCGAGGGAGAAGTCAGTGAAGCGCTTTGCCCAGCCGCCGAACCCCACGACCGGCGAGTCGTTCAGGTTCAGGACGGGCATGCCGTCGAAGTTCTCGATGTTGCAGCCGAGGGCCGCGTAGGTGTTCAGGTCCGGGACGATCCGTACGTGGACTGTTTCGTCCTTGAGCCGGCGTAAGAGGAGGTCCATCTCGGCGCTCAGCGCGGCAGGGAGCGCAACAAGCACTTCGTCCGGCCGATGCTCCTGGATCACCTTCGAGATGGTCCCGAAGTGCCCGAGGGCGGGATATCCGGCGACGTCGCGCCGGGATGACCTGTCGCCCGTGACGACGCCGCGGATGCGCAGGCCGAGCTCGGGATAGGCCTCAAGGCGGCTGATGACGGTCTCGAGGGCCGCCCCTTCGCCGATCGCGATGATGTGCCGGACGTTGTAGCCGCGGGCCCGGAGGGACCGCAGGGCGTGGAGAACGGTAGCCCGGAAGGCAAGGAGAGCGATGGTCGATACGCCTCCGAAGTAGAGGATCACGCCGCGGGAGTAACGATACTCTTCGAGCATGAAGGTCGCCGCGACGAAGGCGAGAAGCGTGACGAGGTGAGCCTTGAAGGTCGCCCCGAGAGCCCGGCTCGTCTTCAGCATGCGGCTCGACTCGTAGACGTTTTGCCACTCGAAGAGGGCGAGCCACAGAAAGACGATGAGCGGGACCAGGGCCGCATACCCGGAGAACTCGGGTACACCCTTCGGCGCTGCGACGAGACCCGAGTGAAAGCGAAGCCAGTAAGAAAAGAACCAGCTCGCAATGACGACCAAGACGTCAATGGTTCGAAAGAGGAAGCTAAAGCCCTCGTGATAGCGTTTCAGCATGACGAATCCTTCCGAATGACGCGGGGGAGCTCCCTTTCCGTGTGACGCTCCATCGCTCAGCGCCGCTGGCGCCTATTTGCTTTTTGACCCTTCAGACATCGGTTGTTTGTCTTTGCCTTGCTGTTGAAAAGCCTCTTTGAGACTCGGGATTGTGTGGCAAATCACCTCACCACGCAGACTTACTAAGAACTAACAATTCAAGGACACCGGTGTATTGGATGATGGGAGAGGGTGCGTCAACCCCGGGTCATGGAAAAATGCGGGAGGCTCGGAAAATTATTTGCCGCGAGCCTGAACGACGATGGTTTCGCAAGCCGATCTGTGTGGCAAAAAACCCCAGTCTCCTTACCACTGACTAAAAACTAACAATCTTGCCACGAGTCGACACGAAAGCGAGTCCAATGTTTCGGGAGGTCGCGCCACTCGAACCTGTGGCAAAATGCAACGCGCTCTCGTTCGATCAGGAAGGCGAACAGGTGCGCCGTCCGCGCGAAGCCAGCCTCGCTCTTCCGCGCGATGGGTTCGAGCGCGGAAGAGCGCGCCACGCCTCAGGGTCTTTCGAGCTCTCTCTCGAGCGCGCGCGCGATCTGATCGAAGTCGTTGCGAATGTACGGGATGGCCGACTCGGGCGCGTAGTGCCCTGTCTCCTCCTCGGGACCGAGCTCGAAGCGCATTTCGACGAGCTCTTCGCGGACGATGATCTGGAGCTCGTAGGTCGAGCGACGCGTGGGTCCGGTGGGTCCGCCGGTGCGGTAGGCAACCGTGGAAGCGAGGCGCAGGGCGCGGGCGCGCGGGTCGCGCTCTTTTTGCACCTTCGAAAGGTCGTCGAAGGCGCTCCTGAGCCCGCTCTCGACGCGAGCGAAGGCGAGCTCAGGGGGGAGCCGATGGGTGAGTTTTCGTTCGTAGAGCGCTTCGCTCGGAGGCAGGCTGGTTCGCCCGTAGGCGCCGATGCACCCTACGGGCAGAACGAGAAGGAGAGAACAAAAGGCTCTCCTCCCCGTGAGCGAGGAGGAGGCAATCTGTGCTCCGAGCGGACAGGGCGACATCTCTTGGCGATCTCTAGAAGGTCCCGCCTGCAGCGAGTCCGAGTCCGAAGGGACGGATCCCGACGGCGACGTTCTTGCCCGGCTTGGGCTGAGAAGCCTCGAAGAAGTGATAGGATTGTTCGACGGGGCTCTGGATGAACAGAGACGCGCCGCTGCCGCCGAGCAGCGCGACGCCGGACCCGAGCAGGACGCTTCCCCAGAGCACGCGATCGTCGCGGCTCAGATCGGTCGCTCCCGAGAGGAACGCGATGCCGACGCCGGTGGCCGCTGCGCCGACCACGAGCCCACCGATCGAGGAGCGGATGCGCCAGCGGCGCGCGTCATCCGCCGCCCGCTCCCAGCTCCGAACCAGGGCGCGCGCCTCGTCGGCCGTGTGTCCCGGCTCCTCCGCGCCGAGCTTCTTCGCCTGGATCTCGATGGGCGAGGGGATGATCGCGCCGAGCAAAGAGAAACCCGCGGCGAGGCCGCCGATCACGTAGAAGGGACCGGGGTTGATGTCTTCTTCGCTCTTCAAGATGGCACCGACGGCGATCGCCGCGCCGCCTCCCGCGACGCCAGCGACGGCCCCCGCGTAGCGTCGGCGGCGCTCTTGTTTCGCCATGGCCGCGTAAGCGCGAAAGACAGCGTCCGGGTCCGCTTCCACGCTGCTCAAAGGCGCGGGGGACTCCTCACAGGGCACCTCCGCGGCGGCCGTAGGGGCAGGAGGGACGGCGGCGGCCTCGGGGGCCTCGGCGGTCGAATCGGGCGGGGGATCGCCGGGTTCACTCTCAGCGGGGGCCTCCAGAGTGCCGTCCTCAGCGGGAGGCAGGGAGCCAGTCGAAGCCGTGGTAGCGCTCACATCGTCTGCGCGGGCGCTGGTCGAAAAGGCGAGGGCTGAGAGAAGCAGGGCAGTATTGGGAAGTAAGAAACGCGACATGATTCACCGTCTATGGGGCCGTAGGTTTTTATTGAATCAGGCGACCTCTGGCCGGATGCTCGTGCCTAGCACAAGCGAGACGATGTGGAGGGGATACGTATGTGGAAAAAGATCGCGTTAGGTCTGGGGGTCCTCTTGGCGGTGCTGCTCGTCGCCGTCGCCGTGCAGCCGAGCGAGTTTCGCGTCGAGCGTTCCATCACGATCGCGGCTCCCCCGAGCGTTCCTTACGGACTCGTTGAAGACTTTCGTGCCTGGAACAAATGGTCTCCTTGGGAAGAGCTCGATCCGAACATGAAGCGAGAGTACTCGGGCGCTCCGAAGGGCGCTGGTGCGCAGTACTCTTGGGTCGGCCAGGACGAAGTGGGCGAAGGGCGAATGACGATCGAACGAGCCGCGGAGGAGCGCGAGCTCGAAATCAAGCTCGAGTTCATCAAGCCTTTCCCCGCGACGAACGACACGGTCTTCACCTTTGCTCCCGAGGCCAGCGGAACGAAGGTGAACTGGGCCATGAGCGGTAAAAACGACTTTCTCGGCAAGGCGTTCTGTCTGTTCATGGACATGGACAAGATGGTCGGCGGCGACTTCGAGAAGGGTCTCGAGAAGCTGAAGACCCTCTCCGAGAAGAGCGCACCCTAAGAAGAGCGCACCCTCAGGCGCCGCGAGGCAGCACCTCGCGTCCCTCTTCACCGGACGCTCCTGCCCCTCTGAGTTCGCTGAGTGTTTTTGGCCCCGGTCCATCACAAGGGAGTGAGCCCAGCCGAGCCTTCTCCTGCACTCACCGCCTCGAGCGCACTCGAAAGAAACTCTTGCGCTCGGCGCTTCGCGCCTCGCGCCCCTCCCCTTTGGACTCGGGAGGGCGCTCGTTGTAAACGCCGCGAAGCCATGCTGGATGCCCGATTCGTCGCCGAACATCTCGACCTCGTCCGCGCGCGCTTGACTGCACGCAACGCGTCCTGGGGTCCGGCCGTCGATGCGCTGAGTGAGCTCGCGGAGGAGCGGCGCCGTCTCATCGGCGAGACCGAGGCCCTCGCCGCGCGGCGGAACGCTGCGAACAACGAGATGAGCCAGCTCGCGAAGGGTCCGGACAAGGCAGCGTTCGCCGCGCGCCGCGAAGAGCTCAAGGCGATCTCCGAGTCGCTCAAGGCCAGCGAAGAAAAGCTGAAGGTCGTGCTCGCTGAGTTCGAGGAGCGCCTCCTTTCGATCCCGAACCTCCCTCACGAAGGAGCTCCCGTTGGATCTTCCGAGGAAGACAACCGAGAGGTGCGCGTCTGGGGGAAGAAGCCGAGCTTCGATTTCGCCCCCAAGGCGCACTACGACATCGCCGGCTCGAGCCTCGATTTCGAGCGCGCCGGTAAGCTGAGCGGGGCCCGCTTCTCCGTCTTGTTCGGAGATTTGGCGCGGCTCGAGCGAGCGCTCATCGCCTTCATGCTCGACGTGCACACGCGCCAGCACGGCTACACGGAGGTCGCTGTTCCTTACCTCGTGCGCGCGGACGCGCTCCGGGGCACGGGCCAGCTCCCGAAGTTTGAGAAGGACCTCTTCAAGACGGGGCGCGGTGAAGCCGATCCTGAACCCCTCTATCTGATCCCGACCGCGGAGGTTCCTGTCACGAACCTCCACGCCGATGAGATCCTCGACGCGTCCGTCCTGCCCCTCCGCTATACGGCGTTCACGCCCTGTTTCCGCAGCGAAGCGGGAAGTTACGGCCAGGACGTGCGCGGGCTGATCCGTCAGCACCAGTTCGACAAGGTCGAGCTCGTTCAGTTCGTCGAGCCCGACAAGAGCATGGAAGCTCTCGAAGAGCTCACAGGGCATGCGGAGATGATCCTCCAGATGCTCGGGCTGCACTATCGCGTCGTCGAGCTCTGCACGGGCGACCTCGGCTTCTCGGCCCAGAAGACCTACGACCTCGAGGTCTGGCTGCCGAGTCAGGATAAATTCCGCGAGATCTCGAGCTGCTCGAGCTTCGGCGACTTCCAGGCGCGCCGCGCCCAGATCCGCTACCGCCCGAGCCCGAAGGAGAAGCCGCGCGCCGTGCACACGTTGAACGGTTCCGGACTCGCCGTCGGTCGAACCCTGATCGCCATCCTCGAGCAATACCAGAACGCTGACGGCACCGTCACCATCCCCGCCGCCCTCCGCCCCTTCATGGGCAAGGACGTGCTCGAGTTTTCGAAGTCCTAAGATGCGGCGACCTGCTCGGGGCTGCTCGTGACAGAGGCCTCGAGCTTCAGATCAAAGTCGTCCGCCGATGCCCAGCCCGATCACCCATTGTTCGAGGGGTGGTGTGTCCACAAGGTCCACGAAGAACGTGTGGTCGATGACCTCGGCGCGATCGATGCTGACGAGTCGCTGCGATTCGCCCCGCATGTAGCTGAGGGATGCGACACAAAAGGCTTGCTCTCGGAAATCCCAGCTGAGCCCTGCGCTGAGCCCGAAAGCGGAGGCAGCCGATCGGGTTTCTTCGCTCACTTCTCCGTCGAAATCCCGCGCCTTGTTGCTCGTGAGGATGGCCCACATGCCGCCTCGCGCTTCGAGGAAGGGGCGGAACGCCCCCTCACTGGGAGTGAGGCGAATCGTCGGCATGATCCAGAGGCCTTGTTGGTGGAGCCAGAAGTGGGCCACGTTGGCATCTCTCTGGACGAACGTGCGACTCTTCGGGGCAAAGAAGTCGCCGCCGACCGCGAGACCAAAGAGGAGCGGGAGCTTCTGATACCGAGCGCCCCCGAACACATCGATGCCGAGACCGATCGAATCCGTCCCGATTTGGAGAGCGGCTCCTGGAATGGCTAGGTGAGCGCTGATGGAGAGCTCGAGCTCCCAATCGGACCTGCTTGCCTCGGAGGCGGGGGCGTTCAGCGCCGAGGCGGTCCCAGGGGCACCCTTCTCCTCGTCGACCGCTTGAGCACCGCTACTCGTCGAAAGGACGAGCCCAGCGACGAAGGTAGCGCGGCGAGAGCGTCGATTCGACATGAGACATCCCCTCAGGTTGCGACGATCTTGTCAATGTAGTGGACCATGAACTCTGTGAGGTCGATGCGCTCCTCGAGAAGGCGCGTGTGGGCCGCGCGCATCTCGCCTCGGAGGGTCGGGCGGGCTAGGAGCTCTTCGAGCTTCCGGAGGGCGGAGGGAGCTTCCTTGCGCGTGAAGTTCCAGACGAGTCCGTAGCGCTGCTCTTGTTCCGTCGTGTACCCACGGCCCGTATCGGCGATGTAGAAGGCGGGTACCCCGAGGACGGCGGCTTCGCTCGCCATCGTGGCACTTTCGCCGACGAGAAAGCGAGAGAAGGCGATGTAGTGGTGGATGTGCTCGGGGGGAGCGCGGAAGCGGTACTGCTCGAGATCCGGCGGCAGAGGGCCTTCGCTCGAGATGAGGACGCGACCGTGGGCTTCGAGGGCGCGCACCATGTTCCGCTTGAGCTCGAGGCTGAAGCCCGCTTCGCCGACGTCGTGAGACGCCTGCCAGGACACAAAGCGCACGATGAAATAGGGAGATCCCGGGTCGACGCCGCCCGCGCGGACGATCTCGGGATCGGGCGTGAAGCGGGCCGGGTGCAGGTAAGCGAGCTCGTGGTAGCTCGGGTAAGTGACGTGGCGCCCGCGCACGGGAGCCGAGTAACACTCAGGCGTCACGACCGAGTGGGCGAGGGGATAGACAAACGCGTTCGTAATGTGAGCGTTCTCAGTATCGTAGAAGACGACAGCTGGCTTTCCGATGAGCCGGCCGACCTGAACGATCGTGACGCCCATGACTCCGATGAGCACGTCCGGACGAAACTTGCGCGCGCGGGAGAGCATCTTCGCGTCGCGCACGAGCATCTCCGAGAGGAGCGAGAGTTTCCCCTTCTTGAGGGCGCTGATCGACTCGTAAGGGATCTGGTACGCGTCGAGCAGCGCGTTAGCGACGTCCTTCTCGCGACTCAGAACCAGCACCTCGTCACCCCGCTCCTTCCAAACGCCGATCGCATTGCGAAAGACGTGCACATGGGCGGGGTGCAGGATCTCGACCAAGACGCGCATCACTGCGACTTTTAGCCGAGCCCGCCCATGAGTCGAGTCGGAGGCACAGAGCGCGAGTTCCGCTCAGGTGGCCGGCGCCGGCGCGGGCCCCTGGGGCGCGCCGAAGGCTCCCGGGGGACCATCGCGGAAACCCAAGATTTGGACCGGGAGCGCGAAGGGAATCTCCGCAGCTTTGAACTCGCGGTAGATGTGGAGATTGATGGCCTGTTGGCGATCCATGTACATGTTGTAATCGCCGCTTAAGACGTAATAGACGACCTCGTATTCGAGTCCGTATTGGCCGAAGGCGAAGAAGTGGGCGCGGTCGAAGCGGACGTCGGGCTGGGCGCGGACGGCTTCCTCGAGGATCTGGCGGGCCCGCTCCAGCTTCTCGGCCGGGAGGTTGTACTCGACGCTGAGCTTGAAGACGATGCGCCGTTCGCGCATGCGGCCGTAGTTGCGGATGAAGCGCTTGGCCAAATCGCCGTTCGGCAGGACGATCTGCTCTCCGCTCAGGGAGTTGATGCGCGTGGTGCGGAGACCGATCGATTCAACCGTGCCGAGTACATCGCCCAGGATCACGAACTCGCCGATATCGAACGGCCGGTCGAAGTACATGAAGAGTCCGGCAAACATGTCGCCGAGGATGCTCTGAACCGCCAAAGCTGCAGCGACGCCGCCGACACCGAGGCCGGCGACGACCGCGTTGAGCTCGACGCCGAGGTTCGAAAGCACGAGCAGCGTGACCACGGTCCAGATGACGATCCGCCCCATGAAGCGGATGCCCCCCGCGGCTGTTCTCGATCGCGCGTCGCCTTCTCGAAGCGCCCAAGCCTCAAGGACCGCTCCCAAGATCGCTTGCGCCCAGCGGGCGACCTGAATGCCAAGAAGCAGGGAGACGAGTCCTGTGAGAATTTTCTCACCGGCGCCCGGGAGCTCGATAGCGAGGCGCGCGGCGCTGATCCCGAGGGCGAGATAAAGGGACCAGCCGGTGGCCTTGACGACTTGGGTCCAAGAGCCATGTCCCACGGTTGTCGTTTCGCTGAGAGGTCTCTTAGCGAGGCGTTTCGCGACGACCCCTTTGATGAGGCGAATGAGCCCCATCACCGCGAAGAAAGCTGCGATGGAGATGCTCCAGCTGAGGAGCGAGTTCTGAGCGAAATGGGTCTCTGAGAGGACTGGAACGGAGAGGTTGTCGAGCTCGAGCTCTTTCGGCAGGTCGATCTTCATCCGGCGTGGCCTTTCTCCGCATGCGCGGCATAATGATTCAGAAAGTGGCGGGCTTTCCGTCCACAAGGGGTTTAACATGCTGGGCGCGGGGGCCCAGGGGACGAGGAGCGAGGACCTTCGACTCCTTCATCTGGATCGGTCAGCCGCATCCCACAAATGCTTCATCAAGAAACACCGAGGTTCCTTCGGGAAAAGGCAACGACCTTGACGCGGGAGCGTACCTCTGGCCTACGCTGACTGGATGGTATTGGGGAATCATGCGCTGAAGGGGCGAGGGGTAGCGCTCCTGGTTGGCATCGTTAGCTTTGTGCCGCTGGTCTTGGCGTCTCCGGACGAGGGGCGAATCCTAAGTTTCGAGAGCCTGAGCGATTGGACCATGAGTGAGGGTGTCGGGACCGTGAGCTTGGACAACAGCTCAAGCACGGGCAATCACTCGATCACGCTCAGCGGCAGCGGATTTCGGCGCATGGCTGGCGCGAATGTAACGACGCTCGGCTCCGGAGACACGAGCGTCATCAAGTCGACGTTCGGGTCGATGCTCGCCTAGAGTCCTGGGAATCGGCGGGCATAGTTGTGAGAATCCCGTCCCGAGGCATCTATTGGCAAGACCTTGGCATGGTTGGTTTAGGAGGAGTCCAACCGGGCACTTGGTCCACGCTCTCCTTCGCCGTTCCGACTGGCCTGAAGGAGACCCTTCAGAGTGCGGCGCTCCAAGACATAGGGCTAGTGCTGGCCGCAAATACGAGCACCGCGCCTGTGACTTTCGATAGCCTTAGGTTCCTGACGCCACCCCCAGGGAATCCCCCTCCGCCGCGCCCGACGGCCGCATCTCCGTCAGCGAGTGAGCTTGGAAAGCCCTATACGCCTCGCTTCCTGTCGTGTTCGACGTCGACCACGACAGTCCTCGATGTAGACGCCGAGTTCAAAGACATCTGGGCAGGGCGTGAGACGCCTTGGCAGGGTAAGCGCACGTCTCAAACACCGAAGGTCGGTCTGCGTTTCTCGGGACCAGTCAATCCGACAATGGTGAATGCTTCGTTCTTTCCCACCGATGCGAACAAATGTGGAACCAGGATTCAAGCGGCCGGAGTTACGGCTCCGGCTCTTTGGCAAGGTTCGTCGACGACCCCCTCCATTGGGCGCCTCTCCGCCAGCGACTACAACGCGATCGTACTCAGCTCTGTCTCGGGAACTCCGAACTCTGAGGGTCCGGCGATCTCCAGGGGAGAGATCGAGGGTCCTACGGATGCGGTCGCAAAGATCGAAGCGGAGTTCGTTCGGCGCTGGCCGGAGTCAAAGTATGCGACGGCATTGGAGGAGCGACTCACCCAAGAGGCAAAGGAGCGACAGGAGGCGACGAACGAGGCCATGAGGATGTCTGAAATCAACAACGTCTGGTACGACGTGAAGAACCAGGGAGACCGCCTCACGGTGCTACGCCATCGGCTCAAATGGTTACAAGAGTGGGGCCCGAAGACCACGCAGAACGCTCGTAATATCGAGAACATGAAGGCTGGCATTCGCCTCGAGCAGAACAGGTTCTGCCAAGCCAAGAGGGAGCTTCTCAAGGAGCTCAAGGCATCCGAGTACCAATCGGTTGTGAAGAGTCACTGCGACACCCAAGCCCCCGTCGATGATCTTGGGACGGGTGAGGTGGCCCTCACACCTCAATGCCGGCAGCAGTTCGTGTCCGGGTGTTAGAGAGTCCAATCCCCGGGACACTGGAACTCGTCCGGACTCACCGAGCGTGTGTCTGTCGTCGTAGCACATTCAAGTCGATGTCTCGCGCTCGCTAGATCCCTGGCGGCTATGAGCATCAAATATAGGCCGCCTTGAAGCTCGTCCGCGATCTCCTTCAACTGAACGGCATAATTTGCGTCCTGCTGATGGGGTGTCAGCTTCAAAAGTTCATGGAACGTGGCGGAATACCGGGCCTCTCGATTGGCCAAACGATCCCATACATCGAAATACAATATCGCGGCTTCGGCTTCATGCGGCCTCAGCTTGGCGATCACATCTCCAAGGGGGAAATTCGGCTTGAGAAACAGGAACCCTGACGGGAGCTTGTTGATAACCTCAAAAGTCAAAGACTTCGTCTCAACGGCCTCGACTACCGCCTGCGTTTCGAATCGCGTGGGGAATCCTCTCATCAATGTCTCGACAACTCGCCAGGTAGTTTTTGCTTCCGTACAGAGCGCTGCCTTTAGGGTTGTTCTCGCTCGTCGGCGTTCGTACAGATCTTTGAGGATCAAAAGGACGAATCCGACGACGATTCCTGCTGCCGGCGACTTACCGAACTCGCTGGTAAAGACTACTCGGGAAAGTTCATTGAGGCAGTCCATCGCTTCTCTAAAAAGAACGGCGAAACAAAGCTCTATCAAGGAGACCTACTTCTTCGGCTTTGTTCCACGAGGGATGTCTTCCGGAGTTCGCGCTGGAACATTGGAGTGCTTCCTGATCGAATCGCCGACGTAATCCGGTCTGGCGACTGGCTTTGCAGGCTGTCGTGGTTGATTCTGAGGCTTTGGCGGCTCTTTTCGTGTTGCCATGATCACATACAGCTACCTTGTCGATCCGTGGAAGTCCACCACCCAAAGGGCGGACTAGAAATGTCTGCCCGGCCTTGCCACGAGGCCCACGGCCGCCATGCTTGCCGCATGACCCAGGACACGTTTAGCATCTACACGCGAACCTTCGCGAAGGTTGCCTCGGGAGCAAAGGTCACGGAGTCTGACTTCGGCGTTCTTCGACTGCGGCGGTTCCTCCGGCCGTTCGATCAACGAGGGCAGGTGGCCGTTGCTCTGGCTGTGCAGGACGTGACCCAGGGAGACTCGAAGCTCAAGTCGAAGGCCGAGTTCGAGGCCGAAGTGAAGCGGCTCCTTGGCAGCTGAACTGGTCCTTGAGCTATAAGGATCGGACAATGGATGTCTTTGGTAAAGGACTGGGGAGATTCTCAGAAGAGCTCGCGAGAATTTCTCGCTTCACGTCGCCCCAATGGCTTACGGATCTCGAAAGGACGACTAAGGCCATGAGCGGCGTTGGCGAAATGACCCGGTTCTGGGGGACGCACGCCGCCCTCGCCAAATCACTTCGTCCTGGCATCCTCACCGACTTCGCTGCGATTCAGGACAGGCTCCGTCTGAGACCACAAATGGGCGGGGTGTTCGAAACGAGTTTGAGAACGAACAACGTCTTCTCAGGGGTTCCTACTGACCACTTGAGGCTTCGAGGATTGACGGAGCTGGCTCGCCTTCAACAGTCGCTTGGGAGTGTCCGTGCGCACAGCGCCACCGAGCGTCTCTTGGCTGCCTCAGCGAAGTACTCGCTGCTTGAATCCTCCCTTGTTGGCAGAAGCTTTCTACCGGGCAGGTTTGATACATTGCGGGCCATTGCCGCCGGAGCCCAATCGGTTGCCTGGATGGAACCGCTGCTCCCCGCGATGCTCTCGCTCACCGAGCTTGCCGAAGAAGACCTTCAGGAAGAAGACCGTCTGGCGAGGCTCCGCAGCATCGTCGCGTCCGTTCTGGCTTCTGCGCCACGTCATCTCAATTTTGACCGGCTCTTCGCGATCTTTGCTTTCATCTGGTCATTGTTGCCCAACGGCCAGATCCAAGAGCTGTCCGAGCAAATGAAGGAGGAGTTTCGACAGCTCCGTGAGGAGATTCGAGAGAATCGAGTAGCTGCCGAACTCGACGCAGAGCAGCTTCGTGAGTTGCAGATCCAAGTGCTTCTTGCCACCGAGGGGATCGAGTCCGGCTACGTTGCCACCATCGAAACAACCGCTCGTATCAAGACAAGGCGGAGCGGCCGGGCTTCCGTTCTCGGCACGCTGAGTCCAGGGGAGCCAGTCATCGTGCTGCTTCTACGAGGACGTTGGGCCTACATCGAGGCTGAGCTTGGAACACGGCACGTCGTGGGCTGGATCCCTAAGAAGGCCCTCTCGAAGCCCAGGAAGGCATTATTGCCGGATCTAGAAGAGGCTGAATCCCTGGGAGACCGAGAATAGTTCCGCGATTTCGTGTGCGTTGTTGCCCTGTTCTCGAGCCGGGGTGCACAGCATCGATCTCCCGGCCCAACCGTTACGCCTGGCCCTTGATTGGTCGCTTGAAGCTCGCAAAGTAGAGGCGGTCGTCCTGGGTGAGACTGCCAAGGTAGTCGTCAGATAGGAGCCCCACGGCCTCCTTCAGTCCCTTCCGATCTGAGGGGATGACCATGGCAGTCCCCTGGAAGTCGAGACTGAGCCCGCACCTCTTGGCGGCCGACCTGATGCGCTTCATGTCGAACTCCGTTTCCTTGGAGGACAGCATTGCGATTCGCCGCCTCATCGTCTTGTTCGCAGCCTTCTTGAGCTTCTCGGAGTCCTGGACCACAAAATTGTCAGAAGCGAAGAATTCCTCGATTACCTCATCGGAGGCTTCGGTAAAGAACTCCTCCATGTCCAGAAAGCGACGCACTTGGTGTTCGTTGCGAAAGAGAAGCTGCCCACCCTCATAGAGCGCATCGATTCGGTTCGTCGGGATCAAGCCCACCTGCGTGTTGAATTTGAAGTGCTGGTTGCCAAAGAACAAAGCTGACTGAGGAGCCATCATGTTGCTCTTCGTGACCGCCTGAAAACACATGGTGGGAGACTCCCCTGGCTTTACGTGCACCAGAGCGACGGGCGGGTCGTTCTCAAGCGTCTTCTTGTCCAGAGCAGGCAGGGCGGAAGGTAGGCTCTTCCTGATCTTCCCAAGCGGCCCTGAGAGGTCGTACCCCACGGTCATCACCTCCTCGGGAGGTGGGTGATACCCGGGACAGTATTCCACGAGCTCTCTGTCGACCATGTAGTCGGCGGCTAGTCTGGCGAACTTCTGGTCGAGTTCCTCCGCCGTCCCCTTTTCTAGCGGGATCGTCCTAACTTCTTGGTTGAGATGAATCGCCAGAAAAAACCCTGTCATTGACCCTGCCCTAACTCGAGTTGACTCCTGAATCTTGGAGCCAAAGATAGTCCGAAAGTTTGACTATAGACAAGGTTCCTGGGGCCAGAACTCTCCTGCGGCTAATGATAAGTACCAGTGCTCCTTGATCGTTTCTGGCGGAATAGAATTTGTACCCCATCAAGGCGACGACCGGGTTCACATGAAACAGCTGCTGTTGCCAGAGGGTCACCGCCACCGAAACTGTGAAAACAATGAGTCCCCAGGACACGGCTGTTTTGGGCTCTTCAAGCGCAAGTAGCGGTAGAGCGTACGCGACGAGGAAGGCCAGGGCGTCCCCCTCCTTTGGGGTGATATCACTGGCCTCAAGAGGAACCGGGGCAACGACTTTCTCGGCACCCCTCAAGAGCAGAGCACAGATGAAGGCGAGGCCGCAGGCCGTGCCCGCCAGCAGCTTGGCGATGCCCCACATTCCCCCGTCGGCCAGGACCCCCGCATACACCAGCCCGATGGGGGCAATGCTGGTAAGAATGAGGAGGGCTTGAGCAAAAGCGGTCACGGGAAAGATCTCAAGTGTATCGGTCGATTCGTTAAAGTGCTGCGTCGTTTTCTGAGGTGAGACAGGAAAGGACCCGCATCCCGGTCAATAAGATGAAAAATCAACTGGCGTGCTGAGGCTAGGCTTCACCCGATGGTGCAAAAACTGGCCCAACTTTTGACTCTCACTGTATTGAGGGTGAACGGGCTACCGAAGAATCTTTTTGTGACTACCTCTGTTCTCACGACAACTGCGAGAGCTGCAGCGGCGACAACCCCTATGATTCGAATTGGTCGGATTGTCAGTAGAGCAAACGCTTCCGTGTTGGTGTTGCTTTCCGTTCTGCACCTCTGCGCTTGCGGAGGTGCTACGAGCACTGACTCGGATCCCCCTTTAGAAAGCGAAGCTCGAAGGGCAGGGAGGGCCTATCGCGTCCTAGCCATCGTGAATGACCCAAATCTCACTATCGTATCCTTCGACGATCTTGCCAATCCAGAGCGTGTCGAAGCGCCAATCCCTTCGATGGGCTATCGCGCTTACGACGTACAGTGGAGCTTCGATGGTCGTCGCCTTGCTGCGGCGACGACCGACACCGAGATCAATTACCAGGCCTATTTCGGCTTCTCCGAGGAGAATTGGACAACACCAGAGCGATTGACGAAGACTCGGCTCGAGAGCGCGGCCGTTCGCTTTCGCTGGCTCGGGGACGGTCGGTATCTCACCGTTTATCACGATCACTTTCGCCTTGCGAGGACGGCGAGCAATCGCTCGACGCACGTGCCGATCGGGGACAGCGACCTGTTTGCGTGGAGCGGTGACGTTGGTCCCAGCTATTTGATTCAAGACGGCACGAGGTTCTATTGGTTCCATCCGGAGCGCGAGACGGTCGAGATCCGAGCCAACGAACTGGTGTGGTTTCAGGCTACCCGCGGCGGTAATCAGCTGGTTCTGATCTATGAGGGAGAGGGTGCGCCGATAGCTTCAGATCATTCCAACATCTGGAGCGTAAAGGGCAAGCCGCAAGAAGGTTGGACCTGATCCGATTTTCCGGACAGGTTGTTAAGCACTATGCCGCAAGGCGCGGCTTCTCACAAGTTTCAAATGCCACTGGGCTCAGGTAGCCGAGCGC
>NASX01000091.1 GCA_002085155.1 Sorangiineae bacterium NIC37A_2
TCGACCTTGCCACGGTCTGCGCCCGGCGCCGTCACCGTGGTTTCGAGGAGGCTCTTCTTGAGCGTGAGGTCCTCGAAGGTGATGGAAGCGCGCGTGGCGACAGCCTTCGGGGTGATCCCGCGTTCTCCGAGCTGCGCCGCCACGGCCATGCTGAAACAGCTCGCGTGAGCCGCAGCGATCAGCTCCTCCGGGTTGGTCCCGGGGTCGCTCTCAAAGCGAGTCTTGAAGCTGTATTTCTGGTCCTGAAGGGCTCCACTCCCGACGTTGAACGTGCCACTTCCCTCCTTGAGCCCACGGTTCCAAATCGCGTCTGCAGTTCGCTTCATCGCGCGCACCTCCTCATCAATAGCTCGCGGCCGCTCGCGGCTCGCGAAAACCCTTGGTTTTCGGACCCCACACTGAGCCCGCCTTCGGCGTCGCACAGTTCGCTCTCCTGCGCAACGCGCACTCGGAAAGGAGAAGCCGCGAACCGCTCGAGGATCGCGGCCGAACGACCTGAAAAACGTCCGACGGCGTTCGGAAAGAGATCGATTCGCCCGGCTCGCGACATGGACGGCCGTGAACCGAATGACTAGGGCATGGTGGCTCGCGCTTCTCCTCGTCGGGAGCGCCTGTGGAGCGGCTCCCTCCGGCGAAGAAGCTGACGATGGCGATCGGGGGAGCGGCGGAGCCACGACTGGCGAGGGGAGCGGAGGCAGCAAAGCCTCCGGCGGCGACGCCCCCGAAACCGGTGGAAAATCAAGCGAAGATGGCGGAGCTGCGAGCGGTGGCTCGCCCCTCGGGAGCGGTGGAGCGGGTGCAAACGGCGGCGCTGAAAGCAGCGGAGGGAGCCCGAGCGCGAGCGGCGGAGAGAGCGCGGGGGGAGACGCAGGAGACACAGGTGGTTCTTCGAGTGGTGGGTCACCCAGCGGAGGAGCCTCGGGAGGGGCACCGCCCGGTTGTGCCCCCCATGTGCCCGCCTCCCGTCCCATCGGATACGGACGCGCCACTACAGGCGGCGGCAACACGGAGCCGATCGTAGCGCGGAGCTTCGCCGAAGCTGAAGCCGCTCTCGCAGCTTACCGGAGCGACTTCAAGAAAGGCACGCGATCGTCTTTAGTCGTTCACTATGGCGGCAAGTTTGACTTTTCGACCATCACCGACGTCTGCGCCCAACACAATAAAGACTCACAGATCCTCCAGATCAAAGAGATGGAGAACGTGACCTTCCGCGGGCTCTCCGGCTCGTCGAGCAACTTCGGGATCAAGGTCAATCGTGCGAAGAACGTGATCATTCAGAACATGGTGTTTGGGCTTCTTCCGGGCGGCGGCGACTCCGATGCCATCACTCTCGAGGGGAACGGGACGAGCGGCGACGTCGAGAACGTCTGGATCGATCACAACGAGTTCTTTAGCTCAACCAAAGACGACTGCCCCGGCGCCGGCGACACCGAGTTTGATGGACTCATCGACATCAAGAAGGGCGCCCGGCGCATCACTATCTCGTACAACTATCTCCACGATCATCAGAAGACCGGACTCATCGGCTCGAGCGACTCCGACGACACAGAGCGTTACATCACCTTCCACCACAACCGGTACGAAAACGTCGTCTCGCGCACCCCGCTGCAGCGTTACGGGTACACGCACCTCTTCAACAACTACTACGGCAAGATCTCGAGCAGTGGCATCAACGTGAGGATGGGCGGGGTGGCGCTCATCGAAGCCAACTACTTCGAGGACGCCAAGAACCCTGTCACCTCCCGCTACAGCGATGAGCCCGGCTATTGGGACCTGAGGGACAATTTCGTCGGCCCCGGGATCACCTGGAATACGGAGTCCGACACGCTCGCGAACGCTGACAGCTGGGAAACCACCAAGGTTTTCCCCGCGTCCGAGCTGGACTACGACTATGACGTCGAGCCCGCGGAATGTGTCAAAGCGAGCGTCTTCGCCACCGCGGGGGCGCGCCTCTGAGGACGACTCCGAGGGAAAAAAAGCGGAGACCATTGAACGGTTTCTCTCCGGGCGGGCACACCCGGACAGAATGAAGAAAACTTCGCTTTCCCTTCGATCGAGCCTTGCCTTCCTTGCTGCCTCTGCCTGGGTCCCCTCGGCCCTGGCAGAGGCGCCCCCTCAGACGCCCGCCGAATCCAGCCCAGCAGCCTTCGCAGCGGAGCGCCCGAGCGCCGAAGGAGCGCTTTCGGTGGAACTCTCTCTGGGCGACTCCGGACTCCAAGAAACGGACGTGCTCGAGGCCCTCGAGCGAGAGCTCGGAGTCAGCGTGCGCGCTTCTGACGCAGGGGAGCGCCTAGTCCTGCGCGTCGAGGGGACGACCCTCTTCGCCTCCTACGGAGACCCGGCGACCCGGGCTGTTTCCCGAGAGGTCCAACTCCCGGAGTCCGAGGCGGCGCAGCTCGAGCTGATTCAACTCCTCTCGGGCAATCTCGTCCGTGACGAAGCCAGCGCGCTCCTCGCGCGGCTCCGGGCTGGCCCGAAGGAAACAGAAATGAACGTAGAGCCAGCGCCGCCAGAGGTCGCGCCTCCCTCGGCGCCCGACTCTCCCCCGCCCAAAGAGAAGGAACTCCCCCCGAAGCGGAGGGGGCAGATGCCCATCAGCCTCACGCTTTTCTCGCCCGTCTCGAGCGACCCCTTCCTCAAAGAACACGAGGCCCATTTCGACGTCGGCGCGTTCTACAGCGAGATTGGCGCACTCAGCGGACTCGCGGTCCAAGGGGGCGTGCAGAAGCTCCATGACGGCGGGCGCGGCCTCGCTGTTGCGGGGGTGGGGAGCCACTCGGGACCGTTTCGGGGCCTGAATGTGAACGGGTTCTACGGGCTCGTCACGAGCTCCGAGGGACTCACGGTCACAGGGTTCTACGTTCGGCACAAAGAGACATTCCGTGGGCTCACTGTGAGCCTCGTCAACTCCGCGGGGAAGGCAAAGGCCGAAAAGATAAGCGAGGGCCCAGCTCCGATGTCCGAAGGAGCGATGATCGGCCTCGTAAACATCGGCGGAAACCTGCAAGGGGCCCAGATCGGCCTCGTGAACGTGCAGGCGGGCAAGATGCGCGGCGCGCAGATCGGGCTCGTGAACGTCTCAGGAGACCTGAGCGGAGCCGCCCTCGGGCTCTTGAACTTTGGTCCCAACGTGCGCGCTTCAGCGCTCGCTTGGGCGTCAGTGAACCCCGAGCTGAATGCGCCCGCCCGCATCGCGGGACCCATGGGCCATGTTGGAGTGAAGTACCGGATCCGCAACTTCTACTCCTTGGTCGGCTTGGGACTCGGCGCGGAAGCGACCGGCTGTGGGACCGAGCCTCCTTGCCGGTCGAATGACGTCGTGTTCGCGCCAGGTTTTGGCGCAGGTTACCGGTTCGATCTCGGACCCCGCTTTGCCGTCGAGGTGGACGGTTATCATCAGGTCGAGTTCTCCCCCCGGGGCGCCTCAAACAGCCACGGGGCCACCTCGGGGCGGGTGACGGCCTCGTTCAAGGCCGCCGACACGGTCTCCTTTTTCATCGGCGGTGGTCCACGCCTCGTCGTACCGAACGATGATAGCCCGATCTCGGTCGCCCCGACCTTCCACGCTGGAATCGAGCTCTTTTGACCGCTCTTCATCGGCTCGTCCCCCGGGAAGCGGCGAGAACCCTTCCTGCGGGGGGCCCGGAGCTTGAAAAGATGTTTTTTCGAATGAACACTTCTGGCCCCAGCGGGCACTTGGTCTTCGAGATGTCCTCTTTGCCCACGATGACCATGGATGCCTCGCCGATGAGCGTCAAATCGCCGGCCGGCGAGGAGAGCGTCATCGCCCGTTTGCTCTCGGGTCAGCTGAGCGCGGTCGGAGAGCTGTACGATCGTCACCACGAGGCCGTCCGCCGCTTTGCCCAGAGACTCCTCGGGGACGCGACCGAGGCGGAGGACCTCGTCCAGGAGGTGTTCGTTCGCTTGCCCCGCATCGCCGGCAGCTACCGCGGGGAGTCGAGTTTTCGCTCGTTCTTGATCGGGGTCACCGCGCAACTCTCGCGGCACCATGTCCGAGCTGCACAGAGGAGACGCTCGCTCCACGAGCGCTCCGCTGCCGCCGGCATGTCCGAGCGCCCCGAGGCAGAGCGCCCCGATGTCCAATCGGAGCGGCAAAGGCTCGCGAAGATCTTGACCCAAGCCCTCGATCAGCTCTCCTTTGACCATCGTGTGGCCTTTGTGCTCTCCGAGGTGGAGCAGCATACGTCACGCGAAATCGCTGTCCTCGTCGGAGTCCCGGAAGGAACCGTTCGGACCCGTCTGCTCCACGCGAAGAAACGCCTGCGAGCCTACCTCGAACAGGAGGGCCTCCCGTGACTCACGACGTGCTCACCAAACTCTCGAGTGCGCTCGCGGGCGAACACGACGGAGCGCACCCCGCCCCGGACGCGACGCGGGCGCGCATCATGGCGCGGCTGGCTGCCGAGCAGCAGAAAAAGAAGCGACGCTGGATCCTGTGGACACCGCTCTTCGCTCTCGGCATCGGCTCCACCGCTCTCGCGGCGTCGGGCGGTTCCCTCGTTTCTGCCCTCGCTTCCCTCCCCGAGTGGTTCACGTCCCACGCGCCGAGCCAGGAGAGCTCCGGGGCCTCGACGACAGTGGCGCCTGCTCGCCCCCGATCCGAGCCGAGGCCTGACTCCGAGCCAAAAGAGCCACAGACCCTTCGGGAAGAAATCCCCAAGGCCCCAGGAGCCGCCCCCGCCGCGCCCGCGCCGAGCGATGCTCCCAGAAGCGAGCCGCGCGAAATCCCGCCCAGCCGCCCCCAGCCGAAGGCGACAGCCGCGCTCGACAGGGCACATGAGACCCGCTCACAGAACGCCCCCGTGCTCCCCGCCCCCCAAGGTCCTCAAGGCGCCGGAGCGGCCGAAACGCCGCGTCCCGCTGAATCCCTCGGCCTCGACGTCTACCGAAAGGCTCACGACGCTCAGTTCCGCTCGCGAGATTGCAGGGCGGCGCTCGAAGGCTACGCGGCCTACCTCCGACAATACCCGAGCGGAGCGCTCCGCCTTGAGGCCAGCTACAACACCGCTCTTTGTGAGCTCGAGCTCGGACTCGTCGACCGCGCCCGGCGCTCTCTCGCGCCCTTTGCCCGCGGCACTTACGGCTCCTATCGACAAGCGGAAGCCCGAGCGCTGCTCGAAGCGCTCGGTGCCCCGTCCTCCGAATAGCCAGCACCCTATCCGCCTGAAGTCCCCCACCGTTTGAGACACCTCCGATGCTTGCCCTTCATTCCTTCAAGACCCTCGCTCCTACCTTCCTTTCCTTGGCGCTCCTCTGCGGCTGCGCGATCGAGGGTTCTGGCCACATTGAGACCATCGACCCCGAACTCCAGGGCGATATTCAAGAGCTCAAAGTCCATTCGGGACTGCATGCCACGATCACCCAGGGCAAAAAGCGGTCCCTTCGCATCACCGGCGACGACAACCTGCTCGAGGAGCTCGTGGTTCGCGAGTCCCAGGGAACCCTGGAGATTGGATTCCCCGACAGCCTCAGCGGCTACCGGCCCACTCAGCCCATCGTCGTGGAAGCCTCGTTGCCCATCGCTACTCAGTTCTCGAGCTCGGGCGGCGGCCACCTTANCCTCAAAGACACCTTCAAAGGTGATGATTTTTCGTTTGACATCTCCGGCGGCGGAAAGCTCGTCGCAGAAGACCTCAGAGCAACCTCGGTCTTCCTCGACCAATCCGGGGGCGGAAGCGCCCGTCTNTCCGACCTTGACGTCGAGACCGTGCTCATCGACTCGACCGGCGGCGGGGAGGTTCGCCTCACTGGTCAAACAAGTGAGCTGGAGGCCGAGGTCTCGGGGGGAGGACGCCTGGAGGCCCTCGAGCTTCAAGCCAAGTCCGTCACACTCGACTTGAGCGGCGGCTCCGACGCAAAAGTGCACGCTACCTCGTCGCTCCGTGCGCATGTTTCAGGAGGCGGCTCCGTCACTTATCGCGGAAAGCCCAAGACCATTGAGAAGGACCTCTCCGGCGGCAGTGAGCTCAAGCCTGAGTGAACGAGGCCAGAGAGAAAAGTATTTCGCGGCGGCGCCCGCCCTTTCTCGATTCGAGATCGACGGCCGGGCGTCCGAACAGCCCTCGACAACCTCGGGCGCCCGTGGTCAGAGACCGAAGAGCGCACGCGCGCTCAGCTGACACATGACTACACCGAGCACCGAAGCGGAACGCCTGCTCCTCCAGAATCGCGCTTGGGCGCAGCTCCACGCCCTCCGCGAGCCCGATTTCTTCAACCGCTTGGCCCAAAGCCAGGCCCCGAGGTTTCTCTGGATCGGCTGTTCCGACAGCCGCGTCCCCGCTGAGACGATCACGGGCGCGGCTCCCGGCGAGATCTTCGTCCATCGCAATATCGCGAACGTTGTCGTTCACACGGATCTGAACCTGCTCAGTGTGCTCGTGTACGCCATTGAAGTGCTCAAGGTTCAGCACGTCATCGTGTGTGGACACCAAGGATGCGGCGGCGTGCGAGCGGCGATGACGGACAACGACTTCGGTGTCTTGAACATGTGGCTCAGGAACATCAAAGACATCTACGCCGAACACTTCGAAGAGATCGAAGCCCTCCCGGGGAGCACGGTGCGCGAAGATCGACTCGTTGAGCTGAACGCTCAGGCGCAGCTCATGAACCTCGCCAAGACCGCCGTGATCCAAAGGGCCTGGGACAGGGGCGAAGGGCCTTCCCTCCACGCTTGGGTCTACCATATCGGTGACGGCATGCTGAAGGAGGTCCAGACGATGCGTCCGGGCACGAAGTTGCCTTCTCCCTGGCAGCTCAGCTTCGGGCCCATGTCCGTTCGCACCGAATCCGTGATCCCCGAGGGACAAGACACGACGAAACTCGACCAAAGGCCGCGCTAACCTCTCGCGCGGTCTCGAGAGTTCACTCGGCGGCGTTCTGTTTCTCCCTTAACCCGACCAAGCGGTACACCATGACCTCTTGATCGCGACCTTTGACGCGAATCTTCTTGAGAGGCTCCGCCTCGACCTCGTCCTTCACGAGAACGTAGAGATCCTCGGAGAGCAGGACGTCGCAGCCGAGCTCCTTCGTCATTCCTTCTAGGCGTGACGCGAGGTTCACGGGATCTCCGATCACCGTGTACTCCATGCGCTCGGAATGGCCCATATTGCCAGCGACGACTTGCCCTGAGTGGAGGCCAATTCCCGTCTTGATCTCGGGAAGCCCGCGGGCCCGAAATCCTTCATTGATGCGCTCGAGGCGCGCTCTCATCTCGAGGGCCGCTTTGACCGCGCGGAGCGGATCCTCCGGCTCCGGCACCGGCGCACCGAACACCGCCATGATGGCGTCGCCGATGAACTTGTCGACCACACCCTGGTGCGACAGGACGCTCTCCACCATGCCGGCGAAATACTCGTTCAAGAAATCGAGCAGTGCGCGCGGATCCATCCGCTCGCTGATCGAGGTGAACGAGCGGATGTCCGAGAAGAGCACAGTCACCGGGACCAGTTCGCCACCGAGATCCTGGTGACCTTTCATGAGATGATCGGCGACCTGACGCGTCACGTAGCGACCAAAGGTCTCCTTGAGCCGATCGCGTTCCTTGAGGCCTTCCACCATGTCGTTGAAGTGGCTGGTGAGCAGCTCCAGCTCATCTCCGGTCTTGAGGAGGGGGGCCGTCATGTAATTGCCCGTTTTTACCTGCGCAGCCGCGGTCGTGATGCCTTTGACGCTCTGGGCCAGGCGGGCCGCGAAGCGCAGAGCGATCGCTAGGACGACCAGCGTGAACCCTCCCAGGATGAGGAGGTGCTTTCGGAGATTCGCCTGCGCGGTAGCGTGGAGCTCCGTCACGTCCCGCGAGGCGGTCAGCTCGACGTGCAGTCCCTCTCGCTGCAGGTCCTCGGGATGAAAGGTCTTGACCGCGTAGAGCTTTTTTCCTTGTTCAATGATGTGAGAGGTCTCTGAGTCGCTGCGGAGCTCCGGCGCCGTATGCCCCGCCGTCGCCGCTACGAGGCGGTCGTTCACGCTGAGGGCCAGATCCGCGTTCAGGGTCTTCTCGAGATACTCGAGGTAACGAGCGGTCATCGGCGAGAGGAGCGCCAGCGCCCCGACCTGCTTTTTCTCCTCGTTGAAGATGGGAGTCGCCGCGACCAGCGAGTACGTCAGGCCATCTTTGAGCTGAACCCCAATCAAGCCTTCGAGGGGCTTTCCCTCGAGAAGATCTCCGAAGGCCTCACTCGCCGTCCGGTCGAGGCTCGCGGGGCCACGCTCCGCGTTCCCCGCCGCCAAGATGCGTCCGGTGTGATCGGCCGCCACGATGATTCGGTACTTGTAGACGCTCGCGAGCTGGTTCACGAATCGCGCCACCCGCTCCTGGTCACCGCCCTCGAGCGCCTTCTGGAACCAGGGACTTTGCGCCGCAAAGCTCAGAGCCAAGCGCGAGTTCTTTTGATTCTCTTCGATGGCCGCTTCGAAGCGCCGGTTCGCACCGTCCACCCTTCGCTCGACCTGCTGCAACAGTTCGCGCTCCGAAGCCCTCTCGCTGAGCACCGCCCCCACGACGGCAGGCAGGACCGAACCGAGGACAAGGGCGACAAGTTTGAGCCGGACTGAGATCACGAATTGTGAGTTTCGCCGGCCACGCACCCAAACGCAAATGAGGCATCGGCCCGCGCTCCAGAAGGACTTTCACCGCTCGGGTGCCTCGCAAACTTTTCGCCTGCCCGTGCCGCTCGCGATTTCTGG
>NASX01000092.1 GCA_002085155.1 Sorangiineae bacterium NIC37A_2
CCTCCCCGACATGGACGAGATCGCTGAGATCGCCGCCCCCTATTACGACAACAATCTCCGCGGTGGCGAAGGTCACATGGAGGTCGGCAAGCTGATTTTGAACGTGGTGAAGAACAAGGCCACGATGACGCTCAGCGTAAAGCCCTTCGGCTGCATGCCAAGCTCCAGCGTCTCCGACGGCGTCCAGTCCCTCATCACCGAAAAGTATCCGGGCACGATCTTCTGTGCGGTGGAGACGAGCGGCGACGGCGCCGTGAACTTCCAGAGCCGCGTCCAGATGTACCTCTTCAAGGCCAAGAAGGTCGCCGAAGAGGAGTACCGCGCAGCGCTCGAAGCCGCCGGTCTCACCGAAGAGGAATACAAGGCCACCCTCAAGCGCTACCCCCGGTTCCAGAAGGCGCTGCACCGCGCTCCGCGCACCGGCGGCAGCATCCCGGTCGACCTCATCAATGAGGTCGCTGAGTATGCGAACACCAGCTTCGCCGAGCGCAGCGTCCGCCGCGCGACCCGCCTCGCTCAGGCCCTGAAGCAGACGGCCAGCGACCTCGTTTCGGGCGCCCCCACCCGCGCCGAAAAGACCCTCGCCCTCGGCCAGGAGCTCGCGCGCGAGATCCGGGAGCTCGTCGAAGATCGCGGCCAAGAGCTCTTGACCAAGGCGACCGAGTACGGCGTGCAGCAGGCGAAGGCCCAGGTGAACAAGCTTCCCTTGGCGGGCGCCGTTCAAGACTGGTTCAAGAAGGCAAGCTAAGAAGGGAGCTCTCTCATGCGTATTGTTTGGGATGTTCTAGAGACCGTCGATCGCGTGGCGTTCAGCGCCCTCGATCAGGTGGATCGACTGCTCCGCCGCCCTCCGCTCCTCGAGCGCACCAAAGAGCGGACGAAGGACGTGCGCCCGCCTCAGCGCGTCATCGAGTTCGAGAACTGAGGTCGATGACCCGAGCGCATCTCGAAAGACGAGGTGCGCTCTCGGGACGAGAGTTCTGTGAAGGCGCGCCCTAAAAAGCGCGCCTTCAAGACATTTGCGCTCCGGACGGCCTCAGAACGAAGCGCCGATTCCGCCGAGCATGTCGAACTGGAAACGAGGAGCGCGATCGACGCCAACCGTGCAGTTCGAGCCCGTTAAACAGAGCACCGCCGACTCGGTTCCGAAGAACGAGATCGGCAAGCGGGCAGCCGCGCGCAGATGGAGCCAAGGCAGAAGCTCGATCTTGAATCCCCCATCGAGCACCGGCGCAAAGGCCCACTCGTCGGGCACATTTCGACCGAGTGCCGCGAGGCGGGCGAGCCCCACACTTGCGCCCATGTACGGGACGAAGCGAACCGTGCGGCCGTAGGCGCGCTCCACGGAACCACCGAACTGGAAGTATTCGATGGACACCCCGGCCTGAGCGACGCTGCTCGCGAGGCCTGAGGGCGTGAAGCGAGCCTGCGTCTCCTGGCGCTCGTAGCTCAGGAAGATGAGCCCGTCCGGTCGCACCCGGTACGCGAAGAGCGCGCCGTAAGCGGGTGCTCCGTCGAAGGAATAGTTCCCGAGAGTCTCGGAGTCTTCAGCAGCGCCAACGTGACCGCCGACTCGATATCCGAGGACGGCTCCAATCTCGAAACGATGATGGGCCGCCGCGCTCGGGGCGATCAGGGAGGCCGCTCCCATGAGGAGAATGCCAGAAACCAGACTCGGGCGAAGCTGCACTGCCTCTCGGTGGTAGCAGAGACGCTGCCCTTCCCGCAAAGTCAAAAAGCCGAGGGGCTGTCCCGCCGTTGGCGCCTGTTACGCAACGACCGGCAGGCGCCGCCCAGGCGCCGGCTCACGCGCCTCATGGCTTCGTCCGGCGCCGAGGCTGGCTTTTCCAGGAATACTCGGGTCCCGCTCCTCCCAGGCGCGCGCCACGTCGCGATCGAAGAGGTGGGTCGGGCAGACGTTCCCGAGAGCAGCCATCATCACACTCCGCACGGTGGGGTGTTCCGCTTCGAGCTTCTCGAGCAGCTCTGCCATTTTGTCACGCTTGAGTCCCTCCTGAGACCCGCAGAGGTTGCAGGGCAAGATCGGGAATGCTTGCTCGGAGGCGAGCTCGCGCAGCTTCGCCTCTTCACACTGGATGAGAGGTCGGATCACGTGGAAGCGACCGTCATCAGTCAGATAGCGCGGGGGCATCGACTGCAGCTTGCCCGAGTAGAGGAGGTTCATCAGGAAGGTTTCAAGAGCGTCGTCTCGATGATGGCCGAGGGCGATCTTGTTGCATCCGAGCTCTTCGGCCGCTCGGTAAAGAACGCCGCGTCGGAGGCGCGAGCAGAGCGAACAATAGGTTCCGCCCTCGCTCACATGTTCCATAACGACCGAATAGGTATCTTCACGCAGGATGCGGTACGGCACCCCCGAGGACTCGAGGTACTCCCGGAGTGGAGCACCATCGTATCCGGGCTGAACCTGGTCGAGGTGGACAGCGATCAGCTCGACAGAAAATGGGAGGCGAACCTTGAGCTGCTTGAGTAAGTGCAGCATTCCATAGCTGTCCTTCCCGCCGCTCATCGCGACCAGCACCCGATCACCCGGCTCGAGCAACCGATAGGTCTCTGAGGTACGAATGAGCTGCCTGAGGAGCTGTTTTTCGACGGGCGTCTGCTTGAGACTCATGGGACGGGGGGTCTCCTTGAAGAGAGAAACCGGGGTCTCCCTAGTCCATTGCCTGGACGTTGGCCAATTCGCGCCCGAGGGCCCGTCTAGGTGCGCCCAAACGTTGCGACCACCGGGCCCTCATGGTTCCCTCGTGGGCTGAGATCCCTGGCATGGCTTTTCCACGTAGCTCCAAGGGACGCCTCTCTCGGGACCTCGGGAAGATCCTGATCGGCGTCTTCGGCCTGCTCGCACCGGCCAGAGCAGCCGAGCCCGAGTCTGCCCCTCCCGCTTTAGAGCCGCCGGACATCATCCGTCCCGCCCCGCTTTCGGTCCCTGTCGACGACCTTCCCACGGAAGAGCCCGTGGAGGTCATCCTCGAGCTCGTGATCGACACCTCCGGCCGCGTGGAGAGCGCCCGGGCCCTGACGGGAAGTGAGCCCTTTACGAGTCACGCCGTCGCCGCCACCGATCGCTGGGTCTTCCAGCCCGCATACGTCCGCGGAAAGCCGACGCGAACTCGCATTCAATTCTTAGTTCGATTTGAGCCGAAGCCACCCGCTCCGCCAGCCGAAGAGGCGGCGGAGCCTGCTACATCGAGCGAAGAATCTGAGACTCCTGTCCCTTCGCTCTCGAGTCCGCCTCGCGCCTCCGCGGAACAGCTCGACGAAGTCACTGTCCTCGGGCGCCCCGGCGAACCCCTCGGTCAAAGTCTAACTCGCTCAGAGGTCCGGAATCTCGCGGGCGCCTTCGGCGATCCGCTGCGTGGCATGGAGATCTTGCCCGGCGTGACCACGATCGCGACCGGACTTCCGCTCTTTTTTGTTCGCGGCTCTCCTCCTGCCAACGTCGGCTTTTTCATCGACGGCATTCGGATCCCCTTCCTCTATCACGGCTTCCTCGGCCCCTCCGTGCTGCATCCAGCGTTCATCGACGACGTCACCCTGCACGCCGGACCGATGCCCGTTCGCTTCGGACGCTTCGCGGGCGCGGCGCTCGAGGCTGGTCTCGCCACACCCTCCCACACCTATCACGGACAGGCACACCTGCGTCTCTTGGACGCGGGCGCGTTCGTAGAAGCTCCCTTCGGTAAAGACGGCCGCGGCTACGCGATGGTCGGAGGACGTTACTCCTTCACAGCGCTCCTCGTCCCGCTCTTCGCTCCTGGATCAGAAGCTGCCTATTGGGACTACCAGGCGGCCGTTGGTTACGATCTCTCCCGCGACGACGAGCTCCGCCTTTTCGCCTTCGGCGGCTACGATTCCTTCACCGGTAACGCGGAGTTCTCCGGCGGAACTGAGTTTCACCGCGTCGATCTCTCTTACAAACATCGCTTCTCCGGCGACAGCGATCTGCGCATCGCGACGACCTTCGGCCGCGATCGCACCCGTTCGTCCCAAGGCTACGCCTCTGACACCATGGGACTCGCCCGCATGAACTATGAGGCGCGCGGGGACCTCGTGACGTTCCAAGCGGGCGGCGACCTTTCGGTGGACGACTATAAGCTCGACGTCGACCTCACGGTCCAAGACCCCGAGACCTACCTGAAGCTCTTTCCTGCACGAACGGACGTGAGTTTCGGCGGGTACATGAACTTCGTGATCTTGCCAGGACGTCCTGTCGAGATCGTGCCTGGGGTTCGCTTCGACGGCTTCTCCTCGCTCGGCGACTTCCGGGCCTCCGTCGATCCGCGCCTCTTTGTTCACTACCGCGTCCATCGGGCGCTGCGCATCGCCCACGGCGTCGGCCTCGCCCACCAATCTCCGAACTTCGTCCCCGGGATTCCTGCCGCTGTCGTCGGAGGTCTCCGGGGCGGCCTCCAAGAGAGCGTCCAAGCTGAGTCTCGCTTCGACTTCGACTTGCCTTGGGAAGTGGACCTGAGCCTGCGCGGGTTCATCAACGGGACATTCGCCATGAGCGATCCCGTCGGTCTGACGCAAAATTTCTCGATCGACGAGGAAAGCCCCGACCGGCGCGCGTTGGGCCGTGCCGCTGGCGTCGAGGTCTACCTGAAGCGTCCCCTCACCCGCCGTTTCGGCGGCATCCTCAGCTATACTTTCATGGGCTCGCTGCGAAGCATCGGCGAGATCTTGACGCCCCCCGGGTACAACCGCACACACACCTTGAACGTCGCGACAACCTACGACTTTGGCAACAATGTCCGCGGCTCGCTCAAGATCATCCTCGCTTCTGGCGTTCCCGGTCGCCGCACTGACCCTTCCGGTTTCGTCTTCGATCAAAGTCCGAGCGCTCCTTTGTTCCGCGTCGACGCGAAGATCGAAAAACGTTGGAATCTGACGCCCACAAGTAGCCTCACGGCGAACGCAGAGGTCCTGAACGCTTCCTACATGCCGAATGTGATCACGCGCACTTGCCCGAAAGACGAGCCATGCAACGACCGAGGAACGGCCCCACTGCTTTTGCCGAGCGTCGGCGTTGAGTACGCCTGGTGGTAAGGGAGCTTCGCGCTGCTTCGCCAGAAAACGCGCCTGTCCCGGTGGGAACGCGACAGATCGTGGTTTTTTGCGCGTTTCGGGCTATGGGAGGCCCCCAGGGAGAACTCCGAAGCCATGAGTGAAACGTCCCGCTCGACGATCGTGAACATGACAGGTCCCATGACGGACGCCGCCCTTCCCCAAGTGCTGCGCGTCCTCGGCGACAGTGGGCTCCGGCTCCTCTCGCTCCGTCAGAGTCGGGAGTTCGGGGGCGCCTCCGTGACGGCTGTCCTCGGCGGAGAGCTCCCCGCGCGCGAGAGTGAAACCCTCAAGACACTCGCCCGCGAGTGGGGCGTCGACCTCACGCTGCGCGCAGGCGACGCGCAGCCCGGCGCCGCCTGCGTCTGTCTCACGATCCTCGGCGACCAAACCCGCACGGCCATCGCTGAGCTGCTCGACTGTGCGAGAGCCCACGGCTTCGCTGCCCGTGAGATTCGCCCCCTCGGAGGCCGACTTTTCCTCGGGATCGATGTCCTCCTCGAAACCATCAGCGGCGCGCCCGTCGAAACGGTGCCCGAGGGCCTACGTCGAGCCATCTTAGCCCAGAGCGCAAAGCTCGGCGTCGATGTTGCTCTTCAGAAGAACGACTTCTTCCGGACCAACCGCCGCCTGCTCTGTATGGACGTCGACTCAACCTTCGTGAAGGGCGAGTTCATCGACGAGATGGCGTCGCTCGCGGGCATCAAAGATCAGGTCGCCGCGATCACGGCGCGCGCCATGCGCGGGGAACTCGATTTCCCCTCAGCCCTGCGCGAGCGGGTGCGTCTGCTCAAGGGACTCCCCATGGAGAAGGCGCTCAGCCTCTGTGAGCATTTTGAGCTCACTCCGGGCGCGGAAGATCTCGTGCGTTCCTTGAAGCGCCTCGGCATCCGCGTCGGGCTCGTCAGCGGCGGCTTCGACTTCTTCGTCGAGAAACTCAAGGCCAAGTTTGAGCTCGATTTCGCCTTCGCCAACCAGCTTGAGGTCAAAGATGGCCATCTGACGGGCGAAGTGGTCGGGACCATCGTCGACGGTCAGCGCAAAGCGCAGGTCCTCCGCGACATGGCGAAGGTTTACGATCTGGATCTGCGTCAGACGATCGCCGCCGGTGACGGGGCGAACGACATGTTCATGTTAGAGGCGGCAGGACTTGGCATCGCATACCAGGCCAAACCGCGCCTGCTCGAGTTCGCCGACGCCTGTTTCAACCACCACGACCGCCTCGACACGATGCTCTACCTGATGGGCTTCGACGCGCCTGAAGTCCAGCGCAACGCCTGCACGGCGGGCCTCGATCCATGAAGCCCTCTCTCCGCGTCGTCTCTCCCAAGGAAGTGCTCGAAGGGCGCGTCAGCTCGCGCGTCGAGCGCGCGATCCGCCGCCTCGAATCGGGCTCTGTCGAGCACCGGGGCGCTCTCCGGGCCGCCGCTGCCCTCTGCTCCCGGGGACTTCGCGCCGGGCTCCCGCCGAGCGCTTCCGAGGCTCCGCTCGCCGCCGTCGAGCTCATCCGAGACGCGGCCGCACAATCTCGCCCCAAGAGCCCCTCCCTCGCCGCCGTCGAGAAGCAGCTGCTCGCGAGCGTCGAGTCCGCCGAGAGCGTCGTCGTGCGCGCTTTCGAGCGCACCCTTTCGCCCGCTCCCGAATGCCCCGTGCCAGGCGAAGAGACCGCCTGGCAGAGTTTCAACCAGACGGCGGACCGCTCCTTCCGTCGCTACGTAAGCCTCTCGGCGCACCTCACCCTCGACGCGCACCTCGAGCTCATCCGCGCCCTCGGTACTCCCGCCGCGCTCATCGACGTCATCGTGGCGCTCGCTAGCGCTCACGCCTATCTCACATGCGCCGCCGGTTCGCTCCGGCACACTTCCTTCCGCGTCCAGGCTTTCCGCCAAGCAAGCTGGGACGCGAGCCGCCCGACCTCAGTGGCTCTCGGGCTCGGAGTGTCCGAGCTCGCCAGCCAAACTCTCCACGAGTTCCTCGGCTCCAAGTTCTCCTCCCACGTCGTCCGCGAACAGGCTCAGCTCGAAGAGTTCTTCCTCTGGGCTACCGGGGGCTGATCAGGGCCGCCGGCGGCCCCGCGCCGCAGCACGTGATCCCCGCCATTGGGCGCTCGGCTCGAACTCAGCCAAAATGGCGGCCATGGTCGTGCCTGACCTCGCCGGCTGGCGGCGTGAACTGCCGGACGTTGAGTGGCTCGTCACACGTCTTCAGTCAGGGCCCAATCGTAATTTTTCGTGCGGCGCCGCGACGCACGCTCGAGGGGCGGAACGAGAAGCGAAAGTGACCCGAAGCCCGGGAGATTTGCTCCTGCCGGTGACAATACCTCACAGTTCCAACACTCACTCTCTCAAAGGGGGGAATAACGGGCACCGAGAGAGCAAGGCGCCTCACCCAGGCACTTCCCCATTTTTCGGTTCATGGCCCGTTCCGCTAGGTCTTTTCTATCTCTCGTCGCCGCCTTCGCTTCGGTGGCGACAAGCGGCGGCTGTCTCCACCGTCCTATTTGGTCAGAGCTCAAAGAGCTCGCAGTCCCGTCCATCCTGCGTCAGGATGCGCAGCCGAAGGTCGGGGGACACGCGATTCTCTTGGTCGTCGATGATTCCGAGTCGATGGCCGACAAGCAGAAACTCTTGGCTAGTGCCCTCCAGCGCGCGAAGTATCGCTGGACGGAATGCGTCGGGCCGGACGGAAGTTCGTTCCCTCCCGTCAGCGGGGCGTGTCCCGACGACTTCACGTCTAGAGGAAGAAGCATTCTCGGTCAGGCCCATGTCATTACATCCTCCCTTGAGGGTGGCGGTGAAGTTTGCATTGAGAGAACCGATGGCGGGGTACCCGTCGATCGCTCCGGGGAAGAGGATCCGATCGAGCAGATCTTGCGCGTCGGTGAAGCTGGCTGCGGTTTCGAAGCGCCCCTCGAGGCCATGTATCGCTTCCTGATCGATCCGGAGCCGCCCGCGACTGTCACCGTCACCGGTGAAGGCTCCGCCAAAACGACCGCCTCTGACGGAGTGGCAGAAGACCTCCTCGCCACCCGTGCCGAGTTCCTGAAAGCATACCCGTCTGTCCTGATCATCATCCTCACCGACGAAGATGACTGCTCGGTGCTGGATTCGGGGGACGCCTGGAAAATGGGCGAGGAGACGATTCCGCGCGGCGCGAGCGCCTGCGCGGCGGATCCAGGGAGCGCTTGTTGTCGGCCCTGTGACCTCTCCGAAGAGGAGCCGCCCGCGGGATGCGCTCCCTTGAGCGAAGACCTCGCCTGTCTCGAGGGGATGACCCTCGATTCCCGCGAAGCGCCGCTCAACACCCGCTGCTGGGCTCAGAAGCGTCGCTTCGGGAAGGACTATCTCTTCCCGGTCGAGCGTTATACCGAAGCGCTTACCTCACCGACCATCACAAATCGCCGCGGACAGCGCGTCGAAAACCCGCTCTTCAAGTACGGGAGCACCCCCGACATGGTCCAGGTGCTCCTCCTCTCCGGGGTGCCCTGGCAGCTCAT
>NASX01000041.1 GCA_002085155.1 Sorangiineae bacterium NIC37A_2
GAGAGACGGGGGCATTATTTAACCCCCGCCGATGCGACTGAGGCGACTCAAGTGGCGGCTCGCGCGCGCGGCGGCGCTGCCGTCGCGGAAGGCGAAGGTGAGGACCACGGACTCGCCGGAGCGGCCCATCGCCATGCCTTGGGTCGGGCCGAGCGCGGCGGAGAGCGCATTGCGATCGAACTCGGCCGCGGCGCGCTCAATGTTCGATAGAGCGAAGCCATCGTCGGGGTTGCCGCCAGGAGGACGGCGAAAGGGCGATGCGATGTGGGGAGGATCGCCGTGGTGTCCGAGCAAAAAGAGAAGGCTGGTCGCCGCGTCAGCGTCGGTCTTGCCGAAGAACCAAGAGCCCAGGTGATAGCCGCGCTCGTGCGCGCAGCGGGCGACGACGCCCGCGTGGGTCGCGCCGAGGGCATTCGTGAGAGCGGTAGCGAGGTGATAGTAGCGGCCGCGCTCTTCTTCTCGGAAGTAGGAGTCGATGAGTGAACCGTGAAAGGAAAGGCTGATGCCCTCAAAGCGGCCCCGGGTGCTCTCAAGGGAGAAGCGCTCCAAGGTCACGTGAGCGCTCTCATCGGAGATGGCCGCGAGCTCGGGCTCGTCCGGCCAGATGAGCCGGGCGGGGCCGGTCCAGTCGTGGGCTCCGAAGAAAGGAGCGAGCGCCTCAGCGAGAGGTGGCTCGGGAGCTTCACCCCGCAGGGCGACGAAATCGACCACCCAGCCGTCCGTATCGGCGATCGTGACGGTGGCTCCCCGCGCGACGCGGGCCTTCGTCGCCTCACAGACGCGCTCGGCGCGCGAGGAGGACTCGGCCGGGCCCTCTGAGCGCACCCTCGTCGTGCTCTCGACCTCCTCTGCCGGCGCAGCGGCCGCTCCGTCCCGCGGCTCAAACCAGAGATAGCCGGCGGCGCCCAGCAGGACGAAAGCGAAGGCACTGGCCGCGACGCCCCAAGGGAACTCGCCCCGGGATTCGAGGACGGGCGGGGGACAATCCGAATCCCGCTTCTTCACGAGGGCCTTGGCCAAGTCGAGGGCGAGGCTGCGCCTTTCGCTCTCCCCGGCGCCGCAAAAGCGCGCGATCTGAGCCCGGGCGGGCAGCGACACGGGACCGCGAGGGGTCGTGAGCACGAGACCATCCCCTTCGAGGCAAACCCGGCCGTGAACGGCGAAGCGCGAGAGCGCTTCTTGGACGCGCCGGAGCAGGTCTTCGGCGTCATCACTCGCGAGCGGCGCGTCGGGAGGTGTCCCGTACCTGTCCGTGCTGCGCTCGTCGTTCCCCATACTCGCCGGAGTTTGTCACGACCAAACCCAGAGCGGAAGGGAGCGCCTTGAATGCAAGGGAAACGGGTTCTATGGGACGAGTGATGCGGCCGCTGATCCTTCTCTCCAACGACGACGGGTACCGAGCACCAGGCATCGTGGCAGCCCATGAGGCGCTCCGACAGTGGGCCGACGTCGTCGTGTGTGCGCCGGACGCCGAACAGAGCGCGGCGAGTCACGCCCTCAGCATCAACCGCCCCTTGCGCCTCTACAGGCACGGCGACGGGATTTTCTCGGTCGACGGGACCCCGGCCGATTCCGTTTACGTCGCGATGAACCTCGAGGGCCTCTTGCCGAGGCGGCCCGATCTCGTCGTCAGCGGCATCAACCACGGCCTGAACCTCGGCCGTGATGTGTTTTATAGTGGCACCGTCGCCGCCGCGCGGGAAGGTGCACTCTCGGGCATTGTTGCCCTCGCTTTCTCCGCCGCGCGAGACACCGAGCTCGCCGCGGCCGCGCGCGTGACGAGCCATATCGCCAAGACGATCCACGAGTCAGGCCTCGGCGGGAGCCGCCTCTTCAACATCAACTTCCCGCCCGGCAGCGAGTGGGACGTGCGCCCGACCAGGCTCGGCGAGCGCGTGTACGGCGGGGGCATGGTCCAGCGCAGCGATCCGAGGGGGCTCGACTACTTCTGGATCGGCGGCAGCGGCCATGACGCGCGCCACGAACACGTCCCCGGGAGCGACACGGAGGCCTTCGATGAGGGCCACATCGGAATCACGCCCCTCGTTCTCGACCTTTGGTCGAGTAACCTCGAGCCTGACGCGCGTCTGATCGTTGACCTCCTGAAGAAGGAGGAGCGGTGAGCGTCACGAAAAACGAGGCGCCGCCGAACCTCGAGAGGATCGAGAGCCTGATCCGGACTATCGCGGACTTCCCGAGTCCGGGGATCCTATTCCGCGATCTGACGCCGGTCCTCGCTGATCCGGCCGGCTTCGAGGCCGTCCTTTCGGCTTTTGAGAAGATCTGTGCGGCCGATCGGCCTGAGGCGATTGTCGCGATTGAGGCGCGTGGGTTTCTCTTTGGCGCGCCTCTCGCGGCTCGGCTCCGGGTGCCTTTGATCCCGGTGCGCAAGGCCGGAAAGCTGCCGTTCCAGGTTCGGAAGGTCAGCTACGCCCTCGAATACGGGACCGCTGAGCTTGAGATGCACACGGACGCTTTGGCTCATGGCACGCGAGCGCTGGTGGTGGATGATGTGCTCGCGACGGGGGGAACAGCTGTGGCTGCGGCGGAGCTCGTACGGTCCCTCGGGGGGACGGTGAGCGCCTTTGCGTTTGTCGTCGAGCTCCCAGGTCTCGGGGGAGCCGCGCGCCTCAGGGAGGCGGGCGAGAGCGGCCTGGTCCACTCGCTCGTCCAGTATTGACGAGCGGACAGAACAGCGCCGCCGCTCGGCGTTAGATTTTCGGCCTATTTCTCCTGGCTCGAGAAGGCCAGGACCGGCGCGATGCCCTGGCTTCCGAGGCAGAGCGCGAGCAGACGATCGAAGCCGAGCGCATTGCCGATCGAAGGGGGCAGACCTTCTTCGAGCGCGCTCAAGAAGCGCTCATCGAGCGGGTACACAACTTCCCCGGCGCGCCTTCGGCGCTCCTGCTCTTCGAGGAAGCGGCGCCGCTGCTCGACGGGATTCGTGAGCTCAGCGAAGCCGTTCGAGAGCTCGATGCCGAGGGCGTAAAGCTCAGCCCGCTCCGCGAGCTCCGGTGCTCCGGGCACAGGCGTCGCGAGGGCCGCTTGGCTCAGGGGATAGTGATAGAGGAAGACAGGGCGGGAGAGCCGAGCGAGCTCGGGTTCGATCTGCGTTGTGAGCAGCTCGAAGTAGAGCTCGGGCTTTGATGCGGCCAAGTCGACGACATCGCTCTGATCTGTGAACTCGGCGAAGGCTTCTCTCACGCTGATGCGCTCGAAGGGCCCTTCGACGGAAGCCACTTGGCCCGGTCGATCTCCGCGCCGGAGCTCGCCCTTTCCGGTGAGGGCCTCACAAACGTGACGCACAAGGTCTTCGGTGCTCCGGAGCAGATGCTCGAAGTTCGAGAAAGCCTCGTACCACTCGAGCATCGTGAACTCCGGCTCGTGCCAAGTGCCTTGTTCTTCCGAGCGATAACATGGAGCGATCTGGTAGATCTTGTCGAATCCACCGACCAGGAGCCGCTTCATGTGGAACTCGGGGGAGGTGCGCAGATATCCGAAAGAGCGCTCGCTGATGACCTCACCGAGAGAATGGACGTGAGAATCGAGGCCGGGGCAGGGCACCACGGCCGGTGTGTCGACCTCGAGGAAGCCGCGGCTGTCGAAGTAGCCCCTGAGGATGCGGAGGGCGCGGTGCCGCTCACGGAGGAGAGAGCCCTTTTCTCCGAGCAAAAAACGCGCGACCTCCCCGTCGCCCCGCGGTTCCGGGGCCTTCTGGGCGAGCGTGAGCGCGGCGGACCCGTCCGCTTGTTTCTGCCATTCGACCCAGTCGCCGGGCGCGAGCGAAACCTCTTCGTCTACCTCGAGCCAGGCGCGTCCGCTCACGGAAGCGACGAGCACCCGGTTTCCGTCCAGACCGAGGATGCGCCCCGCTCCTCGCATAGGGCTCTCCGAGCTCAGTTCGCGGCGCCGCCAGCGGCGCTGACGCAGGTCCCGTCGTCGCAGACCTTCCCGTCGTTGCAGTCGCGATCCGTGACGCACTCAGCTTGGCACCGGCCCGAAGGTCCGCAGATCAGGGGCGATCGGCAGTCTGACGTATAGTCGCAACGGGCGCCCACGCCGACACCAGCGCCGCCGCTCCCGCCGTCGTCGCCGTTACTTCCGCCCATATTGCCGGAGGCACCCGTTCCGCCGGGGCCAACAGGAGCTCCACGCTTGCAGCGATCATCGCGAATAGGCTGGCCATCGTCGGGACAGCAGCGGCTCACACCGTCCCCGCCGGACTTGAGCTCGGACGCGGGCGTGCAGACGAGCCCACCTTCACAGTCGAGATCTCCGTTCGCCTGAACGCAGCGGTCGCCCTCAGGCTGCTTCTGGCAGCCGGGGGTAGCGATGCTCGCGAAGAGAAGACAGCCGCCCAAAGAGAGGGCGAGCTTGAAGCGAAGGCGGGAAACCATGGGGCGGCCTTATCAGTTCGGCGGGGACCGTCAAGCCCGGCCCTTGGCCCGGAGCGCTTCGCTGAATCCGTAAATGTAGCTGGCGGCGCTCACCAAGGAGAAGCCGAGCGAGATATAGACGAGGGCGCGTCCAGCCACGACCAGGTCGACCACCCCAAAATCGAAGGGGAAAAAGCCAATCTGGTACGGGTAGCCGATGATCAGGCACAGGATGCCGACCATCTGGAAGGCGGTCTTGCTCTTTCCGCTGTCTCCGGCCGCGATGATGATCCCCTCGGTGACGGCGATGCTCCGAAGGCCGGTGATGCTGAGCTCACGGGTGAGCAGGAGCACGACGGCCCAGGCAGGGATGCGCCCCATGGACACGAGCCACACGAGCGTCGCCATGACGAGCAGCTTGTCAGCGAGGGGATCCAGGAACTTTCCGAGCACGCTCACGATCCCCATGCGTCGCGCCAGGATGCCGTCGAGCAAATCGGTGATGGCCGCGCCGCCGTAGACGAGCGCGGCGTAAACACAGTCCTCAGGCGTTGCCCGGTCGAGGAGCCAGAGCACCAGAGGGATCGCCACGATTCTTCCCATGGTGAGCAGATTGGGAAGGGCGAGCGCGTCAGCGGCGAGGCCGCGCGGTCTTGGGGCTGTGGATGCCACGGGGCTTACGATAATCGAAAGAAAGCGAACATGAAAAGCCGGGGACTCCGGTCTCGCGAGGGGCCCTACAGGGCGGGACTTTCGCGGTCAGGCGGGGCCGAGGGGCGCGGGCGCCCGGTCAAAGAGCGAGGAAACGGCCGAGGAGCTTCTGGCCGGCGGCCTGGCTCTTTTCGGGGTGGAACTGGGTCGCGATGACGTTGTCACGAGCGACCGCTGCCGTGACCCTGGTCGAACCGTGGGTCGCGGTGGCGGCGATGATGGAACGATCCTCGGGGACCGCGTGGTAGGAGTGGACGAAATAGAACCAGAGGTCGCTGGGTCCGAGGTCCCGGAAGACCGGGTGGGCTGTGGGCTCGATCTCGATGCGATTCCAGCCCATGTGGGGGATCTTGATGCCGGGCTCTTCGCGCAGCTTCTGGCAGGAGCCCGAGAACCATCCGAGGCCTTCGACCCCCGGCGCCTCTTCACTGCTCGCGAAGAGGGCCTGGAGGCCGAGGCAGATGCCGAGGTAGGGGGTTCCTTTTTTCATGGCTTCCACGAGGGAGTCACCGACGCCGCTGCGGATCCCGGCCAAACAGTGGGCGAAGCCGCCCTGGCCGGGGACCACGAGTTTATCCGCCGAGCGGACGTCCTCTGGAGTGCGCCCGCGCACGATGGTCACGTCGCTCCTCGGAGCCGCCACCTCGAGGGCGCGGCACACCGAGGTCATGTTCGCGTGGCCCGTCTCAACGACTACGACGCGCATCAGTCGAGGCTTCCCTTCGTCGAGGGGATTTGGTCCCCGTCGACGCGCACCGCATCGCGCAGCGCACGGGCGAGGGCCTTGAAGGCGATTTCGGTGATGTGGTGCAGGTTCTTCCCGGCCTCCTGCACGACGTGCAGGTTGATCTGAGCCGAGCGCGCGAGCGCCTCAAAGAAGACCTCCGCGAGCTCCGTGTCCCACTGTCCGATCTTCGCCTTCGGCATGTCGACGTCCCAGACGAAGAACGCGCGTCCCGAGAGATCCAAAGAACAGCTCACGCGCGCCTCGTCCATGGGGAGAGTGGCGTGACCGTAACGATTGATCCCGCGGCGATCGCCGAGCGCTTCACGCAGCGCCTGGCCGAGCACGATGCCGACATCTTCGGTCGTGTGGTGACCGTCAATGTGGACGTCGCCTTCGGCGCGCACCGTGAGGTCGAAGCGGCCGTGACGGGGCAGCTGCTCGAGCATGTGAGACAAGAAGGGCAGCGGCGTCACGATGTCGTGGCGCCCGGTTCCGTCCAGGTTTACCTCGACCGTGATGCGGGTCTCGCTCGTTTCTCTCCGGACGGTGGCTCGGCGTTCGCTCATGACCTCAAAAGCTTTCGATTTTCCAGGTGCCGCCCTCTAGCACAAGACTCGCGGTCCGTCCCTTGCCGTAGGCGACCGCTGCGCGCACTCCAAGGAGCTCGATGGGCGCGTCGTCGACCGCGAGCCGGAGACTGTCGAGGGCCGAGGCGAGGGAGCCGGGGCCAGGGCTCGTGAGGGCCTCTCGGAGCTCAGCCTCGCTCAGCTCCTTTCGGCGCGCCTCAGGCATCAGGCGATGGACAACATCCATGCGCCCTGCGTCGAAGGCGGAAATGAGCGAACGGAGAGCTTCACGGGGAGTGCGCGCCGGGTAGACGTCGATGGCCTCAGGCGGAACGCGCCATTTCCCATCCTCGTAGACAAGGAGGATCCCCGGACCACAGCTGGTCGTGACGATGGTCTTCGGCGTGCCGTCGCCTCGGGTCAGGGCTTCAGCGAAGGCGCGCACAGAAGCGGGGGACTTTCGAGAGAGGTCGCGGAAGGCCGCGCGAGAGATGCCGAGGCGGGCCTCCGAGCTCAAGAACTCATAGGCGCGGTCCGGATCGCCTTTGTCGAGGGCCCGCGTGTACGCGGCGAGGGCAGCCTCGGGCGTTTGGGCGTTTGTTCGAGGCGCGCAGGCGGACAAGAGAAGGGCGAAGAGCGCCCATTTTGTCCCCTGTGCCCCAAGCGCGTGCCCCCAGCCAGAGCAAATTTCTGGTTTTTGGTGTCGTTTGGGGTGCGGCTGCGCGGACACGAGGATAGGATTCCCGACGAATGACTCGTGCACAAGGGGCCCAGAAACCGGAGCGGATCGCTATCCTTCCTCTTCGGAACTCCGTCCTGTTTCCGCGATCGGTTGTCCCGATCAACGTTGGTCGCCCCAAGAGCGTGCGACTCGTCGAAGAGCTCGAGGCGGGCGGAGGCCTGATCGGCGTTGTTGCTCAGCGAGATCCTCAGACGGTCGATCCGACCTTCGACGACATTTACACGGTGGGGACCGTCGCGCGGATCGTCCGGGTCATTCGGATCAGCGCCACGAACTACTCCGTCGTTCTGAATGGAATCGGCCGTTTTCACGTCACTCAGCCCCTCGGCGTTGAGCCCTATCTCCGGGCGGAGGTCGTCCGAGTCTCCGATCCGACCGAGACCAGCCCCGAAATCGAGACCCTGGCCGGAGAGCTCCGGGACAAGACGCGGCAGGTGCTCGCGCTCACGCCGAACCTCCCGAAAGAGACCCAGAGCATCCTCGACAATGTCGAAGAGGCGGGCAGTCTCGCCGACCTCGTCGCTTCGAACTTCCCCGAGGAGCTCGCTCAGGTTCCCGTGCGTCAGCGAGTGCTTGAAGCCTACGGAATTCGCGAGCGGCTCGAGATTGTGACGAAGGTCCTGGACCGTCAGCTCGACGCGCTTCGGATCAAGGCTGAGGTCTCGAACATGGTCGAGACGGAGATGAGCCGGAATCAGCGCGCTTACGTGCTTCGGCAACAACTCCGGGCGATCCGGGAAGAGCTCGGGGAGAGCCCCGACGAGGACGATGAGGTGGAGCAGCTCCGGGAGCGCCTCGCGCTCATGGACCTGCCGACGGAAGCGCGCGACGTTGCCCGAAAGCAGCTGTCGCGGCTCGCTTCGATGCAGAGCCAGTCCCCCGAGTACCAGATCGCGCGCAACTACGTGGAGTGGATTTTGGACCTCCCATGGAAGGTCTCGACCCCGGATCTCCACCTCATCTCTGAGGTTCGGCGCTGTCTCGACCAAGATCACTACGGCCTCGAGCTCGTCAAGAAGCGCATCATTGAGTTCTCAGCGATCCGTGCCCTGCGCCAGGACAACCGAAGTCCGATCCTGCTCTTCGTCGGCCCGCCTGGCGTCGGCAAGACCTCTCTCGGCCGCTCGATCGCCCGCGCCATGGGGCGCCGCTACGCGCGCATTGCCCTCGGCGGCGTCCGCGACGAAGCGGAGATCCGCGGCCACAGGCGAACGTACGTTGGGGCGCTCCCCGGGCGCATCCTCGCAGCGCTGAAGAAGGTCGGAGCGAACAACCCGGTGTTGGTGCTCGATGAGATCGACAAGATGGGTGCGGACATGCGTGGCGATCCGGCCGCGGCGCTGCTCGAGGCCCTCGATCCGGCCCAGAACGATTCCTTCGTCGATCATTACCTCGACTTGCCCTTCGATCTCTCGAAGATCACCTTCCTCGCCACCGCGAACAGCTTCGGGGCGATCCCTGAAGCTCTCCGCGACCGCCTCGAGGTGATCGAAATCCCGGGTTATACCCCGATCGAGAAGCGCGAGATCGCGAGGCGCTTCCTGATCCCGAAGCAGCTCGAAGAGCACGGCATCGCCCCCGAACGTCTGACCTTCACCGAAAGCGGCATTCAGACCATCGTCGACTCCTATACGCGGGAGGCCGGCGTGCGCACCCTCGAGAAGCGCATCGCCGCGATCTGTCGCGAGATCGCCGTCAAAGAGGCGGAGGGGGAAATCCAGGCGGTCGAGGTCACCCGGACCGTCGTCGAAGAGATCTTGGGGCCCCCGGAGTACCGTCTCGAGACCACCGAGATCGCTCCCGCGCCGGGCATCGCAGCTGGGCTCGGAGCGAGCGGAGCCGGAGGAGAGCTGGTCATCGTGGAGGTGAGTCGGATGCCCGGGAAGGGGAACATTCGGCTCACGGGGAGTCTCGGAAAGGTGCTCGAAGAAGCGGCCCATACGGCCGTGAGTTTCGTGCGTTCGCGGGCTGACCGGCTCCACCTGAGCCCCGAATGGCTCAAGGACATCGATGTTCACATCCACGTGCCACGGGCGCGCGCTGTGCGCGATTTTGCTGGTCTCGGCTCGGCGATCTTCGCCGCGCTTTGTTCGCTCTTGCTCGGTGTGCCCTGCAGGAATGACGTTGCCGTCGTCGGCGAGCTCACGCTTCGAGGAGCAATTTTGCCTGTCAACAACGTGAAGGCGATGCTCCTCGCGGCGCATCGGGCGGGTGTGACGGAGGTCATCCTTCCGGCTCGCAATGAGGCGGATGTGAGTGAGGTCTCCGATGAGATCCTCGCGAATTTGAGGATTCGCTACATCTCTCACGTCGATAGTCTTCTCGGTTTGATCTTGTCCCCCGACGCTGCGCGCGCTTCTTCTGCGCCCGCCCAGCCGGGGCCGGCCGCAGCGCCGGCACTCTGAGCTCGCCGGCATGTTTCTGCTCAGGGGACCGGGGTACGAGCTGGCCCTCGTCTTTGGGCTCGTGGGGCCCTTCGTAGCGAGCCTCTGGGTCGCGCTCGGGCGCTCGCGCGCCCCGGTCTTCGGCAGCCTCGCGCGCGGCGCCTGGGTGAGCGCAGCCGTGCTCCTGGTCGCGTTCTTAGGCGGTCTTCAGAGCCCGGCCTGTGAACGGGGTCAGGCCTATGCGCTCATGCTGCTCGGGCCGACGCTCGGGACCGTCCTTGCGGCTCTGTGCACCGAGGCGGCGCTTTTTGCACGTCTGCGATCCGCCAAGCTCCAGCGGATCCCGCGCGCGCTGATCGGGCTCCTGGTGCCGCTCGCTCCGATCTGTATCGGGCTCTACGGGATCTACGCGTCCCCCGCGGTGTTTGCGTATAGTGAGTTCGTGGGTTACTTCGCTGGGCCCCTTTACGACCGTGTGGAGTACCGCTTCGAGACGCTGCTCAGCTATCGAGCCGGCTCGATTCTCCTCGGAGTGGGTCTGAGTCTCCTGCTCCGCAAGCAGGCGGTTCGGCTTGGGATCCTCTGTTTGGGCGGCTATTTCCTGGTTCGCTCGCTCGGCGATCAGCTGGGGCACGAGACGAGCGCCGAGAGCTTGTCTCGGGCCCTTTCGGGTCAGGTTCGCTTCAACGGTTGTTTGGTGACCTACGCGGAGGAGAAGACAAGCCGCGCCGAAGCGGAGCTCATCGCGCGGGAGTGCTCGGTGCACCTCGGCGAGCTCGCCGAATACTTCGAGGTCGAGCCCGAGCGGGAAGTTCTTGTGCGGCTCTTCGGGAGCGTCGAGGAGAAGGCCCGCTGGACCGGGGCAGGCCGAACTTACGTCGCGAAGCCCTGGCGCGGCGAGATCTACGTGCATTCGAGCGGCTACCCTCATCCGACGCTCCGCCACGAACTCGCGCACATCGTGGCGGCTCGCTTCGGACGGGGACCCTTTCGCATCGCAGGCGAGCTCGGCGGATGGATCCCCGATCCGGGACGCATCGAAGGTTTTGCTGTGGCTGCCGCTCCCCACGAAAACTCCGACGGGACGCTCCTTGAGTGGGCCCGGGCTCAAGTTGTGGTGGGCGCGATGCCGCCGCTCCGGCGACTCTTTCAGTTCGGATTCTACGGGGAGTCTTCGGCGCGCGCCTATGGAGCCGCGGGAGCCTTCATTGCCTACCTGCGCGAGGAGTACGGCGCGGGGGCGCTGCGCGCTTGGTACGGCGGAGCGGATCTCGAAGAGCTCACGGGCCAATCGATCGCCGAGCTGGAGCGGGGGTTTCATCGAGCCCTCGAGCGCGAGACGGTCCCCGAGGTAGTGCAGAGCGCGGCGCGGGCCCGTTACTCGGGCCCGGCGACCCTCGAGAGGATCTGTCCCCACGCCGTCGATCGCATCTTGGCTCGAGCGGAGCGCACCTGTTCTCTCGATCCCCGCGCCGCGGAGCGCTTGGCGAGCCAGGCTTGGACCTGGGAGCCCCGGGCGCGAGAGGCTTCCCTGTTCCTCTCGCGCTGCTACCTGGGCGCGGGAGCCTCGGACGAGGCGCGACGTTTGCTTGGTCCGGTGCCCGGTGAGCCTCCTTGGACTGAAGAGCAGAAGCGTGAGGGGCGCGCTGACCTCGATTGGCTCGAGGGGCGCGCTGAGCGGGCCCTGGACGCTTATCGGGAGCTCCTCTCGGAGGCTTCTTCGAGCGGCCAGCGCAGGGCTCTTTGGCTGAAGATTTGGGCGCTGACGGACGCGCGCGGCTCGGCCGATGAAACGCTGGTTCGGGAGCTTCTTGCCCGCCGCGCGGGGCCCGTCGAGATTGTGAGCTATTTGGCCCAGAGCGCCGAGAGCGAGGAGTCTGAGTTTCTTCGGGCCTATCTGCTCGGGCGCGCGCTGCTGTCCCTCGGTCAGCCGGGGCCGGCGGCGGACGCATTTCTGCGCGCGCAGACGGAAAGGGCACCGAGTCTCGAGTTTGAGCAGGAAAACGAGCGAAGTTTGATGGTGAGTTTGTGTCAGGCGCGCCGCTCAGAGGAGGCGAAACAGGTCTTCGAGTCCCTGGATCTTTCGACGCGCAGCGCGGCCCGGAGGCTCGAACTGGAGGGGATCCAAAGGCGGTGTTTGCCATGAGGAGGGCTGTCCTCACGAGCGCCGCGTGGGGCGTTTTCTTGGTGATCGGGTGCAAGAAGACCGACCCGCCGCCCCCGCTGGAAGAGCCTCGGACAGCTCCTGCGCCGTCCGAGCCCGAAGTGCAGCTCGAGGCGCGCTCGGACACTCCACCGAGCAGAGTGGAGCTGAAGCCCGAGGCGTGCCCGGAGGGGATGGCGGACATCCCCAGGGGGACCTTCTGGGTGGGCTCGACCGGACGGACCTACGGAGATGAGGAAAATCCGCGCTTTCGCACGAAGGTTCGGGGGTTCTGCGCAGATGTGCACGAAGTGACCGCGGCGGAATACGACGCCTGTGTGAGTCGGGGGAAATGCCCCGTCCCCGCTGGCACCAAGCAGAGCCGCCGCTGCACGTCGGGTCAACCAGGGAAAGAAGATCACCCTATCAACTGCATCACATATGCTGAAGCTGAGGCCGTGTGCGCAGACCGGGGCGCACGCCTGCCGACGGAGATCGAGTGGGAGTATCTGGCGCGCGGGGGCGCTGAGATGCGAAAGTTCCCTTGGGGCGAGGTGAGCCCCGACGGGCACACTTGCTGGAAACACTCGGAGACCTGCAAGGTGAAGAGCTACGAGCCCGGGGCTTTCGGGCTCTATGACGTTGGGGGCAACGTCTGGGAGTGGACTTCGAGCTGGTTTGCGCCCTATCCGTGGCCCGCGGCGACCGGGCGCCACCGGGTGTACCGCGGAGGGAGCTGGAGTCGCCGCTTCGACAAGTGGATGAAGCCGACCTTGCGAAGTCGCGGCAGGCCTGACGATTCCGGGTCACACCTCGGGGTCCGCTGCGTCTTCGACAAACCGTCTGAACCGTGCCCCTACGGGAGCGACGAGGCGGGAGGCTGTTTGTTTGGGGTGGATGAGGTCGAGTGTCTCGACGGGAAAGTCTGGAACGGGCTGCGCTGCGCGAAGGCGGGTGCGACCGGCTGCGAAGAGGGAGCGCGTGAGGTCCCCGGGCGAGGTTGTGTGCAGGAGCGTTCGAGCGTGTTGGGGAGCTCAAACAAGGGCGCCTCTGCGCAGAGCGCCGCCAAGGTGACGCGCGAGCGTTCCCCGTCTTTTGATGAAGACTGTAGAGCGAACCAGCCGAGTCGCCCCGTCGCCTACAAGTACACGGGCGGGGAGCACGTGGAGCGCAATCAGGCGGGGAAACGCGACGGCTGTAAGAATCGCGACGTGGGGGTCGGCTGGAACTCGGCCTGCTGCCCGAATTGAGCCACGGCGCTTCGCCTCGGAGAAATGGCTCACGGGGCCCCCGAGGGAGCCCCGTCCGAGTTCTAGTTTTTGGCCCGAGAAGAGCTTTGGATCGCGTCGCTCGTGGCCGCCGCCGTCTGGGCCGCGTCGCTTGCGCGCGCTCTTGCGTCGACTTCCTCGGTCGGACGCGCCGCGAGGGAGAGGCCCGGGCCGAGCTTCTTTTCAGCGTCCCGGAACTGGGTCGCGATCTGACGCCAATCGAGGGCAGCCCCCGGCGGAAGCACGAGTCCCCGCAAGTAGGCCAGATTGAAGGCGGCTGCGCCCGCCAAAGGACCTGTGCCCCGAGCGATCTGCTCGAGCGCTTCGGAGCTGCCCAGGGAAAGACCCACGAAGGAGCCCCGGCGCATCAACTCAACGGGACCATTGGGACCTGTCGCAAGCGCCGCTCCGAGCGCTCTGATGAGCTGCGCTTCGGAGAGGAGAGGTGAGCTCTCTGTGATGGTCTTGGCCAGATCGGCCGCGGCCACAAAATCGCTCGAACGGAAATAGGTTCGCCCCTTGTGGAAACGGGTCCAGGCCAGCGTCAGGCGTTCGCTCTCGCTCAGATCTGCGGGCAGGGCTTGGTCCCATCCGGCCGGAATGCCCCGCGCGGAGGCCGCGGTGAGGAGGAGACCTGTGACCCGGGCGTCTCCGAGCAGGAGCGGCAGGTAAGGGGAGGGGACGCTCGACGCGATCGCTTCGGCAGCGGCCGCGGGCGAAGGCGCTTGAGCCTTGGGAATCAGCAGAGAGTCGATGGCCTTCAGGCGCGAGCCACCGAAGACCTGCACGAGCAGGTCCCGCGCGAGATGGACCCGCGCATCGAAGACCACGCCTGCGCGCTCGAGCTCGATGAGCCCGACCAAACTCGCGTCCCGTCCGCGATTCTTCCGCGCGTCGAGAGCTTCCTCGAGGGAGGAGTAATAGACCTCTCGGACCTCTTCATCTGCGAGCATCTCCTCGGGAAGCGGAACCTCCCGGACGAGATTCACGAACCGCATATCGGCCATGCCCGCCTCGACCGCCGCGATTCCACGCGCGTAACCCCGAAGCTCGGAGCCTTTGCGGGCGAGACGCTCGAGAGCGACAGCTTCTCGCTTCGCCCAGGGGAAGACCTCTTGTTCGAGGAACTGGACGATCGCCGCCTTCTTCCGATCTTGAGGTGCGCCGGGCAGCTCGTGGGCCAAACGGCGAAGTCGTGCGGAGATCCCGTAGGCGAGCAGGAGCTCTCTCACGCCGCGCGAGACCTCGTCTTTGGCTCCTTCGCCGACCACGGAGGCCACCAGCACGTCCCCACACTCCACAGGACCGAGCTCCGCGCGGAGGGCACGAATCAGACCTGGCTCGAATTCGGAGCAGCGCTCGAGAGAGGCGAGCGCCGCTGAAGGCTCAGACGCCGTGACGGCGGAGGCCAAGAGGTTCAGGGCCCCATCGCAGCTTTCCCGGGCGGGCAGAGGCTCGCCGGGCGTGCACGAAGCGGGCGCGGGCGGCACCGCCTCGTCGAGGGGGCCGAGCACGTCTCGCTCCGCTGCAGCACGTTTCTCAGGGGGCGGCGCAGAAACTTCGGAGCCGCTCGAAGCGCTCTTCGGCGGCGGGGGAGTGCTCGCCCCGCACCCGGCGAGGACGAGCACACTCGCTGCGAATAGAATCCTCACGAAACGTCCAAGAGCTCCACGTCAAAGGTGAGCTGACCCGACGGCATGCCTGGCCGCGGCGGGGTCTCTCCATAGGCGAGATCTGCGGGGATCCAGAAGCGGAACTTCGCTCCCTGCTTCATGAGCTGGAGGCCCTCAGTCCAGCCGCGGATGACGCCGTTGAGCGGGAAAGAAGCGGGTTCACCGCGCGTCACCGACGAGTCGAACAGCTTGCCGTCTTTGGTCCAGCCGGAATAGTGGACAGTCACGGTGCTCTCTTCGGTCGGTTTCTTGCCATCGGCTTTGCCCGGTGAGAGCTCGATGTACACGAGACCCGAAGCGGTCTTCTTTGCACCCGGAGGCGGAACCGCCACGTCTTTCGGCGCGGCCGGGGGGACCTTCAAGAGCTCGATGTCGAAGGTGAGCTGACCTGCGGGACGACCGCCCATAGGCGTCTCACCGTAAGCGAGCTCAGCGGGGATCCAGAAGCGGCGCTTCTCTCCCTCTACCATGAGCTGGACGCCTTCGGTCCAGCCCTTGATCACGCGGTTCAGAGGAAACGAAGTCGGCTGTCCGCGGACGACCGAGCTATCAAACATCTTCCCGTCTTTGGTCCAGCCGGTGTAGTGCACCGAGACCGTGTCCGTCGGACCTGGGTGCGTCGTGCCCGTCCCTTTTGTGAGCACCTTGGAAGCGAGACCCGACGCGGTCTTCTCAGCATCCGCGGGCGGCGCGGCGACGTCTTCCGGGGCAGGGATGGCTTCGGGTTTCGGCTTCTCAGCCCCTTTGTTGGCGCTATCGGTCGTCACTTCTTTTTTCTCCTGGGCTGAGGGTGTGGAGCTCGTCGAATCTCCGGGCTCCTGGGAACGACGCGAACACGCGAGGGAGGAGGCGAGCAGAGCGACAGTGATCCATCGGACCGTCGGGGACTGATTCATGGGGGCGGAGCATTGTGGAAACTCCGCCGCTTGACCAGAGGTTTGGTAGTCCCCGGGCGGCACCTCGATTTTTCGAACCATGCTCATAGCTTTTCTGGTTCAGGTCGGTTGGTGTGGGATGGGACTCTGGCGGTTGGTCCAGGCTGGGACTTGTCGGATGCACGAGGGGCCGCCGGTCTCATTGTCGCCGCCTGGAGAGGTCAGTGAGGGGCCGCGCGGGGGCGCCATCGACTCGGAGTGGCCTTTTTAGTATGGGGCCGGGCGTGCGGACGCACTGGTTCTCCTCATTGCTCATTGTCGCGACTCTCGGAGGGGCCTTCGGCTGCGGAGGGGCTCAGCCGACCCCGAGCGCTCCTGAGAGTGAGCTCCCCCAAGAGCCGAAATCACCTGCGACAGCCGAGCCGGAGGTTGCTCAGAAACCCCCGTCGGCGACCCCGGCGTTCGAGGAACCCGAGCCAGCCCTGGCCAAAGCTTCGGAGCCCAGCGCGCCTCCTTTGCCTCGCGGGACCAAGGTGCTCCACGTGGGAGATTCGTTTGCGGGCGCTCTCGGACTCCCGCTCGGAAAGATGTTCGAAGAGGCGGGCGTGGGTTCGGTGCTCAAGTTCACGGACGCGAGCTACCTGACCGATTGGGCCTGGGATGGAAATCTTCAGAAGCACATCTGGAAGTACAACCCCGACCTGGTCCTCATTACCCTGGGGGCCAACGAGCTCGAAATCCAAGATCCAGAAAGTCGCGGCAAGACGATCAAGAAGATGATCGAGGCGATCGGTGACAGGCCCTGCGTTTGGATCGCGATCCCTCTCTGGGCGGGGCCGAAAAACGGTCTGCTCGACGTGATCGCGCGCAATGTTTCGCCTTGCCTTTTTCTCGACACCAATCAGCTCATGGATGTCGAAAATATGCCGCGGATTCGTGACGGCATTCATCCGACCGAGTCCGCCCGCAAGCAGTGGGCCGAGGTCGTGCTCCATTGGCTCAAGGCGCATCGGGAGGACGGCGCTGAGCGCCCTTGGGCGCTCCGGCCTTGATGCTCCCCTGAGCTCGCCTGGCCTCCGAGCCATGGATCTGCGCGGCGCTCGAGCCTCGTCGTGAAAAGAAAAAGCCGGAGCAACTCGCGTCGCTCCGGCCTCGCTGAGCTCTGATGCGCCTTTGAGGCGAACCTCAGTGGCTGACCTCAGTGGCTGACCTCAGTGGCTGACCTCAGTGGCTGACCTCAGTGGCTGACCTCAGTGGCTGACCTCAGTGGCTGACCTCGACGCGCTTGCCGAGGGGCTGACCGATCTCGGCGAGCAGCTCCTTGAACCAGGGCTCTTCGATGTTGAAAGGTTTGCCACCCTTGATGCGCGGGAACTCGATGGAGCGGAGGCGACCGTCCTGGTCCTCGTCGTGACCAATCACGCCGGAATCTCCCTTGAGACCCGACTCGACAGCGAGGTCGACCATGCTCTTGATGAGCTTGAGGTCGGCTTCGTTGGCCGCCGCGGAACGGGCGAAGTAGCCGGACTTCTGGACCAAGGACTTCTCAGCACCGAGCGCCTGCGAGAACTGCTTGGAGAACCAGTTGCCGACGTTGACGGCGTCGAGCTTGTAGTGACCGAACGCGTCCTTGGGGACGGACTCGCCGCGACTTTCCATCTCCTTGATGATCTGATCGACGCAAGCGCCCTCAGAGACGAAGATGTTGACGCAGTCGTTTTGGTCCATGAGCGCGCTCAGGCGCTTCGCTTCGGTCTCCGGATTGAACTCCATCTCGGGCACGTACACAGCGTGCACGTCCTTGTGAGCACGCGGCAGGTTGAAGCCGGGGACGAAATCCATCTTCTTGAGGCGCTCGCGGTAGACGCGAGCGGTAGCTGCGGTCAGCCAGCCACAGTTGCGGCCCATGACCTCGTGGATGATGAGCATGCGCGGGTTGGCCGACTGTTCGTTCACGACGTTCTCGAAGTAACGAGCACCTTCTTCCGCTGCGGTGTAAGCGCCGAGCGACTGGCGGATGGGGAAGACGTCGTTGTCGATGGTCTTGGGGAGACCGACGACTGTCAGGTCGTAGTTATGGGTCTTCAGGTAGGCGGCCAGATCAGCGGCCGTCGTGTTCGTGTCGTCGCCGCCGATCGTGTGGAGGATGGTCACGCCGTCGCGGGTGAGCTGGCGAGCGGCGACCTCGAGCGGAGACTCTCCTTCTTTGACGAGCCCGCGCTTCACGCAATCTTTGACGTTCGTGAGCTTGACGCGACTGTTGCCGATGGGGCTGCCGCCGTGCTTGTGAAGGATGCTCGCTTGCTTCTTGACCTCGGGGGTCACGGTGAGACTCACGCCCTGCAGGAGGCCCTTATAGCCGCCGAGGTAACCGATGATCTCGATGTCCGGAGCGATTTCCGTGTAGCGTTCGATGAGTCCTCCCACAGCCGAGGAGAGACAAGGGGCGAGTCCGCCTGCGGTCAGGAGGGCAACTTTCGGCTTCTTAGCGTTCATGTTCTTTTCTATTCGTTCTCGGAGGAAAAACGGTTCGAGCGCGCCGCTTAGCAGGGGGTGTCTCTCTCGAAAACCGCCAGAGCGCCGACGAACCGCATTTCTGCCATCCCGTCAACGCACCAAAATTGCAATCTAGGAAAAATTCAGTCCTCCGAGAAATGCGATTCTGCTGGACGGGCGGTTGCTCCGGGGCCGATCGGCTCGTACACCTCGACGCTCAGAGACGAGGTGGGTGGAACCGCTACCAACGTCTTTGAGTCGTCTTAATTTTTGACCCTGTTTTCGAGCTTCACGATCGAACCACCGAGCCATGACGTTATTCTCTGATCTTCGCCGGGCCCTTCGAAACTTCTCATTGGTCCAAATGGTCCTCGCGGGCCTAGGGCTCGGGGTAGCCTGTCTTCCCCAGTCGTCGTCGCCGACCTGCCAAGGCGGTCAGGTCGACTGTAACGGAGTCTGCGTTTCTGTCACATCCGACCCCCAGAACTGCGGCGCGTGCGGCAACGCATGTGGCGCTGGTCTCGTCTGCTCGCAGAACACTTGCTCTGCGACCTGCGGCGCGGGCCTCGAGAACTGCAATAGCGCGTGCGTCGTGCTCGCCTCCGATCCGAACAACTGTGGCGCCTGCGGCAATGCCTGCGCGAGCGGTAGCTGTGTGAATGGTGTGTGTGCGGCCAGCCAGGGTACGGGCGGCGGTCCGGGCGTCGGTGGCGGCGGTCCGGGCGTCGGTGGCACCGGGGATCCGGGCGCCGGAGGAGGCACGCCGGGCGTCGGTGGCGCCGGTGATCCGGGGAGTGGTGGCGCTGGACCGGGCGCTGGTGGCAGCGGTACGGGCGGCGAAGGCGAAGAAGGACCGATCACGGGTTACTTCGAGTCGGGCCCCTGGCATGGCTTCGGGTTCACCTCGCTCTTCAGCAGCGACGCGAACTCCGGCAACACCATCGAACCGCCGAACTTCGAAGGCGTCGAGACTTGGCCGATGTGCGCCAAGGGTACGATCAAACCTCCTTCTGAGCCTGATGGCTGGAGTGGCGCTCTCGTCGGTTGGGGTATCAACCAAGAGCGCGTGGAGAACGCCCCTCTCGGTACGGTGACCCCGACCAAGGAAGGCATCATCCTCGACATTCAGAACAAGAGCGCGACCCAGCTTCGCTTGCAGATTCAGGGTCCGGACGGCGCCACCGACGCGAACCAGCGCTGGTGCGCGGAGATCGGCGCTACCTCGAATCCGAGCCTCTTCGTCGCGTACGAAACGTTCAACACGGAGTGCTGGGCGGGTGGAAACGGCAAAGCTTACAATGGAGAGCCCCTCTCCCAGATCATCGTTCAGGCTCAGAGCATTCCGGACTCGACCGCGGACGTGAACTTCGACTTCTGCGTCAACAACATCTCTGAGGGGAACGGAAACATTCCGACCGTTGGATGCGACGTGAGCGGCGCTCCCGCTGGTGGTCAGAGCGGTACGCTCAGCAGCGGCGGCGGCGCGTTCCAGCGCGTGACTGCGGTCAACGGTCCTCCCACGATCGCGATCCAGAACAACATCTTCAGCGGCGGCGGCAGCTACAACATCACCTATAACGGCGCGAGCTTCAGCGTCACGAACTTCTCTGGCAACCGTCCCACCACCGATGCACCGGTCGGCTACCCGTCCTTCATCTTCGGTTCGAACGGTGGGGATGGGTTCGGAACTGCCGGTAGCAACCTGCCGAAGTCGGTCGGGCAGTTGAACAAGATTCCGACGGGCATCCGCTGGAGCGGTGGTGGAAGCGGCGAATACAACGTTGCCTACGACGTCTGGTTCTCTCCGGGCGGCGCTGATGGCGGCCCGGGATCGCGGAGCTTCCTCATGGTCTGGCTCGATCGCTCCCCGAACGTCTACGCCGAAGGCCAAGGCCAGGGCGAGTCCGGTGGAACACTCGCCATCGGTGGACGTACCTTCGCGATCTACGTCTCGCGCCAGTTCGAAGGCCGACCCATCATCAGCTACGTCGCGACGAGCCGGCTCAACGAGTTCAGCTTCGACCTGAACGACTTCATCAAGGACGCCAAGACGCGCACCTCGACGACGGAGAAGACGCCGGTCATCAACGACAGCATGAGCCTCACGAACGTGTTCGTTGGCTTTGAGGTCTGGAGCGGCGCAAGCAACCTCAAGATCGACAACTTCTGCATCAGCAATAATTGAGGTTCGGCCCCTCGGGGCACGTCGGCCCGCTTCTTTTCGAGTTCCCTACCCGGGGGACCGAGAGGGGCGGGCCGAACGCTTTTTGGAGCCCCAGCTGCGCTTTCTGAGCGACGGCGCAGGGCTGACCTTTCGGACGATGGCGCGGAGAGGCTGCGCAGGTTAGCCTTCAAGGGTCATGGTGCAGCAGAGTCGCCGGCCGAGCTCCGGTCGCCCGAGCCAATCCCGAGGATCTTCGCCCGCGAGCCAAGCGGGGGGGGACGAGACCTACGCGGTTCCGATCAAAAAAACCTCACCGCTCCTCTACGTTGTGGGTGGTTTGGTGGTGCTCGGCATCGGTCTCGTCATCGCGTTCACCTCGGGAGGCAGCGACGCCGAGGAACAAGCCAAGAAGGTCACTCCGGAGCCTTCGGAGGGTCTGACGGTCGAGCAGCAGAAGGAACGCCTCGAGCATCTCCGCAAGACGCAGGCCGCCCTCCAAGCTGCTGAGCTCGAAGAGAAGGCCGCCGAGGCTGCGAAACCCGCACCGTCACCAGAGCCTGCGCCGGCCACTACCCAGGCACCGAAACAAGCTGCCGCAGCTCCGAAGGCCCCTGCGGCTGCGGCTCCGAAGAACAACGAGCAAGCCAAGAAGAAGGCGGCGGACCTCGACGCGCTCGGCGCTGACATCACTTCCCAGCTCAAGTGACGGCAGATCCCTTGGCGGTTCACAAGGAGCCTACGAGCAGCTCGGAGGCGGCTCGGCGCGCGGCTTCGCTCATTGTGGCGGGCATCGAAGGGACCGAGCTCACCGATCAGGCCCGAGAGGTGCTCGATCTGGGCGTCGGCGGTATCATCCTCTTCTCCCGGAACTACCGGAGCCGCGATCAGGTCGGCGAGCTCATCGGAGCGCTGCGCAGCTACGCGGGGCGCAAGCTCGTGGTGAGCGTCGATCACGAGGGAGGAGTCGTGCAGCGCTTTCGCGAAGGGTTCACCCGGATCGAGCCCATGCGCGCGATCGGGGAAAGAGGCGACGCTCGCCTGGCCTTTGAACTTGGCCAGACGATGGGCCGGGAGCTCCGCGCGGTCGGGATCGACTGGAACTTCGCCCCGGTGCTCGACGTCGACACCAACCCAGAAAACCCCATCATCGGAGATCGCTCGTTCTCACGCGAGCCGAGCGTGGTGGGGGAGTTTGGGGTGGCGCTGGCCGAGGGCCTGGAATCCGAGGGAGTTGCCTCCTGCGGGAAACATTTTCCAGGACACGGCGACACCTCCCAAGACTCACACCTCGAGCTCCCCGAACTTCCTCACTCTTTCGAGCGCCTCCGCGCCGTCGAGCTCCCTCCGTTTCAGCGGTACGCGGAGGCGGGTCTCGCTTCGATCATGACGGCTCACGTTCTGTTCCGGGCGCTCGACCCCGAGGTTCCGGCGACTATGTCGCGAGCCGCTTTGACTTCTCTCTTGCGTGAGGAGCTCGGCTTTCAGGGTCTGATTGTGAGCGACGATCTCGAGATGAAGGCGATCCGCGATCACTACGGAGCGGCCGAAGCCGCCGAACGAAGCCTGCTCGCGGGCGCCGATGCGTTCCTTTGCTGCGCTCCGAACGGGACCATCTTCAAGGTGTACGAACGGCTCAAGGCTCCCTCGAGTGAGGAGTTCGAGCGCCGTCTTTCGGAGTCCAGCCTGAGGATGGCCGCGTTTCAGGCCCACTGGGCACCTTGAGAAAAAAGCGCTCTGGGGGGAGAGGGCCTTCGGATGTAGATGCCGAGGGGCCGCAGAGCGAATTTTTAGCCGACGAGCGCGGCGGCCTTGGCCAAGAAGCGGAGGGGCGGGGCCTCGTCGTGGACAAGGGGCGCGAAGCGCTTGCGGAACTCGCCGCTCGTCATGTTCGCGGTGGTCGCGAGGCGAGCCAAGAGATCTTCGTCTTCGAAATCATCTCGCCGCAGGCGGATCATGTAGCGTCGAGCGATCTTGTAGGTCTCGGTCTCGGTATCGACCGGGCGCACCTGAAGCCCTCCGCCGGCCTGGCTCTCCATGTCCGTAAAGCTTACGGGCGTGAACTTGCCAGCCACCATGGTCATCATCGCGCTCTTGCCCCCTTCGAGCAGGAACTTAGCGGCGGAGTAACCAAGGTCTCGGGCGTACTCCATGTCGAAGGGGATCGGATCGGCGCTCCGCAGCTCGTAGCCGATGCTCTTTTCGGCCATCTCCGCGCGCACTCCAAAGTGCCCGAGTCGCTCATGGACGCGGTCGCGCACGACCTCGCCGAGGCGCAGATCACCGAGACGCACGCTCGAGCCGCTCGCGGGCCGACGCACGAGCGCGAGCTCGTCGGGGGGAAGCCATTCGGCCAAACCTTCAGCGAGGAGTGCCACGCCGTCCCGTCGACCTGAGGCCATGCGCTTGATGATGGCTCCGATGAGAGTATCGACGATCCAATCGATGGTGAGGCGGCCGGGAGGAAGCTCTTCGGGGATGAGCGTGAGGGTAGCACCCGCGGCTTTTCCGATGCCGAGCGCGAGGTGACCGGCGCTTCGGCCCATGGTGGTGACCAGGTACCAGCGGCCCATGGTCTTCGCGTCGACTAACAGATCGCGAATGATGCCTACTCCGACGTGTCGCGCGGTTTCGTAGCCGAGCGTCTGGATGCCTGGGGGGAGGGGGAGATCGTTGTCGATGGTCTTTGGGACGTGGACGAAGTGAATGTCCGAGGTCGCCCGCGCCAGGCGCATCGTCACCTTGCAGGTTTCGTCGCCGCCGATCGTGATGAGCCGATCGATGCCGAGCACCTTGAGCGTGTTGATGGCAGCCTGATCTTCGGCGGGGGTGCTCGGAACGTCGCGGGAGGTGCGGAGCAAAGAGCCGCCGCGGAAGTGAGATTGGCTCACGACTTCGATGGGCAGAGCCATCCGCTGAGGTGTCGTCTTGCCCCGGAGATGGGAGTAGCCGTCCATCAGGCCGATCACCTCAACTCCCGCCAAGTTCCCGCGGATAGCCGCAGCTGCGATCACGCTGTTGGTACCTGGGGCCGGTCCGCCGCCGACGAGGATGCCGAGCTTGCCCGTTTTCTCCATGGGTTACCGGTCCATATCACGGCCTCCTGGGAAGACGAAAAGGACGGCTCGTCATAGAAATGTTAGTTCAGGTGAAAAGATTTGCTCGTGCCACCTGAGCGACGACGCGAAAGCTCTTCCCGCACATTCGCTCCTTCGAAGCTGGAAGATTTCATGATTCGCTGGAAGAACAGCTTGGGCAGGCGTGACAGGACGAGAAAACCGCTTGCTCTTTCCCTAAGGGGTGATAGCGCTACCACGTTCATGGAATCGAAGAACTTTGGCTTAATGCTCGCTCTGGGAATCGGGGGACTTTTCTTGGACGCGGCCTGCGAGCCCGCGCCGATCCCAAAGCTCTCCTGTGGCCCGGACGAGACCTACGGTTACCGGCGCTGCTGGCTACGAGCTGACGTTCGCCTCAACACGGTCGGGCTGTTGCCCGAGCGAAAGAAGGTCGCCGCCTTCGCTGGGGACGAGGCGCGTTTTGAGGTGCGGCGCGTCTCCGATGACCAGCGTGTGTTCGAAGGAAAGGCGAGCGCGCCCGTCGATTGGCCGGAGACGGGAGAGAAGCTCCGAATGGCGGACTTCTCCGACCTCCGTGAGCCTGGCGAGTATTACGTCTCCGTTGTTGGGACTTCGCAGCGCTCAGCAGCGTTTTCGATCGGGAGCGAACGCCTTGTGGAGGCCGCTTCGGTCAGCGTTCTGGCGATGTATGGGCAGCGCTGCGGCGAAGCGGTGCATCTGGAGCACGAGGGAGACACATTCTCCCACGACGAGTGCCACATGGCCGAGGCCCGGCTCGATCACGCCAAGTACCCCGCGAGCAGCGCAGAAGGAGCTGCGGGAGCGGCAGGCGCCTCGAGTACTCCGGCGACAGCCCCCGCGCCGAAGAGCCTCGACGATCGAGGCGGCTGGCATGACGCGGGCGATTACGGAAAGTACACGGTCAACGGCGCCTTCGCGCTCGCTTATTACTTGAAGGCTTACGAAGAGTTTCCCGAGACCGCGGGGCGGCTCGAGGTGGCGATCCCTGAGCGCGACAACGACGTGCCGGATCTGCTCGATGAGTCGCGGGTCGAGCTCGAGTGGCTGCTCAAGGTGCAGTTTCCGAACGGTGCCTTCGCTCACAAGGTCACGGGCCTGAACTTCGAGGCGAACATCATGCCCGAGGCCGATCTGCAGACCCGCTATTTCACCGAAGCCGGCAGCGCGGCGACGGGAGACGCCGCAGCGGTCCTCGCCCTCGGGGCGCGACTTTATCGCGAGCTCGATCCTGAGTTCTCAGCGCGGTGTCTTGACGCGGCGCGCCGCGGGGCGGCGTTCCTCGATGAGCACCCCGAGCTGATCCGTCCTGATCTGAGCAAATTCGCGACGGGCGCCTACCTGGCGGGGGACGGGGACGCAGACGAGCGGGCCTGGGCCCTGATCGAGCTCTATGAAACGACGGGGGAGCTCGAATACCTCAAGAAGTTCGAAGAATTCCTGAAGAAGCCCGCGGACCGCGTGCCCGCGGGGGGCCCTTCGCCGCTCCGTCTACATCCCTTCATCGATTGGTACGGGGCCAATAACCTCGCGCTCATCACCTACGTCAGATCTGCGAGCGAGGAGCGGGATCCCGACCTCCTCGCGCAGGTGCAAGACAGTCTCTTGCTCGTCGCTGACAGCATCGTCACGGAAGCCGAGACCGATCCCTACGGACGAGGCTCGCGCGTTTACTCCTGGGGTGGCAACGGAGGCGTCGTGCGCATGTCCCACCTGCTCGCCGCGGCCTACACGGTTGAGCCGAAAGAGGAGTATCTCGACACGATCCAAGCTCAGGTGGACCACGTGTTTGGGCGAAATCCGTTCTCGCGCTCCTTCGTGACGGGAGTGGGTCACTATCCGCCGCTCTATCCGCACCATCGTCCCTCGACGGGCGATGACGTGGGCCTCCCGTGGCCCGGCCTGCTCATCGGTGGGCCCCACGGCGACGGCAATGTGCCTGGGCATGCGCTGCCGGCGATGAATTGGGCGGATGCGCTGAACGACTATTGGCACAATGAGATCGCCATCAATTGGAACACAGCGCTCACCTACGCGCTCATCGCGCTGCTCGGCACCTCCGAGAGCGAGCTTGGGCCTTCGGGCCAGGCGGATGCGGAGGAATGAGGGACGGGCGCTTTCGGGATGGAGCATGGACTTCGGAGAGACCCGCAAGAAAGTGAGAGCAGGCTCCCCGAAAGTGAGAACTCCCGAGGCGCGAGAGTAGGGTAAAAAGCCCCCATGCCTTGAGCTAGGGCGGATTTCCCTGGTAAAGGAGCGTCCGCGCGAGCGAAAGAAGTCGTGAGTCCTAGGGTGCTTGAGGCAGGGGGCCCGCGAGACGCGCACCAAGAGTTTCTACGAAGTCGTGAGAGAGGAATCGAATGAACACCGAGATGAAGAAGCGAATTTCACAGGCCACCCTCGCAATGCTTGCCGCAAGTGGCTTGGCTGCTCTGGGCTGTCAGGGCACCGTCAACCCCACTGACCCGAAAGTCGCTGAGACCGAAGAGGGAAAGATCTGCGAGGGCCCCGACGGGCTCATCGACGACGGTGAGGACAACAACAACGCGACCGCTGTTGTCGCTGGTCGTGGTGGCTACTGGTACACCTTCGTGGACGACGCAGGCTCGACCGTTTGGCCGACCGCTGGCGCGCACGGCGGTACCTTCGAGATGTCCCCCGGTGGCGCCGAAGGCTCCCAGTTCGCCGCCCGCTTCAAGGGCAAGATCGGAAACGGCTCCGTGCTGTTCTCCGGCATGGGCATGAACTTCCTCGATCCGAAGGGCCCCTACGACGCGAGCAAGTACGGCGGTATCTCCTTCTGGGCGAAGAAGGGTCCCGGCTCGACCGGCAAGATCCGCATCAAGATCCCCGACAACAACACGGATCCCGATGGTGGCGTGTGCACCGAGTGTTTCAATGACTTCGGTATGGACCTGACGCTGACGGAAGAGTGGCAGCGGTTCATCATCCCCTGGTACGCGATGCGCCAGATGCCGGGTTGGGGCCGTCCGAAGAAGATGAAGATCGACCCGACGACCGTCTACGGTATCCAGGTTCAGGTCAACGAGCCGGGCGCTGACTACGATATCGCTATCGATCAGATCCGCTTCACCGGCTGCAAATAAAGAGCCGATTTTCAGAGAGAGGCGAGTCCATAAAGGGCTCGCCTCTTTTCTTTTCACTCAACCGAAGAGGCTTGGGCCCGTGAGATGATCCCCGGGAAAGAGCCTCGGAAAGACCCTTTGCCATGTTCCGAACCTCGACTCAGCTCCTTCTGATCTCCTCGCTTGTTCTGTCGCTCTCCGCGTGTCAGCGCAAAGGCGCGAGCGCTCCAGCGGCTGGCGTTGATATCCCCGACGGCCCTCCGCCCGGGGGGAATCTGCTCAAGAACGCGACCTTTGACGGCGGCAAGAGCGTCCCCTGGACCTCCTCTTTTACGGCTCCTGCCCGGGGCAAAGCCAAGGTCATCGATGGCGCCCTGTGTCTGACGATCGAAGATCGCGGGGTGAATCCTTGGGATGCGCAGCTGCGTCATCGGGAGATGGTGGCCCAACAAGGCCACACCTACACCGCGAGCTTCAAGATCTGGGCGAACCAGACCTCGATGGGGCGCGTGAAGCTCGGCATGTCCGGGCCGCCCTATGCTGAGTACTGGTACCAGGATGTCCCGCTCACGACCGAGAAGAAGACGGTGCGCTCGACGTTCACGATGCGCGGCAAGGATGATCCGACGGTCGAGCTCGCGTTCCATTTGGGCGGCAGGCTCGCCCAGAACGCGACGATGCCTCTCGTCGTGTGCATCGATGATGTCTATCTGAGCGATCCCGAGTTCACGCCGCCGCCCGCGGAGGCAGAGGCGCCCGTCTCGAACGTGCGCGTGAACCAGCTCGGCTACCTCCTCAAGGGTCCGAAGATCGCGACCTATGTCACCGACAAGAAGGAACCGCTCGCTTACCAGCTGAAAGAAGGCGAGACCGTGGTGGCTTCCGGGGAAACTGTGCCGTTTGGTCCCGATCCGGCGAGCGGTGACTCTGTGCACACCATCGACTTCTCCGAGGTGAACAAGGAGGGCGAGTTCGTGCTCGTGGTCGGCGACGATGTGAGTCCGCCCTTCTCGATCAAGGAGCGACTCTACAGCGAGCTCAAGCGCGACGCGATCAAATACTTCTACCACAATCGGAGCGGCGTGCCGATTGAGCTGCCTTACGCCGTGGAGGAGCGCTGGACCCGCCCTGCGGGTCATGCCGAAAGTGATAAGGCCGTTCGCTGCGCCCAGGATGCGGGCTGCGACTACAGCTTGGATGTGAGTGGGGGATGGTACGACGCTGGCGACTTCGGAAAATACGTGGTCAACGGCGGATTTTCGGTCTGGATGCTCCTGAACGCCTGGGAGCGAGCAGAGCTGAAGAAGACCTCCGCGGCTCTCGGCGACGGAACTCTCCAGATCCCCGAGTCGAAGAACGGGATCCCGGATCTGCTCGACGAAGCCGCCTTCGAGCTCGATTTCTTCCTGAAGATGCAGGTGCCCGAGGGCAAGCCCCACGCCGGCATGGTCCATCACAAGATCCACGACGTGAACTGGACCGCGCTCGGCCTTCGTCCTGATGAATCGGAGAAGCAGATGGAGCGCCGGCTGCGTCCGGTGTCGACGGCTGCGACCCTGAACGCAGCGGCCACGCTCGCACAAGGCGCGCGCATCTTTGCCCGCTTCGATCCGGCGCGGAGCATGAAGTATCTCGAGGCTGCGCGCCGCGCTTATCGCGCGGCCGAGAAGGAGCCGAAGCTCTTCATTGGTCCCGAGGACACGACGGGCGGTGGTCCCTACGACGACAAGAATGTGAGCGATGAGTTCTACTGGGCTGAAGTCGAGCTGTTCCTTGCTACCCGGGAGGACGAGTTCAAAAAGAAGTTCCTGGCGTCCCCGCTTCATCAAGCCTCCGGTCTCGGTGGTGAGGGCTTCTATTGGCGCGAGACAGCAGGACTTGGTCTCTTGAGTCTCGCGACCCACCGAAACGTTCTCTCTGCGCAAGAGCGGGCCCAGGTGGAGAAGAAGCTCTTGTTCGCGGCGGACCGGCTCCTCGAGATCCAAGCCAAGCAGGGCTACCGCATCCCGGTCGGCCATGAGCATGGCTACTACTGGGGCTCGAATGGCGCTTTGCTGAATGAGCTCGTGGTGCTCGCTGTCGCTTCCGACATCGGCCCCGAGGAGAAGTACCGCAAGGCGGCGACGATCGGGTTCGATTATTTGCTGGGAAGGAATGCCCTCGGTCAGTCGTACATCACAGGTTACGGTCATCGTCCCCTGAAAAACCCTCACCACCGCTTCTGGGCTCACCAAGCGGTCTCGAGCTTCCCTGAGCCGCCGCCCGGAGCCGTCTCAGGCGGCCCGAACAGCCAGATCCAAGATCCCTACACGGAGGCTTCTGGTCTCGCGGGCTGCGCGCCCCAGCGCTGCTTCGTCGATCACATCGACGCCTACAGCGTCAACGAGGTCGCGATCAACTGGAACGCGGCGCTCGGCTGGTTCGCGATCTATCTCGACGAGAAGTGACAGGAGCTGACCTTGCGGCGCTCCCCTTTTTCGGGGGCGCCGCAGGCGCTCGGTCGGCGAGGATGAAGACGTCAGCCGCCGGAGGGCGACGCTCGTTTTCCCTGTCGCGAGCCGCGCGCCTCCGCCTCTTGGGGCGCCGTTTGAAGCTTCGAAGCGGGCGGCTCGGACAGGCGCGCGCAGCCCTTAGGCCGTTTGCTGTTTGGTCTCGTCACCGTAGCCGAAGGCCATCGCCACGAGGCCGAGGGCGGGCGCAACCGCGACCCACTTGAGCGTCTCGAGGGGGCTGATCCCCGAGCGCACGATGACGCCGACCAAGAAGGGGAAGAAGGCCGTCGCGATCCGGCCGAAGTTGTAACAGAAGCCCGCTCCCGTTCCGCGAAGGCGCGTCGGGAACAGCTCCGGAAGGTAGAAGGAGAAAGCTCCAAACACGCCGAACACGGTGACTCCCGTCAGGCCCATCGCGAACATCCGGACGTCCGGCGAGAGCGGGAGCGCGTATGTGGCCCAGACGCCGATGGCGCTGAACCCAAAGTAGATCGCGAACATCGGCCGGCGTCCGAGGTAGAGCGCCGCGGGGATCGTGAGCAGTGTTCCGATCAGGCCGCCGAGATTGAAGCGGGTGGTGGCGGTGGTGATGTAGGCCGTCTTCTCGAGGGCGAGCTGGGAAGGATCGGTGTTTGCTGTCTGAGCGAGGTAAGAGGCGACGACGGGCAAAAACGCGCTGCAGGTCCACCAGGTGATGAGCGCGGTGATCGAGAGGATGAGCGCGCCGATGGTGCGGCGACGAAGCTCCGGCGAAAACAGCTCGCGGATGCGCGGAGCCTTGTCGGATGGAGCCCACTCCTCGGACTCTTTGACTTTGATGCGGATGAGGAGGGCCACGACCGCCGGGATCAGGCCGGTGAGGAAGACCGCGCGCCAGGAAAGGTCCGGGTTCGAGGCGAGGGAGTCCATTTGGCGCGTGAACAGGTCGTTCACGAAGGTCGCAAGGAAGAGACCGAAGGGCGCCGATGTGTAGAGCAGCGCTCCGCCCATCACGCGCTTTTCCCGCGGAAGAGTCTCGGCAACCAGAGACGCTCCTGCGGCCCATTCACCGCCGATACCGAGCGCGGCAATGAAACGGAAACACGCGAGGAAGAGGATGTGCGGAGAGAAGGCGCAGGCCGCTGTTCCGAGCGCGTAGGTGAGCATCGTCAGAAGCAGCGTCTTGGTTCGCCCGAAGCGGTCAGTAAGCTTGCCGAACACGATGCCGCCGATGGCCCAGCCGACGAGCAAGAGGCTCGTGAGGCTGGCGGTCCAGTACATCGTCGTCTTATGGGTCGCGGGATCGCCCGGATCGAGGCCGAGGAGGTTCGGGATGCAGATGGGCGCGACGAAGTTGAAGAGGAGTCCGTCGAAGACGTCAAAGCCCCAGCCGAGCCAGGCAGCGAAAAGGACGAGCCATTGATAACGCGACAAGCCGAACATAAAGTGCTCCCCATACCAGAGACTGCCCCGGGTTCCCTAGGGCTTTCGGGACGCTCGGAACTCGAAAAATCGGTGCCATTTTGGCTTGCGGCGACGCGGCAGGTTCGCGAAAACGGGCCGAGTGACGACTGACGAGATCCCCCGTCCGAGAGCGGAGAGTGAGGAGCGCTGGAGCTCCAAGATCGGGGTGATCTTGGCGGTCGCGGGATCGGCCGTCGGGCTTGGAAATTTCCTGCGCTTCCCGGGCCAGGCCGTCGAGAACGGCGGGGGAGCGTTCATGATCCCCTATGTGATCGCCCTCGTCTTCCTCGGCATTCCGATCGGCTGGGCTGAGTGGACCATGGCGCGTTACGGTGGTCATAAAGGATTTCACTCAAGCCCTGCGGTGCTCGGCGCCATCGGAGGGGGCCGAACGACTCGCTACCTCGGCGTGCTCGGTCTGCTCGTGCCTCTCGTCATCTACATGTACTACGTGGTGATCGAGACCTGGTGCATGCGCTACGCCTGGGACTACCTGACCGGCGGCATCCAGCTCGGCGACGATCCATCCCGCTTCTCTGAGGGCGCTGGGGATCACTTCGCTGCGGTATCCGGGGTCCGCGGCACCGGCGCCCATTTCCTCGAACGCCTTGCGCCCTGGATCTTAGTGACGGTCGTGAACGTCTGGTTCGTGGGCCGCGGAATTTCTAAGGGGATCGAGCGGGTGTCCCGCTTGGGCATGCCGCTTATGGCGCTCTGCGCCTGCATCGTCTTGGGACGTGTTCTGACCCTGGGTACGCCGGACCCGAACTTCCCTGAAAGGAATGTTCTCGGAGGGCTCGGTTACATGTGGAACCCGAACCTCTCCCAGCTTGCGGACTTCAAGACCTGGCTCGCGGCGGCGGCTCAGGTCTTCTTCAGTCTCTCGGTCGGCTTCGGCGTCATCATCAACTACGCCTCCTATCTCCGCCGCAAGGACGACGTCGTGCTCTCGGGTCTGACCGCGGCATCGACCAACGAGACGTTTGAGGTGGTGTTTGGCGGCCTGATCACGATCCCGGCCGCTTTTATTTTTCTGGGCGCAAGCGGTGCGGCGGGGGGAACCTTTGGCCTCGGGTTCCAGACCTTGCCGGTCGTGTTTGAGCACATGGGTCCCTCGGGCCGCTTCTTCGGTTTCGTCTGGTTTTTGATGCTCTTTTTGGCAGCGCTCACGAGCTCGCTCTCGATGCTGCAGCCGGTGGTTGCGTTCGTCTGTGAAGCGCTCGGCGTGTCGCGGGCGCGCGCGGTCGCCTTCACGTCCGCGCCGGCTTTGCTCGGATCGCTTTGGGTCCTCTATCAGAGCGAAGATCTCGTGGCCCTCGACACGATGGATTTTTGGGTAGGAACCCTGGGAATCTTCCTGTTCGCCACGGTCCAAATCGTAACCTTCGGCTGGATCTTCGGAGTCGAGCGGGGGATCTCCGAGGCCCATCACGGCGCGCTGATTCGAATTCCACGGGTCTACCGGTACATCATGAAGTACGTGGCACCGACCTACCTGCTCGTAGTGCTCGTGGGCTTCTGCTTCCAATCGTTGCCCGGCTACGTGCAGGCTATCTTCGACAACCATGTGGTTGCCTGGACACTTGCGGGGCTAGCTCTCGTGATCGCGGGCCTCTTGCTCTTGACGAGACAACTTGAGGTGCGCCTCCGGGCGGCCGGGTTGGATGTCGACGGAGAGTTGGACGAGGTTGCCCCGCCGAGGAGGACGACGTGACGCCGCTCGGCTGGGTCTTCATGCTGAGCTCGGTGAGCTTCGTCCTCGGGCTCACGACGTTCTGCTTCTACCGGGTGCTCGTGTCCCACGTGGAGCCCCCGGAGGACGACAACGCGCCGGGGAGAGAAGACGAGCGCTCTCCTTCTGAGGGTGTCGGCTGAGGTTCTGCTCGGGCGGTCCTTTGGAGTCTCTTTTACAAGTCGATTTGTCCGCCGATTTCGATCACCCGGTCTGAAGGCAGACCGAAGAAGGTCGTCGCCTTCGCTGAGTTCCTGAGCAAGAACGCGTAGAGGAACTTGCGCCAGCGAGCCATGCCTCCGCGCTCGGTGAGGCGGAGCGCCTCGCGCCCGAGGAAGAAGGTCGTGTGGTCGAGGGGCGGGGAGGGGGTGTCGGGCCGCCGCAAAATCTCTGTGAGGTCCGGCTGCTCCATGAAGCCGTAGTGGGCCACGATGCGAATGAAGCCGTGGCCGAGATCGGTGACGTCAACGCGCTTCGAGACGTCGACATAAGGCACCTGTTCGGTGACCACCGTGAGCAGGATGACCTGCTTATGAACGACCCGGTTGAAGCGGAAGTTCTGCATGAGCGGCGGCGGGGTGCCGTCCGAGTTGCTGGTCATGAACACCGCCGTCCCGGGAACACGCGCAGGCATCTCGACGTGCAGAACCTCGACGAAGTCGTCGATGGGGATAATCTCTTCGACGATTCTCTCTGCCACGAGGCCTCGTCCCCGGTGCCAAGTCAGCATGACCGTGAGCATGGCCGCGCCAACCAAGAGCGGGACCCAGCCGCCCTGGGGGATTTTCAGAACTGTCGACGAGAAGAAGGCCAGATCGACGCAGAAGAAGATGATCGTGACGCTGAGGGCGAGGGGCGCGCTCCACTTCCAGGCTTTCCGCGCGACCACGTAGGCGAGGGCGGTCGTGATGAGCATGCTGGTCGTGACGGCGACGCCATAAGCCGCAGCGAGCCGGGTCGATGACTGGAAGCTCAGGACGAGCAGGATCGTCGAGATCATCAGGACCCAGTTCACGAGCGGCACGTAGATCTGACCGATCTCGTGGGCGGAGGTGTGCCGGACCTCAAAGCGCGGCAGATAACCGAGCATGGTCGCCTGCCGGGTGACCGAAAATGCTCCGGAGATGAGCGCTTGTGAGGCGATGATCGTGGCGCAGGTCGAGAGGAGAACCAGCGGTAAGAGGGCCCAGCGGGGCGCGAGGGAGAAGAAGGGGCTCTCGGCGAGCTCAGGGCTTTGGAGCAGGAGCGCGCCTTGGCCGAGGTAGTTCAATAGGAGCGCGGGGCCGACGAAAAAGAACCAGGAGACCCGGATCGGTTGAGGGCCGAAATGACCCATGTCCGCGTAGAGGGCCTCGCCGCCCGTGATGACGAGGAACACCGCCCCGAGCACGACCATGCCGTGGAGGCCGTTCTTCATGAAGAACTGGACGGCGTAGACCGGATTCAGCGAGGTGAGGATGCGTGGCTCTTGGAGGAGCTGACCGAGACCGAGGAGCGCGATCGTGCAGAACCAAAGCACCATCACCGGGCCGAAGATGGCGCCGATTTTTCCCGTGCCCCGCTTTTGGGCCAAAAAGAGCCCGCACAGAAGGAGGCAGGTGATCGGGAGGACAACATGCTCGAGGCGACTCGTTACGACCGTGAGGCCTTCGACGGCGGAGAGCACCGAGACCGCCGGGGTGAGCATGCCGTCTCCGTAGAGGAGCGCTGCACCGAAGAGCCCGAGCAGGATGATGATTTTTTTGCGCCACTTTGCGTCGCTGCCGTGCGTGAGCGCGAGGGCCATCAGCGCGAGCTCACCACCCTCGCCGTGGTTGTCGGCGCGGAGCACGTAAAGGACGTACTTGATCGAAACCGAGAGCGTCAAAGACCAGAAGATCAGCGAGAGGACGCCGAAGATGTTGGTCTCCGTGACCGGCAGGCCGTGGGCTCCGGAGAAACACTCGCGGAGCGCGTAGAGAGGGCTCGTGCCGATGTCGCCGTAGACGACGCCGAGCGCGGCAACGCTGAGCGCAATGATGCTCTTGTGCCCGTGTTCCGAGTGATTCTCCTGATGCGGGGGCTCGGGGGGAGCGCGGTCGTCGGGCGAAGTCGCAGAAGCTTCAGAAGTGGGGGAGGCCGCTGCGTGAGATGGCCCGTCTGGATTCGAGTCGGTCATCGGTTCTCTATCGAACGTCCGCTTCGACCCATAGTCCACCCGAGGGCATGTCGGAACCACTTTGCCCCACAAGACCGGGCACGTGCGGGGAGGGCCGCAGGACCGAACAGTAAGATCTGCCGACCACTCCCCCCATTCGCCCTGAATAACGCGGACTTTTTGGAGGTCACCGGCCCCAGCATTGTCGGCCCTCCGGCATCTTTCACGGGCGCGGGGGGAGTGCTAGGAGTCGCCCTGCTTTGTGCCCGGGGCCCGGTTGGCCGCGGCCACTGCCAGACTCCTCTCGGCCCTACGAGCGGCCCCGCGAAGAAAGAAAAACTACGTCATGCGTTTCGGTCACTTCGACGACGACAACAAAGAGTACGTCATCACCACTCCGAAGACCCCGTACCCCTGGATCAACTACCTCGGTTCGGAGCAGTTCTTCGGTCTCGTCTCCAATCAGGCGGGCGGCTATTGCTTCTACCGGGACGCCAAGCTCCGTCGTCTGACCCGTTACCGGTACAATAACGTTCCGACGGACGATGGTGGGCGCTACTTCTACGTGAAGGAAGGCGACACCGTGTGGAACCCCTCCTGGGGCCCGGTGAAGACCGATCTCGACTCCTACGAGTGCCGCCACGGCCTCGGCTACTCACGCATCACTGGCAAGAAGAACGGCCTCTCCGTTTCGACGCTGTTCTTCGTCCCCGTGGGTAAGACCTGCGAGGTTCACTCGGTCACCCTGAAGAACGAATCGTCCGAGAAAAAGCGCTTCCAGCTCTATTCTTTCCTCGAGTGGTGCCTCTGGAACGCCGAGGACGACATGACCAACTTCCAGCGGAACTTCTCGACCGGTGAGGTCGAGATCGCGGACGGCGGTCAGACCCTCTACCACAAGACCGAGTTCAAAGAGCGCCGGAACCACTACGCGTTTTACCATGTCAACGCGCCGGTCGTCGGGTACGACACGGATCGCGAGACCTTCCTCGGCCTCTACAATGGCTTCCACGAGCCCCAGGTCGTGCTCGAGGGCAAGAGCCGCAATTCGAAGGCTGCTGGCTGGTCGCCGGTTGCATCCCACTGCCTCGAGATCGAGCTCGCTCCGGGCGAAGAGAAACACCTGTCTTTCGTCCTCGGCTACATCGAGGTCCCCAAGGATCAGAAATGGGAGTCGAAGGGCGTCATCAACAAGAAGCCGGCCAAGGAGCTCATCGCTGAGCTCGACTCGAAGGAGAAGGTCGACGCGGCTCTGGCTCAGCTGAACAGCTACTGGAACAACCTGCTCTCCGGTTACTCGCTGAAATCGAGCGAAGAGAAGCTCGACCGCATGGTGAACATCTGGAACCAGTACCAGTGTATGGTCACCTTCAACATGTCGCGCTCCGCTTCGTTCTTCGAGAGCGGCATCGGACGCGGCATGGGCTTCCGCGACTCGAACCAGGACCTGCTCGGCTTCGTGCACCTGATTCCCGAGCGCGCTCGTGAGCGTATTCTCGACATCGCAGCCACCCAGTTCGAGGACGGCAGCGCCTATCACCAGTACCAGCCCCTGACCAAGCGCGGCAACAACGCGATCGGCAGCGGCTTCAACGACGATCCGCTCTGGCTCATCCTCGGCGTCGCCGCTTACATCAAGGAGACCGGCGACTTTTCGATCCTCGACGAGCAGGTTCCGTTCGACAACGACGAGTCGAAGGCGAAGAGCCTGCTTGAGCACTGCAAGCGCTCCTTCGACCACGTTCTGAACAACCTCGGTCCGAACGGCCTCCCGCTCATTGGGCGCGCCGACTGGAACGACTGCTTGAACCTGAATTGCTTCAGCGACACGCCCGGGGAGAGCTTCCAGACCACGGAGAACCGTGAAGGGCGCACCGCCGAGTCGATCTTCATCGCCGGCATGTTCGTCTCGATCGGTCCGATGTACGCGGACATGGCTGAGCGTAAGGGCGACAAGGCGGAAGCCGAGCGCGTCCGCGCCGAGGTCGCCAAGATGGAGAAGGTCGTGCTCGACAAGGGATGGGACGGAGAGTGGTTCCTCCGCGCTTATGACTTCTTCGGCAAGAAGGTCGGGTCCAAGGAGAACAAAGAGGCCAAGATCTTCATCGAGCCCCAGGGTTACTGCGTCATGGCGGGCATCGGCGTGAAGACGGGCCATGCCATCAAGGCGCTCGACTCCGTCAAGGAGTACCTCGACTGCCCCTACGGCATCGTTTTGAACAACCCCGCTTTCACCGAGTACGTCATCGAGTACGGAGAGATCTCGACGTACCCCGCCGGGTACAAGGAAAACGCTGGCATCTTCTGCCACAACAATCCCTGGATCATGATCGCGGAGACTGTCGTCGGACGGCCCGAGCGCGCTTGGGAGTATTACCGGAAGATCTGCCCCTCCTATCTCGAGGACATCAGCGATCTTCACCGCACCGAGCCCTACGTCTACGCCCAGATGATCGCGGGCAAGGACGCAGTGAAGCCTGGTGAGGCGAAGAACAGCTGGCTCACGGGTACGGGCTCTTGGAACTTCGTGGCCATCAGCCAGTACCTGCTCGGCGTCCGTCCGGAGTGGGATGGCCTCGTTGTGCAGCCCTGCATGACCAAGGAGGTCCCGAGCTACGAGGTGACCCGACGTGCCCGCGGCGCGATCTACAAGATCACCGTGAAGAACTCGGGTTCGGCCGGTCCCGCCAAGCTGACGGTCGACGGCAAACCCATCGAGGGGAACCTCGTGCCCTACGCTCCGGCCGGATCGGTCGTGAACGTGTACTGCGAGGTCTAACGCGAGGTGTCGCTCGGGGGACGCGGTCTCCTGGGCGCTTCCTGAAGTCCCGCCACGCAGCCAGAAATGGCTACGACAAGCGGGACCGAGAGGGCGGTGAGCGGATCGTTCGCCGCCCTTTCTGCGTCCATCTGTCTCGCCAGACCGAAAATTAGCGTCATCGCAAAAACGGTCGTGGGTGCCGAATTTGTTCCGATTTGACGGTTGCCATGCGTGGCCGCTGAAAGCGCTTCGGGCTACACTTTTCATCCATCATGCTTACCTCTCGGACTCCTAGCGCCCGTTCTTTGTTTCGGGCTCTCGCTTATCCATCACTTGCAGCTTTTGGAATCATCGCGCTTGCCTGTGGCGCTAGTAAGCCGAGCAGCGGCCCCGGCGGTGATGGGAGCAGTGACCACGGCAGCGATTCCAGTGATGGTTCGTCGAGCGATGGACAGAATCCGGGGGTAGGGGGAAACAGTTCGGCCAGTGACGGGAACCAGGGCACCGGCTCGAATGGCAGCGGCGCGGGAAGCTCGGACGACGAAGACTTCGACGATTTGATCATCGGCGGCGGCGGCAAGGGAACTTACGTCCCGCCGGAGGAAGAGGAGTTCTGCGACAGCGTTGCGGTGAGCTTCGTTCCGAAGACCCCGACGGTTTATGTGCTCGTGGATCGGTCGAAGAGCATGTTCGAGGCCACCGACTTCTGGGGCAAGCTGAAGACGGCCGTGCTTCCCGTGCTCCAAGAGCTGCAGGACGACGTACGGCTTGGATTCGGGGCGTACACCGGAACGAGCAACGCGATGTGTGAGGGGCTCACGCCCGGCGCCCCGATCGGCCTGAACAACTACAGCGCCATCGAGACCGCGTACAACGCCCTTTCCTGGGAAGGTTCTGGCGAAACGCCGACGCCGCAGGCGATCGAGCAAGCGCGAGACCTCCTGCTCCAGGATCGTGCCGCCATGGGAGCGTCGGCCGGCGATTACTACATCCTCCTGGTCACGGACGGCGATCCTGACTTCTGCGACAACCCGAACCCGATCTGTCCTGCGGACGTACTCGTCGCAACGCTGCAACAGACCGCAGCGCAAGGTGTTCGGACTCTCGTGTTCGGGATCGATAACCCCTCGCTGAATGACGACCTGCGGGCGGCCGGGATCTTCGACGTTTACGCGCAGGCCGGCTGGGGTCAGGAGCCGGACTGGGTCGATGGTCTCGAGGTCGGGAACTACAACGGCAAGCTGGATGGACAGTGCAAGGGAACGCCTGAATGGCTTGCAGCGCGTACGGCGAACGGGAACGCACCTGCGGCGGCGGATTGCAGTCCTCAGCCCGCCGAGGGGAACCCCGCCTGCTTCCTGCCCGCCGGAAAGTACAGCGCGGCCGGTGGCACTCAGAAGGCCTTCTTGAACACGGATCCGGCTGCTCTCGCGGCGGAGATCCGCAGCCGCCTCGAAGCCCTCAAGTCCTGCATCTTCGACCTGAGCCACTCGAACGTCGAAGTGAAGGAAGACAAAGTCGCGACCGGCCAGATCTATGTAAACGAGGAGCTCATCCCGAGCACCGACTGGCGCATGAACGATCCGACGACTCTCGAGCTCCTCGGCAACGCCTGCGAAACGTGGCTCAAGCCCGAGGTCACCGAGTTCTTTGCAGGCTTCCCCTGCGACGCGCTGATCATCAAGTGAGTCTTGTGGGTGGGGCGCTTCGCGCCCCACCATGCAGCGCAGCTCTCACAGAGAGGCCAGAAGACCCGGGAGCTCGCGAATGGAGTTCGGCTGGCTCGCCTCGCTTACGAGGGGACCAGCGAAGTCCCCGAGGTCACCCCGGGAACAGGCGCGGGCCAAGTCAACGCCAGCGTCTCTCAGGTGCACGTCTTCTTCGAGCTCGGGGACCACCTCGGCTCGACGAGCGTCGTCCTCGACAAAGCGACGAGCGAGCTCGTCGAACGCTCGACCTTCCAAAGCTATGGAGCGACGGAGAGCGACTACCGCCCCGGCCGCTGGAACGCGTTCCGGGAGGATTATAAGTTCACGGGGAAGGAGGAAGACGCCGAAGTCGGGCTCACGTACTTCGGGAAGCGGTATCTCAACGCGTATTTGGGGCGCTGGATTTCGGCGGACCCGCTCGCCATTCACGCGCCGGGTGAGGCGGACCTGAATGTTTATGCGTATGTGAGCGGAGGCATTCTCAAGAATGTGGATCCGCTGGGGCTCGAGGAGGATCAGACGCAGAATGCCTCGTTTGAGCCAAACCAGAGTCTTGAAGGCGGCGGGGTTTCGGATGGTACGCACGAGCAAAACCAGAGCTATCTTGAGCCAAGCGGGAGTGGTCAGGGCTACCTGCAGTCGACTGCGCCAAATTGCTGGGCAGCAGGCTGTCATCCGGTAACGGGGGAGTTTCTCCCGACAGTAGCGGAGCAGACGAGACCGAGTGCCGAGACGGCTCGAACCGTCCTGGAGGTTTCGGCAGGTGCCGTGCCTGTGCTGGGGGAAACGGTGGACGTGGCCACGCTGCTGTCGCCAAACTCCAGCACAACGGAGCGAGTCCTTGCTGGAGTGGGGCTAGTCCTGCCGTTTGTCGGGGGCGCGCTGCTTAGAAGAGCCGCATCTGGCGTTGATGCGGCGACCAAAGTGGATAGGGCCGGTGAAGCAACTGCGGAACTTGCAACCAAGGGTGGCGTTGCGTTCAGAGCGATTGATCCGCAGTATGCTCAATCAACGGCCGAGAACGGCTTCTACTTGTCCGGTGCCCCGGGTCACGGGATATATGCAAACTCGACGATTGAGGGAGCGATCAAAGAGTTTCAGTTTCATGTGCCAGACGTCATTCCCGCCGTATTCGAGGTCCGAGTTCCTAGCGGGCTACGACTCCAGATAGACCCGCCTTCTGGCTACTTTAAGCAGCCTCTTCCCTTCACCGAGGGAGCAAACATTCTCGAAGCGCCATCGGTGCGGGCGCCAGGGACGATCAACCTCCTGATTCGAGATGGTGCGACGCCAGGAGCTAGAGTTCAATGAGACGTCGGAAAGTGCGGTGTTACCGAGCCTTTGCAGAGGGTGCGGGTACGTTCAACAATGAGGTCTTTTACATCGCGACGGAGGGGTATCGCATTGAGCTGGCTTCATGTACTTGCTGCGGAGAGGTCTTCGCAGTTGATCGTGAGAACAGGAACATTGGAGCACGCGCGCTCAGGGAGGTTTCCGCTTCCGTTGCATGTCCTGGGTGCGGAACAGTTCTCAGAGATTCGATTTCGGCATATCCGGAAGTCTTTCTCGCCAGGAATGGCAAACTGGGTTGCTTCTCTCCTCCAACCATCATTCCGCCGGACGAAGAAAGTGCTGTCATGGAGTTCTGGGCGCTGGAAATCGAGGATTTCGTATGAACCGAGGCTGTCTTCTTCGGGTGGGAGCCATTGAGTCGAAGGATGGCAAGGCAATCTTCTGTCACGGAGAGATTGCCTAGAGCACGTTTCAAAAATGGCGAAGCATGATGACGGCGCAGGCAAGTCGTAAGAAGCCTAGAAAGTTCGACGACTTGTATTCCCAGCGAGTGGCGATGCGGCGGAAGCGTTTCAGCCAAGCAAAGAGTCTTTCGACCTTCCACCGACGCCGGTGGCGCCGAAGAGGCCTGCCATCCTGAAATCGACCACTTGTGGATCTCACAGGGGCGATGAGCTCGATGTTTCTTTCTTCTTTGAGGCGCAGCGCGAGGGGTGAACTGTCCCAAGCTTTGTCACCGATCAGTCGAGGGGGGAGTTCATCGACGAACGCAGCATCGAGAGTTCGCTCGGTGAGAACGACGTCGTGTCGGTTTCCTCCAGCAATAGCGATAGCGAGTGGAAGACCATCACGATCTGCAATTGCCATGATCTTGGTTGCCTTGCCTGGCGTCGAGCGAAAGCAAATGTATCATCGACCAATCTCGGGGCCAGCGAGCACGGGTAAGAGGGACCCTTGCCGCGCGCACCGCAGGGAGCACGGCAAGGAGTGAAGCCGAGCTCACCCGCGGGGGAGCCTTCAGAGACGACGCCGGGCACATGGTCCGAATGGATCTCGCGCGGAGCGGTCCATGTTTGCCCGTGGGCGCGACGTGCAGTCAGCGGTTCGCGTACGAGTGGGACGAGGTCGGGCGCCTCGGCCGAGCGCGCCGCTGGGACACGGCTCCGGGCGCGAGCATCGACGATCCGCTCCCTGGGGGCACACCCGCCGCCGATCTCCGGTACACCTACGACGCAGGCGACCAGCGCGTCATCAAGCACGCAGTAGACACGAGCGGCGAGAGCTTCACGCTGTACGTCTTCGCGTCTCTCGAGCTCCGGCGGAGCCAGTTCGGGACGGACTACTCTGACACTGGCAGCGGCCCTGCGGATTACGAAGCGAGCGTTTTCACCGTCGTTCGGTACCTGCTCGCGAATGGCGTCCGCCTCGCGCGCCTCGCTTACGAAGGAATGAGCGAAGTTCCCGAGGTCGCGACTGGCACCGGCGCGGGCCAAGTCAACGCGAGCGTCTCCCAGGTGCACGTCTTCTTCGAGCTCGGGGACCACCTCGGCTCGACGAGCGTCGTCCTCGACAAAGCGACGAGCGAGCTCGTCGAACGCTCGACGTTCCAAGGCTACGGCGCGACCGAGAGCGACTACCGCCCAGGACGCTGGAACGCGTTCCGAGAGGATTATAGGTTCACGGGGAAGGAAGAAGACGCTGAGGTCGGGCTCACCTACTTCGGGAAGCGATACCTCAACGCGTACCTAGGAAGGTGGATTTCGGCGGACCCGCTCGCCATTCATGCGCCGGGCGAAGCTGACCCGAATGTTTATGCTTATGTGAGCGGAAGCGTTCTGAAGAATGTGGATCCGTTGGGGCTCGAGGAGCAGACCGTAGACGCCGCAAATGCTGGCGGAGCATCGGCTGCGGATCCCGCCGAACACATGGGAACGGGGCATGAAGGCGCGTCGTCTGACGGTAGCTACTTAGAGGCTACGTCGGACCCCGAAGCCGCCCGTGAGGGTGTCGCTGCCGGCGCTGGTTTTGCTGGGCTTGCGCTGTGTGCGGTTGCGTCGGGGGGGAGCGTGCATCGCGGGAATGGCAGTGTACACAACGGCAACGCAGGCTACGGCGGACACCCCTGCCGAGCCGGGTTCGCAAGAGCATGCGGATCGGGCGGACGCGGCGAAATCAAATGCGGCGGCCGTCGCAATTGTTGCACCGATGGCAGCACCGGCCGCAAGGGCCACGGTAGCGGCGGGGCGGGCGGTAGCGGCGGGGATACGTTCAACAGTTGCGCCTTGGTTGCGGGACTGGGCGCAAAAGTCGGGGCTGCATCGGAGTAAAGCGATGGCCGGTGTCGAGACAAGCGCGCCGGAAGTGCCGAGTACTGCATCTGCGCCGATGGCTGGCGAGAGCACTGCTCTGGCTACTGTACCAAACTTCTCGAATCAAGCGGAGGCTGCACGCCACTACGCCAAGCATGTGAAAGGTGTAACGGTGGGATCGAACGGAAGGCTCACCGCGCGACGGGCCGACATGCCTGAGTTCGGAAGTATGTCGGACTACGTCAAGGCAGCTCGTGAGTTCCATCCCGAGGGCGATGCGGCCGCGCAGCTCAAGTACTTCAACGACCAATTTAAATAGCTATGACCTACGTTGCAGAACAAGAAGTTGTGCGTAAGCAACTGAACATTCGCGAGACTCCCAGCGAGCTGTTGGAGCTTTGGGAAGGCCACGTTTGTGCGTGCGAAGGTGGCTACCAATGGGATTATAGCGAATATCTCAACGAGTTGAGGGTTCGAGACGTCTTGGAGGCAATTATGCGTGCTCCCGAACTGGCTAAATTTCCGGAGCACGCTGAATTCGAAGGGAGGGTGAACGAAATTGATCGCCGTTTCCGCTCAGTCCTGATGGAGAATGCAAGAGCCACCACAGACGGACCGTGGTGGCGTATGGGTGTCTTGCGGAAGGCGGGGTCCCCTTATGTCGAATACTGCGCAAAGGCTCTAGGGATCAATGTTGAATCTGTTGACCCATAGACAAAGGATGCAAGGATGGTCATGAGCAAATCCGGTTGGGAGCAGCTTAACTGTCAATATTTCGCCAACGTGTGTCGCCGTGTGCTAGGCGCTCTTCTGGGGGCTCAAGGGTTCGCCGAAAGAGGCCTGACTCCCGGCGGGGGTGTGATCTTTTCGAAAGGCGACGTGGCCCTTGAGCTCAACTACGATGTGAGCCGTTGCCCAAGGTATTTTGTTACCGCGTGGTTGAGCTTGGGAGATTGGGTTCATAGAGGAAATGGAGTGCCGCTCTGGTACATGCTGTCCAACGAGCATCCCTACCGTGAAGGGACTCACTGGAATTTCCACAACGAAGAAGAGCTCTTTCGTGTGCTCAGCGAAGTGAAGGCAGATTTTGTTGAAGCGATTCTGATTCCACTGCTGGACAGCCAGGACGCTTTGGAGCGGCTTATTGATCGGTTTCGCCGGGATTCAGCCGTCGGCAAAGTAGGGCCGGGTCAACTCCAATGACATGTGTTCGCTTTCAGAACGATCACGCGGCGATGGGATTGCCCATGGCCGTGCCCGTCGTTTTGTTTGCGCGGGAGCTGGCTATGGATGCCACCCTATCAAAGGCGCAGCCTCCGATGCTGAAAGCCGAGGAAGCGTCGCCACTTCTGGATGCCGCGTGGAGAACTCCGAACTTCGGTAGCGCCTTCGCGCTTGCCTTAGAATACAGCGTCGGCAAGACGCTGGCAGACGTCAAGATCGTCAAAGGACCGCCGCCGCATGAGCTGTTGAAGTCCGAAGGAGACGAAGCCGACCGAGGGCGAGCGCGCCCTGCGCTCACAAAGGGCCAATGTGACTTGCTCTGCGAAGGGCTCCAGCTCGGCTATCGCTGGGTCCCGTGGCGGCCACTCGTGCCGTGGTGGGACGTCGAGTATCATCCGGAGAATCCCGGCCAGTTGGTGCTGCTCGCACCCCGGGCCAAGGCGAGCTTGGGCCCCTCCGCCGCGCGGACCTTGCCCTCGGGCTCTCCTTTCTCACAAAGAGCTTTCTTGAGTTCGTTGTGGTTACTGAGAGGGGCCAGGGAGCACGGCGAAGAGGGCCCCTTGGAGCGCGGAGCCTTGCGGAGCGCGCCAAGGAGTGAAGGCGAGCTCACTCGCGGGGGAGCCCCAAGAGACGATCTCTACCGAGCGACGCGGATCGACTATCAATACGCGAGCGGGGACGACGCCTGGACGAGCCCGTTCAAGGAAGAGAACGACGGAGTCGCGAGCAGCGCGCCCCTCGATCCGAGGCGGGCGCTCCCGAGCCCCCACGTCGAGTTCTCGAAGCGAATCCTCCGCCAAACCTACGACTACGACTGGCTCGGGAATACCGATAAGACGACGGACGACGCGAACGGTTTCTACGATCGAAGCCTGGGCGCGGTCACTAACGACGGAGCAGCCAACAAGCCCTACCAGCTCAAGAGCGC
>NASX01000093.1 GCA_002085155.1 Sorangiineae bacterium NIC37A_2
CGACGACATGGACGCGATCTTCGAGGCCCTCCAAGTTATAAAGGTCCCCACCGTGCTGTGGGATGAGCGCGTCGATGACGCTCACCTGAGCGCCGAGGCCCGCCAAGCTGCGCACCAAGTTGCTCCCGATGAACCCGAGGCCGCCGGTGACCAGCGCTCGTTTCCCCGCAAATTCGTCAAGACCCATCGCTTTTCGCTCCCTTGTCCCCGCCGTAATTCGTCGTTGAACGCACGACGAACTGCGGCTCCCCGCCCACCTTCAAAAAGAGTCGGCCCAAATACTCTCCGAGCATGCCGAGACTGAACAGCTGAACCCCCGATAGAACCATCACCGCGACCATGATGGAAGCCCAGCCCATCGGTAGCTCCGGATGGACCAGTCGTTCGAAGGCGAAGAGGAGCGCCAAGAGCACGCCCAGGGCCGCCACCACAAGACCGAATACCGAGGTGGCCCGGAGGGGTAAGATCGAGAAGCTCGTGAACATGTTCGCCCAAAGGCGGATCAGCTTCATGAGCGTATAACCCGAGCGCCCCACTTTTCTTTCATGGTGCTCGACGGTCAAGACGCCAATATTCCGCGTCGCCCTGAGGATCAGGCCGTCAATGTAGGGGAACGGGCCGTCAAAGCGAATCACCTCGTTGACCACGAAGCGATTCATGGCGCGGAACGAACAAAGGTAGAGCCCCTTCGGTTTCCCGAGCATCACGTTCGCAACCCGGTCGTTCAGCCAGCTCCCGAAGTTCCGGAACAGGCTATGGCGCTTGACCTCGTAACGTGAATAGACGACGTCGTAGCCTCGATCGAGCTCGTCTACGAGGCGCTTTACCTCGTAAGGAGGATTCTGAAGGTCATCGTCCATCGTCACGATGAAGTCCCCACGCGCGTGGTTGAGTCCAGCAAGCACGGCGTTGTGTTCACCAAAGTTCCGCGAGAGAAAGACGCAGACCACCCAGGGGAAGCGAGCAGCGAGCTCGCGCAGGACCTCCGCCGAGTGGTCGGGGCTCTTGTCGTCCACCAGGACGATTTCGAGGTCGTAATAGGCTCGCAGCTCCTCGCTGAGCTTCTCGACAAGCTCCCCCACGGTGTCGGCTCCCCGGTACACTGGGACCACTATCGACAGTTTCGGACCCGAACCATTCGGCATGGCGGCCGAAAGTTACACAGTGCACATGCCCCGGCAATAGAGCGCATCGGAGCCGCAAACTCGTCATGCGCCCGACAGTCCCTTGCCCGGGGGCGCCCGCCCCCGGCCCCTCGGGTTGTCAGTCGGGGACGCGAGGACCGTGCCAAACTTGCTTTGCCGGAGGCGAGCCCTGTGGAGAAACGCCACATGACCCGTAAGCGCCCCACCGCGAAGGTCACTCTCCTTCCCTCATTCACGCCTCAGCGAGGAGCGATCGCCCTCTCGGAGGGAGCTGGTCCGATTCGTGCAAGTCCCCGCGCATGATGAATCGCCAGCTTGCCGATGCCCTTCACAATGCGACCGAGTTTGTCTTGCACGTCGTCGACGAGGTCGGCCGACGCACCGGTCTCGACAAGCTCGAGTTCGGGCCAATGTCTCGCGTCAGTGACCGCTCACAAACGGACGAAGGCGGCGCAGATGATGAAGAGATGGATCGCGAGACCGCAGAATGGCAAGCACCATCCACGATGTGGCCCGTCAAGTCGGAAGCCGCGACGGACGTGCAGCCGGTGGACGATGGGCCCTTGAGTCTCGAGCTCCTTGAGCTTCCCGAGGCCCAAAGGAACGACGAAACGGACGAGGAGTTCCTCGAGAAAGGGGTCGCGGTGCTCGAGTTTCCCGATGAGGAACCCCAAGGAGGCGAAGCCCTCCTCGAGTTCATCGATGATGAGGAGGAGGAAGAGATCTCCTTGAGCCGCAACACTGATACCCTGCTTGAGTTCCTCGCGCCGGGTCCTGAAGAGCCTGAACCCGGATCCCTCGACTTTCTCGACCCAGAGGCGGAAACCGCGCCGAGTATTCGGCTGACGCACGATGAGCTGGGCGTCAATATGGCGCGAGAGATGCTCCTGCAGGCAAGCGGTGGAGATCCGAACGACGACCCAATCGACCAGGTGCATGGCGGGGTCGATCCTTTCGAGTTGATCGCGATCGACGAGGAGGCCTAATCCGGCTCGCGGCGGAGCGAGCCTATTGGGACTATCCGAGCTCCATCCGAAGCCCGTCTCGCGCAATCTCCCACCCCGCCGCCTCAAGCGTGCTCCGCTCAGGCGATGCCGGGTTCAGTACGGGATTGGTGTTATTGATGTGCGTGTAGAGGCGCCGTGGGCCCTTGAGATCGGACAGCTTCCGAAGCGTACCGCGTTCTCCGCTGATAGGCTGGTGGGCCATCGTCTTGGCCGGGCCGAGCGAGAGGCCGAGGCCGGGCAGCTCTTCCTCAGACCAAAACGTCCCATCGAGGAGCAGCGCATCACAACTTGCAAACTCCTCCAGATGAGGGGCAGCGTCAGCGACCGCGCTGGCGTAGACGAGCTTCCGCGTCCCCGCGCGGATACGGAGCAGGATGTTGTCTTCCTCGTGAGGATCCATGACCCCCATGAGGTGGAGGGGCGGTTTTCCTCGCGCGGCAACGGGAAGCACGAAGATGCCGCTCTTGGCGCCACTGGGGAGCAAGAGCTCGACCTCTCGCTCAAGAGCCAGAGGATGCCAGCGAGAGTGCCCTTCGAACCTCTCGAGGGTTCGAAGAGCTACATTCTTCCTGAGCCCTTCCTCCACCCGCCTGGTGGCGTAAATAGTAAGAGGTTGTGACTCTCGAAGGAGAAAGAGGCCCAGACAATGGTCGAGGTCCCCGTTCGTCAGCACGACTCCAGCAATGGGTACGTCTCGAAGCCCCGTAGGCCAGAGTTCAGGAGTGCGCTGGACCTGCACCAAGACATCCGGAGACGCGTTCAGCAGGAACCAGTTCTTCCCGTCCGCAGACACCGCCACCGAGTCCTGAGTCCGCGCCTCGAACCCGGACTCCCCCCGCCTCGCACTCTGACAGTTGTCACAGCCGCAGTTCCACTGGGGAAAACCGCCTCCGGCCGCTGATCCAAGCACGATCACGTGAAGTGTCATGACCGCCAGCTTAGCGCGAGCGGGGAGCACCGCGAACAAAACCCGAGCACCATTTTGCCTCGGCTGAGGCGCGTTTGTCGCGGCGATCCCTCACAAACCGTCCCACGAAGCGCTCACGTATGGAATGCATCTTGCGTTCTTTATTGCATGCAAAAATGGGAACGACCGGGCTTCGTCGAATGGACTATGAACGCCGAGATCGGCGCCTACCAGGCTGAGGAGGAGGGAGAGCGCCCCGATCCCTACTTCTTGGTGGTTCCAGAAGCCGAGGGCGAAGATCGAGATGAATGATCCCGGGCAGACGCCTCTCTCGAGAGAGCATTTCTTGGATCGCCTCCGTCAGGAGGGAACCCAGCGTTACCACGACCGCCACCCATTCCATGTGGCCATGCATGAGGGGCGCTTGAGTCGAGAAGATCTCCAGCGCTGGGCCGAGAACCGCTACTACTATCAGACGCGTATCCCCATCAAAGATGCGCTCATCCTTGCAAAATCGAACGACCCCGCCTTTCGACGGAGCTGGCTTCGCCGCATTGTCGATCATGACGGGGTCGAGGAAGGCACAGGGGGCCTGGGGCTTTGGCTGCGGCTCGGAGAGGCGCTCGGAGTAGAACGCAGCCAACTTACGGGACTAGGTCGCGTGTTGCCCGGGGTCCGATTCGCGTGCGACGCCTACGTCACCTTCGTCCGGGACGCGAGCCTTTCGGAAGCCGTCGCAGCTTCGCTCACCGAGTTCTTCTCGCCGGAGCTCATGGTGAAGCGTGTCGCGTCGTTCGAACGGCACTATCCCTTCGTGAAGCCGGAAGCCCTCGAGTACTTTCGTCAGCGGGTCCCTCGCGCACAACGAGACGCGAGTGAAGCTCTCGAGTTCGTCCTCACCACNGCTACCACTCGCGCCGCNCAGGAGGCCTGCATTCAGGCTCTGATCCGAAAGACAGAGGTTCTTTGGCATCTGCTCGATTGCGTCCAAGGCGCGGAAACTCNCAGATGGCCTCCATCGCTCCGTTGAACCAGGCCAGCCGGCCCAGACTCCGGCCCGGGATCCGCCTCCGTCACGACCGAAGCTCGGGGCAACTTGTCCTGCTCGCTCCGGAGCGTGGTTTGGCCCTGAACGCAAGCGCTGGCGAAATCATTCAACGGTGCACCGGTGAGCTCACTGTCGAAGAGATCGCCACCGAGCTCATGCACATCCATCGGGACCTCTCGCTCCCGGAGCTTGAAGTCCAAGTCATGCACTTCCTCCGGCGCCTCATGGATCGAGGGCTCCTCACGATGGAGATGACCCGATGACCACGGCGCCTCGGCTCCTCACATTGATCGCCGAGCTCACCTACGCTTGCCCGCAGCGTTGCGCCTACTGCTCGAACCCCACACACCTGACCAGGCAAGGCAGAGCGCTTTCTGACGAGGATTGGATGCGCGTCATCGATGATGCGGAGGCTCTCGGTGCTCTCCAGGTCCACTTCACCGGAGGAGAACCCCTGCTCTACGGCGGACTCGCTCGCCTCGTAGCTCGGGCGCGAGAGCGGGAGCTCTACGTGAACCTGGTGACGAGCGGCTCGCCGCTCTCTCGACGCCGTCTCGCCGAGCTCGCCCAAGCGGGGCTCGAACATCTTCAGCTCTCCATCCAGGCCCCAAGCCACGACAAGAGCATCGAGATCGCTGGCGTGGATCTCCTCCAACAGAAGCTCAAAGTGGCCGCCTGGGCGAAAGAGCTCGGTCTTCAGCTCACGATCAACATCGTCCTGCATCGAGAGAACGTGGGCGAACTCTCAGAGCTCCTCGCCCTCGCAGAGGGGCTCGAGCCTCATCGTATCGAGCTCGCCAATGTTCAATACCTCGGCTGGGCCCTTTCTAATCGCGCCCGGCTGATGCCCAGCAGAGAAGAGCTGGAGTCTGCGCGGCGACTTGCGGCCGCTGCCCAGGAGCGTCTGAAAGGCCGCACAGACGTCCTGTTCGTGCTCCCCGACTACTATGCGGAGCGGCCGCGTGCGTGTATGGGTGGGTGGGCTCAAAGTTACATGGTTGTAACTCCTGACGGTCTCGCCCTCCCGTGCCATGCGGCCCGCGCGATCACAGGACTTCATTTCGACGATGTTCGGCGCCATCCCCTCGCCGCCATTTGGAGGGAGGGAAGCGCCTTTCAAGAGTTTCGCGGTACCGATTGGCATCCGGAGCCCTGTCGGAGCTGCCCCGAGCGGCACAAGGACTTCGGCGGATGTCGCTGTCAGGCTTTCGCGTTGACAGGCGACACGCGCGCGACAGATCCGGCCTGCTCCCTTTCGCCCCACCACGGAGTCATCCGAGAGGCACGTGGAGCTCGGGCTCCCAGGGGGGAGCTGCTCACGCTCCGCCGCGCACCCAGCGTCGACCGGAATCTTCAGTGAACGCGCGAGCGCGGCGCAGAAGCTCGTCGTCCGCGGCACAACCCGTGCATAGGGCAGAGCATGCGGTTCTTCCCACTTGTCGCCGGGGCTCTGATGACATTGCCTTTCTCCTGTCACAAACAACCAAAACCGGACCCTGTGCAGCCCGATCAGGAACCGCAGATCGTGGAGCCGGATGGCAATAGTGAGGGCGAGGAGACGGTGCCCCGCGTCGGGCCCAATCCCGAGGCACAGCCCGTCGAGACCGCTCCGCCGAATGTGCCTGAGTTCAAGCCTGCCTTCGAAGGACAAACGCGAGCTCAGGCCGTGCACACTCAAACCGAGTTTCGCGTCAGCACCGTCGCAGGCCCGTTCCAATATCCCTGGGCCGTCGATTTCTTACCCGATGGGCGCTTGCTCGTGACGGAAAAATACGAAGGGCGTTTGCTGCTCGTCGCGGCGGACGGAAAGAGTTCCACGGAAGTAAAAGGGGTCCCCCGCGTCGACGGTCGAGATCAAGGCGGGCTCCTCGATGTCGCTCTGAGCCCGACGTTCAAAACGGACAAGCTCGTCTACCTGAGCTACTACGAGCCACGAGACGGCGGGAACGGGCTTGCGGTAGCGCGAGCACAACTCGGCACGGGGGGAGTCCCTGCCCTCACGATGCTCCAGGTGATCTTCCGCATGCAGCCCACCCTCGACTCCACCAAGCACGCGGGAGGACGGATCGTCTTTTCACCGGATGGGACACTCTTCGTGACGCTCGGGGACCGCTCCATCCTAGAGGGCCGCGTCCAGGCGCGCGATCCCGCGAGTCATTTCGGAAAGGTTGTACGCATCTTACCAGATGGCAAAGTCCCCAAGGACAATCCCTTCGCCAGCACCAAGGGCGCGAGGCCCGAGATCTGGACGATCGGACATCGCAACGTCCTCGGAGCCGCCCTCGACTCCAAAGACCGCCTCTGGGTGGCCGAGATGGGACCTCAGGGGGGCGATGAATTGAACCTCGTCGAGCGCGGAAAGGACTATGGCTGGCCCATGATCGGCTACGGAGAAGAGTATTCCGGCGAGCCGATCCATAAGACAACTGCGGCGCCAGGGCTCGAGCAGCCCGTTTATTATTGGGACCCGGTCATCTCTCCGGGGGCGCTCATGATTTACAATGGAGACCTCTTCCCTGAGTGGAAAGGAAACTTCTTCATTGCAGGACTCTCAAGCCAAGCGCTGATCCGTCTCGTCGTCGAAGGCGATCGAGTCGTCGGCGAAGAGAGGCTGCTGACGGATCACAGGACCCGCATGCGTGATGTCACCCAAGGCCCCGAGGGAGCCATCTACCTGCTCACGGATGGCAAAGAGGCCAAGCTCCTCAAGCTCACGCCCCTTTGAGGGGCGCTCGCCCTACTCGGCCCTCAAGTCACTCGACGCCCCTCAAGTCACTCGACGAGGCTCCGCCTCTTCTTGCTCGACGTCAGGCGGGGGCCCTTCCGGCCAACCGTGAGCGCCGACGAGTCTCACGAAGTGCACCTGTCCGAGATTCTCTTCAGAAAATCCGAGCGAGGACTCCCGAACCACACGCAGAAGTTTCTGGGGCCCAGGGTAACTCCCCACGGGCACAATGAGCCGACCTTCGAGGGCCAGTTGATCCAGAAGGAGGCTCGGCACCGCCGGAGCTGCAGCCGAGACAATGATCGCGTCGAAGGGAGCCTGAGCTGGAAGCCCGTAGGTTCCGTCTCCGCACAAAACGTGCACACGGCCATACCCCGCTTGCGTCAATCGAGCTCGCGCGGAGGCCGTGAGCTCCGGATGTCTCTCGATCGCGTACACCTCTGCGCCGAGCTCCGCGAAGACAGCGGCCGCATAACCAGAACCCGCGCCGACCTCGAGAACTCGATCACCCGAAGACACCCGAGCCGCTTCCGCCATCAACGCCACAATATAGGGTTGGGAGATGGTCTGAGCGAGCTCGATGGGCAGCGGTCGGTCCTCGTAAGCGAAGGTCCTTTGTTCCTCAGGGACGAACACTTCACGCGGAATTGCCCCCATCGCCGCGAGCACTCGCTTGTCCTTGACGCCGCGCGAGACAAGCTGTTCCTCGACCATGAGTCGCCTGAGCATAGAAAAGTTCATGATAGCCCCCTACTCCTTCCCCTGACCTATATGTTGGGGCTGGTGAGCGCTTTCGTCGAGCGGGGACTCCCCTTGAGGCGCGATGATTCGCCCTTCGAGCTCTTTTTCTCCCATCTGGGGTCGAGCCTCTGGCGCAAAACTCGCGCGATCTTCCCGCTTCGCTCCCACATCGACCTTCAGGCGCTCATTCCTTTCCTCCAGCATTTTCTCCGGAGCCTCGCCGTCTCGATTGTACGACCAGGCGAGCATTGGCTCGCCGACCGGGAGAGTCTTCGCCGCGGGGCGACCAAAGTGCCCCGTGTCCCAGATGTGCCAGGTCTTGCCGTAGCTATTGAGCTTCTTCTGGAGAGCCGCCTTCTCCGCGATCGCTCCCACTCCGGGCATCACAAGTTGCCCCGAGAGGATCTCGTAAATAGTGGTGAGCTTCCATGTGGAGATCAGGGTGATCTTTCATCACGTGGAAGCCGTTCAGGTAGTAGTCGAAGCCTCCTACGGGGCTCATGTTCTGCAGG
>NASX01000094.1 GCA_002085155.1 Sorangiineae bacterium NIC37A_2
CGCTACCTCAAGACTCTCAAAGTCCGGCAATCACCCCTCATCACAGGAGAACAAACTCATGCTCATTCTACTTGACGGTCCGCCTCAGGGCGTGAGTTAGGCCGCCTCGAAGTGAGCTCGAATCGGGCTGCGGAGGACGCGGCTTGCAGAGCTTTCGGTGGGACGACGGAGCCAAGGCTGCTGCACCCGTGCGAGGACGCCAAGGCGATCCTCCTGCTTGAAGGTCAAGCCAGTTGCCGCATGCTGAAGCTGGCACACGCCGGCCATACATCGACTCACAACTCGCGCTCAATCCCGGCGAAGGACCCGCACGCGTCGGTAGTTGGCTGGTTCGGCCCCGACTGCTCGGTGCCATGGACCGCCCTTTGCCGTAGTTTCATCTCGGCATGGCGCCTTGCAACTATGCTGCCGGGCGAGTCGCCTCACAGTACACCAACCGGCCGCCGCGGCCCAGCGGAGTGAAAGGAGCGACGGCCGTCTGTGACTCAAGGCATGGGAGTCAACGGCCCCCGGCACGCACCAAGTTCTCATCATACCAGCCCCTGCTGAGTGCTAAAAAAACGGAACGAATACCAACGTCTGGAGCGAACCGTCCTTTCCAGGTAGAAGCTGCGCCTTATGCGAGCACGAGGATCACATTGCGTCAGAGTATTGGGTGCTGTTGCATTGTTGAGCGCAGTATCATGTGCATCCCCTACTCGACGGCTGAAGACACGAGCTGCTTTCGATATGCAGTGTCCGGAGAGTGAGCTGGAGATACACCGGCTCACCCCGCTTACTCGGGGCGTTCGCGGATGTGGTCAGCAGCTTACCTACGTGTTGGCGCATTCCGGGGAGTGGATCCTGAATGCAGACTCGCGTGAGGTTCCAAACGAGACGGATCAATCGCTCAAATCGGGTGGCACGAGGCGTTCAGGGAGCGAGCATGAAGCAGCGGCCGAATCCGCGGTCGACTTTCCGGAAGAAGCGCTCGGATTCAAGTTTGGAATAAGCCAGGCAGTAGCCGAAGCAGCGTGCCGGGACGGCGGGCATCAATGGAAGGCTGGGGACTCGCTAAGTCGTTGTTCTGGTACGCCCGCGGACGTGAAGCTGCCGACGCGCTCAATTCTCAAGTTCTGCGGCGATCGCCTTTGCGGTCTGACCGTGGAAAGTTCAGTTTCCGAGGATGAGCTGCCTACCGTCCTAGAGATTTGGAAAGAGATCCTGAATCGGTACGGCTTGCCGAAGTCCAGCACAACACGGGTTCCTGAGGAATGTAGGGAGCAACTGCATGCGTGTCTGGCGACAAACGAAGCCAAGCTTGGCCGTTTCTGGGCATGGGAGGATGGTAGCCGTATCGAGGCTGAAGTGGTTGCCGTGGAGGGCGAACCCAGATTCAAAGTCACGTATAAAGTGAAGCTGAAAGCCGTAGAATCGGGATTCTGACGACTTGTCGCGGCCTGTCAGGGCCCAGTGTTCGACCGAAAACCTGGTTCGTTCAACCCAGTTCATCGAAGCGACTTCGGCAGAGGGTCGCAGGGCATGCGTCCCGTGACCTTGTGCGTTAGCGCTTGAGAGGTCGAGAGGTCAGCGTCGACAGAATCTGGTCGGCATAACGTTTGCCGTTGTGCCGCAGCCCTCACCCGCGTGCTTGAGGCCTCCCCAAGCCGGCGTTCATCCTCAAAGAGGATACGCTCTGAGAGCGCCGAGCGACAGCGCTCGAAGCAGGCGAAAGCCCCTCAGAGGCTGTCGGTCACCAACGGCCAGTTATGTGGCCTCTTCAGTCGCCGAAGGCGAGAAGCGGTGGCCAAACCTTGAAGCAACCGTGATTCGGAAATCTGGCCTAACAAGATTCTAAGACGCCGTGACGCAGCCACGGCCCTGAGCGTGTGCAGTTTCACGACCGCTTCCGCCGGCGGGAGACGTCGCGCTCGATGAGCTCCCCGACCAGAAGAGCGTTGCCGCATGCGATGGCCCGCACAGAAAGACTTCCGCAAGGAGGGCAACGTGTCGCACAAAGTCGCTGAGCGCGCAGCCCCTGCTCGCGGTGACCTCGCGCAAACCACGGACTCGTCATCGTAAGTCGATGCGACTGTGGCCACAATCAAACGGAGCACGCTCGCGACCTCCACCGCCCTCGCCGCCCCGACCGCTCGGAAACAATGCTCGTCGTAGCGCGCTGTCGCTCAGCGACTGAGCGGAGTCCGGCGTCCCTAGATGGCGAGTTCGGGGCACTCTATGGGTCGAAGCCCTGGCGCGAGCGTCCCCCACAACGCGAGATCGAGACTGCTCACTGAGTAAGACCCGACTCGCCGTCCGCCTTAGGAATCGGGGTTTGCGATGGCGAGTTCGGTGTACTTCGCGGCACGCAAGTGAAACCCATGCTCAATCGCTCACACATCTGATCCTGCCGACATGGCGGGTCACACGTTGCCGCAACACAAAGACCAGATTCCTTGTCGCAGACCTTACCCCCGGAACACTCACCCCAGCAGGCACCATTGGCGGCACGATTGAGCGCGTTGGCTGACACCAATCCCGCGGCACCCGAAAGACCACCTGATACGGAGGATCCGGTCGAACGAGGGGCACACCCGGACACCGCGCCTGCAAGCACGCAAAGCATCCAAAAAAGTTGCTTCGGTATCATCGATTCACTGCGCAACATTGACCCCATAGACGAGCCGCCGCCCGACGGAGGAAGCGGCGGGAACCGATTGCCATTCGGTAGGAAACTCCTGGCTGGGTACGATGCAGCCAGAAGGGCACGTCGCTGTGCCAGGACTTCCATCCGGCCACATCGCCATTTCGGTGCATTCGTCGCCCACACAGCACTGCATGGCCAACGGAAGACCAGTCACGAAAACGCCAGGCTCCACGATGGTCGTGCCGATCTCTCCGACCTCGACGGCTGATGAAAAACACACGGGAGCGTGCTTCTCGGCTGAAGCGCTCACAACCACCGCGGGTGTTTGCTTTAGCTCCAATTCAGCATCGAGGTCCAATTGCTCGATGCTAAGCTCCGCAGGAGGCCCATAGAACTGAGTTTGAGCTCGAAACGCAGCCGACGGTCCATCCAAGATGACGAGCAGTTCACCAGACTTTGGCAGCACCAGCCGGAGGCCGCCAGAGGCACTGCCACCTGACCTCTTGTCGATCGAGACGCTGCGCCGCGGCTCTCCCCGAAAGTGAAGAAGCGTGCGGCGGCTCGAATCGTGCTCAAAATCCCGTCCCCACGACACGCCACAAGAGGAAGTGAGCGTGGCAGCATCCTCGGAGCCAAGGACGGGCGTTCCTCGAGTCAGCCGATACACGGTCTCGGTGCTCCGAAAGTCCCACGCATCCCATCGGGCCAAAAGGTCCTCGAGACGGACAGCGAATACGTCCTCGAACGTCTCGCGAACTTCAGTTTCTGGCCGCCCTCGCGTTAGTCTAGAGTACAGATCCACGTAGCGCTCCCGCCCGTACTCCTCAACGATAAACCGCGCGAATGCTCCGGCAGTGCGATACAAGGTGCCGACGTCCCTCTCCGCTGCCTCGTTCCACCCCTCATCCGTGCAAAGCCGCACGACGTCGAAGCTTCCTATGAGCTCAGGAACCGTTTGCGTATCGACGGAGCCGAAACTCTCGCTGAACATAACCGCCGCTCCTTCCGCGAGGAACCTTGGTGGCTGCCCAAGCGCCGCGGCGACTGCGTGGACGAGCTCGTGCGTATCTGCGCCGGTGGTCGTGTAAACAATCCCCTCGGAGAAGCAGCCTCCGGCGTAGTGAGAACAGGGCGCGAAGTCGCGAAGGGAATCTTTGCCCTCGTAGAGGTTATAGCGGACGCCCGTCACTCCGACTCCGAACCAGTCGGAGAGCTCGACGATTTCACTTTGCGCTCGTTCGGGAGCCCCTGCGCACAGCTCCGCCCCCCCCATGACGGCATAGGTGAAACCCTCGTTCTCAAAGGCGATGGATTCTGTCGGGGGCTCTTTGCCGCATCCCAGGGCTAGGAAGCAAGCGATGAGAGAGGCCCATGCTTTCGGCTCGTCATAACGACGCATCAGCAAACTCTACATCAAAAATTACGCGAGGCAGCGTTTCCCGCCACCTCGCGTTTTCTTACTGTTGCTTCCCTCGCTTACTTACTCGCCGCAGTCGAAACTATCCTGAAGAACGTTCATGTTCGCGCGAACGAGGATCTTTCGAGCAAAAAACTCACCGGTGAACGCCTGCGCAGGACTGTTGTTTCCGAGAGTTAGGTCCCCTTGCGGGGCCCGAATGATTCCGTTGAAGCTCGATTCAAGAAATATGTGAGAGGCGTTGGGGAGATTGAAGATGGGCATAGTCCCCGATTGAGTGCCACGGTACGTGACATTGCCATGAATCCAAGCAACGACGCGCCCTACGAACTGCACGGTAGCGCCGGGTTCGATCTGCAAGTTAGCGAATGAGTATTCGCCGCTGCTTAGAGTCAAAGTTGCTCCGGCTTTGACGGCAACGTCACCGTACTGACCAGCGTTGAGCGTTGTCGAAGTTGATGGCTCCAGGTTCACCGAGTTGGACGAGGGCGCGAGTACGCCGGACAGAACAGGAGCAGCGGCCGCAGGAGCGAACGTTTCCTCAGTAACCGTACCGAAGACGTTCACGCCATTCTGGGTCCAAAACTGATCGCCCGTTGTAAGATCACCGTCAATGAACGCGCGCTCGCGCGCGAACACTGAAGACACGCTTTGCACCGCTCCGACCTGTGAATCAGCTCCAAGTTCGGTTGTTTGCACACCGGTTGCCAAGATGAGTCCCTTGGATCCGTTAGAGGCGAGGATCTTCGCTCGGTCGGCCAACGTCAGCTGCTCGCTAGCTCGGAGAACCGGACGTGCGACGACCGAATACTCCACGTTGATCGTAGCTGCCACCCCGTTGGGCTTCGTAGCGGTCCACTCCACGAGAACTGTCCCTGGGGGGACGGCCGCGCTACGTCCCAAGAGAGGGATGGGACCGACGGAGCCCTCGTTGATGCCAACCACGTGTCCGGTTAGCTCTGCCCCGGAGCACAGATCTGTGACGCTCGGCGCGGGAAACTCAATCTGAGTTTCCCCGGACGAACACGCCTCAAGTTGAGTATTGCTGGGCACTGTCAGCACTGGCGGTTCGGTGTCATTCACTTGGAAAGACACCTGTTGAAGAGCTGCTTTTCCGCTTGGATCCTGCCCAGTAGCCGCAACCAAGTAGGATCCAGGAGGAAGCTCAACCTGAACGGTCATTCCTTCGCCAAGGAGCTCGCCGCCCTCGTTGCGCCAGGACACCGAGAAGATTGTCCCATCAGGATCACTCGACCCTGATGCATCGAGCACCACCGGTGCCGTCCCGGTCAGAGGGTCGCAGGTCAGATCTCCTCCGGCAAACGCAGAAAGCCTAGGAGTACGATTCCCTTGGGAGCTTCCTCGGAAAGAGAGCTGAAACGCTCCGTCCGTTCCAGCAAAGTATCCGTCGATTGCGATTGCGCCTGTTTGACTGTCGAACGTGCCCGTCACATCGTTGTTCGGCACGAATGAGTCCGAGCCCAGCGCTCCATGCGCGACTAGCTGCCCATTCAATCGAACATTGCCCGAAGGGAACGTTATATTTCCGTTCGCATCAATCGTACCATACCAAATGTTTGCATTCGATACTCCCACGCCTGAAATTCCGATTCCTTCGATGCTGAGGTTCTCACCCGAAAGCGAGAGATCAGTAAGAGCGACCTCGCATGGAAAGCTCGCGCAATCCGGTGTGGTCAGCGAAGCCGAGCCAGAAGCGAGGGTGCTTCCGGAATGCCCTTCGATGGACACATTTATCCTGCTATCCGAAGTTGCGACGAACTCGTCCGTGCCAGGAAACTTCCCTGGGTCATCGCTTAGGTTGCAGCGGGTTTCTGAGAAAAACGGCTCAAATCGAAAGCCGGGATTGGGCGCGTAGGGGCTATCGAACTCACCCGTGAGGAAGTTGAAAAAGCTGAGGTCCGCTCCGAATGCGTTGCAGGCGTTCTGACACTTTTCAGTGAACTCTGCTTGCGTATCGATAACGGCAGGATCCCCGCAACCCGCGGCCTCGTACATGATCCCGCCAACAACCTTGCATGGGCAATGGACCAAAAATCCGTCCAAACGGTCCACCACGTCGCCACTTCCACAACCTGTACTCGCGAGTGACGCCACGGTGGCAAACACGGCCAACCGTCGCCACCCGATCTGGTAGCATTGCTTCATAAGGTCCCCTTCCTAGTTGGATCGGCCCCACCTCCAGTATCGATAAGAGAGCCAAAGGTGAGGGCTCGGTTTCTTTTATACTCGCTCGAGCCGGAAACAAAGAAACTTCTGGATCAATTTCTGCTCACAAACACATTGCGCCTCTGAGGGCCGCATCGGCCCGACGTCCAGATTCTCAAATGGCGCCGGTGGCCTGAAACTGACCGCAGTCCAGTGTCCAAAAGTCTGCGAACACAAGTCAGGGCAAACTACGGCGCTCTCTCGTACACGTTGCGTGCTCTTGCGCTCCGACATTCCCCGGGTGTGCCACCGGTTCGAAAACCGTCGTAGGCGTCGCATCTCGACCTTGATTGGCCGCCGGAATCGCTGATCGAAGCGCCCGGAATCAGTGATCGGGTGACCGGAATCGCTGATCGGGTCCGGCCCGAATACTCACTCAATGACTTCGCACAAGAAAGAACGGACCTCTCGAGCGCCCAAGACCGCGCTGAAAAGACGCTGTGACCAGGATAGATCCGAGCGCCTGCAATCCCACAAGCCCGCGCCGCCCGACCAGCAACACGCTGCCGACCGCCACTCGGGCCCCTGACATGCTCGCGCACACGCTGCCTCACGCCACGACCCCACGAAGCAAACCCTAGGCGCCCTACACGAGCCTCAGCGCGGGCGGGGATGAGCTCGAGAGGACACATTGAGAAACCGCATGAGCCCGCGCCCTTGGACCACCAACACCTCTCGGAACACAACTCGAGCCTCGGGGTCCTCACGCACACGCCCTCGCGAAGCCGCGACAACTCAAAGCACAAACTAACAATTTTAGCCTAAACCGAGCGCGGGCGAAGGAAATCCGGTCACGCCAACCTCCCGAAACATCCGCAGATTCTGGAAATCGGCGCGAGACCAAGACAAGCAAAAGGCCTCGGCTCTCCCAGCGCGGGCGAGAAGAAAGAACTCGAGACCTCAGTAGTCTCGCAAACCCATGGCTGCGCGCGATACTCAAACTCCGCGTCAACCTCACAATCAGGCACATCGCTTGCGCGCGCTCAGACCGCAAACGATCGACAAGCCTCGTCCACCCAACCAAACCTCTGCGAAAGCAAAGCGGCAGAGGGCCCCATAACGCTTGCCGTTGTGCCGCAGCCCTCTCCACCAGCTAGCGGACCAAGCCAACCGGCGCTCATTCGTACATCCTCGCCGATGCCCGTCTTGTGATGAGGGCAGGTGATCTGAGGATCGGCGCGTGGCGGAGCCGAATCTCGAGAAGCTGAAGGCGGAAATTTTGA
>NASX01000095.1 GCA_002085155.1 Sorangiineae bacterium NIC37A_2
GCCGTGCGCGCCTCGGGGCGCGCCGCATGCTCGGCCACAATCTGACGCAGCTCCGCGACCGGGCGCAAAGAGAACACGTTCAGGAATCGCTCGACGTCGGCGTCCGCCGCGTTCATCCAGAACTGATAGAAAGCGTAGGGGCTCGTCCGCTCTCGGGTCAGCCAAACCGCTCCCGACTCCGTCTTGCCAAACTTGCCACCGTCACTCTTGGTGAGGAGAGGCGTCGTCAGCCCAAAAACCTCGAGTTGATGCAGGCGGCGCGCCAGCTCCACGCCGAGCGTAATATTGCCCCATTGGTCCGAGCCCCCGACCTGCAGCGTGATACCTCGCTCCTTCGCGAGATACGCGTAGTCGTAGGACTGCAGGATCATGTAGCTGAACTCGGTGTAGCTGATGCCGTGATCGCGCCCTTCAAGTCGCGTCCGCACCGAGTCCTTCTGGATCATCATGTTCACCGAGAAGTGTTTCCCGATGTCCCGCAAGACCTCGAGATAGGACAGCTTCCCGAGCCAATCGGCATTGTTCACGATCTCCGCGCCTGAGGGCCCGTCGAAGTCGAGCACCGTCTCGAAGATGCGCCGCTGTCCGCGAACATTCGCCTCAATCTCCTCCCGACTGAGCAAGCTGCGCTCGGAATCTTTTCCGCTCGGGTCGCCGATGAGCCCGGTGCCGCCGCCCATCAGCACGATGGGCTTATGCCCGTGCAGCTGGAATCGCTTGAGCAGGAGCAGCGTGACCAAGTTCCCGATCGTGAGCGAGTCACGCGTCGGATCGAAGCCGCCGTAAACGAGGCGAGGCGCGCGGAGGTGCTCCGAGAGGAGCTCCGGGGCCGTCGACTGATGGATCAATCCGCGGGCGGAGAGGTCTTCGAGAATGGGCGCCTGAGCCAGGTCGACAGTCATGGGGACGTTCCCGGTCCTAGCGAAGTTTCAGCTCGGAGTGGAGTCCAGATATTCCCCGGGAAATGGCTGAGGAGGCCGGAAGCTCCCGGCCTCCCCTGAGGGCCACCTAGCGCGCGATATGGTCGAAAGACCCGATGCAGAAGCGAGCGTCAGGAACCTCGCCCACGACCTCGACTTGGAGCGACACGAAGGTCGGCAACCGCGACGGGTTGCCCGAGCAGACCTGGAACTCGTCAAAGAAGAAGGGGGCCGTCCCTGAGAGGACGCGCTCTGACATCGTCCTTTGCACGCAATAGACATTTCCGTCGGCGTCGATCAGGCTGACCTCAAAGGGCAGCTCCGCCTGGGCGACGTTCTCCATCAAGAAGGAGAAGCCCTCGTTAGCGCCCGGGCCATAAGACTCGCGATCCCCCAGCATCGTCTCGGCCAGCGCGAATCCGAATCCCGCGCGTTCCCGCGCACCCAGGCTGCCCGATGTGATGCAGAAAGGTTCGTCCCCTTCAGCAAGATTTGTCGCGATCGCTTGGGTACTGGGGGCGGTAGAGAACCAATAACCGTACCAGGTACCGTCGTCGTAATAGGGTCGAATCTCGGGACCTGCGTCGCTGCCGCCAGCGCCAGGAGAGGGCTCTCCTCCGAGCCCTCCCGTCGCCTCGGCTCCACCGCTCGCCGAGGGAGAGCCACCCGCACCCGATTCACTCCCGCCGACCGACACGGTCCCGCCAGAGCCAGGCTCTCCGCCTCCGCTTCCCATGGGCGGCTCCGTGGGCTCTCCAGTGAAGACCGAATAGATGCTGAACTTCGTCGTTCCGAACTTCACGTCCGGCAAGTTGTTCGTGACAAGTGCAATCTGTTCCCAGGTTTGATCTTCGGGATCGTCGAGCCGATACACGCTCGCAGACTTCGCATTGGTGTTCGCTACCATCTCGATCTCGATGGGGACCGCAAAGGTCTGTCCGTGAGGTTCGAAGGCAGCGGGGCGCGAGACGCGCGTGAGACCGGGTGCGATCGTGGGGAGCTCGGAGATCGCCTTATCTCCGAGATTTGAAATTGTGAGCGCGGTCGGCTTCGGGAGCGCGTTCTTCGGAACGGTCACGGTGATACCCCGAATGCGAAGGGTTCCGCCGTCCGGGCCGATCGATCGAGTCAAGCTATCAGGCAGCTGACCACCGCCCGAGCCACCCTCTCCCCCCATGCCGTCTTTGTCTTCGATTTGATCGGAGCCACAGGCGACGAAGCCCAAGGCTACCGTGAGCAAGATCATATTCTTAAGCGACGCCACAATGGGGTCAGTATGGACCAGTGACTCTCCTGGTCAACAACCGCCGAGCCTTCCCGGCACCGAGCCGTCGCAAGAGGACCTCAAGCGCGAGCACGATGGCAGCCCCACTGAGTAACCAGTCACGGAGCGCCACCCGGGTTTTCCCTTGTGAACTCGGCAGTTCGAGCAGTCCACTCACATTGAGATCGGTCTCGGTGGAAATTCCCGAATGGGAGCGGCCTCGGCCGAGATCGACATACTCCTCGGGATAGGGTCGCAATGCTGCCTGGAAGCTCCGCGCAGAGCGACTCTTCTTCTGGCTCAAGTGGGTCGCGCGCACAAAGAAGGAGCCAAAATCGGGGAGCGGTACGCGCGCCTCGTAGTGCCCAGGCCCCTTGAGCTCGAAAGGTGCGGTAACGCTCTCCCCCAAAGCCGCTTGTTTCGCGTCAGCGCGGAAAACAGAGAGGCGCGAGGTGATAGAATTATCGAAGCCCTCCTCGTCCTGGGCATCGAAGCGGGCAACGAGGTCATCGTCCTCGAAGCGGAGCTCAAGAGGCCAGAGATCGGAAGAGTCGGAGCGCTGATGAGCTCGGATGAGCTGACCCATGAACTTCGGAAAGCCCGCCCAGCGCATGAAATCGCTCCCCCAGCCACCTTTGAAGTCGCTCGCCCAGACCAAAGTATGTCCGAGCCCGACGGGCATCACAGCGAGGAGCGGCTGCCCCGTATCCACGCCAAGTAAGACGCGCGCCGGGAAAGACCGAGGCCTCATCGATTCAATACCTCGGAGCAAAGGCGCACGAGAGACGCCTGTCCCCTTGAGGAAGGGGGCCTCTTCGAAGACCGAGATCGAGAAGCGCTCTGGCTTCACTTCTTCCTGCATCGTGAGCTCCGCCTCGCGCACGAAGATGCGCGGCAAGAGGGCCGCGTCCGAAACCGCGTGATACCGCCCGCCTCCCGCCTCAGCGATCGTTCGCAGCAGGGCTTCGTTCACTCCAGGTCCGAGGCCGACACTCGTCACCGTGATGCCGTCGGCGAAGGCGGCGCTCGCCACATCATAAATCCCGTCTGTATCTGCGTTGCCGTCCGTGAGCAGCACGATGTGCTTCTTGCGAGCGCGAGCCCGGAGCAGATCTTGGTAAGCCATGTCGAGGGTCGAGAGGATCTCGGTTCCGCCGCCGGCTTGGATGCGCGCGATGCTCGCGTCCATGCTCGCTCGCAGGCGCGCCGGCTGCATCGGCACAGCCCGCGAGGGCCGGCTGTCGAAGGCGATCACTTCCAAGAGATCGGTCGGCTCGAGGGTTCCGAGGGTGGCTCGACAGGCGGCCTTCGCCATCTCGAGGGGCCCGCCGCTCATCGAACCGGAGCGATCGATGGCGAGCACCATCGCCACGCCCGCTGTCCTCTCTTCGTCTGTCCCCTCCGCCCGCAAGGGCAGAATGTTCTCGAGAGGGCTCCCCCGCATCCCGGCGCGGCCCCGCGGCCCGCTCGTGACCAGAAGCCCCCCTCCGCCCCGCACCATCTCCTCGAGAGCTCGCGCGGTCCGGGAAGAGAGACTGCCTCTCGGCAGATCCGAGAGAATGACAAACGCGTACTTCTCGAGGTCCTCTGGGCTCTCGGGCACATCGCGCGCACTTCGCACGTCGACTTCAAAGGACTGGGCCTCGATCGCGCGCTTCAGCGCGTCCGCCTCCTTCAGACCTGAGTCGACCAAGAGGACGGACGGCGGGCCCAAAATGGGCACCACGATTTGCGCTCGGTCGTTCTGCTCAAAGCGGTCCGGCGTTTCAGGGACCCAGCGCGCTTCAATCTCGAGCTCGCCTTGGGTCTCCGCCTTGAGCGAGAACACTTCACTGATCTCTCCTTCGGAGAGTTCGAGGTCCCGCTCGAAGGTCTGCTCCTTGTCGTCTCCCGACGTTGCGCGAAGAAGAAGGCGTCCACGAACCTTTCCCGTCGCGCTGAGGCGCACGGCGCAATCGAAGCTCTCTTTTATGCGCACCTGTTCCGGCAGAGTGAAGCCGGCCACTCCGGCGTCGACGTCACCGCTCTCCTCCAGCGGGACCCAAGCGACGCGAGGAGCGCGCGAGCCCCCAGCTGTGCGCCCTCCCAACAGCGCCGCGGAGGCGTCACCCCGCGTCACCTGCCCGTCGCTCACGATCGCGATGCGCGGCTCACAGTCCGGACTCTGGACGCCCGCGGCCACCTCAAGCGCGCTCGCAAGATGAGTCGCGGTCGCGCCCACACGCGCCCGCGCCTGGGAAAGGTCAAGATGACCTCCCAAGAGCTCCGCGCTCACGTCTTCCGCGCGCTCACCGAACACCACCCACTGCACAATGTCCCGGTCGCGCTTGTTCTCCTGGAGCTCTTGGGCGAGCGCCTTTCCCTTGTCGAAAGAGCCCGCGTCCATCGAGTCGCTCACGTCCGTGAGAACGCTCACACAAACTCGGTCACTCGGACGAAGGACGGAGCTTTCCGCGCCAGCCAAGCACAAGAGACCGATCAACAGCGCCCTCTGCGCCAACGAGCCAAAGCGCGCTGCCCGAGAGATCCAAGCGCGCGACAAGAAGGTCAGGGCGACCGCAGGCACGATGGCCAAGAGCGCCCACAAGAACATCGGCTCTTCGAAGGTCCACTCGAGCCCGGCCCAGGTCAGTTCGAGAGGCGCTCTCACGCGGTCCACCTCCGATGAAAGGACGCGAACTCGAACAAGGCGAGGGCCAGGGCAAGCGCGATCCAGACGCGATATCCGTGTTCGCTCGCCGGCGACTCGACCCGGGCGAGCTCCTCGGCCTTCGGAGGCGCATCAGGCGGCTTAGACCCCTGACGCAAGGACGTAACCTCGTCGCTTCCGCTCAAGCTCACCGCGATCAACGCGAGGGAGCGCCCGCTCTGTTCGACTTGATAGAGGCCCGCCTCTTCGAGCTCGACGCGAAGTTCCCCCGACGCTAGCGTTACAGAACGCTCCTCAGACGAATTCGCTCCTCGGAGCGGCCCACGCAGCGTGACCACTCCAGGGCCCGCCTCTGGCAGAGCGAGACGAAGGGGCTGTCCGGGAGCCACGGCTGGCACGAAGCCTTCGTCGTCGGGTCCGAAGAGCTCCTCGAAGGCTCCTCGCACGAAGAGCGGAAACGCCGGACGCAGGACAAAATCACTGTCCTCAGGCGCGAACCCGAGGGCCAAAAAGCGCCCTTCCGGCCTCTCCCCCAAGACAAGAATCGGGTTGTCGCCGCTCCGCGCGAGCACCCGGTCGGAGGCTCCCGGGATCAGGCTCACGCCTTTGAGCGCAAGGGTCTCGTAGGGGTCGAAGAACCGGAACAGACGCGAGTCCCGAGCGAACTCATCAAATCCAAACATCTTGAGGGATGTGCCGGTTAGAACAGGAAGGTTCGGCCCGCTCGCGCCGAGATAGAGAGCGAAGCCAGTCTCCCGGATGCGCATCGGCGCCTCTCCCGAGAAGACAGTGAGATCGTAGAGGACGGGATTTTCGGACGCGTCCCGGGGCGGATAGGCCTCCGCCGAGAGGTGCGTGATGTGGGACCGGGCGACAGAAAGGAGCGCCGCGTCGAGGTAGAGACTCTCAGGGCCGACGCACAAGATCTTGTAGAGGCGCTCTTCTGCGAGCACGGCGAAGGCCTCGTTATCAGCGAGGAAGGTCTCGCTGCCCGTGAGCAGGCGCGCTTCGAGGCGGAGGGGGCCCGGCGCTCCCGTCAGGTGGCGCAGCTCGCCGCGATAGGTCTGGCGCGGCGTGAGCCGCAGCTCCTGCGCCTCGAGGACACCCGCAGCGCGGCCCTTTTCGTCCAAACGCTCGAGCTCAACGAGCACTCGCGCCTCAGATTCTCCCGAATAAACAAGCTCAAAGGTGACTTCGAACTGCCCTGCTCCTCCCCGGACCCTCCGCGCGGCAAAGGAACGGACGCTGAGGTTCGGCGAGTTCGCGCTGGAGGGAAGAGCATCGACGACGACCTCGTTGCCCCTCTCGGAGGGGAGGCGGTCGGGATCTTCTGTGAGAACGACGACCCGCTTTTCTCCGGGAGAGGCGATCGCGGCCGCGAGCGCAAGTGCTCGCTCGGGACTCGCGTTCGTCTTCTTGGGCCGGAGCCCTTCGATGATGCGGCGGGCCAAGAGGAAGTCCGTGGTCCGACCCAGGACAACCTTGGGCGTAGCGGACATCTCGATCACGACCGCGGCGTCCGAGGGGCCCAGACTCTCGAGCCAAGCAGCTGCGCGGTGTTTCACCTGGTCGAGCACGATGGCCTCGCTCCCGGGCTCGACCAAAACACCGGTCCTTGCGCTCGTGTCGATCACCAGCACAAGAGTCTCATCGCTCGGATCCCAACGCCGCGCACACTCGCGAAGCCCGCAGCCGAGCAACGCCAAGAGCAGGAGCTGCAAAAGGAGCGACCCGGGACGGCGGAGCCGCCCGCCGAGCGCCTCGCGCCTGGTGACGCGGTCGTCGGCGAGAAATAGTCCAAGGAACGGCACCTCAAGACGTGGCCGCTGCTCTCGGATCAGATAGAGAATCGTGAGGGCCGCCGCTACGGCGCCCCAGATCCCGACAAGCCAGGCAAAGCTCGGGGTCACCGCTGGAGCACCCCCGCGGACTCAAGAGTCCTCAAGATACCGGGCACACTCTCCCGGACGCTCACCCGCGCATAGCGCACACCGCGCGCGCGCATCCTGCGCGCGCGCTCCTGTCTCCGAGCCTCCGCCTTCTCGCGGAGGGCCGCGAGCTCCCCCGGGGTGAGCAAGAAGCCCCGTTCCTCCCGCGTCTCCACATCGACAAGCACCACCTCGCCCGACGCGTCCGGCTTGAGATCGCCGGCGTCCTCGAGCTCGATCAAAATCGGCTCGAAGCGCGCGCCGACGAGCACGTCGACGGCCCGTTCGATTCCTCTCGGATCGTATCCATCCGTGATGAGCACAGCGAGGGAGCGGCGACGACTTCGCTCAGCAACTCGCGAGAGAGCGCGCGCGAGCTCGGTAGGGCCGTTCGGCGTCAGAGCATCGAGGAACGCAAGCACCGCTGCGTAACGACCGCGACCTCGGAGCGGCGGGAGCGTGGCGACGCGATCTGCAAAGAGCCCATGCACGCTCACCGAGTCGAGACCCGAAAGCCCCAAGTAAGCGAGGGCCAGAGCCAGTCGGCGCGCCGCAAAGAACTTCGCTCCGTCGCCGAAGCCGATCGAAGCCGAACAATCGAGGAGCAAGCTGATGCTCAGGTCCTGTTGTTCTTCGAACTGGCG
>NASX01000096.1 GCA_002085155.1 Sorangiineae bacterium NIC37A_2
ACGCGCACTCATGGATCACGGGGATCGCGGACGAGGACGCGGAGGACGGGGTCGCCGAGATCGTCGGCGTAATGACGCACGAGCTCGGCCACGCGCTCGGCTTGCTGCATCCCTGTGAAGAAGGCGGCGAGCCCGAGTGCACGAAGTCGATGACGACGAGTCCGGCGACGATGTACCCGGAGTATTCTCACGGCCAGCGCGAGCTAAAGAAAGACGACAAAGACGGGATCTGCTTTCTCTATCCGGCCTGCGATCCCGAGAGCTGCGCCGAGGGCGAAGTCTGTACGAGGAACGGCTGCGCTGTCGTCTGTGGTGAAACGACCTGTCAGGTGGGCGAAGTCTGCATGGAAGGGCGCTGCGTGGACTGGAAAGATCCCTGTCAGGTTGCGCCGGACAGCTGCGTCAGCTGTGAGAGCGACAAAGATTGCAGCGCGGGCTTCGAGTGTCGCGGCGAGGTTTGCGCACCGCGAACCGTGCTCCCGCGAAACCGGACGCGACATGGCCTCTGCCGGAAACCTGGGACTCTCCCCGCCCACCCGAAACTGAGCTCACGGCCTGGGCGGGCCCTTGGCCCTCCCACCCAGGCCTATTTGCCTCGATCCCCACCGAATGAAAGCGACGAGAACCATGCTAAACTGCACCCCAATGACCAAGGTGGATCACGTAGTCGAGGCAGCGATGGACCTCAGCGATGACGAAAAGCGGCAGGCCGCTGATCGGATTCTGAGACTCGTGCCGACCTACGATCCCGATCTCGAAGCCTCGCTCGCCCGGGGGCTCGCGGACATCCGTGCAGGACGGGTCAGCGACTTTGGTGCGTTTCTGGATGAACTAGAAGCCGAAGATCTCGCCGAAGCTTCTGCTCAATGAAGGTCGACCTCACTGACGAAGCCAAGGCGCAGGTGCGCGAGCGCCGCGCTTGGTGGAAGAAGAAGCGCGACGTGAAGGGTGCCTTCAACGAGGAACTCCGGGAAGCGAGACGTCAACTCCAACACGGTCCCAAGCTGGCGGTGCACGGCATGCGCGAAGGGCTGGAGGTCCGTCGGCTCAATTTGAGCAGGATCCATTGCTGCATCTACTACACGATCGACGAACCCAAGGACCTGGTGCTGATCGTCTCTTTTTGGGGCCAAGAGATGGCCCATCAGCCCGATTTCATCGAAGAGTACTGAGCCTGCTCCCTCCTTTAGCCGCCCTGATGCCCCGCGTCAGGGCGTTTTCGTATGGGCGCTGGGACAACGCTTTAGGTCGCCCCGAAACCCAGGCAGACTGCGCCTTGAGCGATGAGCGCAGCGTGGCAACTGACGATTGGGCAAAAGCCTGACGCTCAGCGTGTCGGCCTCCAGAGCTTGCCTGCCGCGAACGACAACACCATCGAGATGATTGCCATCGCCTGCGAAAAGTCGCATCTGGGAATTTTCGTGTTCGCTCACAAAGCGCTGCCTGCTTGCGAGGCCGCAAACGATGGATTGCGGCTGTGAAATCGGAACGGCTGAGCAGAACCGCAGCGGAACCTGGAATCACGGGGAAAGAGGAGGGCGCAGAGGTTGGGCTCACGTGCTTCGGCAAGCGGTATCTGAATTCGTATCTCGGGAGGTGGATTTCGGCGGACCCGCTCGCCATTCATGCGCCGGGCGAAGCTGACCCGAATGTTTATGCGTATGTGAGGGGGCGGACCCTCAAGAATGTGGGTCCGTTGGGGCCCGAGGAGGATCAGGCGACGAATGCGTTGTTTGAGCCAAACGAGAGTCTTGAAGGCGGCGGAGTTTCAGATGGTACGCGCGAGCAGAGGCAGAGGAGCTGGATGAGTCTGATGTGGAGATAATTGGGTGGGGAGAGCTCTACAGATCACGCGCTGACGCGGAGGGCGGTGTGTTCAGATGAAGGCGTCTAAAGGAGGCGACGTACCGGACACAGTTCGGATAAAGTGCCACCGGACAAGCAGGATTTGGCGCTCGAAGCTCGGGTACCCGGGCCGACTAGCCCTCGGGACCCTCCGCCGCGCGGACCTTGCCCTCGGGGACGATTGGTCATGGAGAGATTTCTCGCGGGCCATTGGGGCTCATCCGAGGGGCAAGGGAGCACGGCGAAGAGGGACCCTTGGCGCGCGCAGCGCGCCAAGGAGTGCAGATGGACTTATTTGCGGGGGAGCCCTCAAAATGAAAGGGCCGGAGACCCGGGAGCTTTTGACCTTGCTCCCGGACCTCCTGCGTGGGGGCGTGCTCAGAGGAAGAGACCGAAGAGATCGGGCTCTCGCGCGATCCACTTCGCCCTGTCGGCGAGGCTCGGGTGAGCGAACCCGCCTGCGCTCAGCGTCGCCTCTACGGAGTTCGTTGCCGTCCTCCTGCTGGGCCTTGCTCGGGGGCTTGACGCCGTGCTCGTCGCTGCCCCCGTTCGCGACCCTCCGGTGCTCGTCGCGCTCCCCGCGGCCCTTGTTGCTCCCGAGAGCGCGCTGACGGTCACCGCCTCAGGGGGGCTCGTCTCGTCGGGGGAGAAGGTGCCTCCTGTTCCGGAGCGAGGGGGACACGCTTGATCGATGAGAGTGCGGATCTTTTCGATCAGGCGGCGCCTGTCTTCCTCGGAGCGACTCGAAACGAGGAGCGCGTCGGGGTAACGCTCCGCGAGCTCCTGGGCCTCCTGGGGCGTGAGCTTGTCGACCTTGTTCAGGACGAGGAGCTCGCTGGCGGGAGGGCAGTCGACCCGTGTGAGAAGCTCACGGGTGACGGCGAGCTCGCTTTCGAGTCTCGGGTTCGAGGCGTCGGCGACGTGGAGACGGAGGTCGGCGTCGAGAGCCTCGGCCAGAGTCGATCGGAAGGACTCGACGAGCGTATGGGGCAGGGCTTCAAGGAAGCCCACCGTATCGGCCACCAAGATGCGCCTTCCTGGGCCGCGGAGCGCGTGGATACTCGTTCCGAGGGTATGAAAAAGCTCATCTTTGACGCTGGCGCTCTTCGCAGTGAGTTGCTCCATCCACGACGATTTGCCGACGTTCGTGTAGCCGAGCAGCGCGACGCGGGGCAGATCCCGGCGACGCTGCATCCTTCGCTCTTGTTCGCGGCGGATGATCTCGATGCGTCGACCGAGCTCGGCGATGCGCCGAGCGGCGGCCTGTTTGGCGAGCTCGGTGTTTGTGTGACCTTTCGCTGCGCGCCCTCCGCCACCCTCCTGCCTCCGAGAGGCTTCGAGATCGCGAATGCGGGGCAGGGAATGGACCAGCCGAGCGCGCTCGACCTCGAGTTTGGCGAGGGGAGTCTGAGCGCGGGCCTCGAAGATGCGCAGGATGATCTCCGTCCGATCGATGACGGGTTCATCGAGGGCCTTTTCGAGGTTCCGCTGCTGACCGCTCGGCAAATCGAGGGCGCAGGCGATGGTGATCTGAGCGTGTCCTGACTCCTTTGCGCTTCGAATCAGCTCGCGGAGCTCTTCGAGCTTGCCGGGGCCAATCGGGAGCGCTGAAGTCGTCTCGGGGCGCCTCTGACGGACCTCGCCGATGACCTGGTAGCCGAGTCCGTGAACGAGCGAGCTGAGCTCGGTCGTGAGGTGGCTATCGGGTACGGCGGAGCGTCCGAGTGAGAGCAAAATGGCAGCGCGGGGAGAAACTGTGGGGTGTGCAGGCATGGAGATATCCTTTCGGAGCAGCGGAGCTGTCCGTGAGAGAACCGTGTGAGAGCTCCGCGAGAGTCTGGTCCTCACGGATGTCTCAGCGTTTCGCGTCATGAAGGGACGCGCGTCCACCGAGACACACGGCTCACAAGGTGAGACCGGGCTCAACGGGGCGCGCGGACGCGGGAGCGAGAAAGGAAGGGCGGGTTCCCGGAGGGGGAACGCGACTTTTGACGAAGTCTGATCCAGAAACGGCCCCGGCTATTTTTCGCCGAGGGGGAGCCCGCACTCGCCGCTTTCTCTAGGAAATGCTCAGAAATCCTAAGAAAAGCGGTGGATGGGTCGCTGCCAACTCAAGAGTCAACGCGAAAAGCGCTCGCGAAAAAGCGAGGCTCAGGAGCTCTTCACCGAGTCACTCTCGTCCTTTCGGACGGGCAGCGCGCGCTATTCAGCGCCAGCGGGCGAAAATGATCATGACAAGGGAGAAGATGAACCTTCTCTTTTTGGATTGCAAGAACAATCTTGTCTTTTTTGACTCGTCTTTTTTCTTGTCGAGATCTTTTTTGTTGAGGGGGAAGCTCGCCCTGAATCTTCCCAGAGGAGGCCGCGGAGTTCTCGGTGAGCACGCTCATCTACGCTCATCTTCGCAAGAGGTCCCTGCGCGATTGGTCGACGGGGCGGCCTCGCTGTGAGCGCGCGTTGCGTGGAGATTCATTGCCACGGCACGACGGGCGTCGCCATGAGCGCTTGAGGAGGAGGAGAGGCGCTCCTTCGTCTCGAAGGGCGCCCCCGCGTTCTTCTGAGCTTCGGCGGGCTCAAGGCGGCGATGGTGCGCGCCTCGGGGCGTGAGAGGCGATCGACGCCCGGATGACTTTGACGCTGAGCGCGAGGTGAAACCTCTTCACTTGCAGCCGACGCGGCTCGTCGAAACGACGACATCGTCGTACCAGATCTTGCCGAAGTTTCCGTTGGCTCCGCCGCCGATCTTGATATGCGTATAGGTCGGCGACCAGTTCGGACACATCTTGTCGGCGGTGACATGGAACCCTTCGTGTTCGACGTCGTCGACCCAGAGCTGGAACTCATGCTGATCGCCGTTGAAGAAGGCTTCGACGCAGTACCACTTGTCTGCGTCGAGATTCATGATCTCGTCGGTGGTGTTCTGCCAGCCCTGGGCCGCGTCGTTCGCACCGTCGGAAAAATGGGTCTTTTCGCCGCTACAGGAAGGAGAGCCGTAGACGTTGAAATCTGTCTCGGCGTGGCCGTGGTTGGTGCTCGCTCCGAAGCGCATTTGAGCGCCCGAGCCTTGGCTCAGGCTGTCGGCGCCGACGATGAACCAGGCGTGCCCGCTCGCCATCGTCGTGCTCTTCTCGAGCATCATATAAGTCCGGACGTAGAAGGATTGAGCCGGGACCGGCGCGGCGATGAAGGACTGCTGCGACGTGACCTCGACGACGACCGATGAGGACGAGCCGTTCGCGCCCTTACTCGAGTCGATCATCGGGACCGGGGTCGAGTCCGGCTGGATCTGCCACGCCGGGTCCATTCCCCCCTCAAAATCATCACAGAGACTCGCTGTCGCACAGGGATCGCCCCCTGCGCTGCCGCCCGCACCGGGCGCGCCCCCTGTCACGGTCGCCTCTCCGCCAGTTCCGGGCGCGCCTCCGGCCATGCTCCCTCCTCCGGCTCCCGTGACGGCGCCCGCGCCCCCGGCACCGGACGACCCGTCTCCGCCGCTGCCCCTGGGGCCAGCTCCTCCGCTCCCGAGCGGGCCCCCACCGCTGCCGAGCCCTCCCGTCGCGGCTGGGCCTCCTCCTGAGTCCGAGGAGGTGCCGCCGGTCGTGGCGCTACCTCCCGTGCCGGCGGCGGGACCTTCGGAGGAACAGGCGGCGGGCGCGAGGAGCAAGAGGGCAAAGGGAAGGGAAGAACGGGAGAAAGGAAGCGAGAAAGGCATGGTGAGGTGATAAATGGAAGCGAAGAGCTCTTCGTTCATTTTAGAGGGCGGCTGGGAAATGGCGAGCCTTGTCGTCCTACGGGCGGAGGCCTTTCCGTGGTCAGAGGAACTTTCGCCCGTGAGCACCTGGAGGAGCCTTCCCGAGTGTTTACTCCCGTGCGGTGGTCGCGTATTTGACGCGGCACCGTGAGCAGCACCACAAGTTCGAGTCCAAAGCCCGTGAAGAATCCCGCCTTCTGGGTTCCTTCGTCTTACCTTGCGGAAGGGATTCCATTCGCGATGGTGATCTGGGTCGCGGGCACGATGTTCAAAGACCTCGGCCACTCGGACAGTGAGATCACCGTGTACACCGCGAGCATCGGGACCATGTGGTCCTTGAAGCCGTTCTACGCGGGCTTCCTCGACATGTTCAGGACCAAGAAGTTCTGGGTCCTGACGATGGAGTTCCTGATGGCGGCGGTGCTCATGCTCTGGGGCGCGGCCCTGGCGCTGCCGAACTACTTCATGGTCATCATTCTGCTCTTGTGGCTCTTGGCTTTCGCCTCTGCCACGCAGGATATCTGCATCGACGGCGTCTACATCACGTCCCTCGATGACCTTCAGCAAGGCAAATATATCGGCCTGCAGGGCGCTTTCTGGAACGGCGGACGCATCTTCGGTACCGCAGTTGTCGTTGGCATTGCCAGCTCCCTGCAGCACGGTGGCATGGGCGCGAAATCTGCTTGGACCACTGCTATCGGCGCGAGCGCTGCTGTGATGGCGCTCATCGGCCTCTACCACTGGAAGATGCTCCCGGTTGGTTCGATCCCCGAGCGGCCCGAGAGCGCCAGCGCTGTGTTCCGGACCTTCGGCGACCAGCTGATGGACTTTTTGAAGAAGAAGCAGCTCGTCGGCATGTTGCTCTTCGTGTTCCTGTTCCGGCTCGGTGAAGGCTTCCTCCTCGTCGAGGCTCCCCTCTTCATGCAGGGCAAGACCACCGACGGTGGCCTCGGCATGTGCGCAACGGAAGCTGTCTCGCTCGCTTGTCCTCACATGCTCGAGTCGAAGGCTTGGATCGACGGCGTCATCAGCACCGTGGTCAGCATCGGCTTCGGTATGCTCGGTGGAGCTTTCGCCGGTAAGTACGGGCTGAACCGGAAGACCCTGGTGTTCATGGCGCTCTGCCTGAACATCCCCCACATCACGTTCATGATCCTGAGCCAGATCGTGAGCCCGGAAAACCCGGTCTCGCTCCCGGTCATCGCGACCCTCGTGAGTATCGAGAAGGCCGGCTACAGCTTCGGCTTCGTGGCGAACATGCTCTACATGATGCAGCAGATTTCGCCCGGAAAGTACCACATGACGCACTATGCGTTCTGCACCTCGATCATGAACCTCGTGCTCATTCCCACGCAGATGGCGAGTGGTCCGATGGCCGACGCCATGGGCTTCAAGGCGTTCTTCATCGTGGTCATCGTCGCCTCGATCCCCTCGGTCATCGCGGCCTACTTCGCGCCCTTCCCGCACAAGCACGAAGGCGGCAAGGTCGCCGGTCTCGCCAAACACTGAGGCGAGATTCGCCCGACGAAAGGTACCCGAAGGAGAGCCCGAAGCTCTCTTTCGGGTTTTCGTTATTTGTTCGGTGGGGGCGCTGATAGGCGCGCGTCAGTGGGCGGAGTGAGCCCGACGGCCGCTGGTGTACGCGGGGCGAGGCCCCGGGACGAGGCAACTGGCGAGCAGCCCAAGCTGGGATCAAACGCGCCCAATCTGGGATCTACGCTCGGCGGCGCGCTGAGCTTCCCTTGAGCCCCTCGGCGCGTTGGGGGG
>NASX01000042.1 GCA_002085155.1 Sorangiineae bacterium NIC37A_2
GCTNGAAGTCGTCGTTGTAGTTCTTTCTCTTCTTCGCCATGGTCCATTCTCCCGGAGCATTGTTGCTCCATTTTGTCTCCGGGAAATCGGATCAGGTCCAGAAGTCGGCAACGAGGGTCACCTTGCGAAGATGTTCGCCGCTCGATTTCGAGTACCCCCGATTACGGTTCCGGACTGGAGGCTCTTGCTTAAGCGATACCTCATACAGGCATTGCCTGCGCATCAGGATGATTCCGAGAACGACCTCGTCTGCCATCTTTTCGATGAACACCGGTCAGCAACGACGCCAGTAGAGATAACGCCTCGTGAAGTCAAGACATTCGTGAACGAGATCGGCGTCCTGCACCGTCAATGGCAAGACGACATCCCTGTCTCACATCTCGCCTACTATGCGCTTCTAGGAAATACCGCCGAAAGTCGCGCTGTGGCCGTTCGTGCATTGGTGAGTCACGAGAAGCCGATCCCCAGGATGCTCGAGAGCAGTGTGTTCGAGAACCTCGAGGTGCTTTGCTACTCGCAACGCAACAGAGATCTCAGCGCGCGGGCACAGCTAGAGCGCTGTCTCGCCACCGGTCCGCATATGGTCTTCGGAGGACTGGTGCCCAAGGAAGACGCTCGCGAGCGAGAGAGATTCTTTTCCGACCTTGTAGCGATAGTGGAGAAGGCCGCACCTGACATTCTTCCCCGATATGCTGGCGTAATACTGCCGCATTGGAGCATCATCCCCCAGAGTCACAAGGAGGTAATTGGGAAGATATTTGAGGAGGGGCTAAAGACCCTCGCGACCCTTGAATTCGATGCCGTGCCCATTTTCGGTGCTCGGAAACTGCTCGAACACTTTCCCGAATCGAAGCCCTTGCTTGCAAAAGCACTTCACAAGAACGCCACTGGGCTATTGTCCTCGGGCTCTGAGCGGGTGGTCCCTAACCTCATTGAACTTCTCAAACTATTGCCTGAAGGAAAGGTCAACCTCTCAGAGCTACACATCTCCCGCGTTGCTCCGGTCTGCAATCGCATCGTCGAGTCTGCTCCGACAGGGAGCAAATGGACTAAGTTTCTGCTACCAGATATCGACTTCGAGCACCTCATCAATGAATCCGCCCCTGAAAAACGGCCAGAGGTCATTGCCGTGCTCCTCGTCGCTGCCGCGCAAAGTAAGGAGAGCTCCAACCAAGTTTTAACTGTCCTCGCCCGGCAGCTCGCGACGCAAGGCGACGGACCGCAGCGGCTCCTTTGGCTCACCTGCGTCTGGGCTATTCGCCAACAAGGTAGCGCTGAAGCACTCGAACTCCTCAAGCGGCACGGACAGGGGCTCACGGTTTCTGGATCCGAAGAGGAGCAAGCCCTCATCTCTGCGATCCATGCCACCTTGGGTCATGGACCGATAGCGGAAGCGGTTGCAGGGTCTTACGCATTCACTGACCTCTTGAGGAGATACGCCCGCAGTATCGTTTGGCTCATTCCAGCACTTCCTGAGAGCGCGGTGGAAGGTCTCCTCAAGAACCTTTCTTCGCGCGCAAGGCACTTGGTAGACGGGTTGACGACTCCGCTGGTGGAACTGAACCTTCTCCAAGGTAAGGGCATCCAGCAATGGAACATCCTAAAACGAATCCTTGAGTCTGAGCGCCGCCCTCCATCAGCAAGGAGTTGAGGTTCAGAAGGCCCGCTCGAATCGTTTCCTCCAAGAAAAACCGCCGCTCCCCTCACGGGAAGCGGCGGTCTCGCATGAGCTCACGAAGCGCACATAATGTGCCTCGTGCTGCCGATCAGCAGGAGTAGTACAGCTGATACTCGACCGGGGTAACGGTCATGCGCTGGGTGGTGACTTCCTGCATCTTGAGGTCGATGTACGAGTCGATCATGGCGTCGTTCATCACGCCGCCCTTCTTGAGGAACTCGCGATCTGCGTCGAGAGCCTCGAGAGCACGGTCGAGCGAGGGCGCAACGGTCGGGAAGGTGTTCTTGCCTTCCAGCTCGAGCTCGAAGAGGTCCTCGTCGCCAGCCGGGCCGGGATCGATCTTGTTGATGATACCGTCGAGGCCCGCCATCAAAAGCGCCGTGAAACAGAGGTAGGGGTTCGCGGTGCTGTCGGGGAAGCGCGTCTCGATACGCTTGCCCTTCTTCGGGATGACGAAGGGGATACGGATCGAAGCGGAGCGGTTGTTCGCCGAGTAGGTCAGGATGGTGGGAGCCTCGAAACCGGGGACCAAACGCTTGTAGCTGTTGGTCGAGGGGTTCGAGAAAGCGTTGATGGCGCGGGCGTGCTTGATGATGCCGCCGATGTAGTGCATCGCGAGCTCGCTGAGGCCACCGACGCCGTCACCAGCGAAGAGGTTCTCACCGTTCTTGAAGATCGACTGGTGAACGTGCATGCCGTTCCCGTTGTCGCCGACCATCGGCTTCGGCATGAACGTAGCCGTCTTGCCCCATTTGGCTGCGACGTTGTGCACGATGTACTTGAGCATCTGAACCTCGTCGGCCTTGCGAACGAGAGTACCAACGCCCACACCGATCTCACACTGACCAGCGTTGGCCACTTCGTGATGGTGCACCTCAGGGACCATGCCCATCTGAGCGATGACCTTGCACATCTCCGCGCGGATGTCGTTCAGAGTGTCGACAGGCGGAACGGGGAAGTAACCACCCTTGACACCCGGGCTGTGACCCTTGAAGCCCTCGACGTCCGTCGACCACGCGCCTTCTTCGCTCGTGATCTTGAACATCTGGTAGCCCATGGTCACGGCGTACTGGACGCTGTCGAAGATGAAGTACTCGTTCTCGGGGCCGAAGTAGGCGGTGTCACCGATGCCGGTGCTCTTCAAGTACTCGAGAGCACGCTTGCCGATGCTGCGGGGGCACTTCTCGTAGCCCGCCATATCCTTGGGAGAGATGACGTCAGCGGTGATGTTGAGCTGCTTGTACTTGGCAAACGGATCCAAGACTGCGGTCTCAGCATCCGGCAGGAGAATCATGTCCGAGTCGTTGATCGGCTTCCACCCGGCGATCGACGATCCGTCGAACATCTTGCCTTCGGTGAAGAGCTTTTCATTAGCCTGAGCAGCGGGAATCGTGACGTGCTGCTCCTTGCCCTTGGTGTCGGTGAACCGAATGTCGAGGAATTCAACTTCTTCCTTCTTGATCAGATCCAGAACGTCTTTGCCGGTGGACATCTTCTCTCCTTGAAACAATCCGCTCCCTGAACTGCCCGAACTTGGGCCTCGAGGGCGCTTACATAAAGTCAGCCTATGTGCCCAAACGGGCACTGCGATGCTGCACGCTATAGGGCGAATGTTTCCGGAACAATTCAGGATCCGGAATTCGAAGTACCTACCCCCTCCGGAAGACCAAAATTTTGACCCCCGCTCCGGTGGCACCCGCTCGACATTCCGCTACAACTGAATTGTCCAACGCCGAGGGAATCTGCGATGGCGTAAATCCCCCGGAAACCTGGGTATCCAAGCTTCTTGTTGGCCGACCTCGTCGGGCGAGATTGCTCCCCGCCCGGCTCGCTGATTCACTTCGCCCCGCCCGGCCCCCCCGGCCGGCGTTTTCGACCCCAAACTACACCTCTGAATAGGACATCAAACTCATGACGACGGTAGGCATCGTTGGCTGGCGCGGAATGGTGGGCTCAGTGCTTCTCGAGCGCATGCGCGCAGAGAACGACTTTCAGCATTTCGAGCCCGTTCTCTTCTCCACTTCGCAGGCGGGGACCCCTGGCCCCGAGCTCAACGGCAAGACCGAGCCGCTTCGCGACGCAAATGATCTGAAAGCGCTCGGTGAGATGGACATGATCGTCTCCTGTCAGGGCGGCGATTACACCAAAGAGGTCCACGGGGCGCTCCGAAAGGCCGGTTACAAGGGTCTCTGGATCGACGCGGCCTCCAGCCTGCGCATGGAGGAAAACGCCGTCATCATTCTCGACCCCGTCAATCGCAAGGTGATCGACCGAGCTCTTGAGTCCGGGGTGCGCGATTTCATCGGCGGCAACTGCACCGTCAGCCTGATGCTCATGGGCATCCACTCCCTGTTCGATAATGGCTGGGTTGAGTGGATCAGCGCTTCGACCTACCAGGCTGCGAGCGGCGCCGGCGCCAAAAACATGCGCGAACTTGTCGCCCAGATGGGCGCGATTGCTAGCGTTCCCGCGGCTCGTTCCGCTTCCAGCGCGATCCTCGATCTGGACCGCGAAGTCGCATCCCGCATGAGGAACCCCGAGTTCCCGACCAGCGAGTTCGGCGCTCCCCTCGCTGGCAGCCTGATCCCCTGGATCGACCGGGGGGTCGACGCGGGCCAGACTCGCGAAGAGTGGAAAGGACACGTCGAGACCAACAAGATCCTCGGCCTTCCGCGTGAGGTTCCGGTCGACGGCGTCTGCGTCCGGATTGGCGCGATGCGCAGCCACAGCCAAGCTCTCACCATCAAGCTGACGAGAGACGTTCCCCTCGCGGAGATCGAGTCGGCGATCAGCGGGAGCAATCCTTGGGTCGACTTCGTCCCGAATGACAAGGCCGAGACGCTCCGGCGCCTCTCGCCTGCGGCTTGTTCCGGCACGCTCACCGTGCCTGTCGGTCGCGTGCGCAAGATGAAGCTCGGCCCCGAGTACCTCTCGCTCTTCACGGTCGGCGATCAGCTCCTCTGGGGCGCGGCCGAGCCGCTCCGCCGCATGGTGCTCATCGCCCTCGGGAAGCTCTGAACAGCACAAACGAAGAGGTCGCCCAGGTGAGCGACCTCTGACGCAACAGCGGCCCGGTCCGCGGCTCTCGCCGCGCATGCGGGCCGCTCTCTTTTACTTCCCTTTGAATCCGAACAGGAACGCGTCGCGGCGCGCGTCACTCAGACCGTCCGCCGCCTTCGCCACATGAGCGACGAAGAGGACGCGATCGGGATAGAAATGAGCCACACCGTGGTACTCGATTCCGTCCTTGCAAACGGTGTCGAAACGAACGTGTGCGGCGCCGTAGGACTCGAAGCGTCCGTGGAGCTTGAGCTTCGCTTCACAAGCGAGCCCGACGTACTTCGTGACGGTCCGGAGCTCGTTCGCTGCGCTGAGCTTTTTGCCTTCGATCGGCGCTGAAGCGATCACAAACTTCCCCGGCTCGCCCGGCTCATAGGCCTCGACGGACAGCGGATCTTCGCTCTTCACTGTGACCGGCTCCGGCATGAGCTGCGTGATGTTGAAGCCGGGGACGGGATAGGGGACGAGGCCGGCCGCCGGATCTTCCGACTTCGGCAGCGTCGTATCTCCCCAGACCCGCGGCTCGACGCGCCCCTCTCGACACTCGACCATACGCCGGAAGAGCTGAGTACAGGCCTCGTCCGCGATATTGGCGCAGAGGCGGAAGCTCTCAGCGTTCTCTTGGCAGGCGAGCGCACCGTGGATCTCGACGGGACACTTCCGCGTCCCCTCGACGTAGTCGCGACAGCTCGCTCGACAGAACTTCGCCGCCTTCTGGTTGCATTCTTTGTCGACGCGAACGCAGGTCCTTTCACAGATCGCCGAAACGAGCTCGGCGGGATCGGGCAAGCTCGGCTCCGAAGAATCCTCCGTGCTGCCGTCCGGTCCAACCGAGTCGCTGCCTTCGCTCCCCGAAGCGGCGCTCCCGCGCCCGGAGCTCGGCCGGGAGCTCTCGTCACTCGCCGTCGAAGGAGGCGGCTCTCCCTTCGAACATCCGATACCGCTCACGATGAGGAAGCTGCCACACAGCGCCGCGACGAAACGCCCCGAGAAGACCATGACGCGCGACGATAGCGGCTCTCGCCGGTCTCTCCAAGGGCGCGCTGGGTCCGCCCAAAGGCGCTCGCGCAGGGCCCTCAGAGATCTCTCAGTGAGCGCTCCCACGACTGCTCGCGCGGGCCGCGCCTGCGATCAGAAGTCGCGCAGGAAGTGGCACGTATAACCACCCGGGTTCTTCTCGAGATAGTCCTGATGATAGTCTTCCGCGGGGGTGAACGGTCCGCTCGGAACCACCTCGGTCACAATCGGCGCTTTCCAGACTCCGGATGCGTTGACCTTCTCGATGACGGCGTGAGCCGTCTTCTCCTGCTCCGGCGAGGTGAAAAAGATCGCGGAGCGGTATTGCGTTCCGATGTCGTTGCCTTGGCGGTTCTTGGTCGTCGGATCGTGCATCCGGAAAAACCACTTCTCGATGAGCTCTGCGTAGCTGAGCCGCTTCGGGTCGAAAACGATCCGCACGGACTCAGCGTGCCCCGTGCGTCCGGTTTTCACGGTCTGATAGGTCGGGCTGTCCGTCGTGCCGCCCGTGTAGCCGACCCCCGTCTCGATCACTCCGTCGATGCGACGGAGAAGATCCTCCATGCCCCAGAAGCATCCACCGGCCAAAATCGCTACCTCGTGCGCTTCGCTCTTTTCGCTCATCGAGTTTTTCTCCTTCGTGCTGCTCTCGTTCCGAGTCTCCTCCGTCGTCGCCTCGGGACGCAACCTGCGCGGCTCAGCTCGCTCGCATGCGAGCCCGAGCGCCAAAAGCGGTGCCCCGAGGAGAGCTCGCCGGCTGCACCCTGGGAGAAGCCCGTCACTTTGCATGCCTGTGAAGCACTAGCGCATCCTCCCCCGAAGTGCCCCTCACGAGGAGCCGCGACAAAATCGATCCGAAGTAACCGCCAGGCTGACGGGGAGGCAGCCTTTCCGCTATCCTACTTGGAGGAACGCATGGAGCCTTGGGTGATTTTGGCGATTATCGGTGCACTCTTCGCAGTGGCCGAGGTGTTTACAGTCACGTTCTTCGCGCTTCCCGCGGGGATCGCCTTTCTACTCACGGCGGCGACCGCGCCGTTTTTTGACTCCTGGCCGCCCATCCTCGCCATCCTCGCGGGCTGGCTGGGACTGACCTACGTGCTGTTCGCGACCCTCGTCTGGCCCCGGATGCGCCCGAAGGCGACGACCGGGACTGGCGTCGAAGGCATGATCGGAAAGATCGCGACGGTGACCGAGGCGATCACCCACGAATCCGGGGTCGGCTATGTTCAGCTCTACGGCGATAGCTGGCGCGCGATCAGCGAAGAGGTCTTCGAAGTCGGCGACAAGGTCAAGATCCTCGCCACCGAAGGCAACAAGGTCATCGTCGGCTCCTTGAACCGCTGACCGGGGACGCGGGCCTTGGGGCCCCACCAGCAAAAAACCGCCGGGCCCGGCTGCCATGATGCGAGGACTGTCAAACCTCGATAGGCTGTCCGGCCATGGCAGTATTTCTGAGCCTCATCGTATTCTTCGGACTCGTGCTCCTCGCGAAGGGGTTCCGCGTCGTCCAGCAGAGCCAATGCATGATCGTCGAGCGGCTCGGGAGTTACTCCCGGACCCTCACGAGCGGTCTGAACGTGATCATTCCGTTCCTCGACGCGCCCCGCGAGCTGATCTGGATCACCGACAGCGGCATCCGGCGCTCCTCGCGCATCGACTTGCGTGAAACGGTTCTCGACGTTCCCGAGCAGTCGGTCATCACCAAGGACAACGTGTCGATCAGCATCGACGCGCTGCTCTACATCCAGATCATCGACCCGGTCCGCGCCTCTTACGAAATCGCGCACCTGCCTCTGGCCGTGAGCCAGCTCGCGCAGACCTCGCTCCGTAACGTGATCGGCGAGATGGATCTCGACGAGACCCTCGCTTCCCGCGACATCATCAACTCGAAGCTCAAGCTCATTCTCGACGACGCCACGGATAAGTGGGGGACGAAGGTCAACCGCGTCGAGCTCAAGAACATCACTCCTCCCCGCGACATCCAGCAGGCCATGGAGAAGCAGATGCAGGCGGAGCGTGAGCGTCGCGCGAAGGTGCTCGAGGCTGAAGGTGACAAGCAGGCGCGCATCGCTCGTTCTGAAGGTGAGCGTCAGGAAAACATCAACCACGCCGACGGTGAAAAAGAGGCCCAGATCCGGCGCGCTCTCGGTGAAGCCGACGCCATTCGCTCCGTCGCCGAAGCAAAACGCCAGGCCATCGAGCTCATTCGCCAAGGAATCGGCGATCCGGAGCTGGCCGTGCGCTATCTCGTTGCAACCGACTACCTGGAGCGCTTCGGGCGCTTCACGGCAAAGCCCGGCGACAAGATCTACATCCCCTATGAGGCCTCTTCGGCGCTCGGTTCGCTCGGTGGCATCAAGGAGCTCTTGAAGGGCAAATAAGCCTCATGGTCAAAAAGGTCTCCGACATCTTCGATCCGTCTGAGTGGGACGAAGTCCCTGACTTCTCCTTTTCGGACATCACCTACCACCGCGCCAAGCGACAAGGCACCGTGCGCATCGCGTTCCATCGGCCCGAGTGCCGGAATGCGTTCCGCCCCAAGACTGTCGACGAGCTCTACCAGGCCCTCGACCACGCGCGCATGACGTCTGACGTCGGCTGCGTGCTGATCACGGGAAACGGGCCTTCACCGAAAGACGGCGGCTGGGCCTTTTCGTCGGGAGGAGACCAGCGCATTCGCGGCAAAGACGGCTACAAGTACGAGGGAGCGGACGAGGCGAAAAAGGGCGAGAAAGTCGACCTGGCGCGCCTCGGCCGCCTCCACATCCTCGAGGTCCAAAGGCTCATCCGCTTCATGCCCAAGATCGTGATCGCTGTGGTGCCCGGCTGGGCAGCGGGCGGCGGACACAGTCTCCATGTCGTGTGTGACCTGACGATCGCTTCGAAAGAACACGCCCGCTTCAAGCAGACGGATCCCGACGTCGCGAGCTTCGACAGCGGTTACGGGTCAGCGCTCCTTGCACGCCAATGTGGTCAAAAGAGAGCTCGTGAGATCTTTTTCCTTGGTCTCGAATACACGGCCGACGAAGCCGTCGCGATGGGCGCCGCAAATCTCAGCGTGCCCCACGCCGAGCTCGAGAAAAAGGCCCTCGAATGGGCGGCGCTCATCAACTCAAAGAGCCCCACGGCCATGCGCATGCTGAAGTACGGCTTCAATCTGCCAGACGACGGCCTCGTCGGACAACAGCTCTTCGCGGGAGAAGCGACCCGGCTCGCTTATGGTACGGAAGAAGCCGCCGAAGGGCGCGACGCTTTCGTCGAGCGACGTCCTCGTGATTTCTCGCGTTTCCCCTGGCATTATTGAGAGAAGAAGCGAGGGTGAGGTTTGCAGGCGACGGTCGCAATTCGCGTCGTTCGTGTTAACACTGGGGACAAGTGAGCGAGTTCTCCGCGTCTCCTCGACCCACATCACTCGTGGGCACCATCATCGCTGAACGGTATCACGTCGAGGAGCTCCTCGGGGCCGGCGCGATGGGCCAGGTGTACCGCGCCAAACACGTCCACATGCAGAAGCAGGTGGCGATCAAGGTGCTCCACCAGGAAACCCACGAGAACGCGGAGATCGTCTCGCGCTTCGAGCGCGAAGCCATCGCCGCCGGCCGCATCAACCACCCGAACGTCGCGGGCGCGACCGATTTCGGCCGGCTCCCGGACGGCGCTTTTTACCTGGTCCTCGAGTACGTCCAGGGAAAGAGCCTTGGGGCGCTGCTCGCTGAGACGGGCGCGCTGCCCCTGCCGCGCGCCCTCGACATCGCGAACCAGATCTTCTCCGCGCTCGCCGCGGCTCACCGCGCCGACATTGTGCACCGCGATCTGAAGCCCGATAACATCATGCTGGTGGCTCCCGAAGAGCCCCTGACCGGCCCGGGCACGACCGCATCGGACTCCGGACGTGAGCTCGTCAAGGTCCTCGATTTCGGGCTCGCCAAAGTTCAAAAATCCGACACCTCCGACACCCAGCTCACCCAAGCCGGGGCCATCTACGGAACTCCTCAGTACATGGCGCCGGAGCAAGCGAGCGGAGCCGAAGTCGACCGGCGAGCGGACCTCTACGCGGCGGGAGTCGTTCTCTACGAAATGCTCGCGGGAAAACCGCCCTTTCAAGCGGATCAGATCATGCCGCTGTTGCTCATGCACATGACGGAGCCGCCTCCCCCGCTCCCCGATTCGATTCCGAAGCCCGTACGCAAGATTGTGTCCCGCTTGCTCGAGAAGCAGCCAGATGCCCGCTATGCGTCGGCTGACGAGGTGCTGAGCGCCCTTGCAGAGCTTTCGCTCACAACAAGCGACCCCTGGGCCCGCACGACCATCGAGTTCCCTTCTCTGCCCCGGAGCCGCGAGAGCTTCATGGAGCGTGGTCGCTCGAGTCTCCAGTCTCTCGGCGCCGTGCTCGCTCGCCCCGTCGAAGTGCGCGGAAAGCGCGTCCCGCTCGGCGTGCCGATCGCAGCAGGTGCGCTGGTCCTTCTGCTCGGAGTGAGCCTCCTCGGCGGAAACAAAGAAGAGCCCGGCGCAAAGCCCGTTGCTGCGGCGGAAGAGAAAGCGCGCCCCGCCCCTCCGCCTCCTTCTCCCGCCCCGGCGAAGCGAAAAGAGATCGCCCCCGAGCTCCAGAAGGTCCTCGAAGCAGCCAAACAGGGCTCCGATCCTGCGCTTTACGCCCTCGAGCTCCGCTCAGACGACGAACGCACGGATGAAGAGTGGCTCGCTCTGACCCAAGCGTATCTGATGCGGAAAAACGTCGAGCGGGCGCTGTTCGCCTATGGCCGAGCCCTCGACGAGAACTCACGTCACTCGAGCGACATGACGATCCTCGGCCCGCTCCGCTACCTGGCCGACGATGAGAAGTACTCGGATGCGATCTTAGAGTTCGTCGCAGGACGCCTCCGGGACGTCGCTCCGGACTTCCTCTTCGACGTCTGGTCGAAGACCAGCGCCAAGACCAAAGCCACCGAGCGCGCCAAAGAACTCCTCGACACAAAAGCTGTTATCGAACATCAGAGCGAAGCACTCGAGCTCGCCCTCACGCTCCGGGATAAGCCCAGCTGTGAAGAGCGCGTCGAGCTCTTGCCTCGCGTCATCCTACGCGCCGACGAACGCTCCCTGATTCGCCTCCGCGAGATGAAAAAGGACACCGCCTGCGCCAAGCTCGCGGGAAAGACCTTAGACGAAGCGATCACTCAGGCTTCTCTGCGCAAGTCTCCGAGGTTCCCCTTGCTCAAGCGGTGGCGCTGGAAGACCGGCGAAGGGCCCCCGCCGAGCGAAAAATCGAGCTCCGAGCCGAAGAAAAAAGAGAAGAAGTTCATTCTCTTCTAGGAGACGCTCCCCCCAGGGCAAAAGCGCACTTCAGTTGGCGGAGAACACTGCGCCGCTCGAGGACGCGCGTCGACTGGATGAGCGTCCAGCGTCGCGGAGAGAGGGACTCACTGCGCAGTGAGGGAGGCGCGTCGCGATGAAGGCGCGCTCTTTTCGAGTGTAGTCACAAGTCGCCCATTGTGCCCCAGCGCGCCGTGACATCACTTCGAAACATCACACACGCTCAACGCGCAAGAACGCTTGAGTCAGGCGTTCTTTCAGGTGAAGTCGCACTCATTGAACATTCACCATTGCGGAGATATCAAGCGGGACGACGGACTCACCGTCTCATCAGAGGGGAACATCGACATGGCATTGTCTGCACATGCTAACGTGGTCATTTTTCAAGCACTCGAACGCGCCCAGCGCCGAGCAACCCCTGCGCTCCTTGTCAGCGCGGCTGCTCTTCTTCTCGCCTGTGGAGGGCCTCCCCCCGCCGAGTCGCCGAAAGAGCCTCAAGGGGAGTCCGCTCCGCTCGTCACCGACCCGCCCGAAAAGCTCCCTCCTGCCGAAACCAGCCAAGGCAAGATGAGCGACAGGCCCACGACCAACGACGACTGGTGGCCGAATCGCCTCGACCTGCGCGTCCTTCGCCCCGAATCTCCGAAAGGCGATCCCTCCGATCCTGAGTTCAACTACGCCGAGGCGTTCCAGAAGCTCGACCTAAAAGCTGTCAAAGCTGACATCGAAAAGACTCTTAAAACGTCCCAGGACTTCTGGCCTGCCGACTACGGACACTACGGCGGTCTCATGATCCGCCTCGCCTGGCACAGCGCCGGTACCTATCGCATCGTCGATGGCCGCGGCGGCGCCGCTTCCGGCACGATCCGCTTCGCTCCGCTCAACAGCTGGCCCGACAACGCGAGCCTCGACAAAGCCCGGCGCATCCTATGGCCCGTGAAGAAGAAGTACGGTCGAAGCCTTTCTTGGGCCGATTTGTTCGTCCTGACCGGCAACGTGGCTCTTGAGTCGATGGGCTTTCAGACCTTTGGTTTCGGTGGGGGGCGCGAAGACGTCTTCGAGCCGACGGACGTGAACTGGGGTCCTGAGACCACGTGGCTCGCTGACCAGCGCTTCACGAAAGACGGAAAGCTCGCTGAGCCCTTTGGTGCGACGCAGATGGGTTTGATCTATGTGAACCCGGAAGGTCCCGGCGGAAAGCCGGATCCAAAAGCTGCCGCCGAGCACATCCGCGTTGCTTTCGCGCGCATGGCCATGAACGATGAGGAAACTGTCGCGCTCATCGCTGGCGGCCACACCTTCGGCAAGACCCACGGAGCGCACAAGCCGAGTGAATGCATCGGGCGCGAGCCAGAGGCCGCACCGATTGAAGAACAGGGACTCGGCTGGAAGAACAAATGTGGCACAGGAAAAGGCCCGGACGCCATTACGAGCGGCCTCGAAGGCGCCTGGACCACAACGCCGGTGAAATGGTCCCACGAGTTCTTCGCAAATCTTCTCGACAATGAGTGGGTCCTGACCAAGAGCCCCGGCGGAGCCCATCAATGGACGCCCAAGAACGCTCCCGCCACGGTCCCGGACGCTCACGATCCGAACAAGACTCACAAGCCCATCATGCTGACCACGGACCTCGCTCTGAAGGTCGACCCGAAGTACTACGCCATCTCGAAGCGATTCCACGAGCATCCTGAGGAGTTCGAGGCAGCCTTCGCGAAGGCTTGGTTCAAGCTCACGCACCGCGACATGGGCCCGAGGGAACGGTTGCTCGGCCCTGAGGTTCCCGAAGCTCAGCTCTGGCAAGACCCCGTCCCGAAAGCGGACTATCGCCCGATCACTCAAGCCGACATCAAAAACCTCAAGGCTCAGCTTCTCGCCTCCGGCCTCACCGGATCCCAGCTGATCAAGGCCGCCTGGGCAGCGGCGTCGACCTACCGCGACACCGATAAACGCGGCGGAGCAAACGGCGGGCGGATTCGTCTCGCCCCCCAGAAAGATTGGAAGGTGAATCAGTCGGCGGAGCTCGACAAGGTTCTGCCAGCTCTCGAGAAGATCCAAGAGAAGTTCAACGCCTCAAGTGGTGGGCGCAAGGTCTCTCTCGCCGATCTGATCGTGCTCGGAGGTTCGGCCGCCATCGAAGACGCGGCGAAGAAAGGCGGCGTGAAGATCGAGGTTCCCTTCGCAGCGGGGCGCACGGACGCGACACAGGAAATGACGGACGTGGAATCCTTCTCGGTCCTCGAGCCGAAGGCCGACGGCTTCCGCAACTACCTCGGAGACGCTCGAGATCGAACGCCCTCCGAGCTCCTCATCGACAAGGCCGACATGCTCGGTCTGACGGCGCCGGAGATGGCCGTCTTGCTCGCGGGACTCCGCGTGCTCGACACGAACTATGACGGCTCCAAACACGGCGTCTTCACGACCCGCCCGGGCGTCCTGACCAACGACTTCTGCGTCAATTTGCTCGACATGGGCGTCGAGTGGAAAAAAGCCGACGACGGAAAGACCTACGTCGCGCGCGATCGAAAGACCGGCGAAGTGCGCTGGACGGGAACCGAAGTCGACCTGATCTTCGGATCAAACTCTCAGCTCCGAGCCCTCGTCGAGGCTTACGCTTCCGACGACCAAAAGGAGCGCTTCGTAAAAGAATTCGTGGCCGTCTGGGCCAAGGTGATGAACCTGGACCGCTTCGATCTCAAGAAGAAGTAAGAGCGCGGACAAAAAGCTGCCCCGAGCGGCGCCCAGGCACGCGGGGGCTCAGTTCTTCTCGTAGAAGGTGATGCTCACGCCGCCCGCGGCGCTGCCCGGATCGGAGCTCAGATAGGCTCCCTGGTTCAGCGCTGCGAGGGATCCGGCGGCCCGCGCCTCGAACCATGGGATCATGGCGCCGAAGGGTCCGCAATTCCGAACGAGGAGAAATTCCCCGTCGTTGCTCTTCAACGTGTACCGAGCGTCGAGCACCGTGCTCCCATTTCCGATCAACTGGTAGTCGGCGCCGCCGGGCAAGATGGTGCCACTGAAGCGGCCACTGAAGGTACCGCCTGTGATGGGGATGATGTTTCGGGTGCCCCGTTTGCTGGCGCCGACGGAGAGGGACGAACCGAGCGTCACCGTCTCCGTGAGGACGGTCGCCCCTTTGGATCCGGTGTTCATCGAGCATTCCCAGGGCTGGTTCGGGACATCCGTCGGGTCCTTCAGCGTCACCTTGGTCCCGGTACCGGTGACCCCGCTCACGTCATAGATCTTCAGTTCAATCGTCTTCTTCGCAGCGTCATAGACCCGTGTTCCGACGAATTTGCCCGTGTTGAGCCAGGAGGCGGAGCTCGATTTCGGGGCCTCAAAGTCCGGTACGATGCGGACTTTTTCGTCGCCCGCGGCGGCTACGCCGCAGGTGCGCACGTAGATGATCGCGTTGTCGCTCGTACGCAGCAGGTTCACCTGCTCCAGCTCGATCGAGCCATTTTTGAGCTTTAGCTCCATGTCGAGACCGCCCTCGAGATAGTTCGCGTTGAGCTTACCGCCGCTGACAGCGCCGCTCTGAATGTCGTAGACGCGGCGCTCCCCGTACTGGGTCTCGCCGAACTCATAAACCTCTCCGACTTTGAGGCTGACCTCAAATGCGAGCTCCCCGAGCTCAGGATCGACGATGCCCTCCGGCATGCCGCAGGTCCAAGAGGGGTCAGGCACGATCACCGCACCCGCCGTCGAAGTTCCTCCGGAACCATCCTGGCCGCCGCTCCCTGCGTCATCGCCTCCGACTCCGGGAGCGCCTCCGGCCGCCGCGCCCCCCGAAGCTGTATCCCCGCCGCCCGAAGCGCCACCGGCCCCGGTCCCGCTGTCTCCGCCCGTCGCCTGCGCGCCACCTGAGCTCGGCACAGCGCCACCGCTGCCGGGAGCTCCACCGCTCGGGGCACCACCGGCCCCCGAAGCGTCTCCCCCTGCGCCTACGGCGCCCCCCGCGGCACTGCCGCCATCGGGACTCCCAGCGGGCTCTCCACACGCCGAGAAGGCAAGAAGCGCTGCCGAACTCACAAGGCCCAAGGAAACACGAAGCCGCTGCATCCTCGCTCCGTCTTAGTACGCACCCGCCCCCACCCGAGGGGACCTCATTGTCCCTCCGCTCCTACAGAGAGTTAGCTCGACTGGAACTTCCTCTGCGTTGGCCCCAAGGACGAGCCGGCGGCAAGCCTCCGAGCGAGCCCGGACCATCGGTGAGCGCGGTCGCGGGCGCCCTCGGGCCACCAGGTGAGCGCTTCCATAGGCGGAAGCGGGCCAAAAAGCGCGGGCGCCGAGCCTGACCTCAGCGCTCGTGCTCAGGGATTTTCGGCGACGACGTTCGCGATGGGGAAGTCGACACTGCCGGCCCCGCCGCCCGCCTCGATCAAGATCTTGGCTTCGAGCAAGCTGCCCATCTGCATGCCTTTCTCCTCCCACTTCTCAAAATGCTCACTGATCGAGATCAGGCCGCAGGAACGCTTCGCCGTGCGAATGCTATAATACTGGGCCCATTCGTTCTCGCCCTGAGCACAACGCGAGCCACCGGTCCCCGGGGTCTGGCGCGTGAAGACATCATAGGTTCCGCCGTCGACCATAATCTGTCCCTTCTTTACGGTGTTGCCCGGATCGAAGGGAAGATTCTCGAAGGTGTCGTCGATGATATACCATTCGACACACGGGTTATTCGACCAGCCGTAGATACCGATATAGGAGAAGGGGCCGCCGGTTCCCGACTTCTTCGCGACGAATTGGGCGTAAATTTTCCCATATTCGGCGTGGGGTTTGGGCGTCTGGTTCCACCCGCCCCATTCGTAGCCGATGCGTCCGAGGTAGTCGCCGGAGTTGTTCCAATGAGCGCTGAAGGCAGGCGTCGGGTAGGTGACGAGATCGCCGGTGCCGGTGTTGGACCAAATCTGCCAGGCAAGGTTCCCCGAACCGCCCTGGCCATTGCCCGAGTGAGTCACACCGCCCGAGGTCGGCATCTCTGCATCACAATCGACGTCCGCCGGATCTCCTGCGGGCCCACCACCGGCTCCCGGCTGACCGCCCGCGGCCGCGCCTCCGCTCGAAGCGCCGCCGCTGGGCCCTCCTGGAAAACCGCCGATTCCGGGGAACGACCCTCCCACGTTGAAGCCGCCACCAGATGCCGGCGCGCCACCGTTTCCAGGGGCGCCGCCGCTCGAGAGTCCACCAGCTCCTGGAGCTCCTCCGCCCGCGCCACCGCTCGGCCCCCCAGGTCCCCCACCGGACGCAAACGATCCGCCCGCAGGCCCACCTCCGGACGAAGTTCCGCCCGCGGCAGTTCCACCGGCCGAAGTCCCACCCATCCCGTCAGGGGCCGTGCCTCCGCTTCCCTCAGAGGAATCCGCCGTCCCCCCAGACTCGGAGCAACCTGAAACGATAAGAAGCCCCAGGAGGGCAGCAGAGCAAACAGTAAGTGCGCGCATTGACCTCGTACGAGCCCTTTGCTCGTCCCGAGGCCATAGTGGCCGCATGTGGGCAGGCTGAGGCAAACGCCGAAAGGGGCACCATGAAGGTGCCCCTTTCAATCCGCTGTCACGGAAGTTTTACTTCCTAAGAGAAATCTGAGATTCGGGAACCTCATGCCGGCTTCTGCCAGAGGCCCGGGATGGCGGACGCGTCCCGGTTGAACTGGTTGAAGCGCTCGTTGCCGAGGCCGCCCTTTGGATCGTCAGTCTGCATGAGCGCCTGAGCGCAGGTCAGGAAGAGATCGACCTGGGGACGGGTGTTGAAGTTCTGGAAAGTACCGTGCTTGAGCCCGAGCTTCGAGCCGCCGAAGAGGAAGGCCGGCTTCGGGCCTCGCGAGTGGTTCGCCTGGGCGACCTCGGTCACGTAAGGGATGACCGTGTGATCGAGGAGGGAGCCACCGTAGGCATCCTTCGTCATCTTCATCTTCACAAGGAACTCAGCGAGCCGCGTGTTGTACCAGGTCTGTACGTTCGCGAGGAACTCGTAGCGATCCTTGTCAGCTCCTTGGAGGCTCGCGACATCAGCGTCCGCGGCGCCCGAGAGGAAACCACCACCATGGCTCACCGGGTGATGCATCGCGATCCGGTTCGGATCGCTCGGCCACATGCCCTTGAAGGAGACGTGGTTCGTGCCCGGCGAGAACTGGAAGGTCGCGACGCGAATGATGTCGCACTGAAACGCCGCCAAGATGAGCGCGAGGTGCGCTTCGGCGACCGCCTTGTGCACGGCGGAGTCGTCGCTGTTCACGTTCTCGAGGTACTGGGAGTTCCCCTTGCCGCCCGAGAGATCACGGGAAGGCTCCATCGGCAGCGTGCAGGACGGACCTTCATTGCCGAGCTCGCCGTCTTCGATCTGCTTGGCGAGTTGGTTCTCGACCTTACGGATCGCCTCGGCGTGGAGATCGATCTTCGACTTCTCATTCGATGGAGCGAGGCGACCGAGATATTCGAGTTCGTCGAGGGAGTAGTCGAGGACGCTCTTGCGCATGCGGAGCGCCCGGAGCGCCGCCTCGCGGTTCGCGTCCGTGTCTCCGCCCGGCATGAAGCCGGTGAAGAGGCTCGCGTAGAGCTGCGCCGGGCTCAGCTGGGGCAAGAGCGGCGTGTACTCGGTGATCTGACCACCCGGGCGAGCCGAGTTAATCTGGCGCGTCGTGTAGCTATAAGAGAGACACTGCGTCGAGGTCTCGTTCGAATCGACGCGCGCGTCGCAGATGGCGTTGACGTAGCCGACGCCGTCCCGCTGCATACCGGGCACGTTCTTCAAGAAGATCTGGTCGAAGGAGGGACCACCGGCGACGCCATCATCAGGCTCACCCGCGTTGTTGCGCGTTCCTGCTGCGCTGCAGCCCGTCGTCATGAACGGGGTGCCCGCTTCGTGCCCACCGCCGCCCGGACACTGCAGGTGACCGTCGGAGAAGCCGAAGAAGACCGTCATGTCCTCGCGGAGGCCCGCTTGTTCGAAGGGCAGGATGATCGGCGAAGCGACGTAGTTCGCTCCGCTGCCGGTCGGGAGGAAGCGCCGACGAAGCGTTCCCACGGGGAAGTGCGTCAGGAGGAAGCGCGAGGGCGATTCGGCGCCCTGCGCCATGGCCTCCATGTTCTTGAGCAAGATCTTGAGACCGAACGCCCCTCCGACTGCGCTGAAGAAAGATCTACGGGCGAAGCGATATGAGGTCACTGTGCGTCTCCTTGAGTCCGTTGGCTCAGAACCGCTGAGGTAGCGACTACCTTCACGAGTGAGCTGAATGTTCCGTCTGTAGCTGCAAATTTGTCCGCGACGCGTTTCACAGCGCAGCTGTCGACGTTCGCGGCACCTGCGCTCACGTCAGCGAGCGCGTAATTGATCAGGTTTTGGCCGATGCACTTGGCGAAGGCGCCCGACTCAGCGAGGCGCTGAGCGACCTCAACCACGTTATTTGCCTCTCCGCCGCCGATGATATCGGGAAGAGTCACGGAGGGATCGATGGGCCGGCCGTGATCGTCGACTTCGCGGTAGCGCCCGATCACGTCAAACCGATCGAGGGCAAGTCCGTAGGGGTCGAAGGTGTGATGACACTCGGCGCAAGCAGGCGACATCGCCCGGAGCTCAGCCATCTCCCGTTCCGACGCGTCAGGCATCGTCTCACCGAGCTTCTCGATGATCCCGAGGATCGCGTCGTCGGGCGGCGGAGTCTCGGTGCAGAGGAAGGCGGCCTTGATCAGGAGGCCTCGACCGACGACCGAGGTGTGGTCAGGACGCGAGCGGTTCGCGAGGAAGCCCGCCTGGGTCATCAGACCCGTGCGGTTGTCGGGAAGTGTGACCTCGTAGAATGAACCTTCGACGAGCTTCGCCCCGGGCGGCGGGAACATCTCGAAGCCGTAGACGGGCGCGAGCTTGGCGTCGACGTACCCCTTCTTGGAGGTGAGCAGGTCATTCACTGTCCCGTTCCAGAGCGTCTGGCTGAGGAACAGCTCCGCCTCACGATACATCGAGCGGCGCATATCGCCGTCGAAGGCGTCATCCTGAATGATCTGCTTCTCGAGGTTCGGGTAGGCAAAGTAGGAGAGCATGGCGCCCTCGATGTTCACCTTGGCTTCCTCTGTCTTGAGGATTCGCTCGACGTGCGCCGCGATCGTCGCCTCGTCCGAGAGCGCGCCCTGCTCCGCTGCCGCGAGCAACTGATCGTCGGGCGTGTTGTCCGTGAGGAAGTAGGACAACATGCTCGCGAGCTCATTCTGCGTCAGAGCCGCGCCGCTCGGAGAACCGAACTCGGTGCGATAGAGGAACTGAGGTGCTTGGAAGATAGCGTAGACGCCATATTGGATGGCCTCCGGCGTCGAGGCACCGACGCCCTTGAGCCCCGTCGTATAGAGGGTGCTCAGACGAGCCTTCTCATCGGCGGTGAGGGCGCGCCGATAGCCTCTTTCTGCCAGCTTGAGCAGATACTCGAGGGCACAGTCGTCGGTCGGGTCCGCACCGCAGCCCGTGACCTTGTCGAGGTTCTTGGAGACAAATTCTCCCGCCGCTTGCGCGATGCGGTCCGCCGTATCCCAGCTCTGGTCGGTGAAAGAGTTTCCTTCACGGGGGCTCTGGAGCGGTGGAAAGGCTCGATGTTGTGCATCGACGAGCTCGAAGGTCTCGACGAGGTTCGTCTGGAGCGACTGGTCGATGAGGGTCGCGATCGAGTTGGCCACCTGATTGAACGAGAGGCGGACCAAACGCTTCGAAATGATGTTTTCGTCGCCGACGCAGTCGCTCGCCTGGTTTCCGTCGCCGCCGCCGCCGTTTTGACCGGGATTGCCAGAGCCGGTTCCACCGGAACCGGTTCCGGGATTACCTGTGCCCACACCGGCGCCAGCGCCAGCGCCAGTTCCGTCAGTGACACGAGCGTCGTCGAAGGTGCCAGTCAGCTCAGCCGACGAGCAGCCTGCGAGCCATCCAAGCGCCACAAAAGGCGCGCATGCGCCCCAGAAACTCCGGCGAATTGACCCGGACGGGGCCGTCCGAGCGCGAGGTTCGTTTCTAGCAGAGAACATAATTTAACTGACCCGGGACAAGGTGCACGACACTTGGGACCACAAGCAGTGTGCGTGACCTCTCCATGCGCCGGGAGAGGAAACGGATCACCCATAGATCGCGAAAAGTTGCCTCTAAGCGAAACATCAGGCGGAAAATCGAAATCGCCGGTTCAAGTGACGGCGTCTGCCAACACTGGAGACCTCTCCGCAGCCCAATCCGAGAAGGGTGGAGTGTTACGAAGTCCGCGGGCTCCACGCTCACGACAAGGCGCTCGCGCCCGCTTCGGGGGCGAGCGGCAGCCGGATGATCGCCTGCGTCCCGCCCCCCGGGGCGTCGCTGAGCTCGAGAGTCCCGCCGTGCTTTTTGACGATGGAGTGGGTGATCGAAAGGCCGAGGCCGGTTCCGGAACCGACGGGCTTCGTCGTGAAGAAGGGATCAAGCACCCGTTCCCTGAGCTCGCTTGGAATGCCGGGGCCCGAGTCCCGAACGACAATGACGTAATTCGAGCCTTCCGCGCCCGCCGAGATATGGATGGTGCCGGAGCCCTCGATGGCGTCCGCTGCGTTCGAGACGAGGTTCATGATGGCCTGGTTAAGCAGGCCGGGCATGCAGTCAATGAGCTCCGGCGTGCCGATCTCCTGGGTCACGGTGATGCGATCGGAGAGGCGGTGAGCCAGGATGGTCAGGACCGAGTCGATGCACTCGCGAGTGCTGACTCTCTTTCTTTCTCCTTCGTCGAGGCGGGAGAAAGTCCGAAGCTTGAGGACGAGGTCCTGGATCCGCTCGAGCCCCATGCGCATCCCCTGCAGGCGATCTTTGGCCTTCCTGAAGCTCGCCTGGGCCGGCTCGAGGGCCGCCTCCCCGAGCCGCGTTTCAACGTCGCTGAGGCTCGTCTCAGCGGTCTTCAGATGACTCAGGACGAACGCCAGGGGGTTATTGACCTCGTGGGCGACTCCCGCCACGAGGGAACCGAGTGAAGCCATCTTGGCGGCTTGAACAAGCTTCGTCTGCGTCTCCTGAAGCTCGACGTAGGCTGCCTCAAGGTCGCGGTTCTTCTGTTCGAGCGCTTCGACGAGCCGAGCCCGGGTCTCGGCGATTTCCCGGGCAGCCCGAGCCTCGGAGGCTTCGATTTCGCTCTTCAGGAGCCGCTCGCGGACGCGCCTCGTCTCGTCTTCGAACTGGCGGCGGCGGAGCTGAGCCCGGACGCGGGCCTTGAGCACCTCGAGCTCGACAGCTTTCTGAACATAGTCGTCTGCCCCCGTGGCGAGCGCTTCGAGCATCGACGTGCGATCCTCGCCGGAAGCGAGGAGGATCACCGGAATGTCGCGGAAGGCAGGCGATTCCTTCAACCGGCGGCACACCTCCTTGCCGTCGAGCCCCGGCATCACTGTCGAGAGCAAAATACAATCGACGCTCTGCACGCCGAGGAGATCGAGGGCTTCTTCGCCCGAGGGCGCGGCGATGACCTCGTAGCCTTCCCCTCGCAGTGCGAGAGAGAGCTGCTCGCGATGAGTCGCGCTCGGGTCGACCGCCAGAATGCGCTTCGGGGCGAGCAAGCTCGCCGTTTTTTCATCGGCCTTCGGGACGGCCGCGGCGCGCAGCGCCGCGCCGAGCTTCGCCAAGATGACCTCGAGCTCTTCGTTCTTATGAACAAACGCGTCCGCGCCCGCGTCGAGGGCGTTGAGCTCAGCGTCGATGTCCTTCGCCCCCGTGAGGAGCACGCACGGGATCCCCCGCAGCGCCGCATCGAGCCGGACCCGACGGATCACGGTAGGTCCGTCGATGCCCGGCAAGAGGCCATCGACGACGATGGCGCGGGGACGATGGGCCGCGGCGAGCTTCAGGCCCTCTTCTCCTGTCTCCGCAGCGATCACGCTGTGGCCCGCTTTGCGCAGTGCCTCGGCCAAAGTTTTCCGGAACGTGCGGCTATCGTCGATGACAAGCAGCGCACCGAGCTCAGGATCGGCGACGTGGTGGACCTGTAGGAGCTCCCTCACTTTAGCGATCAGGTAGGTCTTGTCGTAAGGCTTGCCGACGTATTCGTCGGCTCCCGCCCCGAGCCCGCGGATGCGGGAAGCTACCGCTGCTTCGCTCGAGAGCAGGATGACCGAGACGGCTTTGCCGCGCTCGCGTCGAAGTTCGCGCAAGAGCTCGAGCCCGTCGCCGTCCGGAAGCACGAGATCGAGCACAACGACAGCGATCGGCTTCGTTTCGAGGGCGCGGCGCGCTTCAGCGAGAGTGCCCGAAGGCACGGCGGGGATACCGGCCTGGTCGAGGGTCTCGACCAAATCCATGCGAACGGTCAAGCTATCATCGACGACCAGAACCCTCTCACTCACCTTCGGCCCCTCCTGCCTGAAAGAGCGCTACGAGCTTCGATCCAATCTCCGGAAGAGCCCAGACGTGCATTGCGGCGCCGAGCAGGGCCGCTTCCCTGGGCATTCCGTAGACGACGGAAGTCGTCTCATCCTGAGCGATCGTGACCGCCCCCGCTTGCCGGAGCGCGAGGAGTCCCGTCGCTCCATCCTTGCCCATCCCTGTGAGCAAACAGGCGACAGTCTCCTGTGCTGGCCCGCGCGCTACCGATTCGAACAAGACGTCGACAGACGGCCGACACGAATGGCGCTCGGGGGCGGAGGAGAGCACGAGTCTCTCATTTTCAACGAGCAGATGCTGTTCCGCGGGGGCGAGCCGAATCACGCCCCTGAGCTGAGCGAGGCGTTCTCCGTTTTTCGCGTAGCGCACCTCCCGCCCCACCTGCGCCTCGAGCCAATCTCCGAACGCTCTCGCGAAAGGCGCCGAGAGATGTAGCACGATCAAGATCGGAGCTGGGAAGTCCTTCGGCAGCGCGCGCAAGATCTCAACCAGGGCGCTCGGTCCGCCCGTCGACACACCGATCAAGAGCAGCTTCGGCGCCGCGCCGGGCGCGCGGGGGCTCTCGCTCGGCCGCGGACGGTGAGACCAACCGCCCAGCCGCGCGCGCACGTGGGTGATGACCTTCACGCGCGCCACCACGCGCAAGCTGCTCAAAAACTGCCGCTCCCAAACGCCCGGTTCTTCGTTCCCGCTCGGCTTCTCGAGCACGTCGACGGCGCCCGCCGCCAGCGCATCGTAGGTCTTGAACATCTCGCCGCGATTGAACGAGGCGGAGACGACAAGGATGGGCGTCGGGAAGTGCGCCATGATGAACTCAGTTGCCGCCAGACCAGTCATCACGGGCAACATCATGTCGAGGGTGATCACGTCCGGTCGGAGCCGCTCGCACAGCTCAATAGCGGTCTTTCCGTCACCTGCCTCTCCGACGACCTCAAACCCCGGATCGCTCGAGATGACCTCCACGAGACGGGCGCGTACCGTCAGCGAATCTTCCACGACGAGCACTCGAATTTTTGTCATCGACCAAGAAGCCTTTCTATCGTGGCGATCAGGCGCTTCTGATCGAAGTCACCCTTGACGATATAGTCGCTCGCGCCCGCATTTTTCCCCTTCTCGAAGTCCTCCGGGTCGTTCCTCGACGTGACCAAGATCGCCGGGACCAGCTTGAGCTCCGGATCTTGACGCGTCAGCGCGACAAATTCGAAACCGCTCATGCCCGGCATCTCGACGTCGACCAGGAACACGCCGTAACGTTTCGCTCGCGCCTTCTCGAGCCCTTCCTCAGCGGAGGTCGCGAGCTCGACCTCGTAACCCGCTGACTCCAGGATGCTCTGCTCGAGCATGCGGGTCGTCAGCGAGTCATCAATGACAAGGAGCGGGAGCCGCGGCGCGTCCGCCGGGAGCTCGCCGGGCGCAAATTCGAGGGCAGCGCGCACGAGCTCCCCTGGATCGAGCACCATGCGCGGGTTTCCTTCGCCATCGAGGCTCACGTGAGCCACCACGGGCGCTACGAGAGCCCGAAGAGGGACCGGGGTGAGTACGATGTCCATCGTGCCGAGCAGCCCGTCGACCCCGAGCGCGACCACTTGGCCCAAATCACTGAGTACGACCACCGCGCTCGGAATCTTCCCTGGCTGAGCTTCGGGGCGGCCGAGGGCTCGTTCGAGCGGGAGGAACGGCACGAGCTCTTCGCCCACCCGGTAGCGATCTCCCTGAACCGAGCGGCGCAGATCGGCGGGATCGATGCGCTTCGTCTCAAGGAGCGTTTCGAGGGGCAGAGCCACCGTCTGATCCCCGACAAGCACGAGCAGGGCGCGCAAGCTCGCGAGCAAGAGCGAAAAGCGAAGAGCCACCTTGGTGCCCTGGCCCGGTTCGCTCTCGACGGAGACCTGCCCTCGGAGTTTCGTGCTCACCTCGGCGAGCACATTCAAGCCCACTCCCCGCCCAGCGAGCTGGGTCACCTCTGGGCTCGTCGAAACTCCGCCCAACAGGAGCCGCCGAAGCAAGTCCTCTCGACTGATGATCGCGCCTTCGGCGGCCGTGAGCTCACCTCGCTCCATCAGCGCCCGGCGCACGCCCTCGACGTCGATTCCTCGCCCATCGTCCTCGCAGGTGAAGATCACCTCAGAGCCGCGCCGCTCGACCCCAATGCGAACCGTTCCCGTCCGCGGTTTCCCTCGTTGAAGCCGTTCGTCCGGCGTTTCGATGCCATGCGCAACCGCGTTGCGCACGAGGTGATGGAAGGCGTCGCGAAGAGGTCCGAGCACCCGCGCCTCGAGCCTGAGCCCACCGCTCGACAGCTCAAACTGAACCTCCTTCTTCAGAGTATCCGCCGCATCCCGCGCGACTCTCCCGAGAGTCGCAAAGGCCGTGTCGACCGGGACCAATCGCAGCCGCGCCGCCCCATCGCGGACATCAGTGAGCTCCTGATCGACGCGCTCAGCGCGATCGACGAGCGCCGCCAAAGTTCGCTCAAATCCGCTCTGGAGCTCGAGGGCTAAGTTGAGCTCGGGAGAGTCCGTGCGGGCGTGGCTGCCTCGCCCCACCGAGAGCCGATGTGTCAAAGAGGACGAAAGACCTGTGAGGATCCGCAGCTCCTGGAGCTCTCTCTTGAGAGCGGCGACCTGAATGCCCGCGGCGCCAATGGATCGCTCGAGCGCGTCCATCTCATCAGCGTCTACTCGAATCGAGCGGAAGCTGTCATGAATCAGACTCGCCGCCTGGGCGGATCTTGCAGGTTCCGATGGAGCAGCGGCTGGCTCCGGAGCGGGAGCATCGAGGGCCTCCACGAGACCTTCAATGCGGTCGATGAGGGCAAAGAGAGCGCGAGCCCCCTCGGGCTCTAGGCCCCGGTCACCTTCACGCAAAGGCGACAGGAGTTCCTCGATCTGATGGGAGGCCTCAGCGATCTCGAGCTGTTTGACGACCCGCGCCGCGCCTTTCAGCGTGTGCGCGAGCCGGAGCAAACGCAGGACCAAAGCCGGGTCCCTTGTCCCCTTTTCGAGCTCGAGCGCACCTTGGCCCAAGCCCTCGGCGAGCTCTCGGGCCTCCACCCGAAAATACTTGTAGGGGTCACTCGCCAAAGGAGATCCTTACCTAGCTTGCGCTCGCACGTGCCTCGGACTGCACGACCTTAAAAAGCTCCCGAGAAAGGCTCGCCAGCTCAGAAGCGGTCTGGAGCGTCTGCCCGGAGCTCGCCTCGCTCTCCCGGCTCGCCTGAGCGACGTTTGCGATAGCCACGTTGACCTGCTCAACCGCTGTCGACTGCTGCTTCGTGCTCAGCTCGATCTCCCGGGCCGCTTCGGTTGTCGTCGAGACCATGCTGGCAATCTGAGCGAAGGAAGCGGCGACGTCCGCGAACTGTCGCGCTCCCGCCTCGACCGCTTTGTTGCCGCCTTCGGTCGTCATCACGGTCTTGTTCACCGCAGCGCGAATGTCGTCGACCAGCTGGCGGATCTCTTTCGTCGAAGCGCCCACTCGGTCGGCCAGCCTGCGAATCTCTTCTGCGACCACTGAAAAGCGTTTCCCGTGCTCGCCTGCTCCTGCGGCCTCGATGGTCGCGTTGATGGCGAGAATGTTCGTCTGTTCGGCGAGCTCGTTGATCAACTCTAAGATGCCGCCGATTTGCTGGGACTTTCGGCCGAGCTCGAGCATGTGAGAGACGATCAGATCGACCTGCTTTTGGATGGTCTGGATCGACTCGGTGGTGCGCCCGACCAGCTGAGTACCGCTTCCCGCCGTCTTGGCCGTGTCCTCAGCGATCGTCGAGACCCGCCGCGCGCTCTCAGCGATCTGCTTTGCCGTCGCGAGCAGCTCGCTGATGGTCGTCGTGATCTCGGCCATGGCCGTCGACTGTTCCTTCGCGCCTGTCACCTGCTGGTTCGCGGCGGCTTGAAGCTCCGACGACGAAGTCTGAATGTGGCGGACGGCAGAGCCGATTTGTCCCCGCAGAGAGCGTGAGATCCAATAGCCAACGAGCGCAATGAACACCGTGCCGGCTAGGGTTCCCCAGAGGATCACCTCGCGGGCGGTCTGCGCGCTCTTCTCCGCTTCCTTATGGCGCTGGCCGAGCAGCCGGAGCTCCTCGCGCTCCATGTCCGCCACGACGACGCGAAGCTCGTCCATCACGCGTTTTCCGGTTCCGTCTAAGATCGCGGCCTGGGCCGCCTCAAACCCTCCAGCACGGCGAGCCTCGATCGCGCGCAAGAGCTCACTGAGCCGCGCGTCGATGATCGGGCGGGCGCGATCCATGTTTCTTTTCTGAACGGGATTGTCCTCGGTCAGCTCAAGGAGCTCCTTGAAGTTCTGATCGATGTCTCCCAGAGCCCGCTGGTAGGGCTCGAGGAACTCGTCTTTGCCCGTGATGAGGAAGCCCCTTTGTCCCGTCTCTGCGTCGACGAGAGTCGAGAGCATGCGCGCAATGCCTTCGCGAACGCTCGACGAGCGAGTCACGAGCCGATCGTTTTCGATCAGGTGCTCGGTCGTCTGATATCCGAAGAGGGAAACCAGGAGCAGTATCAGCCCTGCAAACGCGAAGCTCGAGGCGAGCTTCTGCCCAAATGTCCATTCACCCATCGCTTACTGGCCCTTTCGTTCCTTTTCCGGTCGCCGTCTCGCGGACGGACGCGGCGATTGCCGAGACGTCGATCACCGGCCTGAGCTCTCTCTCCCCGCGAAGCGCCCCCCGGATCCATTTTTGTCCTTCGCCCGAGTAAGCCCCGAGCTCCTCCGGTCGCCGCTCGAGGTGTCCCTCGAGCTCGGAGAAGGCGAGACCGATCGCCTCGCTCCCCTGACTCAACGCGATCCAACGGGGCGCGGCCCCGGGCCGCGTCTCCCCGAACAGTGTCGCCAAGTCGAACACCGGCACGACCCGTCCGCGGATTCCAGCCAGCCCGATGAGCGCAGGCGAGCGCGCTGGCACCGGTACGATGCGCGCTCCCGCAGCCGTTCCTCCGAGCTCGCCCAGCGAGAGCGCAAAGGGGCGTCCCGCAACGCGAATCCCGAGCAGCGGCACGAGCTCGGGTCTCTCCTCCTCAGGCCGCGCGAAAGACTCGTCAAACTCGCGCCTGAGGCGCTCGATCTGGTCCCTCATTCGAACCTCTCTCCCATCCGCGCAAGCTCCGTTCGACAGAGGCTCGTGAGCGATTCTCGAGAAAAGCCGCCCCCGAAGAGAACGAGGCGAGAGGGCTCCTCCCGAGCAAGGAGGCCGAGCGCTCGAGTGAGCTCGCTCTGAGCGGTCAGAAGGTCACCGGCGCGCTTGGCGAGCAGGCCTGCGTGCAGGCGGGGCATCGCTAAGGTCGGATCGAGGTGCGCCGCAATGCTGTCATGTTCCCGAGCGCCCTCTTCGTCCCCCGAGTGCTCCAGGCAGAGGGCCTTGAGATAGTGAGCGCCGGCGTTCAAGTCGTCCCGAGCGAGCAACTTCTCACACGCGGTCTCGGCAGCCTCAATGTTGCCTCGGTTGGTCATCAGCACCGCAAATAGAAGAAGTGCTTCGGGCTCCTCTTTGGCCTCGGGAGAGAGGGCCTCCATGAGCCGAAGCGCCTCGCTGAAGCGCTCCTTTTCCATGAGCGCGAGCACTTCAGCGAGCTTCTCCTTCCCGAGCGTAGCCGTGAAGAGCGAACTCGGGGGCGCCCCTTCGAGCTCTCCCCTCTTGGCCAGCGCCATCACCCGCTCACTCGCCGCATGGATCGCTTCAAACCAAGAGATGGTCTCAGACGCCGCAGGCGCCGCCGCGGTACTGTCCTTCTGTTCCGACTCTTCCCGTCCCTCGGTGCGCTCCTGTTCGGAGGGGCGCTTCTGATAATAGAAGGTCTCGTGGGTGTGACAGAGCTGATAGTCCTGGGTGATCCCCCGCAGGGCCTCGGCGTGCCCCAGGAAGAGATAGCCTCCCTTTCGGAGCGAAGACGTGAGACGAGTGACCACCGTCTTCATCACATCCGGAGAGAAGTACATCAGGACATTGCGACAGAAGATCGCGTCGGCCTCGAAACCCTCAAAAGGCCAGACTCCCGGCTCGACCAAGTTCTGATGGAGAAACTTGACCATGGAGCGAGCCGCGGGCAGAAGCTCGTAGCTTCTTTCGACCTTTCGGAAGTATTTCTTCTTCAGCTCCGGAGGGAGCGCGCGCAAGGACCAGGCGCTGTACCGCCCTTCCTCGGCCTTCTTCAGCATGAGCGCGTTCAGGTCGAAGCCAACGATCTCGACATCCCAGCGCTCGATGTCCGGAAATCTCTCGCGAAGCGCGATCGCGAGGGTGTAGGGCTCCTCGCCGGAAGCACAACCCGCTGAGAGGATTCGTAGCCGACGGCTCCGGGCGGCGGGCTCTGCGACCTGATCCAAGAAGGCAACAATCTGATCGTAGCTGCGATGAAAGTAGGTCTCCGTGACGGTGAGCAGGGAACCGACCGCCGTGGTCTCCGCTGCACGGTGCTCCGGAGCACGGAGGCGAGAGATATACGCGTCGAAGCCAGAAAGACCGAGTTCTTGCACCCGAGGCCAGAGAGCTACGCCGAGCTGAACGATGCGATCGGCTTCGAATCCGAAGCCGATCAGATCGCTGACCGCGTCTCGGAGACGTTCGAGCTCCCCCCTCTCAGCCCCGTTCATGACGCGATCGACTCCGCACTCACCGCGTCGAACAGCTTGGTCGCCTCGAGAACCAGGACAAGCTCTCGATCGACTACAGACAGCGCCGCCAGGGTCTCACCGCTCGCACGAGCCACAAGTGGCGGCAAAGAGAGAAGGGAGCTCGGATCTGGTTCGACAACCTCGACCACACTGTCGACGGCGAGCGCGATGCTCCGCTCTCCGAGGTCGAGGGTGACGAGGCGCTGCAGCTCTCCCTCACCGTCTCGGCCGATGAGCGCACCCAGATCTAAGACGGGCACCGACTTACCCCGAATGATGGACAGCCCGAGCACCGCCGGTGGAGCGTCCTTGAGCACTTCGAGGGGCCTAGGGCGCATCGTCTCCCGCACGTAGGAGAGCGGAATGCCCACTCGATGGTGACCCGCAGTCACCAGCAACATCTTGCCCCTCCGATGCATCCCTGGTCGCCTGGCCAAAGGGTACGGCTCCTGGCTTTCGGCGGGCAAGTTCGCCCGGCCTTCGTCCGATTCCTGCGACTTTCCGCGAGTCGAGCCCTCGGCTGCGTCTCACCAAAACTTCGCCTGACCCGCAAAGCCTCCCTTTCCGCACACCGGCGACCCCACCGATCAATGATTCGGTGGGGCGCGCCGATGGGCGAAGGCGCCGCGTCAAAGATCGAAGGGTACGGTCTCTCGCTCCTGAGCTGCCGCGAGCCAGGAGCGAACCAACGCGAGGTGATCAGACTCGTCTCGCACGGCCTGCTGGACGTCTTCGAGCTCAACAGTTTCTTTTCCCTCAACGAGCAATTCCAAGAGCGTCTCCCACCCCTCATTGTCGGTCAGCTCCGCGAGCAGCGCTGCCTCGAGAGACTGGACCAAGGTTGTCCTCGGGTCGACCGCAACGGCCAAGATGCCCGCAGACATCGTCGCGTGGAGGTTCGCCGAAGGCGTGACCACCGTCGGATCTCCGCCGATGCGGCGGATGATGCTGTCGATGAGACGGAAGTGAGAATACTCTTGAAGGACAATCCGCTCGATCTCTTCGATCGTCGGACCACCGGCGAACTCCCCCTCGTGGCGCAGCTTGCCGAGGATAGCCTCGTAAAGCCGAGCCCCGGTTCGCTCGAAAGCGAGCCGCTCTCCCAGCTTGTCTATGAGCTGGAACGGCTGGTTTCCGAGGAGCTCACCAGCGACCGCCTTGACGGCACCCTTGATGCTCGGAGGCGGCGGCACACTGCCTACCGGATCAGACTCCTCCGCGTACCGAGCGCGAACCTCGGCGACAGGAGTCGCATCCGACTCGGCTACGACCGAGAAGGTCTGTGCTGCTTCGAGCATCGCCTCGGCGCGCCCCTTGGACGTGGCGATGCCTGTACGATTGATGCCAATTTCTGTGGTTTCCATGAAAAAACTCTCCTTCTTCAATTGTGCGCTCCCGTGGAGCGCCCTCTTGTTTCGCTTGCAGCCCTCTGGCCGCGTCGCCCCTCAGCTCACGCGGAGGAGCCCCTTCCCTTTGCAGGCGGTCGCCGGGGCGGGGCCTCTGCGCCCCGCTCTCGACGAAGGCAGAGACCCTCTTGCCTTCATTCTGCCGAGTAGGCGGTCACTCCGCCGAAGGTGACCGAGCCCGGTGCCGCGCGCGCGAGCTCGGTGCCCGGATGCCAGACGTACCCTGCGGCCACCGTCTCGGAGGGCGAGCCCTCTGAGTTCAGCTGAAGGCGCTGGGCAATGCTCGCTTCGCTCTCGAGCTCAGGAGCCACGAACTCATGACCACGCGCCCGAAGCTGGACCTCGGCTTCCAGGGTGCGCTGCACGAACTCACGGTGACTGATGTACTCGATCGGCGCGGGGAGCGACGACGAGAGGACCTCGGCTGCGTCTCGGCGCTCGATCTTCTCGAACAGGTCAGCAACAAAGCGGAGCTGACCAAGCTCGTATTCAAGGAATCGTTCCCAGATCGCGCGCACGCGCGGATTTCCCTCGGACTCGACGCAGCTATGGTAATTGTAAACTTCGGTCGCCTCGTGCAAGAGCCATTTCTCGAGCCACGTCTCTGAGGCGTCGCTGATCGACTCGTACTGAGTGACGTGTTGTTCCTCGATCGAAGCGATCTCCGCGTAGAGCTGGCGGGCAAGAGGATCCGCAAAAGTCGGACCCACGGTCATGTAATAGTCATGGGTCATGTGCTCCCCAGCCATGATGGTGAGCGCGTGGAGCTTGGTGATGAGCTCGGCGGACTTTTTGTTGTAGGGTGTTCGAAGGTCATCTTCAGGAGCGCGGTGTTCAACGATCGTCGCGCGGCCCGGAACGATGTCCGAATAACTCTGGATGATCGCGTTCGCATCTTTGCCCTCGACGCGGTCCATGAGGGCCGAGTAGCGGTAAAGATGGTCGAAATCCTCAAGGAGCCCGAAGCGGTAGACCTGAGCCAGGTAAGGGTCAGGCTCTTTTTGAGCGACGGCGGCAGTAACCTCGATGGCGACTTGTTCAAAGCCGATCGTGGTCTCCAGCGGCGATTGATCGGCAGGATGAAGCCAATTGACCATGGTCTGCTGGTGTTGCTCGATGCGCCGAACGCGAGCGAGGGCGAGCTGAAGATCAGCGTTCATCCGAGCGCAGGCGTGACCAAAACGGAGCGCTTCCGCCTCGATGCCGTTCATCAAGATCACACGCACGCGAGTGAACGCGTCATCGTCGAGCTTGCTGTAGGTCGGTTGGACCAGCTCCTTCCAAGTGAATTTCTGTTCTTCTAAGGGAACGCCCTTGTCACGCAGCAGATTGATAGCCATTGATTTTTTGCCTCCGCGCGTTTGCGAGCAATGCACGTGCCAGTTCGACTGGCAGCAAAGCCCTCCCGATCCCAGGCAAAATCGGGGTCATGAGGCTTTCTCGGCCCCCCGACCCCTCTGCTGATTTGCCCCGAGTGAGCGCTCGCGCTCACTCAAATCAGCTCACCCGAAATCGCCGTCGATGTCTTCTCCTCGGGCGGCCTGGCAGCCTTCTTCGGGAGGAGAAGCGTCATATTCCAAGCCACAACGCACGCAGCGATGTCGCCCAAGTTTGGGAAGAAATCGAAAGCGATGCTCGTGCCGAGGCGCGACGGCGTGCTGATTCGCCGCCACTGGTGCGCGATTGTCCATGGTTGACCCTTCTCGAGGGCTCACTTTCCGCCCTCATGTTCCTGCGCACTGCTCGCGCGCGGAGGCCAATTAAAACCAAACTCAACCGGCAGTAGGCACCATAGCCCGATCCATCCCGTTAGCAAGCGGAGCCGAATTTCTTCGCGCTCACCAAAAATCTACTCATCGAGACCCATCCAAGAAAAGCGAGCAACATCACGCGTTCATGCGCTTATCTGGCGCGCAGGCCGACACCTCCCATCTTGTCAGACCCTCGCTCGACAAGCGCCCGCTCGTTTGTTTTCCAAAGACTCGTTTGTTTCCAAAGGGTCGTCACTTGGGACGTCCTTCGGGATAACAACAACGAAAGCCGACGTGGGGGCCGACCGCGTCACGCCGCATCGTCGCGAAATGGGAACAACCGATCTCTTCCTCGTTCCAGCTCCTGAACGAGCCTCCCCGCACGCGGCATTCGGCGCTCGGATCGCTGTCGTCGGCGCAGCTATCTTCCCATTCCGCGACGTTGCCCGAGAGGTGGTTCAAGTTCGAATAGCCGAAGATCACGCTGTGACAGTCGCCCGGGTCATCACTCGGACGAACCTTCGGGTTCGTCGCACCCGCAAAGACGCAGTCCCCAAGGTCCTCGTAACCAGGTGAATAGGTTCGAGGAGACCAGAGAGCGCTCGTCGCCGCGCATGCATGGCTCCAGGCGCTCTCCTCGGGTGACCCCTTCGAGCTGAGGTCGTTGAACGGCGCCGGCGCGTCCATCGCCCCTTCAGGCCCGAGTGCTCCGCACAGCCGCCCGCCCCAGAAACGGCAATAGGCCATCGCCTGACACCAGCTCACGCAGACCATAGGCAGCTGGCGATTGCACTCCGCACATGCGTCAGCGCAGTCGCCCCCTTCCGCTTCACACTTCACACAGGCGCGGCAATAGCTCATCTCCCCCACGCAGCGCGGGTCGATCTCCGCGACATTCGTCCCCTCACAGGCTTCGGCTTCTTCTTCGGAGAAAGGCGAGAACTTTTCAGATTCCCGCTCCTTCGCCGATTGCGCAACGAACTCGAAATACTGCTGCAAGGAGATTTCATACTCGTCCAGCTCCACGGAGACACAGCCGTAGTTCGCTGAGCATTGAGAAAGCTCGTCTTTGCAGGGAGGTGAGAAGATCTTCCGTGATTGATCTTCACTGCAGGCGTACGCGAGCAGCTCGTCGTAACGTCCCACGCAACCCCGCTCTCCTACTGCACAAGCCGGACCACCGCCCGCGCTCTCAAGGTTGCCACCTGCCCCTCCGCGAGCGCCCGACCCTCCTCCGCTCGCGAGGCCGCCACCGCTCCTCGGCCCTTCGCCCTCTGGCGACCCGGCTTCGCCTCCTTCGCCGCCCCGAGAAACACCTCCGCCAGCCTGAAATCCCTCGAATCCCCAGAGGGCTTGACATCCGCTCAGCGCTGCCGCGAGCAGCCAGATACAGCGCGTCTTCGTCAAAGTTTCCCCTTGGACTCCTTCGACCCTCCATCGCGAGCGAGTCCCTCCGGCGCATCAGAGCACGAATTCGTCCTGTCGTGCACTCTTCCTTTTTCATTCACAGTTTCACATAGCGCGCCGTAAACGATCCTTTCGAAATGCGCGCTCTCAGCTCTCGCTGTAGTGCGGGCCCGCGCCTTCGTCGTCAGCGTGGGCCACGCGGAAACCGCTCCTTCGAATGGCGCTGTAGCGAGATGTGGTCGATTTTCGTTTACGCCTCTTGCGCGCCTGTGTTAACTGGAGGCTAACTGCCTTGAGTCCGGGAGAGCGGAGAAGAGGGTACTCTGCTCGTGGGAAAAAGTTTTGGGGAAACGGAGTGCAGAAATGCGACGGCTATTAGGACTGGCTCTGCTCATCGTCGGCTGTAACGGCGATCTTTCTGGCTCGGACACGGACGGAATCGGCGGCGACGGCTCCGCGAGCGGCGGGCGCTCTGGAAGCGGAGGAAAGGGAAGCGAGACCGGGGGCTCCGCTGGGGCAGCTCCCGTGGATGAGCTCGACTGCCGCAGCGAGACTCAATGCCCTGCGCTCCTGACAGCCGGGGTCGAAGGCTGCGCCTACGTCGATTGCACCCATAAGGAGAAGGGTAATTGTACCCTTGTCGCAAGAGACGCCGACGGCGACGGAGCTCCCGAAAAGTGTCGCTCAAAACATCCTGACATCTACGTCTTCCGCGCGCCCGGCGACCGTGATGAATCGAAGCACCCTTGGGACTGCAACCCCAACGACCCATCCATTCATCCGAACGCCTGGGACGGGCCGGTCGGCGAGAACCACGACGCCTGCGATGGAATCGACAACAACTGCAACGGGAAGGTCGACGACGATCTCGACGGCGACGCTTCCTGCGAGTGCCAAGTAGGAGCTACCCGAGCCTGCGCTCTGCGCGAAGAAGATCAGAGCGAAGACGAGGTCCTGGCTGCCTTCTACAGGGGCGAGCGGACGCTCATCGGATCCTGCAGGCTCGGGCACACGACCTGCACCCGCCAGAAAAAATGGGGACCTTGCCTCGGCGCGAGGCCCCCACGCGACGAGGTTTGCTCCGCACTGCGCGAGGACCGCGACTGCAACGGTGTTGAAGCAATCGACGAGCTCGAGCGCGTCGATCCGTCCACCAAAGTGGAGTTCCATTGCGACTACGACGCCGACGGTCAGCTGCCGGAAAGCCCGATCGTGATCTACGCGTGCATCGAGAAGGACGGCATCGCCGTCGGCGTCAAGAATTCCTGCGGGAAATGGACGCCGGTGCCTGCGGAGGATCAGACCAAAGTCGACTGCGACGACGGTGATCCGACGAGAGGAGAGGGCATGCCGGAGTACTGCGACGGCATCGACAGTAACTGCAACAAGATCCCCGACGACCTGGACCCGGACGTGATCCTCCCGACCGGCGGGAACAACGTCGCCGGCTATTCCTGCGACGGTTCTCGAGTCGTGCTGAGCTGCGCCCTTGGTTACGGAGACTGCGACATTGCGGCGCCCGATGGCGGAGTTGCGAGCGGGTGCGAAACCGATCTCCGGACCATTGAGCATTGTGGAAGCTGCACGAACAGCTGCGCCTTCTCCTGCTCCGGTCCTTTGAGTGCACTCGATTGCGCGGAGATTGAGTCCTTCTCGTTGGGAAGAGCTCATACTTGTACGAAGCTCTCGGACGGGCGCGTCGCCTGCTTTGGTGGCGGCACCGAGGGCCAGCTCGGCAACGGAGACGCCCTCGATCAAATAGCGCCGGTCACAGTTCTCGACCTCGGACAGAGCGTCGCCTCTGCCGCTCTCGTCGCGGCAGGCGGAGCCCATTCCTGCGCCATCGTAGCAGGCGAGGTCTACTGCTGGGGAAGCGGAAGTCATCGTCAGAACGGCGCCGCGGGCGCCGTCCGGGACCGACCTCGTCCGGAAAAACTCCCTATCGAAGGTGCCGTCTCGCTGGGCCTCGGGCTTGAGCACAGCTGCGTCGTTCTCGAGTCTGGTGGTGTCAAATGTTGGGGCAATCAGATCGATGGTCGTCTTGGCATGGGAGAGCTCGCGGGGGGCAACGAGGAGCCCTACGAAGACGGCTTGAACGGTGCGCATTCCTCGCTCGTCAACATCTCGGGAGTCATCGATCCTGAATACGGAGAGATCGGCGAGAACGACATCGGCGCCGGAGGCGCATCGGGTGCGAGTTCGACGCGCCCCTTCGCGTCCGCTTCCCAGGTCGCCGCTGGCGACTACCACACCTGCGTCCTCGAAAACGGAAAGGTCTACTGCGCCGGCTACAACGGGACCTTTGAGCTAGGCATCGGCGAGGACGAAGACATCTACCAGAGCCTCTATTTCGTCGAAGTGCCCGGTCTCGACAACGTGAGCCAAATCTCAACGCACTCCGAGACGACCTGCGCGCTGCGTTTGGGCCGGGTTTATTGCTGGGGCTCAAACGATATGGGTCAGGTCGGTCTCCCTTCAGACCAATACGCCGTCGGGATTCCTCATCTCATTCCAAGCCTCACGGGAGTGACTGAGATCGCAGTCGGAGGTGCCTTTGTATGCGCTCGCGTAGGGGGGACTGTCTTCTGTTGGGGCGAAAACAACCGGGGTCAGCTCGGCTATCCCCCGAGCGAGCTGGGAACCGAATCGACGACTCCTGTGGCCATCCCCGGCCTCACCGAAGCTACAGCCATCGGCGCCGGGGCACTCCACGCCTGCGCCCTCCTGCCGACTGGGGTCCATTGCTGGGGCGGAAACACTTTGGGTCAGCTCGGCCGGGGTCCGCGCAATTCAGACCCCTATCCGACCCCAGTCCTTGTCACGCCTCTCGGTCCCTTCTCCGCCCTCTAGGCGCAAGGACCGAATCTTAGTCTGGCTTCTCTTTCCGGCTCCTCTTTCGCTCTCTCTTGAGGCCCAGAGGAGCAAGCCATCAAGAGCTCACATTCCACCAGTTTACGATAGGAGAAAAACTCAATGGCCTTCAATACAGGTTTGCTCAAACTCAACATCACTCAAGACGACGGCGGCTACGACTTCACGGTTGTTCAGGGGGAATCCGAGGTCATCTACAGCGGCGGGCTCGACGCCGACATCGTTTGGAGCATCGAGCGTTGCGCCGCGGTCGAGCTCAAAATCGGCCCCGATTCTGTCCCCGTCTCGGCCGCGATCCTTCAGACCGTCTTCTCCCTCGCTCAGAAAAAGAAAGGAAAGAACAAGAAGGGGGTAATAGCAATCGTTGAATCGAGGTTGCGCACCCTCAAGACGAGTTCTCCCAACGCCTTCAATGAGCTCATGAAGACCTTCTTGGCACCCAATGGGCTCCTCTTCCTCAGCGTCAGCACCGAATCAACGACCACCTTGCCTCTCAACACCGACCTGCGCCACACGTCGATCTTGTTCGCCGCATCGACCGGCCAAAGCACGACCGCAGGCATCAGTCCATAAGGAGGAACCATGAAGCAATTTACCGACGTCGCGCTCACCGCCATTCCACAACCTTTCGAGCTCGTCAGCGACTCCGCGAACGTCAACTACCGTGGCGCCCTCGACAACGCCATCGTCTGGGACATGAACAAGGCGCTCCACGCGGAGCTTCAGGACGCCAATGGCATCGCTTGTTACCCGGGGGCGACGTTCGCTTCGCTCCAAAGCACATTTCGGCTCGCGCAGCGAAAGCCGGGCAAGAACAAGGAAGGGCGCATCAGCATCCACCTCGACTATTTCGCCGACAAAGACCTCAACAAGGACGGGCGCGGTGATGGCATCTCGCACGAAAGCCGTCAGGCAATTGAGCAATGCTTCGCCGACAGGGGTCGTCTCTACGTGAGCGTCGCGCAAGAGAAGGCACCCGGTGGCCTCGCCCTCTATATCGACCTACATTTCGTTTGAGAATCGGGCCGGGGCCGCTTCGCTGAGCGGTGATATGCCTGCGATCGATCGGTCGCTCGTCGATGCGTTCGAGTCCAGAACAGCATTCACGTCCTGCACGATCCCGTGCAACTCTTCGGCCGCTCCCGCGAGGTCCCCGCCCTTTCCAGCCGACCTTCGCAGCCTTTCACCACCATGAGCGCCCGCTCATGTCTCACTGGTTCACTGGGTTGCTTCGGGCGTGCGAGTACAGCCAGAGATTCTGTGGGGGTGCTCACTCCGCGAATCCCGCAGCTCACCGTCATCTGAGCTCAACTCGGATCTACGCTCAGCCATTGCCCCTGCCGGGCGTCGTAGGACCTCGCTCGTTTCTGGCAGCGGCCCACTCCCATCTGAAGCGAATCGTCGCGACATTCCCGGAGCGCACGGTCGGCACATGACTCCGCTCACCCCCATGCAACGCCCGCTCGCCACGTCCCCGGTGCGGGGGTGCCATTCGCCGCAGCCGCGAGTGGTGCGTCCACGAACGCTCGCACCGCCGCGACCGTTTCGGTGAGGGTGCCGGCATCGCGCACGCCCGCCTTGCGCACGAAGCCGGACCACTGCGTTTTCTTGGTGGGGTCCTCGGCGAATGCGGGCGTGAGTGCGACCGGCGTGGTTGTCGGCAGCGTCGTCTTCCGGCGCTCGAAGGTCGCGCGGATCGCCCGGGCGAGCAGCTCACCGTCGAAGTTGAAGTCCCGCGCGAGCACGGCCACGTCGTAGAAGTCCTTCATCCGGCTGTTGGCCATGCCGAGCTGCACCATTGCCTCGAGCTTCTCGGCGATGACGGTCTCCCGCGGATAGGCGCGCAGACGCGGCGCCGGGAAGTCGAGCAGCGGCGGGAACTCGATGACGCTCGCCTCCGGCGTGATCGCGTCGCCGAAGCCGACGTCGACCTGAAGCCGCACCTGCGCGTTCGTGATGCGGGCGACGAGCTCGACGCGCACGCCGCCGTACTCTTGCTCTTCGCGGATAAGGCCGACCGCGAGGGACCCGTGGTCGAAGCGCACGCCGTCGTCGGTCACGTCGAGCGCGAGCACCTCGGCGAAGACCTCGCGCACGTGGTCGACGGCCGGGTCGCCGGAGCCGAGCAGGTCGAGGTCGCGGGTCGCTCGGTGCGGCTTGCCCGTCCAGAGCGTGAACAGCGCCGCGCCCTTCACCGCTGCGCGTGCCGTGACGATGCGAGCCGGAAGAGCAGACGCTCGTTCGCGTAGCGCGTGAGCACGAGCTGAAAGTCCTCGCTCCGCTCGCGAGACAGGCGCGAGAGGCGTGCGCGCACCGACGCGCCGATATCCTTGGGCGGCGTCTTCGTCACGCGAGCGCCTCCAGGTACGGCCGCATGAACACGTAGATGCGATCGGCGCGGGCGGCCTCGACGAGCACATCGATGCTGCCCTTGCGCTTTCGCAGGTAGTCCTTCAGCGCCGCGAGCGCGACCTCGAGCCCGACGTGCCGGCGGAAACGGAAGCAGTCGGCGACAGTCTTCGCGGGCGTGGTGAGCTGCACCTTCACGCCGTCGACGACGCGCATCTCGATGCCGTGCTCCAGGGCTTTCCCGCTTGCACGGACGACCTCGAGCGTCGGCGACGTAACCTTCGGCATCCGCGCGTGTCGGTCGATGAGCACCCACACCGCGTGTGGCGCCTCGCTCGTCATGCCGTGGACCTGCAGCGCGCTGAGCAGGCAGATGACCGCGTGCGGGACGCGCTTGCTCACCTCGGCGAGCGTGCTCAGCTCGGTCATCGGTGCGTCGACGAGCCGGTAGAGGCCGCGGTCCACCTGCTCGAGCAGGCCGCGGTCGCAGAGCCGCTTGAGGTAGGCCCGCGGAATGCCGGCGTCGTCGAGGTCCCTAGCGCGCACCGGCCCCTGCCGGGCGAGCCGGAGGAGCGTGGTGGTCTTGCTCGGGACGGCAGGCGACATGATACGGAACGGTGTCCTCGGAACTTATAGACAGACGATTCGTATCACGCCGCGCCGGAGCCTTCAAGTTCTTCCACCCCCGCGCCTGGCACGTGGAGAGCGGGCGGGGCGTGGGGGTGAGGTCACGGTGTTCGGTCTCCGACGGCGCGAATGCTTGACGAAGCCCACACGAGTCCGTAGCCGAACGACCCTTCGAGCGGTGCCAATCGAGGCGACCTCCGACCAGTCGTCCTCCAGCGAACCGAATGTGAGCCCCGTGGGCTCAGCTCCGGGCTCACCGAGGAGTTCTTTCCGCACGAACCAGTAGAGGTCAGCGTCCACCTCAAGCGTGTCCCCCTGCGTACTCTTCGGCCGCCGCCGCGAGGTCCCCGCCCTATTGTATGACCTTCCAGCCTACCTTCGCCGCCTTCGACCACCATGAGCGACCGCTCATGTCTCGCAAGTTGCCCGGGTTGTTTCGCACGTACGAGTACAGCCAGAGATTCTGGGGGGCGCTCACTCCGCGAATCCCAGAGCTCACCATCATCTGAGCTAAGATCGGATCCGGACTCAGCCATTGCCCCTGCCGGGCGTCGTAGGACCTTGCGCCAAAGTCTCTTTTTGGCCCTCTTTCGCTGCCTCCTCGCTTCGCTCCGGGGGCTGCGATTCTCCCTGATCCGTGCTCGCTGCCTGCCTTCGGCAGGAAGCTGCGCGCGGATGGGAGAATGGCTGAGAGCTGACTGCTTCCGGAGAAAGATTGTGGTTTGTGACTGGCGGATGAGGGCACCGCGTGCCCTCTTTGGGGCACGCTACCGAGGGCGAAACTGGGAAGGAGGAGGGCGAGAAGAAGAGCGCGCAGAATCGCCACAGCTCTCGTCATTGCCCGACCTTTCGCGATGTCTCGACAGCACCTTCCGCCCCGCCTTCGAGCCGGGCCCGGCGGAAGAGGCGCACGAGCCGCGCCAGCGCCGCAGATAGGTTTGTGAGTTGTCGAGTGGCGCCGCTTTCACGGCTCCTGCGCCAGGAAGGCCTTGTGCCCGGCTCTCTTGCCGGGCGGAAAGGATTCTCCTGCCTCGTCTCGCTCGTCTCGCTTCTCTCTCTCCGGACGCCCGCCGCCGCGCCGAAGAATATCGCGCTCGTCTCGAGCGCATCGCTCACTTTCTCCGAGCCAATCCCTCGCATTTTGAGGCGCTCCTCTGGTCCGCCTTGAAGGGCTCTCGGCTCGGCGTCGCCTTTCGTCGCCAGGTCGTGCTCGGCGACCCGACCAAGAAGCTCTTCATCGTCGACTTTTGCGCTCCGTTCCGGAAACTCGTCGTCGAAGTCGACGACGCCTCGCACGAGGAGCGGAAGAGCGCTGACGCGCGCCGCGATGCGGCGCTCTCGCGCCTTGGCTATCGCGTCCTGCGCCTTCCGATCGGGCTCGTCGAGCGAGACTTCGATGGCGCGCTCGAGAAGATTCGGCAGGCGCTCCGGTAGCTCGGGGCCCGCCTTTTGAAAGGTGCCGAAGTGTTTGGGCCTTCGCGCGCGCTCTCGCTGCGCGCGCTTCGGCACGGGCGCTCGCGGGGAGCGAGGTGTTTGCGCAGCGACAGGCAAAAACACCTGCTAGACTAAGGCCTACCCTCCAGCAAGGAAGCTGAGCTTTCTCGGAAGGGCTGTCGTTTCTCAGCAGTGACTCGTTTGTTGGCGAAACTGTCGCTGCCGTCGTGGCTCTGGGCGGGCTCTTGCCCGCCACCCAATTCTGCGTTTCAGCAGACGAGCGCCCCGAGGCGCTCACTATCTACTTACTTGCATCGGAGCTCTCGTCCTCTCCCTGAGCCCTCGCTGCTGAACGCAAGTCATTGAGCACGCTCCTGCCTGTATCGCTCGAAGGTCTCAACAAAGGCGTCTCCGCATGGGGGGGCCTCTAGATCGCTTGCTCCCAGCTTCCCGCTAGTTGTCAGATCGATCAGGTCTGAGAGGAATGCAAACAGCTGGCAGACCTCCACCTTCGTCCAGTCACTACCCATCCGATAATCTATACCAATTGCGTCCTCGAAGAACTGAAGCCCAATAGGCGGAACCCGACCCGCGGACGCCCAGTTTGTCGCCACAAAGTGGAATACGTCGGCTTTCCCAGAAGTAAGCAAACTGGCTGCGTTCGGAACGGCGTCTAGATCCCGGTCGGAGGCCAATTCGCGATCCCAGAACGATGCCTTACCTAGAATCAATACCCGCTTTCGCACCCACAGGTAGACGCGCTCGATCTCCGAAGGCGACAGGTTGCGTACCTCGAGGGTGGGGAGGGAGCCATTATCCGGCCCGAAGCACTCTTTTATGGCTTCCCAAATTTCCTCGTCGCTCATGCCAAACTTTACTCCGCGAATCCGTCAAATCGCCCGCCTTTGTCAAATCGCGCTCCGCGCCCACTTGGATCGCGAATTTCCCAGCCTCCGCGACCTAGTGGGCGCACGGTCGAGGATGGATTTGTAACGATGTCATCCAGAATCTCCTGACCCTGAGTGTTCTTGTCGCTGACGTTTCCCGTCGCCTTGGGGAACTTAGACCCTTCTCGTCCCCCATGCTTCTCGAGTGCTCGTCCCGCTCGGGTAAGCCCACCTCGGTCGGCCTCTCGCCCGGCATCACTTAGTTCTTGAGGTGTCGGAGGTTCAGGCGCAGCATCCGGCTTGGCCTTTTCCTCTGTGTTCTCGGCCTTCACGACACTGTCGCCAGGAGTGGCAAGCGTTGCGACCAAGCCAACCGCTAGCAGGCCGGTCGCAATCAGACCGCCGAGGCACGCCGCTTGCCCGACTCCCGGCACCCAAACGAGCGTACATGCCATGGCCGGCGTGTTCCCGTCGGGGTCCGTGAACGTCGTCGGGTTGTTTTGCGCTAGTGAGTACGCCGATAGCGACGCGGGATTGTAAACGCCCGAGCGCATCTCACTGTTGGCTCGGATCAACTCCTCGACCTCTCTCAGGCCTCGAATATCGCGCATGCTCTGCGCGGCGTGCGACGAACGCCACACCTCTCGTGCCTGCTGACGCGAGAACTGCACCTGCGATTCCACGAGGGCAGACCGCCCCACTGGCCCACGCGCACCTTTCATGTACGTCGCAAGCACCGGATCTGCGCTCAGCCATTGCCCCTGCCGGGCGTCGTACTGCCTCGCTCCGAAGTCATACAGCCCGGTGCTCAGATCGAGGTCCTTCCCACTGAACGTAAACCTCTGCGCCAGCTCGTAAAGCGAGTCCGATTCGTGTTTCC
>NASX01000043.1 GCA_002085155.1 Sorangiineae bacterium NIC37A_2
TCACCGACGACGGCAAGGCGGCTATCGTCGGCATCCTGAGCGGCGGCCCTTGGAGCGGCCGCTTCTATCTCTCTCCCTCCACCGCCACCGTCGCCCGCGTGTCCCTCGACTGAGTCGAGTTCGAGGAGCTGCAGGCGACGGCGCCGAAGTGAGCTCTTAGAGGCGGTCGAGCTCGACGCGGATCAAAAATCCGCGGTTTCCTTTGGAGAAGACCCCTTCGTCGACGAACCAGGCGACACCACCTCGCGCCGCGAGGCGCGTCGCTGACTGCGGGAGGGTGCTCGCGAGGAGCGGCATCCCGACGGGGAAGGCCGCGAGCCCCTCCTGGCCGAAGGAAGTATCGAGCGTCCCGTCAGCCTTCGCCTTCAAGAGGACCGGGTAGCGAGTCAAAAAGCCGAGGGCGTCCGCGTAGACGAGGAGTGAACCGTCTTCGAGCACGGCGAGACCGTTCACCCGGACGAAGGAGTCTTCGAGGCCAAGCTGGGTCTCGAGCTCCGGCCACACGTAATTCCCAAAGTCATAAGTGAGGCGCGCCACCCCACCTACGCCGAAGCTCTCGTCGAGCACACCGTCGAAGTCCATCTTGACGATGGTGATCGCCTCCGTACGGCTATCCCTCGACGGCTCCGGCCCCGCCAGAAACAGAGAGTCCCCCGAACGAACCATCGCGTAGACGGTGCCCTCCGTGGGCGTCGCCCAGCCAGAATCGCCGAAATCGGTGAGATTCTTCCCATCCAAATCGACGGCCGCCGTCACAAAGTCGCTGCCGCCCGCGACGATGAATCGGTCCTCGAGGAGCACGCCCGCGATACCCTCTTCGTTGCGCCCGTTCGTCAAGACAGCACCTGCGCCGGTGTCCTTGAGGCGGAAAGTCGTGTCGCTCTCACCCGTCGGAAGAAAACGAACGACAGCCATGTCCGTAGACTGGGGATTGTCGATCGTGCCGTTGATGTAGACGCGCCCCTCCGCGTCCTCGTGGACTCCGTAGGCGCGACTGCCGATCGTCCAATCGATGAGACGGATGCCGTCATCCTGAAAGGACGAGTCGAGAGCGCCGTCGAGGCTCATGCGAGCCAGGCCCCAGCGACTGTCCACACCGGCACCAATGCCGCGCACAGCTCCCGCGACCCAGAGAGCATCATCGCTCGCATGAAGGGCATAAGCGACGTCCACGTTGGCATTGAAGATGGCGTTTTCTTCGGAGGGGAAGGCCACCACGGTCTTCCCTTCGTCGCCGAACGTCGTGTCTGGTTCGCCGTCTTCGTCAAAACGAGCCACCCAGAAGTCTGCGTCGAGGACGCCAGCAATCAGGATCTTCCGGTCATGGGAGAGGATGGTCTTCGGGAAACCTTCGAGGAAGAAACCCTCCGCGCCGTCCATCCCGAGATCGAACACGGTCTCTGTCTCGCCGCCACCAGTCCCCGAGGAGGATCCGCCCGAAGAGGATCCGTCCGAGGAGCTTCCGCCGCCATCCGCTGCCGAAGAGTCTTCCCCGCCAGCGCCATCGTCGGCTCCGTCGTCGGACGACCCGCCGCCGCAGGCGACGAATACTGAGCTCAATAGGAGCGCCGCTCCCAAGCTCGAAGCCAAAGAAAGCCTGCCAAGCCCAAATCTCCTCATCATGAGGAAAGTTTAGAACCTCTCGAGCGGCGCCTGTAAAGCGATGGTCCGCGCCCTATTTCTTTGGCCCCGGTCCATCACCTCCGGAAAGACTCAAACGAGCCTTCACTTGCGCGCAGCCTCTCGTGGGAGCGCATCAGCTGAGCGCGCGCCGCGCGGCAGGTGTGCTCACCCTGGCCACACTTTCGCTCATCGGCGCCGATTTGTGCTCACTCGCGAGAGAGCACCCCGGACACTCGCCGTATGGACGAAGAAGCGCCCCTTTGGATCGGCGACCCCAACAGAAGCCCAGATCGCTCACTCGGCGAAGCTCCCGACGCCTTCTTCATAAAGACCTTCGAGAGCTCCGCGTACGGCCGAGTGCGGCTTAGAACGGGAAGATGAGCGGCACGAGAGTGCAGGTGATCGCCGTACGGCCGAGTGCGGCTTAGAACGGGAAGATGAGCGGCACGAGAGTGCAGCTGACCATGGCGCACACGAGCTGCATCGGGATGCCGAGACGGAAGAAGTCCGTGAAGCGATAGCCGCCGGGCCCGAACACCATGAGGTTCGTTTGGTAGCCGATCGGCGTCGCAAACGAAGCGGAAGCCGCGAACATGACCGCAACAACAAAGGGCATGGGGCTCACACCGAGCTGCTCTGCGAGAGAAATCGCGAAGGGGAACATGAGCGCGGCCGCCGCGTTGTTCGTGACGAGCTCGGTGAGCAGCGCCGTACCCACGTAGAGCGCGAGCAGCGCAGAGATCGGCCCGTCGCCGCCGATCTGGGCGATCATTTCTGCGATCTGTTTATCCAGACCAGACACCCGGATCGACTCGCCCAGCCCAAAAGCGGCAGCGATCGCCACCAGCACCGGCATTTCAATGGACCGGCGCGCCTCAGCGCCCGTGACGCAACCGGTCAAGACCATCGCCGTCGCGCCGGCCACCGCCGCCTGAAACATGCTCACGAACTCCGTCGCCGCTCCCAGCACCATCACGACCAAGATGAACAGCGCGAGGAACATCTTGTCATAACGGAAGCGACTTGAATCCGCGACCTCGCTCACCAGATAGAAGTCACGGCGGTTTCTATGGCTGTCGAGCCAGGAAGGCTGCGCGTCGAGCAGGAGGATGTCTCCCGCTTCGAGCACGATGTCCCCGATGCGACCTTCGATGCGTTTACCGTCCCGCGCGGCCGCGACCACGACCGCCTGAAACTGGCCGCGGAAGTCGCCGTCGCGGATCGACTGCCCGCACAGGGGATTGCCAGGCGCCACGACCGCTTCGATCAGGGTTCTCTCCGCCGTCTGGAACGACACGTCGGCTGAGAGCGTGGGCGCAGCGACGAGGCCCGCCACCCGCTGCAAGTCCACGATCGACTCCCGGGGCCCGACGAAGATGAGCCTGTCCCGAGCCTCGAGCACCATGGTGGGCTCGACCGCGGGGATGCGCGTGGTGCCGCGGTGGATCTCAGCCAGATACGCGCCCGGAAGATGGCGAAGGCCCGCTCCTTCGATGGACTTTCCAATCAGCGGGCCAGCTTCGGCCACAATGAACTCACAGGTGTACTCTCGCGGATCGTCATTCGCGCTCACCGCGGGACGCCGATCGGGCAGCACCCGACTCGCGAAAACGACGAGCATCAAACAACCCACCAGCGCGACCGGGATCCCGATCGGCGCGATGTCGAAAATGCCGAGCTGACGAAGACCCTCCACTTGCCCGAGGCGCTTCTCGATGAGGCCCGTGACGACGAGATTGGTACTCGTGCCGATGACCGTGATCGTGCCGCCGAGGATGGTCGCGTACGAGAGCGGCATCAAAAACTTCGAGGCGGGCATCTTGTGCTTCCGGGCCCACTCGCTCACCGCCGGCACCAGGGCCGCCACGATCGGGGTGTTATTGAGCAGCGAGGAGAGCCCCGCGACGGGCAAGCTCAAGCGCAGGAGCGCGATGCTCACGCTCTTCGATTCGCCGAGCAGGAGCGAGGCGACCTTCGACATGGCGCCCGTTTGGCGCACGCCAGCGGCGACGATGAACAGGGCAGCGACGGTGAGCATGCCTTCGTTGGCAAAACCCGAGATCGCCGTCTTGGCGTCGATGACATTGAAGAGAAGCGCCGCGACAAGCCCCCCCAAGAGCACGGCATCCGCTCCCAAAGAGGAGAAGATGAGCAGGCCGACGACTCCGATCAGAATGCCGAGCGTCAACCCGGATTGGGTCCAGTTCATTTGCGGGCGCCCATCAGCAATAACCGTGCTGGGCGCTGGAGGTTCAAATGTCGCTGGAACTGCTCGGCACGTCGACTTTTCGTAAGTTGGGCGCGCGCATATTTCCTCGTTTTTCGAGCATATGTACTGCCGCCCGTGAGATGTGCTGCCTCCGGGAAGTTCTCAAGATGAGACAGCCGTGGAATTTGGTCAGGGCGGCGGGGCGCCGACGCGGACCACGAGCATGTCTGCGTCCGTGAGGTCCGTTTCCTGTCCATAGTCCGCGGTCATCTGGAAACGGCCCGGGGCTCTCTCCCGAAGCAGCCCTTCGAGCTCCCTGGGGAACCACTGACGAAGCACGAGCGGAGCTCCCTCCTGTCGCACGCCTCGGGTCTCGTAGACAGTCCGAATCGTGAGCAAGCGACGCGCGGGGTCGTAGGCGAAACCCTCAAAGGTCAGAACGATCTCACCTGTGCGGCTGTCCACGAAAGGGTCACAGGGGAAGAGCTCCTCCGGATCTGCGTCGAGCTCGTCACTCGAGGGGACCATGCTGTCGAAGAGGATGGTCCCGCCGGGCGCGAGGTGGTGCTCTGCGGTCTCGAGGAACGCTAAGAGCTCTTGCCGTGTGTGCAGGTGGGCGACGACGTTGAAGGTGCCGAGCACGAGCCCGAAGCGCTCCCCGAGACGAAGGCTCCGCATGTCCCCGCGCACGATGCGCACCCGCTCGCGTACTTCTTCCGGCTCCGCGCACAGCTTTTCTTCCAGCCGAGCGAGCATCGCCTGCGACAGATCGACGGCTGTGACGCGCACACCGGCACGCAGGAGCGGCAGGGTGACTCGACCGCTCCCCGCGCCAAACTCGAGCACCTCGCCGCCTTGGGCGAGAGCTTCTCTCACAAAGAACTCGACGTCCGCGCTGCGCCCCTCAAAGGCCGCCTCATAGCGCTCGGGCTCGAGATAGTACTCGAGCCCTCGCTCGTCGACGTCCTGGCTCAATAGCGGGATTCGACTTCCTGAATGTACTCGTTCACGGCCTCGTGCGAGGGGCGGTTCCAATGAACCTTGCCCTTTGCGATCTCGCGGAGCGCGATCACTGCAGCCTTGTTCTTCGAATTCACAAGGGCAGGTTCACCCTTCATGAGGTCCCGACAGCGCTGCGCCGCCAAGACGACGAGGGCAAAACGGTTCTCTTCCTTCTCCAAACAATCTTCGACGGTGACTCGTGCCATGGATTCGATCTCGGCCCGGTTCGACGAAAGGCCAGCCGGGGCGAAAAAACTTAGGCCGCCCGCCCGGTTCCAGCAAGGGTCTCCGCCTTCTAGAGTCCCGAGATTTTATACTGAACAGAATGGGGGTCCTCCGAGGTATTCGGGCGATCGGGGGTGATAGGAGTTGACACCCGGCCGGGACAGCACAATCTCGCGAGCCGCGTGTCCAAGTCGCTCGTGATTGTGGAGTCTCCCGCCAAGGCCCGGACCATCTCCGGGTTCCTCGGCAAAAAGTATGTCGTCGAGTCTTCGATCGGCCACATTCGCGATTTGCCTCGCTCAGCGGCGGATATCCCCGCGAAATACAAGAAGGAACCCTGGGCTCGCCTCGGCGTCGACGTCGACCATGACTTCCGCCCGCTCTACATCGTCGATAGCGACAAGAAAGAGCACATCAAAAAGCTCCAAGCGCTCGCCGACCAGGCCGACGAAATCCTGCTCGCGACCGATGAAGATCGCGAAGGAGAGAGCATCGCCTGGCACCTGCTCGAGGTCTTGAAGCCACGCGTTCCGGTCAAGCGGATGGTGTTCCATGAGATCACCGAGAAGGCGATCCAGGCCGCCATCGATAGCCCCCGCGAGCTCGACCGGCGTCTCGTCGACGCCCAGGAGGCCCGCCGCATCCTCGACCGCCTCTACGGCTACGAGGTCTCGCCCGTGCTCTGGAAGAAGGTCATGCCCCGTCTGTCGGCGGGCCGCGTGCAATCCGTGGCCACGCGCATCGTGGTCGAGCGAGAGCGAGAGCGCATCGCCTTCTCCTCAGCCACCTACTGGGACATCGAGGCCGAGTTTGAGGCTCCGAAAGGCACCCCGCCCCGTTTCCCCGCGACCCTGACCAGCGTCGACGGCCAACGCCTCGCGACAGGGAAGGACTTCGACGACTCCGGCAAGCTCAAGAAGGACATCCGCCTCCTCACCGAGAAGGAAGCGAACGAGCTCGCGCGCGCCCTCGAAGGGCGCGACGCTCGCGTCACCTCCGTCGAACGCAAGCCGAACCGCCGCAGCCCCGCGGCGCCCTTCATGACCTCGACGCTCCAGCAGGAGGCCGGCCGAAAGCTCCGTTACTCGTCCTCCCGCACGATGCGCGCCGCGCAGCGCCTCTACGAGAACGGTTTCATCACCTACATGCGTACCGACAGCACGACGCTCTCGGATACAGCGCTCGCCGCCGCGCGCTCCCTGATCGGTAAGCTCTACGGTCCCGAGTACCTCCCGAAGAGCCCGCGCCTCTACAAGAACAAGGTCAAAAACGCCCAGGAAGCGCACGAAGCGATTCGCCCCGCCGGCGACGAATTCCAGCATCCTGACGACGTCGCGCGCCAAGTGGGTCCCGACGAAGCAAAGCTCTATGAGCTGATCTGGAAGCGCACCGTGGCGTCCCAGATGGAAGACGCGCGCGGCGAGAGCGTGAGCGTGCTGCTCGAGATGGACGCCAGCGGCACCAAGGCCGAGTTCTCGGTCCGCGGCAACACCATCACCTTCCCCGGCTTCCTCCGGGCCTACGTCGAGGGCAGTGACGATCCGAGCGCTGAGCTCGAAAACCGAGAAAATCCCCTGCCGCCGCTCAGCGAGGGCATGATCGTCAAACCTCAGAAGCTCGCCCCGACCGGTCACGAGACCCAGCCTCCTGCCCGCTACACGGAAGCCTCGCTCGTGCGTCGCCTGGAGGAGCTCGGTGTCGGCCGTCCTTCGACCTACGCGTCCATCATCGCGACGATCTTGGATCGCGGTTACGTTTGGAAGCGCGGCACCGCCTTGGTCCCGACCTTCCGCGCCTTTGCGGTCGTGACCCTGCTCGAGAAACACTTCGGGGAGCTCGTTGACTTCGCCTTCACGGCTCGCATGGAAGATGAGCTTGACGCGATCGCCGGCGGCAACGCTGAAGCGGTCCCCTGGCTGCGCAACTTCTATTTCGGCCTGAACGGTAAGGCGAACCCTGAGCGGCCTCTCGACGTCGGACTCAAGGCTCTCGTCGCCAATAATCTCGGGGAAATCGACGCCCGCGCTATCAATTCACTCCCGATCGGCGAGGACGATAGTGGCGTTCCGATCGTGGCGCGGGTCGGACGCTACGGCGCCTACCTCTCCCGCGGCGAGGACACCGCCAACATTCCCGATGACCTCGCTCCCGACGAGCTCACCCGCGAAAAAGCGCTCGAGCTTCTGAGCGCACCGAGCGGCGAACGGCTCATCGGAACACATCCCGAGTCGGGCCTGCCCATCTTCGCCAAGGCCGGTCGCTTCGGCGCCTATCTTCAGGTCGGTGTCCTCGAGAAAGACTCCAAGGAGAAGCCCCAGACCGCCTCGCTCCTCAAGAGCCAGAGTCCCCAGACGATCACGCTCGAAGAAGCCCTCGCTCTCCTGTCACTGCCGCGCACGGTCGGCGTCGACCCCGCAGACGGCGTCGAAATCACCGCGCAGATCGGGCGCTACGGCCCCTACGTCGCAAAAGGAAAAGACAGCCGCAGCCTCGAGCGCGAAGAACAGGTCTTCACGGTCACCCTCGAGGAAGCTCTCGCTCTCTTCGCCGCCCCGCGCCGCCGCGGCGCGCGGAAGGTCGTCGAGCCACTCCGGGAGCTCGGGCTCGATCCTGTTTCCGGCGGACTCATCACCATGCGTGAGGGTCGCTTCGGTATTTATGTGACCGACGGCGAGACAAACGCTTCGCTCCGTCGCGAAGACGATCCGAAGACGATGACCCCCGAGCGCGCCCACGAGCTCCTACAGCTCCGCCGCGAAGCGGGCCCGTCGGCGAAGAAGGCCAAGAAGAAGGCGAGTAAGAAGGCGGCAGGCGAGGCCGCTCCGAAGGCCACCGCGAAGAAGGCCGCGAAAAAGACCGTCGCGAAGAAAGCCGCCGCCAAGAAGACCGTAAAGAAGGCGGCCAAGACGACGGCGAAGAAGACCACCACGCGCAGCAAGTCGAAGTCCGAAGAAGCCTCACCGAGCGCCGAGTAAATCGGGGGGCACGCCGCGCAAGCGCGGCCCTCGCCCCGGCGAATTCACTTCGCCCGAGGAGGGGGCAGCTGCCCCTCCAGGAAACAGCCCCCTCGCGCCCTCAGCGCCCGTACTTCTTCACGAGCGCCCGACACACAGGCTCGGGCGCGTAGCGGCTCACGTCGCCGCCGTGCTTCGAGATCTCGCGCACGAGGGAAGCGGAAATGAACCCGTAGCGCGTGCGCGTCGGGAGAAAGACCGTCTCGAGTTCACTCGCCAGATCAGCGTTCGCATGCGCGATCTGGAGCTCGTATTCGAAGTCCGACCCGACGCGGAGTCCGCGGACGATGACCTGGGCTCCGACCTCCCGTGCGTAGTCGACGAGCAGCCCTCCGAAGGAGGCCACCCGAACGTTCGGTATCTCTGCGCAGACCTCCGTCACCAGCGCGATCCTCTCTTCGACCGAGAAGAGCGCGCTCCGCGTCGGATGGATGCCGACGGCCACGATCAGCTCCGGAAAGATCGACGCGGCGCGCCGAACGACGTCCAGGTGCCCATGGGTGATCGGATCGAAACTTCCTGCGTAGAGCGCGAGCTGGCTCATGAAAACTCACTTCTTGATGGTCGCGGGCGGAGCCGGGATCGGAGCCTCGATGTTTGCGGGTGCGCTTGGAGCGGGAGCTCCTCGCTCAGCAGCGGCGGCCTCTTGTCCAGCGCGGAGGCGCGCCACCTGAGCTTTTTGTTCTTCGATCACCTCCGCGGGCAGATCCTCGAGCCACAAAGTCTTGCCGCCGTCGACCAAGGTCAGGCGGAAGGTCGCGAAAAGTCCCGAACCGGCGAAGCCATCTAGGTCAGCGCTCGTCGCCTTCTCCGCTTCAGCGATCGGTACACCGAGCACGCCGGGCACCCCCTGCATCTCGAAGGTCCCGAGCTTCAGAAAGGGCAGGCGCCCCTCGCGGAGGCCCGCACGGCCCGGAATCGGCGGGAACGAGGCCGGATCTTGGCCGTTCTTCTTCCAAGCCGCCGCATCGAGGGCGACAGGATAGTTCGTCGAGGTGTGCATCAGGAGGATGCCCTGTGAGGAATCGGACTCCCCGCCGTAAGCGACGGGAAGAACCAGAGCGCCGCCGCGGTAATAGATGGGATGGACCGTGGTCGCCTCCGGCGGCGCGGGCGGCTCGAAGCTGCGCACAACGAACTGGCGTCCAGCAAAATCAATGGTCGGGCGCAGATGCCGGAGCAGGTTCACGCCGATGAGCAGTTTAATAGGAGCGCCGATCTCGCGCTTCAGGCCTGAGAGGTCGCGTCCGAGCGCAGGCACGTCGCTCACCTCAATCGAACCGCCGAAGCGGAGCGAGATCCAAGAGCCTTCCTTCGAAGGAGCGTCGACGACCGTCTCTGAAGAATCGGTCGCGATCAGAGCCAGCCCCGGCTCGCCGTTGACCTCGACGGGGACAATCATCGCGGTCGTGCCCGAGCGCGGCATTTCGATCGCCGCGACGAGCCCTCCGCTCATCTCGAAGGGACGACGTCCAATTCCTTTGCGCGCGAGCTGCGCCACATCGGACGCCCACGAATCCTTCACGTCCGGATCGTTCTTCAGAGCCTCGAGCTCATCCGCCGCCTTCTCAAGCTCCCCTTGGTACCAGTAGGCGCGCCCGCGGATGCCCCGCGCGCGGCTACCGGAGAGTCCCACCGTCAGCGAGAGAGCGCGCTCGAAGTCGAGCTCCGCCAAAGCGATGTCCGCCGCGGCGAGCCGAACCTCGGGCTCTTTTGGCATGATCTTGAGCGCCTGCTCGGAGGCTGCCCGCGCGTCTTCGAGATCGCCTTGGCGATAGCTCGCGTTCGCTCGGTCGTACCACTTCTTCGCGCTCTCGGGCCACGCGGGCTCTCGCGGTCCACCACATGCCGAGAGAAGGAGGAGCGACGAAGCAGCCACGAGCCACGCGACCGAGCGCGGAGAGCGAGGCGCCTTCGGAGCAGAGCAAGATGCAGAGACGGCGGACGACGAGCGAAGCGAGATCATGAGGCGTTGTGTCCGCGGAAAAAGGCGCGCGGGGAGCGCTCTAGTTAGCGGAGCTCGGGCAAAAATGCATCTGGGGCGCAAGAGAGAATGCTCTCGAGCGCCCCAGCTCACGCCCTCTCCGCGCGATGAACGCGGCTGGCGGGATTTTTTGCAGCGAATTACTTCGCAGCAGCCTTCTTGGCGGCCTTCTTGGTTGCCTTCTTCTTGGCAGCCTTCTTCTTCGCCTTCTTCGCGGGCTTAGCAGGAGCCTCGGCCACTGCTGCCTTCTTCGCGGTGCTCTTCTTGGCAGCCTTCTTCACCGTCTTCTTGGCGGCCTTCTTGGTGGTCTTCTTAGCAACCTTCTTTGCGGCCTTCTTGGCAGGTGCCTTCTTGGCGGGTGCCTTCTTGGCAGGTGCCTTCTTTGCGGCCTTCTTGGTCTTCTTTGCAGCCATGTTCATTCCTCCCTGTTGGGTTTGAGGGGGGATGGACGTTTTGTTCGGCCATCCCGAGGGTATGTTGCAAGACGTATATTGCCACCTATTGCGTTGTGTCAACGAAAAAAATGCGATGGCCCCCGCCAAGTGGCTTGTTCCGCGCGGTTCTAGCCATGCAAACTTTTCATACGGAGCGTTTTCTCAGGGTGCATCCGTATCGATCCAGCACCTTTTCCTTGACTTCGATGGCGGCGGACCGCTCCGAAAATACTGGATTGATTTCGAAGGGTTGACGGCGTTTCTGCTCTCGCGGTAGCCCGCCCCCTCAGGAAGACGTGCCCCCGCACGTCGCAGTTCGAAAAAGATGCGAGGAGTCGCCGAAACTATCCGCCCACTCCTGGGGCTCAGCGCGTTCATTTTTTTTGGATGTGGATACTCACAAGAGGAACTCGACCAACACATTCGCACCGCCGAGTCCCTTCGAAGTGACCTCGCGACCGAACGTGCGCTGCGCAAGAAGGCGGAAGCCGACTACGCCGACGCTCTCGAAGAACTCGAGAACGTCAGGCGCGATGGTGAACAGAAAGCGCTGAGCCTGAGCACGGCACAAGCGGACCTCGAGACACAACAGCGCGCCATCGCAGAGTACGCCGCGCGCCTCGAACAACTCGAGCAGATGCGCATCCGCTTCGAAGCTCTGCGCGAGAAGCTCGTCGGCATGACGTCGCTCGGACTCAAGGTCGTCGTCCGTGACAACCGCATCATCATCCAGCTTCCCGGCGACGTCCTGTTCGACTCCGGCAGCGACCGTTTGCGCAAAGAGGGCCAGGAAATCGTGCTTTCTGTGGCCAAAATCCTGAAAAACGATCCCGACCTGATGAAGCGTCAATTCCAGGTCGCCGGTCACACCGATAACCGCCCCTTCAAGGGCGGCATGTTCCAAGACAACTGGGGACTGTCGGCGATGCGCGCGCGCTCGGTCGTCGAGCTCCTCGTGCGCAGCGAAGAAGAGGGAGGCGGCGGACTCCCCGCGGCCAACTGGAGCGCAGCGGGTTACGGCTCCGAGGATCCGGTCGCCGACAACTCGACGGAAGAGGGGCGCGCCAAGAACCGACGCGTCGAGCTCGTTGCTGAGCCCGACGTGCGCGAGATGCTCGACCTCAAGACCATTGGCGACTGACCATGCGGCGCCTCGCCTCCATCGACGTCGGAACGAACACCGTCTTGCTCTCCGTCGTCGAGCACGACCCGGGCGCAGGCGCTGACCCCGGGAATCCAGCTATTTTCCGCGTCATCGCGGAGCGCGGCGCGATCACGCGGCTCGGCAAGAATGTCTCCCGGACGCGGCGACTCGATCCCGATCACACCCGCGCCACCCTCGACTGTCTCCGCGACTACCGCTCGCTCTTGGACGAGCTCGGCGTCTCCGAGCTCAAGGTCCTCGGCACCAGCGCCCTGCGCGACGCCCAAGGTTCGGACCTCTTTCTCGAGGAGGCGCGCGGGATCTTGGGCGTCCCCTTGGAGGTCATCTCGGGACGCCGCGAGGCGGAGCTCACCTACAAGGGCGCGCACGTCGGCTCGCCTCTGCCCCCTTCCGGCGATCGCTTCGTCTTCGACATCGGCGGCGGCTCGACCGAGCTCATCTGGGGTTCGGGGCCGCGCTCGGTCGACCATGCGATCAGTCTGAACGTGGGCAGCGTGCGCCTCTACGAAGAGCTCAAACCGAGCGATCCGCCGACTCTGGAAGACCTTTCGCGCCTTCAGAACCGCATCCGGGAGATGGTCGACTCCGCTCGCCTCGACCCCGCGCTCTGGGAGAAGTCGACTCTCGCGATCGGAGTCGCCGGCACGGTGACCAGCCTGAGCGCGATCGCGCATGACGAGGGGCACGCAGAGCTCGGCGCTCAGAACGGGAAGACCCTCGAGCTCCCTCGAGCGCGCGAGGTGTTCGAAAGGCTCGCCAAGATGAGCGTGAAAGAGCGCACCCTGATCCCTTGTCTCGGTGAAGGGCGCGCTGATGTGATTGTTTGTGGAGCTGCGATCGCTCTCGCTCTCATGGAGCTCATCGACGCGGCGCGCGCCGATCGGAGTCAGCCGACCTCACTTGTCATCACCGATCGCGGGGTCCGCTACGGCGCGCTGCTCGAACTTGTGAGCTCATAAAGCGCACTCTCACATCGACGGCGCTCCCACGGGGCTCACTCCGAGCTGGAAACCTCGGAAACCTGCGCCGTGCGCGCCCTTCCCGAGTGAGCCCCTCCGCCCAGGCCCGTCACAAGGGCCCCGAGAGCGCCCAGCGCCTTTCCGAGAAGGCTCCTTTCCGAGTGACCCCGAGCGCGCTTCCTCGACGCCGCTCCCCTTTCATCCACGCCGACTCGGCGGGGTGGGCTCCCGTAGCCTGCGAGCGCCCACGCGACTGCCCCCCCACGACGCGCTTTCGACGCACTCGGTGAAGAACCCGCGCGGGTGTGACCCCCAACAGGTGAGACCCCACTCGTTCGGTCAACCCCAACTCAGGGTGAACCCAACCCCAACTCATTCGGCGAACCAACCTCCAACTCATAGGGTCAACCCAACAAGTACAGAGTCGACACCATCCGCCCCGACTGGAGTCGCCAACCTGTGGATAACTACCTCACTTCGCGAAGTGGGTTGACAGAGAGGGACCTCTCGACTAGAGTTGCGCTTCTGGCGAGGTCTATCCCTCGCGCCTCAGCCCCGCCTTCCCTCGGTCATACCAAGGGCGGCTCGAGGCTACCCCGTATACGGCTCTTGAAGCAAAAACGATCGATGCACCCAGCGCCCCGGAGGCCATTTCTCCGGCTCAACTTGAAGCATCTATCACGGGGCCAGCAATAGGCAAGTTTTCGTCCGATGGGAACCGACTCGAAAAAAACTCTTCCAGTGCGAGAGCTCGGGAATGACGCGCCAGGGTCCTTGGTTAAGGACAGAATGTGCGGATGGCCTTCCGGGTCCGGTTTGAAGCGTCGGACGAGGAACTTCGGCCCAGCGGTCAGTGTCTCGGGGCGAGACAGATCGTCTTTTTAGCGGCGGCTCGGACAGCGGGCCGAACGATTCAATTTGCGGTGCGGTCGAATAGCCGCCCCGCGACAAGGAGAAAACATGCAGGCAAGCCAGGAAAATGAGTTCAAGGTCGGAGACAAGGCGGTCTATCCCGCGCAGGGTGTCGCTGAGGTGGTGAGCATCGACGAGCGGGAAATCGCGGGAAATCCCCAGAAGTTTTACGTGCTCCGGATCCTCGACACGGACCGCAAGATCATGGTGCCTGTATCGAACGCAGACGCGGTCGGTCTCCGTCAGGTGATCAACGAGCAGGAGATTCGTGAGATCTTCGATATTCTCCAGGAGCGCACGATCGGTTTCGATACGCAGACCTGGAATCGCCGCTATCGCGGCTTCATGGACAAGATCAAGACCGGCAGCATCTACGACGTCGCTGAGGTTCTCCGCGATCTCTACCGCCTCAAGGCGAACAAGCAGCTCTCCTTCGGCGAGCGCCGCATGCTCGACACCGCTCGTACGCTGATCGTGAAGGAAATCGCGATCGCCCGCGAGCAGACCGAAGATCAGGTCAAGGACGAGATCGAAGCGATCTTCTTCACGAACTGAAGCTTCGAGCTCTTCGAGGCAAGAGAGGCGGCGACTCCTTCGGGGTCGCCGCTTTTTCTATTTGCCGCGCTCACGCCCGACGTCACTCGTCATCGTAGCGTCCGAGCGCATCGATGCTCGACCTTACGCGAGCTCCCTTGCGTCAGGGCCTTCCCTCGCCCTCGCCCTCGCGCGCGACACGTGGACCTCTGGACCAGGCCCGCAAAAAAAGCGCGACGCTGAAGCGACAAGCGGTTTCGCCCGAAGGCCCCGCGCCCGGCGCCGTTCCCGGAAACAATGACGCAAAACTCTGCCAGCGGTTACGCCCGCCCGCGAACCTGAGCTCTCTTTCACAGTCCTTCGACGCAAGAGCTCGGAAGCGCGGCTAGGAACGACAGCGTCGCGAGCTTCGTGGCTCTCCATCTCTCAATTCGATCAGTATCGACACACTCAACGACAGATCGCCTTCCCATCTATAAGCGCGATCCAGCGAGAGCAGAGAAACCCCGCGCGCAAGCGCCGCCGAAAAAGTGGCTTGTCCGGGCGCCCTGAGCCGAAAATCAACCTAGGCCAAAAGACCTAGACAGCGAACCCACATCGGCGCAAAACTATCGGCCACCTTGTCAAAACTGGCGGATTTTCTGGGGAGGTTCCACGCACAGGCGCTCCGTACACCGGAGGCGACCGCTGTGTCGCTTGGTGACAGGCGGCTCACCTACCGACAACTTGAGACACGAGCGGCTCGACTCGCCCGGGTGCTCCAAGGGCGCGGTGTACAGCCTGACCAGGTTGTAGGCATCGCTGCGAACCGCAGTCCGGAGACGATCGTCGCGCTGCTCGCCGTCCTCGAAGCGGGCGCAGGGTATCTTCCGCTCGACGTCGCCTATCCGCGCGATCGACTCGCGTTCATGCTCGAGGACGCCCGCGCTGTCCTCTTGATTGCCGAAGAGGGCGTCGACACCTCCGCCTGGGCGGGCTCGATCGAGCAGGTCCGAATCTCACCGAACAGTCCGCTGCTCGAAGAAGGAGACGGCTCCCCGCTCGGTCTTCCTTTTGTCCCCGAGCACCTCGCCTACGCCATTTATACCTCCGGCTCCACGGGGAAGCCGAAGGGCGTGGCCATGACGCGCGGCGCGCTCGATCCGCTCATCGACTGGCAAATCGAGGATTCGAAGGCCGGTCCGGGCTCTCCCACGCTCCAATTTGCCCCCCTCTCTTTCGACGTTCATTTCCAGGAGATCTTCTCGACGATCACGACCGGCGGCGAGCTGGTCCTGATCCGTGAAGAACACCGACTCGAAGCGCGCAACTTGCTCGCGCTCATGGATCGGTCACGGATCGAGCGGCTCTTCCTTCCGTTCATTGCGCTCCAAAGCCTGGCGGACGTCGCCGTCTCCGGTGGTATCTTCCCGAGCGCGCTGCGAGAAGTCGTCACCGCCGGCGAACAACTCCAAGTCACCCGCGCCCTGCGCGAGTTTTTCACGAGGACTTCTGCCGAGCTCTTCAATCACTACGGTCCTTCCGAGACCCACGTTGTCACCTCCCACCGCCTCACGGGCGATCCGTCGACCTGGCCCGACCTTCCGCCCATCGGCGCTCCTCTGCCCCACGTGACTTGTTTGGTCGTCGATGACGACGGCAACGCGCTCCCCCAGGGCCAGGAAGGCGAGCTCCTCCTCGGCGGCGTCGCCGTCGCTCGAGGCTATTTGTACCGGCCCGAATTGACCGCCGAGCGCTTCATCGAGCAGGGCGGCACGCGCTTCTACAAGACGGGAGATCTCGTGCGGCTCGAGCCGGATGGGGTCTACCAGTTCCTTGGGCGCAAGGACGGCCAGGTCAAAGTTCGCGGCTATCGCATCGAGCTCGGCGAAATTGAGGTCTTCTTCGGAGGGCAGCCGGGCGTGCAGGAAGTCGCGGCGACGGTGTACGAACCACGCCCCGGTGACAAGCGCGTCATCGCTTATCTCGTCGGCACCGATCTCGACCTCGGAAAACTCCGCCAAAAAGCCGAGGAGACGCTGCCCGAGTACATGGTCCCGTCTCAGCTCGTGCGCATGGACGCGCTCCCGCGCACGCCGAGCGGCAAGGTCGACAAGCGTTCCCTTCCCGCGCCGAGCCGCGAGCGTCCCCCGCTCGCCGTCGAGTACGTCGCGCCGAGGCCCGGACTCGAGTCGCACCTCGCGAGCATTTGGGAGTCTTTGCTCTACGTCGACAACATCGGCATCGACGACAACTTCTTCGAGCTGGGAGGAAACTCGCTCCTCGCGCTGCGCGCCGTAGCCCAAACGGAAGAACAGGCGCCGCGCCCCCTGCCCATCACGCGCTTCTTCGAGTACCCGACCATCCGCCGCCAGGTCGCCTACCTCACCGGGGCCAAGGAGAAGAAAGATCGCAAGGCGCGCTCTTCCGCCGGAACCGGTCGGCGCATCGCGGTCATCGGCATGGCCGGGCGTTTCCCGAGCGCTGTCACGACCGAGCAGCTCTGGCAGCTTCTCTGTGAGGGGAAAGAGGGTCTGCGTCACTTCACTGCGCTCGAGCTCGAGACCGAAGACGCAAGCGACCGGACCGATCCGGATTACGTGCCGGTGCGCGGCGTGCTCGACGACGCGGACAAGTTCGATGCCCGCTTCTTTGGGGTCAGCCCCGCCGAAGCAATTCTCATCGATCCCCAGCAGCGTATCCTGCTCGAGCTCGCTTATAACGCCCTCGAAAACGCTGGTTACGCGCCCACCACCACCGACGCTCTGATCGGCGTCTACGCGGGAACTCACAACAACAGCTACTATATCGACCGCGTCCTGAAGCACCCCGAAGCGATCGCTCGCGTCGGCGCCTTCGCGGCGATGACCGGGAACGAAAAGGACTACGTTGCTACCCGCGCCGCGCACAGGCTGAACCTGAAGGGCCCCGCGCTCAGCATTCACACCGCCTGCTCGACCTCCCTCGTCGCGATCGCAACCGCCGTCGAACACCTTCGCGCGGGCCTCTGCGACATCGCGCTCGCGGGCGGCGCCTCGCTCACCTTCCCCCAGCTCTCGGGCCACGTGTACGCCGAGGGCGGCATGCTCTCGAAGACGGGTCAAACCCGCAGCTTCGATGCGAACGCTACCGGAACCGTCTTCTCGGACGGCGCGGCCTTTGTGGTGCTGAAGCCCCTCGAGGACGCCGAGCGCGACGGCGATCACATCTACGCCGTGATCCACGGCGTCGGCATCAACAACGATGGCGGTGAGAAGTCGAGCTTCACGGCTCCGAGCATCGAAGGCCAGGCGAGCGTGATCGCGATGGCCCAGGACGACGCTGGCGTCGCCCCGGAACAGATCGACTACGTTGAGGCGCATGGCACCGCGACGCCCGTCGGTGATCCGATCGAAGTCGAAGCGCTCACGGAGGCGTTCCGGCGCAGCACCAATGAGCGCGGCTTCTGCGCCCTCGGATCCATCAAGAGCAACCTCGGACACCTGACAGCCGCCGCAGGCGTCGCCGGTGTGATCAAAACAGCCCTCGCCCTCGAGCGGGAATTCCTTCCCCCGAGCCTCCATTTCGAAGCGCCCAATCCGAAGATCGCCTTCGATCAGACTCCCTTTCAGGTTGTGAAGAGTGGTCGCGCCTGGCGGCGCGGAGAGCGGCCTCGCTTTGCTGGCGTGAGCTCCTTTGGCGTCGGCGGTACAAACGCCCACGTCGTCCTCGGTGAGCCCCCCGCTCGCGCTCCCTCGGGTCCCTCGACGCCCTATCAGGTCCTGACCCTCTCAGCGAAGACCGAAGCCGCTCTTTCTCGGAGCGCTTTGGCCCTGAGTGATGCCCTCACCAAAAATCCTTCGCTCCCCCTCGCGGACGTGGCCTTCACGCTCGCGCTCGGGCGAGACGCATTTGCGGTTCGCCGCAGCGTCGTGGCGCGGACGACAGCGGAGGCCGCCGAAGCGCTCCGCCGCCTCAGTGACGAGCTCAAGACAGCTCCCCAAACGACAACCAAAGCGAAAGCCTCGGGCGGCTCGAAAGAGGTCGTCTTCTTGTTCCCCGGCCAAGGCGCTCAGTACGTCGGCATGGGCGAGAACCTCTACGAGCACGATCCGACCTTCCGCGCGACCGTCGACCATTGCGCCGAGCTGCTCCGTCCGATCCTCGGCGCCGATCTCCGCGCCATTCTCTACCCCGATCGCGTCGCCGGAGACGGCGCGCGCCTCTCGAAGGAAGAGGCCCTCGAACGCCTCAAGCAAACCGAGTTCACTCAGTCCGCCCTGTTCGTGATCGAGTACGCGCTCGCTCAGCGTCTCCGCGCCTGGGGCCTCGAGCCGACCGTCATGATCGGCCACAGCGTCGGTGAGTTCGTGGCCGCTTGTTTGGCGGGCGTCTTCGACCTCCAGAGCGCGCTCCGACTCGTGGCCCGCCGCGGCCAGCTCATGCAGTCGATGCCGCCGGGCGCGATGCTCAGCGTGCGGCAGGACGCCGCCGAGGTGCAGAAGAACCTCCCGCCCGACCTCGATCTCGCCGCGGACAACGCGCCGGGGCTCTGCGTCGTCGCCGGAAGTCACGAGGCGGTCGACCGCTACGCCGCGGACCTCGAACAGAAGGGAATTGTCGCGCGCAAGCTCCAGACCTCCCACGCCTTCCACTCCCGCATGATGGACGGGGCCCTCGATGCCTTCCGCGCCGAGCTCGCGGGGGTCCGCCTCAGCACCCCTGAAAAGCCGATTGTCTCGACGCTCACGGGCGAACCGCTCACGGGAGCCCAGGCGCAGGACCCCGAATATTGGGCCTCTCACTTGCGCAAGGCGGTCCGCTTCCGCAACGCCGTCGAAAAGGTCGTCGCCGACACGAACAAGATCCTCATCGAAGTCGGCCCTGGCAAAGGCCTCACGACCCTCTCGAGCCGGCGTGCCCCGGGAGACACCGCACCGCGAGCGCCCGCGCTGCCGACGCTGACGGACCGCGCCGAAGAGGACGCCGAGTGGCAGGCGCTGCTCGGGGCCCTCGGTCGGCTCTGGGCCCTCGGAGCTCCCGTCGACTTCCGCGCGTACTTCGCCGAAGAGAACCGGCACCGCGTCCCCTTGCCGGGCTATGCCTTCGAGCGGGACTCGTTCCTCTTGCCTCCGGTGCGCCGCGATACGCCGGCCGCCGTTGCCCCGGGCCCTCCGCCCGCTCGTGGCACCCCCGCTGCTTCTCCGGGCCCTCTGCCCGCCGCCCCCATTTTACAATCAGCGGCCCCGCCCGCGTTCGCCCAGCCGGTGACCCCCGGCGCCATCCCGAGTATGTCCCTCCCATCCGCCAATGGGTCCGCACCCTCTGGCACTAGGAGTCCTGCCATGAACCGACAATCCTACCTGGTCCAAGAACTCAAATCTGTCTTCGAGCAAGCTAGCGGCCTCGATTTTTCGGGCGCTGCGCCCGATGATGATTTCATTAGCATTGGCATCGACTCCCTCCTGGTGACGCAGCTCGCGCTCAAGCTGAAGCAAAAGTACAAGCAGCCGCTCACCATCCGTCACCTGATGGAGGACTACTCCACGTTCGCCAAGCTCTCGGCGTTCTTGGACGAGAAGTTGCCCCAGGACTTCCCGATCGAAGGTGCCCCGGCCGCCGGCGCAAATGGCGCAAATGGCGCAAACGGCGCTGCCGCTCCGGCGCCCGCCGCTGCCGCTCCGGAAGCCCCCGCCGCCGCTCAGCCCGCCTACTACGCACCAGCACCTCAGGCTTTCGCCGCTCCGCAGGCGTTCGCCGCACCCCAAGCCTTCGCTGTGCCCCAGGTGAGCTCCGGCCTCGTTCCTCAGCTCCTCCAGATGCAGATGGCGCAGCTCGCCCTCATGCAGCAGCAGTTGAGCCTCGCCATCTCGGCGCAGACCGGCGGCTTCGTGCCGGCCGTGGCTCCTGCCCCCGCGCCCGCCCCTGCTCCCGCCGCCGCCGCCCCCGCGGCTGCGCCTCAGGCCCCCGCGTCGCCTGCCTCGAATGGAGCTTCGAAGGCCCCGAGCGCGCCCGGAGGCCTCGCCCCGGAAGAGGCGGAGGCTGCTCACCTCAAGTACGACGTCAAGAAGGCCTTCGGCGCCATCGCTCGCATCCACAAGCAGAGCGATGAGCTCACCCCGGCCCAAGAGGCGCGCCTCAAGAGCTTCACCGCTCGCTACAATGAGAAGACGAAGTCCTCGAAGGCCCACACCCAGGAGTACCGCGCCGTCCACGCTGATCCGCGGGTCGTGACCGGCTTCAAGCCCCGCACCAAAGAGCTCACCTACCCGATCGTGACCGTGCGCGCGCAGGGCGCTCGCCTCTGGGATCTCGATGGCAATGAGTACGTCGACGCTCTGAACGGATTCGGTTCAGGCTTCTTCGGCAACCAGCACCCGCGCATCAACGCCGCCCTCCATAAGAAGCTCGACGAAGGCATCGAGATCGGTCCCCAGACCGAGCTCGCTGGCAAGTCGGCCCGCTTGGTTTGTGAGCTCACCGGCCTCGACCGTGCTGCTTTCTGCAACACGGGCTCTGAAGCGGTCATGGGCGCCCTGCGTATCGCGCGCACCGCGACAGGCCGTCCGCTCGTCGTCGCCTTCTCCGGCTCCTACCACGGCATCTTCGACGAGGTGATCGTCCGCGACACCAAGACGATGCGCTCCGTCCCCGCCGCGCCCGGTATCCTGCCCGAGTCGGTCCACAACATCTTGGTCCTCGAGTACGGCTCGCCCCGCTCCCTCGAGATCATTCGTGAGCGCGCCGATGAGATCGCGGCCGTCCTCGTCGAGCCGGTCCAGAGCCGCAGGCCCGACTTCCAGCCCAAGGAGTTCATCAAGGAGCTCCGCAAGTTCACGAAGGAAGCAGACATCGCCCTCATCTTCGACGAGGTCATCACCGGCTTCCGTTCGCACCCCAAGGGCGCTCAGCACTTCTACGACATCGAGGCGGACATCTGCACCTACGGCAAGGTCGTCGGCGGCGGCATGCCGATCGGCGTGATCGCCGGACGCAATCCCTGGATGGATGCGCTCGACGGCGGAACTTGGCAGTTCGGTGACGACTCGACGCCGACCGCTGGCGTAACCTACTTCGCCGGAACCTTCGTGCGTCATCCGCTCACGATGGCCGCTGTGCACGAAGCTCTCCTCATCATGAAGGAAGAGGGCCCCGCCCTGCAGGAGCGCGTCACGGCCATGACGACCCGCTTCGCTCGCGAGATGAACGACTTCTTCAAACAGGTCGGCGTGCCCATCGAAATCCGCCACTTCGCCTCGCTCTGGAAGACGTTCTTCACGGACAATCTCCCCTATGGAGAGCTCGTCTTCGTCCACCTTCGCGAACGCGGCGTGCACATCTGGGACGGCTTCCCCTGCTTCTTCACGACCGCTCATACGGACGAAGACGCCGACTTCATGATCGCCGCCTACAAGTCCGCGGTCGAAGAGCTGCAGGCGGGCGACTTCCTGCCGCGCCGTCAGCCGGAACCCCTGGATCCGAACAAGCCGCCCGCTCCCGGCGCGCGCCTCGGACGCGATCCCCAGGGCAACCCCGCTTGGTTTGTCCCTGACCCGAATCGCCCCGGAAACTACGTCCAAGTCAGTCCCGCCTAGTCGCTCCGGCCCTCTATCATGACAACTCCTTTCGATCCGTTTGCGGGCCAACAAATCCTCGGCACCGCTCCTACGACTGAACAACAGCGGGAAATTTGGGCCGCGTCACAGCTCGGTGATGACGCCTCCCTCGCCTACAACGAATCCGTGCGGCTGGAGCTCGAAGGCGCCCTCGACGAGGGCACCTTCGAGCGCGCCTTCGAAGCGCTGCTTCGTCGCCACGAGATCTTGTGCGCGAACGTGAGCGGAGACGGACTCAGTCTCCTGCTCATGGAGCCGCCCGTCGGTCGTCTGAAGAAGACCGACTGGAGCGCTTTATCGCCTGAAGACCAGGAGAAGAAGCTCGCGGAGCTCTACCAGCGCGAAGTCGATACGGTCTTCGATCTGACGCAGCCTGCGCTCTTCCGCGCTGAGCTCGTCAAACTGAGCCCTGAGAAGTTCGTCTTCGTCTTCACCGCTCACCACATCATCTGCGACGGCTGGTCCCTCGCGGTCATCGTCAAAGATCTCGCGCGCCTCTATACGGACGAAAAGCTCGGCTTCGGCGAGAGTCCGCCCGTTTCGCTCACCTACAGCCAGTACGCGCGCAATGAAGCGGCGCGCCCCGCCTCCGAGCAAGCGGCGGACGACGAGTACTTCCTGAACAAGATGAAGGGCGAGCTGCCGATCCTCGACCTTCCTCTCGACAGGCCGCGCCCAGCGCGGCGCTCTTTCCGCGCGCGCCGCGAGGACCACTCCCTCGGCGCGCCGCTCATTGCGAAGCTCCGTGAGCTCGCGCAGCGGGAGCGCGTGAGTCTGTTCGCGACGCTGCTCTCCGGGTTCGCGATGACCATCGCGCGGATCGCCAGCCAGGAAGAGATCGTGCTCGGTGTACCTTTCGCGGGTCAGTCCCTCACGGGCCATCCCGACCTCGTGGGTCACGCGGTGAACATGCTGCCGATCCGCCTGCCGATCGTCGGTGCGCACCCTTTCACGAACCTCCTCAAGGAAGCTCGGAACGCCATCCTCGACGCCCAGGAGCACCAGGCGACGACCCTTGGTCGCCTGCTCCAGAAGCTCCCGATCCCGCGCGACCCGACGCGCCCGCCCCTGTTCAGCGTCACCTTCAACCTCGACCCCGGCGTCTCGAAGGCCGACATCGCCTTCCAGGGCGTCGACGCGACCCTCCACACCAACCCGCGCACCTACGAGAACTTCGAGATCTTCGTGAACGCGGTCGAGACCCGCGAAACCGTCGAGCTCGAATGCCAGTACAACGCCGATCTCTTCGACGCGCGGACCATCCGGCGCTTCCTTTCGGCCTTTGAGCGAGCGCTCACCTCAGCCGTTAGTGAGCCGAGTGAGCTCGTCGGTCGCGTCGACATCCTGCCCGAGGGAGATCTCGAGGCGATCGCCCGCTTCAATCAGACCGAACATGCCTATCCCCAGGGCATCACCGTCGACCAATGGGTGCAGCGGGTCGTCGAGTCCCAGCCGACTCAGACCGCGATCGTCTTCCAGGGCCGCACGCTCAGCTATGGCGAGCTCGGCGAGCGTTCGCTGATCCTCGCGAAGCACCTCGTCGCGAATGGCGTCGGACCGGGCAAGTACGTCGGCGTCTGCCTCGATCGCTCCCCCGAGCTCATCATCTCGATCCTCGCCGCCTGGCGCGCGGGGGCCGCCTACGTGCCGATGGATCCCGACTATCCGACGGACCGCCTGCGCGCGATGGTCGAAGACTCGGCGATGACCGTGATGCTCACGAGCCAGAAGCTCAAGAGTGAGCTCAATCTCGGCGTCGAAAAGAGCTTGATCGTCGAAGAGCTGCTCGGACAGGGCACGGCTCCTGACGTTGAGCTGCCGAAGGGCGATCCGGAGAACGTCGCCTACGTCATCTTCACCTCCGGCTCCACCGGCCGGCCCAAGGGCGTCATGGTTCCGCACCGCGCTGTCGCGAACCTGCTCGAAAGCGTCCGTCGTCGTCCCGGCCTATCGCCGAGCGATGCGGTGCTCGCGATCACGACGCTCTCCTTCGACATCGCCGTCTCCGAGATCTGGCTGCCGCTCGTGGTGGGAGCCAAGATCGTTCTGACGACCCGCGACGTCGCCTCCGACGGACACCTTCTCCGCACCCTCGTCGAATCCGAGAACGTCAGCTTCATCGACGCGACGCCGGCGACCTATCGCCTCCTGCTCGGCGCTGGCTGGCGCGGCCACGGCAATCTCAAGCTCATCTGCACCGGTGAGGCGATGCCCGCGGATCTCGCCCGCGAGCTGCTCGGATGCTCGGGAGAGCTCTGGAACGGCTACGGGCCGACCGAGACCACCGTCTGGTCGACGTTCTGGAAGGCGACTAATGGCTTCTCGAAGGTCCTGATCGGTCGCCCCCTGGACAACACCCAGATCCACATCCTCGACGCTGAAAGGCGCCCGGTCCCGATCGGAACCGCCGGCGAGATCTACATCGGCGGCGCTGGCGTCAGCCACGGCTACCTCGGACGTCCCGACCTGACCGATGAGCGGTTCGTGCCCGATCCGTTCACACCGCCGACGTACCCCGCGGGCAATCCGCGCGGGCTCATGTACCGGACCGGCGATCTCGGGCGCTATTTACCGAGCGGAGACATCGAGTGTCTCGGCCGCAACGATCACCAGGTCAAACTGCGTGGCTTCCGCATCGAACTCGGGGACATCGAAGTCGCTCTCGCGGCGCACCCAGAGGTCGCCCAGGCCACGGTCATCCTCAGGGAGGACCAGCCGGGCAACCCGGCGCTCGTCGGCTACATCGTAACGAAAGGCTCGAGCCCCCAGGCCGCTGAGCTCCGCACACACCTCAAGTCGCGTTTGCCCGACTACATGGTGCCGGCGCTCTACGTTGAGCTCCCGGAGCTTCCGCTCACCCCGAGCGGCAAGATCGACCGCAAGGCGCTCCCCGCGCCCCATGCGGACCAGAAGCGCTCCGAAGCAGAGTTCGTCGCGCCCCGCACGCCAAGCGAAGAGCTCCTCGCGAAACTCTGGGCCGAGGTCCTCAAGCTCGGGCGCGTCAGCGTCGAGGACGATTTCTTCGCCCTCGGTGGACACTCGCTGCTCGCCTCGCAGATCCTCGCCCGTCTCCGTCGAGACCACGGAATCGATCTCTCATTCCGGAAGTTCTTCGAGGCTCCGACCATCGCGCTCCTCGCCAAGGCCGTCGACCAAGCCCAGAGCTCCGGTGGACCGAAGCGTGAACCCCCGCGCCGCCGCAATCCCGGCGATCCGATCCCTCTCTCCATCTCCCAAGAGCGCCAGTTCCTGCTCGAAGAGATGGACCCGGCTCAGCGCATCACCCACAACCTGCCTGCGGCTTGGGAGTTCCGAGGTCCGGTCAAGCTCGAGATTCTCCAGAAGAGCCTCGATCACTTGGTCTCGCGTCATGAGCCGCTCCGAACGACCTTCGGCGGCGAAGGCGGCAAGCCCCTGCAGCGCGTCGTTCACCAGCTGAAGCTCCCGATCGGGTTCCGCGATCTGCGCGGCTTGCCCGAGGAGGAGAAGCGGCCGGCGATGATGCGCGAAGTCGAAGAGGTCAGTCATGAGCCCTTCGATCTCGAGAAGGGGCCGCTGTTCCGCTCGATCTTGTTCCAGTTCGAAGACGAGCGGTTCATCTACTTCTCACTTCGTCACAACATCGTCTGGGACGGTTGGTCCTTCGACATCTTCTTGAGCGAACTCTCCGAGGGCTACGCCGCCTTCGCGGAGGGCCGCGAGCCGAATCTCCCCGAGCTCCCGCTCAGCTACGGCGACTACGCGATCTGGCAGCGGAAAGATCTCGAGAGTCCCGAGATGCAAAACCGCGTCGCTTGGTGGAAGAAAGAGCTCGCGGGCTCCCCGCCCGACATGGACTTCCCGAAGGACTACCGTCGCCTGACGCAGTCGACCTACGCCGGCGGGAACGCCAAGCTCACTCTTGCCAAAGAGTACAGCGGCAAGCTGACCGAGGTCGCCCACCGCGCCAGCACGACCTTTTTCATGGCGCTCTATGCGTCCTACGTCGCGCTTCTGCACCGCTACTCGGGTGAAAAGGAGCTGCTCGTTGGCTTGCCGGTTCGCGGTCGCTACTTGCCCGAGCTCGAGCACCTGATCGGTCCGTTCACGAACACGATCGTGCTCCGTTCTTCGGTCAATCCGGACGATAGCTTCCTCACGCACCTCGCGAAGATCCGCGACCGTTCGCTCGAAGCGTTCAGCTACGAAGAGACTCCCCTCGAGCTCTTGAGCAGCCACCTACCGCCGGTGCGCGCGCTCTTCTCCTTCCAGGACACGCGCGAACGTCCGAAGATGCTCGGCACGATTCCGATCGAACAGACGGACGTCGAACATCCCGCCGCCGCCAACGATCTCATGGTCTGGGCCGTTGAGCGCCACAACAAGATCATCGCGATCGCAAACTTCAACTCGGAGATCTTCGAGAAGAGGACGATCGAGAGGTTTTTGCGCTCCCTGCAGACCCTGCTCGACTCGGTCATCGCCAATCCCGAAGCGCCGATCTCCTCCCTCGCTCTTTGTAGCCCCGAGGACGAAGCTACCATCGGCGCCGTCGACGGTTCCGGCTCGTTCCATCCGCTCGCGCTCCTCGAAGCGCGCGCTGCTCGCGAACCGAACGCGGTCTGGAAATCGAGCGACGACGCCCAGACCGTCAGTGAGCTCCTCGACCAAACCAAGCGTGTCACCGCGAACCTCAAGGCTCGTGGCGTCGGACCGGGCTCCCGCGTCCTCGTGCTCGCGTCTCCGAGCGCCGCGGAGCTCGTCCCGCTCGTCTACGGCGCGTGGGGCGCGGGGGCGGTTCTTGCTGCTCTTCCGGCCGACACACCGAAGAGTCTCGCCGAACGCTTCACGGCTGCCCTCGCTCCCGCTCTTGTGATTGCGGATGAGGAGAGCTCTCTGGGCGCCCAAGAGGTTCGCTCCCAGGACCTCTTCGGCGAGGCGAGCCCTGCGCCCTTCGTCCTCCACGGCGAGGCCTGGGCTCAGCTCGGACTCGACGAAGAGGGCGAACCGACCGTCGAAGTCGTTTCCGCAGATTGCCTCGGACGCGCTGCGAGCGGTCTGGTCGACAAGCTTGGATCGGAGTCGGGACCGGCCACCTGGATCGAGCTCGATCCTCTCTCGGATGCCTTCGGTGTGCATGTGACGGCTGCGGCTCTGCTCCGCGGTCCTCTCGCGCTCCCGAAAGCGAAGAGCGAAGTCGACTCTCTGCTCGATGCCCTCGAAGCCGGAGAGATCGGAGCGGCCCTCGGCTCGAGCGTGACGCTCACCGTGGCGGCCGAAGAAGGCGCGAAGCTGCCCGGCGTTTGCCTCCTCTGGGGCGAGAGCACCGAAGCGGCCCTGACGCACCTCGCCGAGAAGACCCGCGTGCTGACGGCCCGCGCAGAGCGCGCTCAAGGGAGCGACGGACAAGGTCGCTGGCTCTTGTTCGTGAATCCTTACGAGCCACGCCGCGGCGATCTCTTGGGTGAGCTCGTGCGTCCCGGGAGCCGCCTGCGCGTCGAGAGCACCCACGGCCAAGTTCTTCCTTGGGGCGTGCGCGGTCAGCTCCGCTTCGAGGACGCAGGTGGCCGGGCGATCCTGAGCTCTTCGGCGCGCCTTCTCGAAGGCGGCATCGCTGACGGACAGCTCGAGACTCGGCGAGCCTGGCCAGGAACTCGGATTGCGCTCGATGGACTCGCGGCGACCATCCGCCGCGTCGAATCGGTCACCGACAGTTTCGCCCTCACGGAGCCGAACGGGCAGCACGGCTCGGAGGTCGTCCTCTACTTCGCCGGCCCTCAGTCCCTCTCCCCGGCGGACCTCAGGCGCTCTCTCCGCGAGGTTCTCCCCGAGAGCCTGATCCCGAGGCTGCTCACGCGGGTGGACGCTCTGCCCAAAAACGACGCAGGCCAGATCGACATCGCCGAGCTGCCATCACCGCTCAAGAAGAGCAAAGCCGCACGCGTCGCTCCCCGCACCAAGAGCGAGGGGCTCGTCGTCAAGCTCGTCGAGGAGATCCTCGGCCAGAAGAACGTCAGCATCCACGACAACTTCTTCGAGCTCGGCGGTCACTCACTGCTCTGCTTGCGCCTGGTGGCGGACCTCGAACGCGAAACGGGACGCCGGCTCAGCCCGCGCATCTTCCTCTTGAGCAGTCTCGCTCAGGCGGCTCAGGCCCTCGACGCCATGGGCCAGAGTGAAGTCCCCGCAGCCCAGTCCGAGACCAAGCCCACACAAACGAGCGAGTCCGAGAAACCCAAGGGGGCCGCCGAGCGCGTCCTGCGCGGGTTCAAGGGCCTCTTCGGCGGGAAGTAAGCCAAGAACCGACGCGACGGCGGCGCACCTCAAGAGGGGTGCGCCGCTTTACTTTGTGGTTTCGTTCCTCGCTCGGGCCACACCTCAAGAGACGTGCTTGAGCGAAGGGCCCCAGCGCTCGGCGCGCGCCCGAGGGGGGGCGCCCGAGGGCGGGCGTCGAGCACGAGGTCAGCCGCCGAATCGATCGCGCAGGAAGCGAACTACGCGTCCGACCGCCATCTCTCGGTCGAGGACCCGCGAGAAGATGTGGTCAGCATTCGCGTAGAACTCGACCTCCATGTTCGAGGCGAGGCTTCGATCCCCGAGGAACTCGAAGAGCTGATCTTTGTACTCGTAGACCGAATCGCCGCGCACGTAGATGAACAAGAAGCGCATGCCGCGGTCCACAAGGCTCCGATACTCCCGCGCGAGGCGCTCCGGCGTCGGATAGTCGCGCTGGAAGACGGCTGCTTCGGGGGACTCCTCATCGAGCGTGGCTGCCTTCTGGCGGCGATGGAAGAACCAACGCTCCCAGCGATTCCGATCGAAGTAACGAAGCGGCTTGCGCAACTTATGGCCCGGAGTCGGGAACGAATACCCTTCGAGATTGGCTAGGCCAACGACACGCTCATCGGCGAGCGAAGCCGCGTGCGCTGAGTCGACACTCGAACAGAACCCAACAAGCACGAAGCGACGCGCCCCGAGCTCCTTTTCGATCGCGTCCATCGCCGTGCGTAGATCGGCGACCGCACGCTCAGCGTCGGCCCCCTCGAAGTCCCGCGCCTGCTCGCTGTCCCCGAGCCCCGAGAGATCGAAGCGAAGCGAGGCGAAGCCGGCGATGGCGGCCTGGCGCGCGAGGTCGACGTAAATCCGATAGGGGCCGACGTGATGATTCAAGCCGACGTTCCACATGAGCACGACGGGAGCGTCCGGACGGCGCGCCTCCTCAAGCGGCTCGGTGATGACCCCAGCGAGCCGCCCGTCATCCCCAAACTGGAAAGTACGCTCCGCGAACCGATATCTTCCCGCGGCATCCCTCGAGCGCACCCCGCTTTGATTGTCACTCGAAGAGCCTGGCTCCCTCTGTCCTACCTCTACGTTCATAGATCCCTCCTACGCCCCCACCCTCGAAACGATAGCCGTGATGGCATCCGCGTCCAATCGAACGTTGTTGCCGGAGATGTCCCGCGACGGGTCGACTTCGTCGGTCGGACGATAGACCTCCGTCTGCGCCCCTCGCCCCGCCCAACGCTCTTCGAGCTCCTTCGGGTCCTGGCCAAAACGGGGCACGACGATGACCCTATCGACGGGCGTCTTTTCCGCGGCGACCTTCGAAAGGCCCGCGCTCAAATTCAGCTGAGCCAAAGACTCCCTCGCCCGCGCGCCGAGCTCGTAACCGAGCAACTCGGGACGCGGCTTCTCCGGGGCTGAGCCGTGCAAAAACAAGAGGTTCCGGAACGAGTCCCGCGTCTCGAGCTCGGAGAGATACTCCTGACCCGAGGTGACACACTCCCACAGCACGAGTCCCCGCGCCGACAGTCCCTCAAGGCTCGCGAGGCAGGCGGCCGTCGCGCCGAGGCGAAGACCGATGAGCCAAATGCGGCGGGCCCCTGAGAGGTCCTGGAGCTCTTGGTAAGCGCGGCCGATGTCCTCGACCATCGACTCGAGGGTGACGTCCTTCGGCTCACCCTGGGAGTCCCCGGTGCCCGAGTAATCGAAGCGCAAAGTCGCGCAGCCTTCTCGCGCGAGCCCACTCGCCAGACGCTTAAAGGTCCAGTGCGCTGTGTTGTACTCGTGCACCCCCGGGTAACAGAGCAAAACGGCGGGCGCCGCACGACGCACCACCTCCGGCTCATGATACGCCCCGTAGAGGCGCCGTCCTTCGTCTCCGAAAAGAGTCGTCCGTATCGTCAAGGTTCAGTCCTCCCCGATGGGGCTTCCCCCTCGGAGCATGCCCCTGTCAGGTCGCTCCCAGGGTTTACCGCTCGCCATAGCGAGGAACCCTAGCTCTGCCAAGGAGCCGCCACTCTCCCAGCTTCCCCCGAGGAAAACGCCCCTTCTCTCCCCTTGTCTTTGGCCCCGGCCCATCACCTCCGCGTGAGTCCGAACGAGCCTTCAGCTGAGCTGAGCGCCTCTCCTCCACTCACCTTCACTCCCGCGCGCCCCCGCGCTCCGCGCTCCTCCACTCACCTTCACTCCCGCGCGCCGATCCTCCTCGGGAGGCTCTCGAGCCCCGCGAGGATTTGGTCGACGCGCTCCGGACTCAACGTGCCCACTCTCTCGCCGAGCTGCGCTTTATCGACAGTCGAGACCTGCGAGATGGCCACCACGCTCGCCTTCGAGAGTCCGCCTTCCCCCGCCTCGAGGAAGACATTGCCCGGCTCCTCCGCCTTCTTCTTCTGCGACGAGATGCCACAGACGACGGTCGTCGGAATGCGGCTGAGGTTCAGGAGATCGTCCTGCACGACGACGTGCGGATGAGCCACGCCGTCGACAGAAGGGCGCAGATGTTCCGGCTCGATCCAATAGATCTCTCCTCGCCTCACCGAATCCGCCATCCTCGCTCTCTCCGCCGCTCCCAACCTAGCGCACCCCGGATGCCATGCGCTGCCCTCACACGCAGCGCAACTGAGCTCCCCTTCGCGCGATCCCCACTTTCGCCCGGAATGGACCCGAAATAGAAGAGCGGCGCGGGCCCCTTCGGGTCCCGCGCCGCCGCCGATGAACGAGCTCGTTCGCGTCCCGCGGCGACCGAACCCCGACAGTGATGGGTTCGGCTCCGCGTCTCCTCATTAGGGAGCGCGCTCGACGAAGTGCGGTTCGCGAGCGAGCTCGGCGAGATAGTCGACGATCGACGTCTCTCCGGCCATGACCCGGCTCCGCGCCTGGGGATCGCGACAGGTGCCGGCGCTTCCATACACGTAACGACTCATCGTTCCCGAGATGCAGGAGAGGACCTCGGGGCTCTCGGCGAGCGCCGTCATCAGCTCCTCCTGACCATCGACAAAGACGCCGCCAAGTTTCGCCACGACGGCGCTCGCGTCGATCGGGAAGGCTCCGTTCTTGGTCATCTCCTGCTCGCGGTAACGACCGATGTTGTCGATGTGCTCGAAGCCGAAGCCGAGCGGATCGAAGGCGCTATGGCACTCCGCGCACGGCCCACCGAGGTGCGAGTTCTCGAGACGCTCGCGGGTCGTGTTGCCCTGCAAACTGTCGACGGTCAGGTCGAAGTTGATACCCTGGGGCAGCCCGGGCACTTCGCAGAACAGGCGCCGAAGCAGGAGCAAACCGCGCCGCGTCGGCGAAGTGATCGCGATGGAGGCCATCGACGTCGTCACCGAGCCTTGGGCGAAAATCCCAAGACCCCAGGTCCTCTCCACCTCGCCAGCGGAACCGCTCCCGAGGTCACCGGAACCGCCGGGGAACCCGTAGTAAGAAGCGAGCTCTTGGTCGGCGACCGTAAAGTTCGCCGTGAGAAGGTCGGTCAGCTTGCCGCCCTTTTCGTAGAGGAGCTTTTCGACAAATGCTTCGGTCTCGCGGACCATCTTGGTGCGCACTGGCTCGAAAGCCCCCGCGTCCGCGCGAGAGACGGTCAGAACCGTCTTATAGTTCAGCCACTCTTCGAAGAAGCGGTGGATCACGGTCTGGCCCTGTTCCGTCGCCAGGAGTTTCTTGGCTTCTTGGAATCGGACCTCGGGGTCATCCAGGCTCCCGTTCATAGCAAGCGCCAAGAGCTCCGCGCTCGGCGGGCTCGCCGAGTAGCTGTAGGAGAGCTCGGACGCGATCTCATAGGGCGTCAGCTTTCCACCTTCACCCAGCTCCGAGCGATAGACCGCATAGGGCGACTGGATCAGCGCGACCAAGGTCCACTTGAGGCCCGTCTTGAAATCCGACGCGGCTGAGACGCTGCGATAGAGGCTCAGGTAGCGATCGACGTCCGACTGCGTGAGCGGCCTGCGGAACAGCGCGTCGCCGTACTTCCGAATGAACTCGGCGGCGCAATTCTCGTCCGGGCTCGAGCCCGCACAGGACAGCTGTCCCGCTAGCGTGTTCGGCGCCGTGACAAGATCCGCGATCTCCTCCGCACGCTCCAAGACCGCCTGGGCGGTGTCTTGGTTCATGGTCAAGATCGACGCGTCGTTCGAGAGCCGAATGCTGTCGACCGGATCTCCAGGAAGAACCGTGCTCGCGCCATTGGCCACATTCCCAAACACCGCTGCTTCCGTATTGAGAAGCTCTTGGCGCGTGAGCCGGCGGAGCAGCCGCGAACCCGGCTTGGATTCATCGCAGGCGCTCGGGAGCTCCGGCGGTTTGACAGAGCCACCGCTGCCATCGCCGCCCGGGCCACCGCCGCTGCCACCGCCGTTGCCTGTCGCGCCGGTGCCAGAGTTCCCGTCACCTCCCGTACCCACCGCATCGGAGTCATCCCGGCCGTCCCCAACAACAGGATCAGCACCACAGGCGACGGCCGCGAGCAGCGCCGGGACGGCGAACATGAGCGCAAAGCGACTACCGCGCATCTTTGTCTCCTTCCGCGCGATCATACGAGCAGCTCCTTGATGACGCCGGTGCTCATGCCGTTGAAGCTCGAGGCACTCGATCCCATCGCCTTGGCCAAGGTCAGAAGCAAATCTGCCATCGGCCGGTTGTCGACGGTGATGAGACGACCAGGCTGCAGTGCGCCGCCACCGCCACCGACGATGAATGCGGGGTAGTAGGAGAAGATCTGTTGGTCCTCGGAGCCGCTCCAGTTTCGCTCGAGCGCCTTCGTGTGGAGGTTGCTGTCGCCGATTTCGCTGAACACGTAGATGATCGTGTTGTCGAGAGCCGTATGCTCCGGATCGAACGGATCCGGCTGGCTCAGAATTTCACACATGCGCGCCACCTGGGAAACGAACCATCCCTGAACGGTCGCGAGGTCTCGCCTGAGCGGGTCGCTCAGGGTTCCGTTGTAACCCACGTGAGAGATTTGTGTGTGATAAGAGTCCGTGGGACGACTCGGCAAGATCTGGGGAACCGGGATATCCGACGCAGCCCAGGCGTTCTGAACTGTGACAACCTGCGCGTGCCCACAGAGGATCGAGTAGGCTGCGAGCTCAGCCTGGCTCTGGGCCAGCTTCGTGAAGTTCGTCTTCTTGTCGGCGTCAGAGGGCCGCCAGTTCAGACTGCCATCCTGCCAGTATTCGGTCCCGTCGTTCGACGAGAAGGACGCCTTGGCCGCTCGCCACTCATCGAGATGGATCACCGGGGGCGCCGCCAAACAGCTCTCTCCTTGTCCGGGACCCAGGCCTCCGCCTCGCGCCTTGATGTTCTCCAAGGCGGCCAAGTGACCGCTGAGCTTTGTCTCCTCCTGGGTCAGGCCAGCAACAGCTTTGCGCAGTTCGGTCACCTCGCCGATCGTGAGATCGAGCGCCATGTTCCGGAACGTCTTGTTGTCGGCGCCGGGGCTCGGGTCCACCGGACCGCCGAGATCACCAAAGAGACTATCGTAGACCTTGACGATGTCGTTCTCGGGAGCGCGCCNCCCCGCCGCGTTCCGGGAGAGCACACCCGTCTCCGCATTGAGCTGACCGCCGTCTCGACTGACCGCTCCGAGCAAGAGACTCGACATCGAGAGCTCATCCGCAACGAACTGGTCGATCGAGGAGCCCTGCCCGTTGCCAGTCAAAATGCACTTGATGCTATCGTGGGTTCCGAACTCGCCCGACTGGTACAATCCGCGGACGACCGAAAGCTGGCTGCGGTAAGGCGCGAGCGACTCGAGCATGTTGAAGCCGGTGCGCGTATTGAGCGTGTAGTCGGCGGCAACATGCACGCCGCCCTTCGGGCTCTTCGGATCTGCCCCGTAGTCCTTGAACAGGGGGTTCGAGGGCATCAAGTACGGCTCCATATCGAGGTGCTCGTTGGCGACGCCGTGCGGGAAGTAATAAAGGATGAGTCGCTTCGGGCGCGCCTGTTGTGCGAGCGCTAACTGGGAGAACCGAAACGCGAGGGGCGCCGCGATGCCCATGCTGAGGGCTTTGAACAGGACGCGCCGCGAGAGTTTGGCTTCACTTTTCATGGGATATTTTGAGAGAGGCGGGGACCCCCCAAGGAAGAAGTCTAAGATGGCGGAATCAGGCTGCCAGCGCAAAGGATGCGCTTTCCAAGACAGCGCGCCAGTTCCTCAGGCAGAACGGAATATTTTGATGTGCCTCAATGTGTGAGCGTACACAGGAGTCGTCACCGGTGAGGCGATGTCGGTCGCAAGCGACACCATTGGCGAACTGCTGGGCGAGGTCGAGTTCAGTGGGGGAAACGCGGACGGTACGACGGTGGCGTGAGGCGCGCGGCGGACAGAGCGGGAGCGACGCGAGGAGCGCGCCGAAGGCGCGCGGCCGCGCGGGAGCGCGGCGGACAGAGCGGGAGCGACATGAGGAGCGCGACGAAGGCGCGCGGCGGCGCGGGAGCGCGGCGGACAGAGCGGGAGCGACATGAGGAGCGCGCCGAAGGCGCGCGGCCGCGCGGGAGCGCGGCGGACAGAGCGGGAGCGACATGAGGAGCGCGCCGAAGGCGCGCGGCGGCGCGGGAGCGCGGCGATTGTGAGCGATATGTGGGCGGAGCCAGGCGAGGGCAGGAGAGAAGGCGCGCTCAGGCGAAGGCTCTTTTGGGCTCAGGCGGAGGTGATGGGCCGGGGCCAAGAAAAGAGAGGCTAAAATCGGTCAATCGCCCGCGTTCGGGCGGGAGCGAATGGGCGCGGGCGCAGGGAGCTCCAATGCGACGCGATAGTGGCCCTCTTCGAGCATCAAACGAGCGCGCGTGGCGTTCGGTCCGTCGCCAAAGGTGACTTCAGCCCAGGGAGGCTCGATGCGCGTGCGAATGGGCCCATCGGTCGTCCTGAGCGTGAACCAAGAGGGAACGATCATCTCGCTCGGGTGCACAGGGCGCCCGGAGAGAGCGCTCGCGCGACGGGCCCGCTCTTCCAGGTTCTTGCGCGCGGGCTGCCAGAGGAGGCGATAGATCTGTTCGGCGACCTTCGGATCGCCATGATTCTTCTGCATCGCGTCGAGGAACTCCCGGATCACCGTCTCCGGGGTCTCGGGGGCTGGCTTGCTCTTGCAGGCGGGGGTCACCCCGAGCAGCGCGAGAGCGCAAGCGGCGGCGAGTCGGGTGCGCATCCGGGGCGGAAGATAGAGGAGGCTCGGCCCATCGCAAAAGTCGGCCGCCCAGCCCACGGTTGAGGGACTCGTCCATTTCTTGTCCACCTTCACCTACATGGTGCACCTTTGTAGGGTGAGGCCCTCAGGTCAGCCCTTCCTCGTTCTTTCCCCGGAAAATCCGACTTCGAGTGGCCAAGCCGCCGTCCCGCCGCGGCCCCGGCTCAGCTCCGCCCAGGGCGACAAGGACGCCCCTGTACGCATCATCCGCGGGGACAATGCCGCCGCCCTGACTTGCCTCGGGGACGACCCAGAGGTCCGCGGTCAGGTGACCTTCGCGTACCTCGACCCTCCCTTTTGGACCGGTCGACCCCACCGAGTCCTCGACCGCGCTCCCCGGGGCGGCGACGTCGCCTTCGACGATCGCTGGCCGAGTCTCTCGGACTACCTCGCTCATCTGCGGGGACGTCTCGAAAAGGTGCGCGACCTGCTCGCTCCTCACGGCTCCCTCGTCGTGCACGTCGATCCGAAAACGAGCCACTACATCAAGGTCCTGCTCGATGAGCTCTTTGGGATCGACGCCTTTGCGAGTGAGGTCGTCTGGCGATACCGGCGCTGGCCATCGAAGACGCGGAACTTCCAGAAGGTTCATGACGTCATGCTTCGCTACGTCAAAGATCCGACCGTCGAACCTCGCTACAATCAGCTCTTCGAGCCGCTCGCCGCTTCGACCTTGAAAACCTGGGGCGACAAGAAGCAGCGAGCGGTCGTCGATGAGAGCGGAAAACGCCTGCGCTCGAGCACGACCCCAGAGGCGAGTCCCGGCGTTCCCCTCGGTGACGTCTGGGAGATCGGGATCGTGGCGCCCGTTTCAAAAGAACGCACCGGCTACCCGACGCAGAAACCTCTCGCGCTCCTCCGTCGCTGGCTCGAAGCTTGTACAAACCCCGGCGACTTGGTGCTCGACCCCTATATGGGCAGCGGGACGACCCTCTTGGCCGCCGCTGAGCTCGGCCGGCGAGCCATCGGCATCGACGAGGGCGACGCGTCCCACGCCATCTGCCGCGAGCGACTCGCCGCGGCGGGTTACGGGCTCCAGACCCAGGAGCTCATCTTCTCGCGTCCCCTCGCAACGCCGCGGGCGACCAAGCGGGCCCTCTCCGCGACGGGTTCCTGAGGTCCCGAGCGATAGCTTGTCGTCAGCTTCAAAATTCGCGAGCGTCCCGGGGCACCCCATGGGCCTCCGAGCTGTTCGTCACTTCAAGGCCTCTCTGGCGCTCCTCTTGCTCGCCGGCGTCGCCGGAGCTGAGAGCGCGCCCCGCGTCCTCCTCGGCGCAGAGCCGGTCCCGGAGCTCGCTGTGGTCCGGGCCCTCGAGAGTTGCCGCGGAGCCCAGGTCGCTTGTTTCGAGCAGGGTTGGCTCGACGGTTTCCGCCTGGCCCGCGACGCGAGCGCGATCGGACTCGATACGCGGCCCGAGTTTCTTCGAGTGCGCCGGGAGCTCTTACTCGACGAGCTGTACGCAGATCTCGGTCGCTCTCTCCCGCCCCTCGGCGAAAGCGAGCTCAAAGCCGCTTATGACAAAGACCTCAGCGAGTTCGTTCGGCCCGAAGCGATCCGCATCTTCCGTATCCTGTTCGAAAGCGAAGAGGCGGGACGCGCCGCGCTCGCCGCTCTCCCCGAAGTCGTGACTCTGAAAGACTGGCGCGCCCGTGCGCGGGAGCTCTCGGTCGACCGCGCGACCCACGAGCGCGGTGGCGATCTCGGCTTCGTTGGCCCCGACGGCGGAACGGATATTCCCGAAGTCCGCGCCGATCCTGCCCTCTACGCGGCAGCGAGCCGACTCAAAGACGGCGAAGTGCTCCGGGAGCTCGTCCCCGAAGGTTCCAAATTTGCGCTCATTTGGCGTCGAGGTACGCGAGCCAAAGTCGAGCAGACCTTCGACGAGGTCCGCGCCGATCTCAGTCTCCGCGTCGACGAAGCCCGACGCTACGAGCGTCTCCGCTCACTTGTGGATGACCTGCGCAAGACGCGGCTCCACGAGTTCCAGCCGAACAAACTCGCTCTTTACCAAGACGCTCAGAGGGCTCTCCGGCGCTGAGCTCAGCTCACCTTCGGGAGCTCCCAGCCGAGCTCCTTGAGAACGCTCACGAGCGTGACGAGCTCGGCGCGGGCTCTCGACTGCGACACGAGGAACCCCTCGTTGTCTCCGCGCACAGCTGCGTCCGCGGCGCGCTCAAAAGCCTCGAGAACCAAGAGACAGTGCGGATGCGCCTTGCCGACCTCCGGGGGCACGCTCATGCGACTCGCCGCCTCGACCCGGCTCAAGGCGACTCGATGCAGCACCCGGGCCAAATCTTTGTCGAAGAGGCGCCTCCTGAGGAGGGACGACTCGCGATCCGCTCCGTCGATCAAAATGCTCGCTCGATAGAGGTACGTCCCCGCAAAGCTCGGCGCCGCCGAAAAAAGCGCGCACAGCGAGGCCGCGCTGCCCACTAGGAATCCACGTCGATCCATCAGGACTTCTCTTCCTGCTCCAGGGCGCGCTCCCGCGCAAGCGCGTCGAGAGCAGCGCTTCGCTCAGCTGCCTTCTTCGAGCGACCGGTGCCGCGTCCTACCTCCTGCCCATCGAGGCGCACGCTCACCTCAAACACACAGTCGTGCTGCGGCCCCACCTGACTCAAGACCTCGTAGGTCGGGGCCTTCTTGCCGCGAGCCTGCGCCCGCATCTGTAGTTCGCTCTTCGGATCGTGCTCGAAGCGCGCGTCCGGATGTTCAAGAGCAAAGTCGACAATGCGTAAGCCTACACTCTCCGCTGCGGCGAGCCCCTGGTCGAGGAAGGTCGCCGCGAGGAGCGCTTCGACGGCGTCGGCGAGCACATTGTCCGAGTCGGTGAGCCCCGCCTGGGCTGCGCCGCGACCGAAACGCAGGCCGCCGCCAATTTCGTGATTGCGAGCGAAGAGCGCGAGGGCCTCGGTCGAGACGATCTGGGCTCGCCGGCGCGTCAGCTCGCCTTCGTTCGCATCCGGGAACCTCTCGAAGAGAGCCCGGGACGTGACAAAGTTCAGCACCGAATCCCCCAGGAACTCGAGTCGCTGATTGTCCCGCGTCCCATGGACCTCGTGAGCGTAACTCGGATGCGTCAGGGCCTCGGCGAGGTGCGGCGAATCGGGGGCCAGCCCAAAGATTTCCAGCTCAGGCACGGCGGTCAGGAGACATCGAGCGAGCCCTCGTGGCAACCGCGAAAGGACCAAGAGCCTCCTACCCGCGCCTGTCGCCTCAGAATCGGCTATCCTCACCGGATCATGGCGCTTCTGGCGTGTCCCTTTTGTCGCGAGCTCTACGGCGACGACGAAGCCGAACGCTGTCCGAACTGCGACATTGGCCTTGTCCCCCTCGCCTCTCTGCCGCCCTCCGCGGAGGCCCTCGCTGAGGAAGCCCCCGAGGCGCCGGAAGATCGCCGCTTCGATTTCTTCTTCCTCGGCGCCGGTCGTGGCCTCGGCCTGTTGCTGAGCGGCCTGGGCCTTGTTTGCTTCTTCCTCCCCTGGTTTTCGCTCACGCGTCCCGATCCGATCGGACTGTCCGGCTTCGACTTGGCTCGAGGCAACGCTCCTTGGCTCTTCGGCGGAGCGCTCGGCTTCGCCCTCAATATCCCGCTGCTCCTCTCGCGCCGAAGCCTCTACGAGCTCACCGGCGTGCGCGCCGTTGCTTTCACCTTCGCGCTCATGACCGCCTGTGAGGTGATTGTGCTCGTGCTGAAGCCCCCGCTCGAAACGGCCTATTTCAGCGTCGGACTGTCCCAAGAGCTCGGGTTATGGGCGAGCGCCCTCGTGAGTGTCGTCGCCGCGATCGTTTGCCTCCGGCTCGGAGGTCCACACAAGACCAAGACAGGCTCCCCCGAAGACACTCCGACCATCGCCGACGCGCCTCGCCCGAAGCTCGCGAGGAAAGATCACCTGCACTGAGCGGGGGGACGCTACCGCGGCAAACCGAGCTGCCCAGCGAGCCAGCGCTCGGCTTCCGCGCGCTGGCCAAAGATCTGATAGGGGCTCGCGGGCGGAACCAGCCAGTAGATCGCGGTGATCGCGCCGCGCTTCAGAGCCGTCTCGGCGACGTAGGCGATCGCTTTGAGATAAATGCGACTGAGAGGAAGTCCATCTCGGATGTACTCGGCCTGCATTCTGCGCTGCGTCGGCGAGAAGGAGCGCGCATGCGTCACATCCATGAGAAGGCCATACGGCTGACGCCGGTTTCTGTAGCTCGCGAGGAGCTGAAAGTAGTGCGTCAGATCCTCATCGCTCGGGTACGGCGGCAAGCGCACCTTCAAGATCGGCCATGAGGAATCGTCAAACCAAGAGGCCACAGGGGACCTCGATCCGCGGCTTGCTTCTCCCGACCTCTCTACCTCGACCAAGTTACCTTCTCCGTCTCCCCTCGGTGTTCCGACCCTCAAGTCTAGCAGGCAGAGCCGCGCCGCCAAAAAAGAGTCGCACCCGCCTGTCCCGACCCGCCCCCCATCGTCTCCTCAAACGCCTCTTTTGCGAAAAAACTTCGTCGACTGTCGATCTGGGCCCCTTCGTGACGACTACAGGGTGCGCGGGATACGGTTTTCCTGCGCTCACCCAAACCCCCGCCCGGAAAGAGGAAGATCGATGAAATACCTGTGCTTGTTGTACGGAAACCAAGAGAAAGTCGGACGACTGTCCAAAGAGGAGTTCTCCGCCCTCGTCGAGCGCTGCAAGAAATACGATGAGGAGCTCCGAGGGACGGGCGCCGTGCGGATGGTCGAGAGCCTCGAGTGGGATGTCACCACCATCCGGCCCCAGAACGGGAAGCCGACCGTCATGGACGGCCCCTTCGTCGAGACCCGCGACGTCGTGGGGAGCGTCATGATCATCGAGGCGCGCGACCTCAATGAAGCGATCCGCATCGCCTCTTTGCACCCGGCCGCCAACATGGGGGAAGACCTGGAATGGGGCATTGAGGTTCGTCCCATCGCCGAAGGCTGTCATCAGTGAAAGGCAGCGGAGAGCTGACAACCGAGACGACTCGGGGCGAAGTCGAGCAGATCTATCTTGCCGAATCGCGCCGCGTCTTCGCGAGCCTTGTCCGACTCCTCGGCGACTTCGACCTCGCCGAGGAGGCTCTCCAGGAAGCATTTGGAGCCGCCCTCGAGCAGTGGCCGCGCGATGGGCTCCCGGCCCGTCCCCGAGCGTGGCTGGTCTCCGTTGGCCGGTTTCGCGGCATCGACGCGCAAAGGCGGCGCCGCCGTTTAGAAAGGGCCATCGCGGAGGAGCCGCCTCCTGCCCGTCCCTGGCCCCCACCGGCGCCCGATGAGATCGACGAAGTCGAAGATCCGCGACTTGCGCTTCTTTTCGCCTGCTGTCGCCCGGAGCTCCCTCGCGATGCACAAGTCGCGCTCACTCTTCGCGAAGTCTGTGGCCTGACGACAGAAGAAATCGGCCGCGCTTATCTCACCAAGCCCTCGACGATCGCTCAACGCATCGTTCGAGCAAAGCAGAAGATCCGCGAGCTCGGGCTCAAGTTCGAGATCCCTGACCGCGACGAATTGCCCGCGCGCCGGGAGCTCGTCCTCGAAGTCCTCTACCTTGTTTTCAATGAGGGATACGCGGCCTCCCGTGGCTCCACGTATATCCGTACGGACCTCTCTGACGAGGCGATTCGGCTCACGAGGCTCCTCTGTGAACTCTTGCCCCATCCCGACTGTGAGTCATTGCTCGCGCTCTTTCTTCTCCAGGATGCGAGGCGCGCGGCTCGGACCTCTTCGAGTGGCGAGCTGATTCTCTTCAGCGAACAAGATCGGGACCTCTGGGACCAAACGCGCCTTCGGGAAGGAAAAATGTGGCTCGAGCGCGCGCTCACCGGCGGCGCCTTCGGGAGCATCACAGCGCGCGCCGCGATCGCTCTCGTTTACGGCGAGAGCGCTGAGACGGGTGTGATTGACTGGCCCCAGATCATTGCTCTGCATGAGTATCATGTCGCCCTCGACCCCCAACCGGTGTCACGGCTCGCCCGTGCCATTGCGATTCTTGAAGGAGAGGGCCCAAAGCGCGCGGCGTCGCTCCTCGATGAGCTCGCCGTGGAAGGGAGCCTCGAACATTTTCCGCCCTTCCACGCGGCGCGAGGTGAGCTATTTCGTCGCCTGGGGCGCATCTCTGAGGCGAGATCTGCCTACGAAAGGGCCTTCGCCCTCTCCCAAAGCGAACCCGAACGACGCCTGCTGGAGCGCAAGCTCGGCGAGCTCATTTCCTAAAGGAGAGGTCTTCGCCGCCGTCCGGCGCCGAAAAATTTCCCCTGTGTCCCCCTCTCGTTCGTCCCAAAGCTATTATCACGAAAAACTCCTGAAGAATCCAGACTGGTTTTGCGCAGGATCGGGCCTCAGGTTTCCGAACCCAAGGAGGAGGTTCGTCCCTATGCCCCATCATCCCACACTGCACCGAAGCGCGAAGAATCTGCTGACAGAGTTGCTCGATGAGCCTGCGCTCGACCGCTGGGTTCGAGAGCTCCCAGCGCCCACCTGGAAAGCCCTCATCCGTCACATCGGTCTCGAAGACTCCTCAGAGCTCCTGGCTCTCTCGACTCCTGAGCAGCTCGTCGAGCTGGTCGACGAGACCCTCTGGGACAATCAAGACGCCGACCAGTTCGATGTGGAGCGGTTCGCGACCCTCCTCGAGTCTCTGCACGACGCGGGGGTACGGACCCTTTCGGACAAGGTCGCGGGACTTCCGGAGGAGTTCCTCACCATGGCTCTGAGCCGGCTCATCTCCGTTTGGCCCGCAGATTACTTGCGTCGCATGGCCGAATCGGACGAGAGCGGCGTCCTCGACAAGAGACTCGAAGGCGACAATTACGAAGAGTTCGACGAATACGCGGTGCTCTCACCGAGTGGCCTCGCCTGGGACGCCATCGTCGCCCTCCTCTCCATCTGGAGCGACGCACAGCCCGAGCTCATGGAGCGCCTGCTCCATCGCCTCTCGCAGGCGAATGTGAATAGCATCGATGAGCCCGATGAGCTCGTGAGCGTGCTCGACGAGATGGCTGAGTTTGAAGACGATGCGCGCGGAGAGCGCGAGGAGCGCCGCGCCGCCTCCGGTTATATCTCGGCAAGCGACGCGCTCGCCTTTCTGCGCATGCCGCCGCCTTCTCGCCCCAGAGAGACGGACGCGATCAGCAGCGCCTATTTCCGGCGTCTCCGTCCGCCGAAGGCGACGTCGCCCGAGGAGAATCATCGTCTCCACGAGGTGCTTCGAAGGTTTGTACCTCTGGATCCGGGCATCACGCGCCGCCAGCTCACCACTGGAACGGGACTGCTCAAGGGTGCCCTGGAAGAGCTGGCCCGGGCATCTCCCGAAAGCCACGCGCGGGCCCTCGAAGAGCTCGCCTTCCTCACGAACGTGCTCGTCGCCGCGAGCGCCCGGAAACGAAGCCCCGATGCGCCGCCCGACGTCGCCGAAGCCATTCGCTCTGTCGTCACGGCCGTAGAAGCCGGTGCACTCCAGGAGATCGGCCTTCCGCCCGAGATCGCGACGGAAAAGCTGCGCGCGTCGCTCGAG
>NASX01000044.1 GCA_002085155.1 Sorangiineae bacterium NIC37A_2
GACGAAGGCGCCCTGATGATGCTAACGTCGAAATCATGGCGATTTCTTCGAACGCTCTCTGGTACAAAGACGCCGTCATCTACGAGATCCCGATCCGTGCCTTCAGGGACTCGAATGCCGACGGTATCGGAGACCTCCGGGGACTCATCGAGAAGCTCGACTATGTCGCCGATCTCGGCGTCACTGCGATCTGGCTCTTGCCCTTTTATCCTTCGCCGCACCTCGACGGTGGGTACGACATCGCCGACTACACGTCCGTTCACCCCATCTACGGGACTCTCGACGATTTCCGCGAGCTGCTCGACGAGGCCCATAAGCGGGGCCTCCGCATCATCACCGAGCTCGTCATCAATCATACGTCAAAGGCGCACCCCTGGTTTGAGCGCGCACGCCGCAGCCCTCCCGGCCATCCTCATCGAGATTTCTACGTCTGGTCGGAGGACCCGAAGAAGTACAAAGAGGCTCGCATCATCTTCAAGGACTACGAGACCTCCAACTGGACCTGGGATCCTGTTGCGAAAGCCTACTATTGGCATCGCTTTTACCAACATCAGCCCGATCTGAACTTCGACAATCCCGAGGTTCACAAGGCTGTTCTCGAGGCGGTCGACTTCTGGTTCGACTTGGGTGTCGATGGCATGCGCCTCGATGCCATCCCCTATCTTTACGAGAGAGAGGGGACCATTTGCGAGAATCTGCCGGAAACGCACGCCTTTCTGAAGAAGCTCCGCGCGCACATCGACTCGAAGTACGAGGATAAGATGCTGCTCGCCGAGGCCAACCAATGGCCCGAAGATGCCGCCGCTTATTTCGGCGATGGCGATGAGTGTCACATGAACTTCCACTTTCCGCTGATGCCGCGGATGTTCATGGCGCTTGAGATGGAGGATCGTTTCCCGATCGTCGACATCCTGGATCAAACGCCGCCCATTCCTGAAAATTGTCAGTGGGCGACCTTCCTACGGAATCACGACGAGCTCACGCTCGAGATGGTCACGGACGAAGAGCGGGACTACATGTACCGCGCCTACGCTGAAGATCCCACGGCTCGTCTCAACCTCGGGATTCGTCGCCGCCTCGCGCCCCTGCTCGAAAGTCGGCGCCAGATTGACCTGATGCTCGCGCTTCTCTTCTCGCTCCCGGGGACCCCTGTCCTTTATTACGGGGACGAAATTGGCATGGGGGACAACATTTATCTCGGAGATCGCGACGGTGTGCGCACTCCCATGCAATGGAGCGCTGACCGAAACGCGGGGTTCTCCGAGGCGAATCCCCAGCGCCTGTACCTCCCCGTCACCACCGATCCGGAATATCGCTACGAGGCCGTCAACGTCGAGACTCAGGAACGGAACACCTCTTCGTTGCTCTGGAGCACCAAGCGCATGATCGCGCACCGCAAGCGAAACCCCGCGCTGGCGCGTGGCTCGATCACCTTCCTCTCCCCGGACAACGCGCGGATCCTCTCGTTCGTTCGCAGCGCGCCCGAGCAGCGCATTCTCGTCGTCGCCAATCTCTCGCGCCTGCATCAGTGCACGGAGCTCGACCTCTCGGAATACGCGGGCTTTGTCCCTGTCGAAGTGACCGGAGGTGTCCGCTTCCCTCGCATCGAACAGAGGCCGTGGGTCGTCATGCTCCCGCCCCACGGATTTCTTTGGCTGTCCCTCGAAGCCAGCGAAGTCAGCCGCGCCAGAGAGAGTCGGGCGCCCCGCCTCCCGAAGCGAGTCTCCCTCGCCGAAGGCTTTTCGGGCACGAAGACGGAAGGGCTCGAAAACGCCCTTTCCGCCTATCTTGTGGGACGGCGCTGGTACGCGAGCAAAGATCGGACTCCCACCAGAACCAAGCTGCTCGACCTCGTCTTCTTGTCGAGTGATGCCGAGCAGGCCCTCGCGGTCGTCGAACAGTCGTTCACGGAGGGCGAACCCGACACCTATCTCGTCCCTCTCGCGATGGTCGCGGGCGCTGTCGCCGACGAACTCGCCCAAAGTGCTCCCCACTCCATCGTCGCCGAGCTAACAAACAGCACCCAAGCGCAATACCTCGTCGATGGCGTCGCCGCGGCCGTGGGTCTCGGGCCCCTGCTCGAACAGTTCCGGGCGGCCGCACGCGGCGCGTCCCATTCGAAGCTTCGCGTCACGGCGGCTCCGGAAGTCGCCGCCTTGCTCGACGAGGCAGCTCTGCCGACAAAAATTGAGCCCCTCGAGCAGACCAACACCACGGTCGTGCTCGGCAGCCATCTTCTCCTCAAGATCTACCGGCAGATCGCCTTCGGCCCTCACCCTGAACTCGAAGTTGGCCGCTTCCTCGCCGGAACCCAAGCGCCTGTCCCTCGGCTCCTCGGTAGCATCGAGTACGCCCGCAACAAGGAAACAGCTGCCCTCTGCGTGCTCCATGAGTTCATCCCGAATGAAGGCAACGCCTGGCAGATGACGGTGTCTCGTTTGCGAGGCGCCTTCGAACACGTGCTCGCGGAAGGGAATCGCAAAGGAGAGGATTCCTCACGGCACGGCGCGAGCTTCCTCGGTCTCGCAGAGAAGCTCGGCCATCGGGTGGCGGAGCTTCACCTCGCGCTCCTCGGCGACGAATCGGATCCGGCGTTTTCTCCCGAGACGTTCTCGTCGTTCCATCAGAAGTCGATCTACCAGCGTGCGCGCACCATGCTGCACCGGACCTTCGAGCGGCTCAGGAAGGCAGATCTTTCCGCTCATCCGAGCGCAGACGCTTTGGTCTCGACCCTGCTTCCGCGGGTGCGCGAGATCGAGCGCCGCCTCGCGCGCGTGACGCACATCCGCACCGAAGCCATGCGCATTCGCACGCACGGTGACCTGCACCTTGGGCAAATCCTATTTACCGGCCAAGACTTCGTGATCGTCGATTTCGAAGGGGAGCCGGCTCGCCCCCTCCACGAGCGGCGCTACAAGCGCTGTCCGCTCCGAGACATGATGGGGCTCTTGCGCTCCTTCGATTACGCCACAGCGAGCGAGCTGCGCCTCGGGCACTACCGCGAGGAAGATCTGCCGCTTCTGAGCGCGTGGGCCGAAGGGTTCCACAGCCAGGTGAAGGAGCGCTTGCTCGCCTCGTACCTGGAGCGCGCCGGCGACGCTCCGTTCTTGCCCAAAGAGCCCGGCGCACTCGAAGAGCTCATGGCGTTCTACGAGCTCGAGAAGGTCATCTACGAGGTGCGCTACGAACTCGAGAATCGTCCCGATTGGCTCGAGCTGCCCCTGAGTGGCCTGCTCAAGATCCTTGAGCGAGACCCGAGCACTCCCTTCGGATAACTTAAGATGCGCGCAACGAGCCAAAGGCAAGTGGGCTCTCGACCCGAGAAAGACCGAGAGCCCACCTATTTGAATCACCTGCGCCGAGAGCCCGGCACCTTAGGAAGAGACGCCCTGGAGCGTCGCCGCCTTGATTTGGTTGGACGCGTCCGAGAGAGCCAAATCTGCGAGTGAGACAATTCCGACCAGGTTCTTCTTGCGGTCGATGACGGGCACGCGGCGGATCGCCTTGTCCCTCATTTTCTTGGCCAAGGCCTGAATCTCATCGTCATCGTAGGCCCAGACGAGCGTCTCCGTCATCACGTCAGCGACACATACGCTCGGAGATCTCCCGTCAGCGACGACGCGCAGCGCGATATCCCGGTCCGTAACGATGCCGAGGAGCTGCCCTTCCTCACAGACGGGCAGTGAGCCGATGTCGAGCTGACCAAGCTTCCGAGCTACATCCCGCACGCTCTCCGTGGGCAGGACCGACTCGACGTCTGTGGTCATAACGTCTCGAACACACATCCTGTCCCGCTTTCCTTGCCCCCTTGCGGGAGGCAGCTTTTGATTCTGCGTCTTCATGTTTCCTCCTTCGGAACGCTCATAAAAAATGGCTCCGTACGGAGATTCCAGTGCAATCGCCGTGCCCCCTTTTCTTTGGATCGAATGTTGCTTGGACCAGGGTCATGACCCCACCGACAGTTGTCCCTCAGCAGTTCGACCAATTGCCCGAACCGGGGCGCACCAAGGCCTTCGAGTTCTTTCAAGAACTGATGGCCGATGGCTGGCAGAGTGAGCCCGAGGCGATCGAAGAGGCCCTGAAAAGAGCAAAGAGCTGGATCGCCGAGCGCGCTCAGCCAGCTCACTGAGTCCGAACGCGCTCACCCAGCTGAGCCCGGGCGCGCTCAGCTCACTGGGTCCGAGCGCGCTCAGCCGGCTCACTGAGTCCGAACGCGCTCAGCCACTTCACTGAGTCCGAACGCGCTCAGCCGGCTGAGCCCGGGCGCGCTCAGCTCACTGAGTCCGAGCGCGCTCAGCCAGCCACTGAGTCGGCGACAGGTTTCTTGATGTTACCGGGCGCCGCTCGACCGCGGGCGCCGTGGGCCACGCGAGGTGCGTCAGCCCCTCGGGGCTCCGCCCGTCCTTCAATCGTTAGAATCGAGGATATCACCCAAGGTCGGAGCGGTGAGGGCTCCGTGGCTGACAGACTGCGCGAGCTTCTGTGTCGCCGTCATATGGTGAACAAGGAAGCTCCGGTTGTCGGTGACGTTCAGGTTCTGGAGCTCGAGGGCACCGATTCGATCCTCCGGCGTGAAGGGCGGATCTTCCACGCGCTCCATGCTGAGCTTTTCGGGCCCGTAGGCCATGTATTCAGCCCTCGTATCGAGGATCGTATAGTCGTCGCCGCGCCGCAGCTCGAGCGTCACGCTACCGGTGACAGCCGGTGCCACCCAGCGAGTGAGCGCGTCCTTGAGGAGCATCGATTCGGGGTCGAACCAGCGACCTTCGTAGAGAAGGCGACCGAGCCGGCGCCCAAGGACGAAGTATTGATCGAGGGTGTTCTCGTTGTGGATGGCGGAGAGAAGACGCTCGTAGGCGATGTGCAGAAGCGCCATGCCTGGGGCCTCGTAGATGCCGCGGCTCTTCGCGTCGATGACGCGGTTCTCGATCTGATCGCTCATGCCGAGCCCGTGACGGCCGCCCACGCGATTGGCCTCGAGAACCAGCTCAATGAAGCTGTCGAAGCGCCGCCCGGAGATGGCGACTGGTACACCTCGTTCGAACTCGACGGTGACCTCCTCCGCGTCGATCTTCACCTCGGGCTTCCAGTGGGCGACGCCCATGATCGGGTCGACGATGCGCAGGCTGGCGTTCAAGTGCTCGAGGTCCTTCGCCTCGTGGGTCGCGCCGAGCACGTTCGAGTCGGTGCTGTAAGCCTTCTCCTGGCTCATCGTATAGGGCAGCCCCACGGACTCGAGGTATTGGCTCATCTCTTTGCGGCCACCAAATGCGCTCACGAACGCATCATCCAACCAGGGCTTGTAGATCTTGAGGGCCGGGTTGGTCAGGATGCCGTAGCGGTAGAAGCGCTGGATGTCGTTGCCCTTGTGGGTGCTGCCGTCGCCGAAGACGTGGACGTCGTCTTTGCGCATGGCGCGAATGATCGCGGTCGTCGTCACGGCGCGACCGAGCGGCGTCGTGTTGAAGTACTTCTTTCCGCCGCTCGAGAGATGGAACGCGCCGCACTGAATGGCAACGATTCCTTCGCGCGCCATGTCCTCTCGACAGTCGACCAGGCGGGCTACCTTGGCCCCATGCTCGAGCGCTACGGGCGGGATCTCGCTCGGGTCCTTCTCATCCGGCTGGGCCAGGTCGGCCGTATAGGAGTAGACCTCCATGCCCTGTCGCGCGAGCCATGCGACGGCGCATCGAGTGTCGAGGCCACCCGAGAAGGCGATGCCCAATTTGGTTCCGGCGGGGGGAAGCGAGCGATAAATTCGACTCATGCGGGCCCTATACGGGGCAGGTGCGGCCCTCGCAAGCGCCTCCAGATCGCTTCAATTCCGCTCGCTCTGGGCCGGGTCCTGCGCCCGTCCGGAGGGCCCCCTAGGGGCCAAAGCCCACGTCCGGTGGGGTGCTCCAGAGGTCCCTCCGCTCGGCCTTTTCGATGACAAAAAGGACCATACCCAAGAGATCCCGGATCTCCTCGTAGACATAGGGGTCCGTCGCCCCCCAAGACACGACCAGGGTGCCGAGAGGACGCTCTGCATATGCGAGCGGAACCACAAGTGTCGTCCCGACCATCTCGAGGTTCGGATCGTGCCCGAGAGAGCGGCGCGGCAGCGCGGGCTCCAAAGGAGCTCGGAGCCCCGCGGCGCGGGAGGCCAAGACCTCTAGTTTTTCGCCGTCCGCGGAAAAGCGCGAGAGACAATAAGAAGGGATGCCCATTTCGGGCATCTGTTCGTCGAGGATGCCCCGGAGGCGCTCAATGCTCGGCGAGCCGACCTGGCTCAAACAATCCTTCGTGAAGGCGCGCATTCTCTGGGCCAGCGTGTCGACATGTTCACGCACCACCGACGAGCCCACCCGCGCTAAGGTCAGCCGCGACTCCTGAAACAGATCTTCGAGGCGAGGTCGCAGGTCCGGCTCGACCTCGACGCAAACCAGGGCTTGAATCCGGAGCTCCGTGAGGACGTCGTGACACACGATCGGATCCCCGCCGTTTGCCGCGTGGAGCCGGGTTAAGCGCTCCAGCTCCCAGAAAAAGGCGCCTCCTTCCGCAGAGTCGACCTGAGCAGAGAGCGCGTCGACCAAGCGCCCTTCCCACTCTTGAGCGCCGACAATGCGCCCGCGTCCCGCGCGCGCGAGCTGCATGACGATCGCCGCACGACGCTCGATGAGCGCGAGCCGAAGGGTCCGCGCGATCTTCGGCCGTTCATAGGGAAGGTCGCGTGAGTCGTTCTGGGTCGGGGGGCGGCAACCACAGGACTCGCGAACAACGAGCGACGCTTCGAGGACCTTACTGACAAGCGGTGCACCTCGCGTGAGGTGTCCCGAGAGGAGTGATGCGGCGACCTCTCCCTGTTCCATCACGCGCTGACCAATGGTGGTCAGCGGGGGATTGGCAATTTGGGCGCTCGGCGCGTCGTCAAAACCAACGATGGCCAGGGGCTTCGGCACCGAAATGCCGCGCCGATGCAGCGCATCGAGGGCACCCAAGGCCGACTCGTCGTTCACGCAGACGATGGCGTCGAGAGAAGAGGGCCGCACGCCGCGCAGCGAAAAGAGCGATTCGATCGCGCTCATTCCATCTTCTCGCGTGAGTCCCCCCGGGACGATCCACTCCGGCTTGAGGGGTACTTCGACGGCGGCGAGCGCTTCTTCAAGCCCCTTGAGACGAGCCTGCGATTCGACGCTGCTCTCGGGTCCGCGCACCACCGCGACGCGTCGAGCCCCATGCACCTCGGCCAAGTGAGTCACGAGGCGCCGGGAGCCCCCGACGTTGTCGACGGAGACGCCCGGGATTCCCGGAACCTCGACGCCGATCGTCACAGCCGGGATGCGCACGAAGCGCCCCAGGAAACGCTCCAGTTCGCCGATGCCCGCTTGATTGCTCAGGGAGCCGGAGAGGACGACAAGCCCGTCGACCGCAGCTTCTTCGAGCATGTCGAACACGAAGTTCCGTTCATTCGGCTTGCCCGCTGTTCCGAGTGGCCCGCCAGCTACCACGATCAAGCGCGCGCCCACCCGCGAGAGGGCTCGGCGCACTCCGTTGATGATGTCGAGCTGATAATCCGACACCACCTGGTCGAGCAGGAGTGCGATGCGGAGGGAGCGTCGCTCCATGATCTCAAAGCCTAGCTCAAGTCCTCTCGCTCGGCATAGCGCTCTTATCCTACCTTCACGCGCCTCGGGCGATACGGCCGGAGAGCCAAATCAACGACGCAGCCTATAGGTCACGGTGCGATCACGCTTCTGACCAGCGAAGGCCGGATCGAACTTCCACTTGCTGCGTTCGGCCAGCGCCTTTTCCTCAAGGGAGAGCGGACCTTCGACCGCGCGGAAGCATGGATGGAGAGCTTCCCCGTTCGGCCCGATCGTGATCTGAACAATGGCCCGGTAGTCTGCGTCGTTGGTGCTCGGCGAGAAGGAGACCGCAGCAAGCGGCTCCCCGTTCTTGTCGACGCAGCGGGGGAACGCCTTGCCCCCCGGTTCCTCATCCGGGTCGAGTCGCCTCGATGCGTACGAGTCCGCACCGCCCGGTCGAGAGCTGTCCGGAGCGACGTGCATCGTCGACGTGCGACAACCCGCCATCAAACCAACCGTGCCGAGCAGCGAGGGCAGAATCACAAAGAGTCGGTGCGCCATGCTTCGAGTCCGATCGCCAGCGTCCCCCTACTCGAGCCACCGGCCTTCCTTTTCTCGGTTCTAGGCTCGACTCGCCTCGGTCACAAGCTCTTGCTCGAGCGGGCGCAGACGACTGCCCGAACCGATGCGCATGTGATGTCCCCGCCAAGATACGCGAGTCCGGAGGGCGCTCGCCAGCCACATGAGCGGGACGATCAGGTCCTTCACCGGCATCAGAAGGAGCGTCTTCACGTCCGTGTCCGGTGAGAACCGCCGAATGCTGGAGGCCTCGATGACCCACCTGACGAGCAATAGACCGAAAGGCAGCGCCGGAGATGTGAGTGCAAACGTGGCGGGCTCTCCCAGGACAGAGAGCAGCCATCCGAGCAAAAACGGAGTCGGATTCGCGATCGGTTCAGCGAGGAAGTAGTGCGGAGCGATATGCCTGCGGAGCTGTCCCCAGCGCACATAGCGGTTCAAGAAGGCACCGAAATCCCGGGCGCCGCTCACGACCTCTAGGCGATAGGGAGAGAGCACGACAGGCCAGCCACGCTCGCGGAAGGCCGCTCCCAGCACGTAGTCCTCGGCCAAAACGTCAGCCACGGACTCAAGTCCGCCGACCGCCGCGAGGTCGCTCCGAGTCATCAACATGGACTTGCCGATGACGATCGGATGCCCAAATGCGTCACAGATGGCGATCGCTCCCGCGACCCAGCCGTTCATGTGCAGGTTCTCAAAGCGCGCTCCCAGGCTGCGCACTCGCGCGCCCATCAGTAGATTGTGGACGAGTCGGCCGCCTTGCGACTCGGCTGTCGACCACATGGCCGTGAGGTACCCCGGATCGGGTCGAACGTTGGAATCGGAGACGAGGATCCACTCGTGCTTCGCGGCGTCCAAGATCGTCGACAGCACGCGAACCTTCGGGTTCAAGCCGCGGAGGCGAGAGCCCGTGACAACACGAATTCGAACCTCGGGGTTTTCGCGCTGGACGCGCCGCGCCACCTCGAGGGCAGGATCGAGAGGATCCTCCGCCCCGAGAATGACCTCGAAGTCTGGATAGTCCTGGCGTGCGATCGCGGTCAGGTTCTCATAGAGCCCTTCATCGTGCCCACGCAGCGGCTTGAGGACGCTGATGGGCGGCGTGCGGACAGCGCGTCCCAGCGGCGCTCGGCACTTCCTGCAAAGCAGGAAGAACTGCAAGCTGAGCGCAAACAGAGAGACGATGGAAAGAGCAGCGAGGATCGAAGTCACGCGCCAGAAATCACCTGAGCAAGCTGGGCGCGACGCTAGCATTGTCGCTGGGCGCCGTCTGCCAGCCGCTCCGACTCGAATCCCCGCCCTGAAGCGGGATCTCCTCGGAGCGCGCGCGGCGACGCTCGCGGGAACGAGGCGCAGAGCAGCGGAGAGAGCCTGTTTTTCGTAGAGAGGCGCGCTCGAGCCACCACCTCGAGCCGGGACCTTCCGGCGAAAGAACGAGCTGTAATCTTTTGTAAAATCCTCGCCACGTCCTTTGACATTTCTGTGGCGTTCAAGCGGCTCCTCTGACCGAACGATGCGCTTGCGGCAGACGGGGATTTCAGCACCATGAGCGGCGAGATGACTCCCACCTTCGTCCGAGTGGCGGCTGCGCTCTTGGGCGCGACTGGAATTGTTGCGGCCGCCTTCGGCGCTCACGGGCTCGAAAAGATCGCCGACGCCCGAGGGGTTCGACTCTGGGCCATCGCCTGCGCGATCCAACTCGTGACGGCGCCGGTGATCCTGTGGACGTCCGGTGAACTGCGCGAAGGTCGTCTCGGAGCCCTGAGTCCCCTCGGTCTCCTCCTGGGGGTGCTCATCTTCAGCGGAACCCTCTACGCGATGGCCCTCGGAGCACCGCGCTTCTTGGGCGCGATCACGCCCCTCGGCGGCCTATTGCTCGCGCTCGCCTGGCTGAGCCTGGCCTTCTGATCGCCGGGTCCCAGGCGAGTCCACCCTACCAGGCCGCCGCATTTGCCAGAAATTGGGCCCTCTTGCTCGCGGTGTGCCATGGGTCGGGCAGGGTGAAAACGCGGGCTATTTCCAGAGGAACCGTCCTCGGCATGACTCTCATGCTGGCGAGCGCGTGCCAGAAAGGCCCCGCGCTCTCCAAACACTCCGAGGTCTCCACGTTCGAGACTCCGTCCCTCGGCCCCATCGGCTCCGATCGACTCGGCGTGCTCCTGGATCAGGTCCCCGTGTACGCCGGATCCTCCAAGAACGCACCGCGCCTCGGCTTCCTCCACGCTGGCACGGAGCTCCCCAGGAGCTCCAAGAACGCTGTGACGCCCGATTGTGAGAAGGGCTGGTATCAGCTCGCGCCCCGGGGGTACGTCTGCGCAGACGAGGGCATCTCCCTGAACCTCGATCATCCGACGCTCAAGGCCATGGCGCTCCGACCTGAGCTCGAGAAGCCCCTCCCCTACGTCTACGGTAAGCTGGTGCAGTCAGCCCCCGTCTACGAAAAGACCCATATCGGCAAAGCACTCGAGCCGGGCGTCAAGGTGAGCGGTCGGCTCTCGCGGGGCAGCGGAGTCGCCATCGTGGGATCTTGGACTGCGCCCGATGAATCAAAGGAGCCAATTTTTCTCGGTCTGCGCATGAATGGGCAGTTCGTCGCGACCCGAGACCTNGCCCCCGCGCCCGAGAGTCAATTCCAAGGAGTTCGGCTCGGTGAAGGCGGGGAAGACCTGCCGCTCGCGTTCGTGGTGCGTCGGGGAGTTTCAGCGTTCCGCTGGACCGCGGCGGGACCCCAAAAGGCCCGAGACCTCGAGTACCATGAACGCCTCTCGCTCACGGGTCGCTACCGGAGCTCCGCGGGTCATCAGTACTGGGCCCTGCCCGACGATCTCTGGGTCCGTCATCAGGACGTCACCATGATCCACAAACGCGGCGAGCTGCCCGAGTTTGCCAAAGACGATCAGAAGTGGATCGACGTCAGCGTCATCACGGGCATCATGGTGCTCTATGAGGGTACCCGCCCCGTCTACGCAACGCTCGCCTCGGTCGGCCGGGATCGGCTCGGCGATCCGAAGACAACTGCGTCCACAGAGCGAGGCACCTTCCGCGTCGTCAGCAAACAGATCACGCGCCGCGCTGCGCCGGAGACGACGGGACCAGCGCTTGAGGATGCGCCTTGGGCCCTCGAGCTCGAAAGCGGCCAGTGGCTGACAGCGTCGCCGCTCCACGACCGGTTCGGCATCGAAAATACGGACGGCGACATCGAGGTTTCCCCGCGGGACGGGGCGTTCGTCTGGAACTGGGCGACCCCGAACCTGCCCCAGGGCTGGCACGGCGTGCAGATACAACCGGGCGATCCAGTCACCCTGGTCAACATTCGCAAGTAGCTGGATTTGTGAAGCGAAAGCGATTCCCCGATCGCTTTTTCGGGACCTAAGTGCATTTTGACAGTGCGGCGCCTGGCGTTCTCCGATAATTGGAAGCGCTACCATGCGCCCATTTGCTTTCCTCGCCCTCCCCCTCGCTTTCCTTCCCTTCCTCCCGAGCTGCGACGACACAAGCAGCCTCGGCCCCATCAGCACCGGCTCCGGCGGTCGCCCCTCGGTCCAGGTGCGCTGCGAGCCCCCGACTCCCCTGAGCCAAGGGCCCGAGGGCGCTGCTGGGGACACCGGCACCTCCCATCCCGATCCAGGGGCACCGGCAGGCTCTCCTGTGGCCCGCCATGGCCACCTGAGGCTCTCCGGCACCCAGCTGGTCGACCAAAGCGGACAGCCTGTGCAGCTCCGAGGCGTGAGCAGCATGTGGCTGAACTGGGAACATGACGGCTACGCGCTCTCACTGAGGGCCCTCGAGTGGATGCGAGACAACTGGGGCCTGACGGTGATCCGCGCCGCGATGGGTGTCGACGTAGATGGCGGCTACGCCAGCGGCGGCAAGGTCGCCATGCTGCGCGAGGTCGAGACCATCATCAAAAACGCGGAGCAGGCCGGCGTCTACGTGATCGTCGACTTCCACAGCCATAACGCAGCAGACTACAAGACCGATGCTATCGAGTTCTTCTCTGACATCGCGGCTCGTTACGGTCACCTGCCCAACGTGATCTTCGAGACCTTCAATGAGCCGCTCAACGTCAGCTGGTCCGCTGTGCTCAAGCCTTATCACGAGGCCGTGCTCGGAGCGATTCGGCAAAACGACCCGGATGACCACAAAAACATCACTGTTGTTGGCACTCCTGTCTACGACCAGAATCCTGATGCAGCGATCGGCGCCACCGTCGAAGACGAAGCGGTCATGTACGCGGTGCACTTCTATTCCTGCTCCCACGGCCGCAATCAGCTCGAGAAAGCCAAACGCGCGCTCGCCGCAGGATTGCCGCTCATGGTGACCGAATGGGGCGCGACCCACGCGGACGGCGGCGTGAAGGGAACGCCAGTCTGCGCCGCTGAGGCTGATCTGTGGCTCGACTGGCTCGACGAAAACGGCATCAGCTGGGTCGCCTGGAAGCTCGACAATTGCGCCTGGGAGCTCGAGACGAACGGCGTCGAGGATACGAGCTGTCTGCTCAAAGCGGACACGCCGGTGGAGGGTGGCTGGCCGAGCGAGAGGCTGAACGGCCACGGCGCCTACGTCGTCAGGCGCATGAGCTGCGCTGAGTGAGGAGCGCTCAAGGACGAGGGGTAGGGCCGGGTGCGCGCTCGGAGAGCGCACCTTGGCCCCGCGCCCAAGAACTTAAGCTGACCTCGAGGTCGGCTCACCCGCGGCGGGAAGGCACTCCGAGATTGTCCAGGATTTCCCGGGTCGCGAGCGAACGATTCAACGTATAAAAATGGAGGCCCGGCGCTCCCGCTCGGATCAGATCCTCCGCTTGGCGGGTCGCATGTTCGACCCCGATCGCGCGAACCTTGGCGCGATCGGCTTCGCTCGTCTCCAGCTGAGAGAGCAGCTCGCTCGGGATGCTTGCGCCGCACATTTGGGTGAAACGCTTGACCTGCGCGACGTTGGTGATCGGCATGAGCCCCGCCACGACCGGCACCGTGATGCCCGCTTTCTCGAGCCGATCGAGGAAGCGATAGAAATCCTGATTGTCGAAGAAGAGCTGGGTGATCAAAAAGTCGGCCCCCGCGTCTACCTTCTTCCGGAGCGCTTCGATGTCTGCCTCGATCGAGGCCGCCTCCGGGTGCCGCTCGGGGTAACAAGCGCCCGCGAGGCAGAACGGGAACCCTTCGGAGCGGATGAAGCTGACGAGCTCGCTCGCGTACAAGAAGCCGCCCGGCGGACGCGAAAAATGCGCCTCGCCTTTGGGCGGATCGCCGCGAAGTGAGAGGACGTTCTCGATCCCGGCAGCGGCGAGGGCTTGGAGCACGGAGCGGAGCTCATCACGAGAGGAGCCGACACAGGTCAAATGTGCCATGGCTTCGAGGCCGATCTCCTCGCGGATCCGGCGCACCAGATCGACGGTGACGCTGCGAGTGCTGCCGCCCGCGCCATAGGTCACGGAGACGTACGCAGGACGGTACGGCGCCAGTTCCGCAAGCGCACCGAACAAACTCTCGACGCCCGCCTCATCCTTCGGGGGGAAGAACTCGAAAGAGAAGCACGGCTTCTCACGCTGGAGCAGGTCGATGATCCTCATGAGGGCGCTCACGCTACACGATCCGGGCGGCGGGGAAATAGCCCAAGAACCGGCGCGGTCAGGCGGCACAATTCCCTTTGGTGCATGGAGCTTTCGCGGCTATTTTCTCGCCGATGCGCATCTTCATCAGCGGAATCGCAGGCACCGCCATGGGCGCCCTGGCCGGCCTTCTGAAAGACCTCGGCCACGACGTCGCCGGCTCCGACCTCGCGTTTTATCCGCCCATGGGCCCAGGACTCCGCCAGAGCCAGATTCGGCTCTACGAAGGTTATGCGGCCGCCCACATCGACGAGGAGCGCCCGGACCTTCACATCGTCGGAAACGTCTGTCGCAGCGACAATCCCGAAGTGCTCCGCTCGGAAGCTCTCGGCATCGAGCGCACCCACGTTGCAGGCGCCCTCGAGCGCTTCGCTCTCAAAGGAACCACCCCCACAGTCATCACCGGAACCCACGGCAAGACGACAACAAGCGCGCTCGTCGCCCATTTGTTAGACGGAGCTGGCCTTCGTCCCGGGTTCTTCATTGGAGGCGTCGTGGAGCCTTACGGGCGGGGATATCGGCAAGCGGCCCTGCCTCGCCTTCCGCTCCAAGGCGCGAGCGAGGCCGCCCCTCGCACAAGGCGCCCACCGTTCGTGCTCGAAGGCGACGAGTACGACACCGCCTTCTGGGAGAAGACCGCAAAATTCCTCCACTACAGCGCCGAGATCGCGCTCATCACCTCGATCGAGCACGACCATATCGACATCTACCCCGATTTTTCGTCCTACCGCGGCGCCTTCGAGCACCTCGTCGAAAGTCTCCCGGAGAGCGGTCTGCTTGTGGTCTCCGCCTCGAGCGACGTCGCGATCGAGATCAGTCAGCGGGCAAAATGTGAAATCTATTACTACGGCGTCGACGGCCACATCTCCCCCAAGGTGGCGCCGCATTTCTTCGCGGCCCCCGCGGTCTTCGACGAGCACGGCGTCTCCTTTGATTTCTTCGTCGGGGGAGTCCTTGCAGGTCGCTACGCTTCTCCCCTACCGGGTGTGCACAACCTCGAAAATGCCGTCGGCGCGCTCGCCATCGCCGCAGCGGGCTTCGGCGTGCCACTGCGCGAGCTCTCCCAACATCTCGCCACTTTCCGCGGCGTGAAGCGGCGTCAGGAGCTGCGCGGCGTCTACTCTGGAGTCTCCGTTTACGACGACTTCGCTCACCACCCGACCGCCGTGAAAAAGACGCTCGAGGCGATGCGCGCGAAACACAAAGGCGGCAAGCTGATCGCCATCTTCGAGCCGCGGAGCGCGACAGCCTGTCGCGCCTTCCACCAGGACCTCTACGCCGAGGCCTTTGACGCAGCGGACGTGGCCCTGCTCGCGCCCATTGGACGGCCCGAGCTGCCTCCCGAAGAGCGACTGTCCGTCGAACAGCTCGCCTTCGACCTCCAGGGACGTGGCCGAACCGCTTCGGCGCTCCCAAACGTCGAAGCCATTGTGGAGCGCGCCGCTGAAATCGCGCAGCCCGGCGACGCCATCGTCGTCCTATCCAATGGCGGTTTTGGGGGGATCTTCGACCGCTTGCCGAGCGCCCTCGAAAGTGAGAGGACACGGGCCCCCGAGCCGAAAGCCGGCTCTTTCCCGAGGAAAACGAGCGAGTGACCTGTCCCTGTGGTAAAGGCCCTAGTTTAGCCGAGTGTTGCGGACCCATTCTGGAGGGCAAGCGCAAGGCGCAGACCGCTGAAGAGCTGATGCGGGCGCGCTACTCCGCGTTCGCGACGGGCGACGTCGATTTCATCTTGAGCAGCCATGACCCCGACACGGTCGGCCAGGTCGATCGGAAGTCGACCGAAGCCTGGTCGAAAGGGTCAACCTGGAAAGGGCTCGAGATCCTGCGCACCGAGCAGGGCAACGCCGGAGACAACTTCGGCCAGGTGGAGTTCGTCGCTCGCTACGAGGTGCGCGGCACCCCGATCGAGCATCGCGAGCTCGCCACCTTCCGAGCCGACCGCGGCACCTGGTACTTCGTGGACGGCGAGCAGATCGCGGGCCCTCCCGTGCGCCGAGAAGCTCCCAAGATCGGGCGCAACGATCCCTGTTCCTGCGGGAGCGGCAAGAAGTTCAAGAAGTGCTGCGGTCAGGCCGCCTGAGCGCGTCCTCGGCTCAGCCAGCCCTCTTCGCCTGAAGCAAGCGGCCGCGTTCGGCCGAGAATTGTAGGAGATCCGAGTGCCCCGGGTCTCCGATGCTTTTTAGGAGCGGCCCATTTCGAGAGCTCGAGTAGAATCCCGCTTGATGCCAGAAGAGTCAGATCTCGAGCGGCTCGGAGGACGCACGCGCCTCGAAGAACTGATCTCGGTCTTCATCGATCGGGTCACGAGCGATCCGATGATCGGGTTCTTGTTCCGGAACGTGAACAAGGACGTCCTCAAGGCTCGTGAGGTGAGCTTCGCCGCATCGCACCTGGGAGGTGGACCCTACGAGGGGCGACCGCTCCGAGATGCGCATACGCGACACCGGATCATGGGTGGCCAGTTCAATCGTCGCCTGGTCCTGCTCGAAAAGACGCTCCGCGAGTTCAACGTCCCCGAGGACATTCGAGAGCGCTGGCTCGAGCACACCCGGGCCCTCCGCGCCGAGATCACCCGCGACGGGAGTGACGAATGCGTGGGCTAAGAGCGATCGCCCTCTTGTCGCTCACCGTCGCTTGCAGCGGGGGGCGCGCCTGGGTCCGGGACGCCCCTGGACAAACAGACTCGACCCAAGGCTCCCATTGGCTCGTCGATGACCGACAATCGCAAGAGCCGCGCAGAGCTCGATTCGGAGCGCCGAGCGCCCCGAGTGAAGAGGAAGATCGGCTCAGCGAGGATTCGAGCGTCGATGCTCAAGGATCGCGCCCGCTCATTGCGATCGGAGCGACCGCGGGGCGGAGAGCGCCCGAAGACGCGGAGCTGCTCGGCGTCTTCAGGAACACTTATTACGACTTCCCCGCTGAGCGAGATTTCTCGGGGGCGGCCACGTTCCTCATGAATGCCTCTTGCAAACCGATCGCCGAAGTACCGCGCCCCTTCTTCGAGGCTCTCTGTGTACAAGGGAGCGGGACGCTGCGTTCTGGGTCTACAGTGAGCTTCGCCAAGCGCGATTGTGCCTGCGCCGAGGTCTGTCCCCGTACGGGGCAGAAGCTCTGTTTCGACGTTCTCGATCCGGCGTCCTTTCCCTGGGGGCGGGGCGCCTTGGGCAAGCCGATCACTCCGCTCCGCTCCGTGGCCGTCGACTCGAGTGTGATTCCTCTGGGAACAGTGCTCTACATCCCGGAGTTCCACGGGGTCGCTCGTGACCCAGAGGGCACACCTCACGACGGCTGTTTCGTGGCCGAAGATCGGGGCATGAAGGTCGTCGGGGCCCACATCGACGTCTTCACCGGCGATCCGAACATCACATCCCACCTCAACCAGCTCATCCCTTCGAACCGCGGTGTCCACGTGTATCGGCGAGCCCGAAGCTGCGACTGATCATTCGTCCCCTGACTGCCGCCCCGCTGGCGCCATACCCAAGGTTTTCAGCGACAGTGGTCTTTTTCCAGCGCACCCGCTCACAAAACTGGCTCATGAAAGCCTCCTAGCGCCCGCCCGGGGGTCTCTGCGGGTTGTGCCCCAGACAATCCTTTGCTGTAGATTGAGCCATGAGGCTTCTACGAAGGCAGGGTCTGGGTGCGGCCATCGTTTGGTGCGTCGCTTGCGCGAGCCTGGGTGGACTCGCTCTCGGTTGTGACGACAAGCCGCCGAAGAAGATGGAGCGGCTGACGCCTCCCCCGCCCGAGGACGATCCGCTTCCGCTCCCGAAGCCAAAGAGCGCGCCTACCTTTCGCATCGACGACCTCGGCCCCCTTGTCGGGTTCTCACGCAGCATGCTCGTCACGCCTGATGGTCAAGACAGCGCCACCGGACGAGCACAGCTGACGAGCGATCTCGCCGCAGAGAAGGAGTACATCACCGACAAGGTCGTGGTGATCCAGGTAGACCGGAAGGCGCAGCCAGAGTGGGTCGCGCTGTACCTGAAAGAAGTGTTCGCGCTCTCGCCGAAGAGCGTGCTCATCGAGACCGAATCGCGCCCGGAGTATCCGAAGTCGATCGAGTTCGTCTCTCGCTTAGCCCAAACTCAAGCCGATCCCTGCACGATCGTGGGAACGGTCACGGAGCAGCGCGCCACAGCCATTTGGCGCGTTTCGGGCGGTACCGCCCGGAAGCGGCCCCGCGGCATGAGCGGACCCGATCTGACGCGCACCGCCGATACGATCCAGACCATGTTCAAAGGCTGTAAGAGCGACTTGTTCATTGTCCACGCCGCGCCTGGGGTGGAGTGGGGCATGATCTACGATCTGGCAGCCGCCGGTCTCGCGGTCCCTGACAGTCCTCTCAAGCGCGCAGGCTTACCCGAGACCCGGCCGACGCCGGGCCAAGCCGTGACGCTCTAGGATGCGAGCAGCCACCGCCTCGAGTTCCATGAGACGAAAGGGCTTGTGCAGGATCGCGCCCGTGTAGCTCGCGACGAAATCGCGCGCTTCATCGGTCACGGCACCACCCGTCATGAGCACGAAGCGCGGAAGGAGCTCCGGGCGCAGCTCGGCGAGCTGCTGGTAAATCTCGATCCCCGAGAGGTTCGGTAAACTCAGATCGCAGAGGATCAGGTCGAATCGCTCGCCGCTAAGGAGCCGCTCCAAGGCAACCTCTCCGAGCGCCTCCAGCTCCACGGAGAAGGACCCCTCCAGCCCCAGCTTGAGCGTCTGCCCGAGCAGAGGTTCATCGTCGATCACCAGAACCCGGGGTTCTGTCCCCGCAGTGGGCACCCGACCTGCGGGCAAGTGCTCATCGATCGTACTTTTATCAGCCACTCTCATCGCTCGCCCCCAGCGGCGGACCGCCCCGCGCGCGCCTCGCCACTCCCCATTCAAGCCACAGAGCGGCTCTCCTGCAACTTTCTTTAGTTGAACTCCGCCATCAGCACTTCCGGGCCCCAGACCGGCCCCCCTTGACGGCCCCCGCGGAGCGCGCCTTACGTTCCCCCAATCCCCGTGGCCGCGTCCCGAAAAACAAAAGCCCCCGCGAAGGGCGTCTCCCGGCCCAAGAGCCAAAAATCGAAGAGGAGCGCCTCCGAAGCGAACCGGACCGACGTCCAGGAAACCGAGAGTGACGTTGAAGGTGGCGAAGAGGAGCCCATCATCGTCGAAGGCGAGGTCATCGGCGAAGAGTCCATCGAGCTCGAGGACCTTCCGCCGACCACAAGCCTCGTCCCCGCTAAAACTTCCGATCGCGGACTCGCTCGCTTCGATCCGCTCGAAGCGTACATGCGCGAGGTTCAGGCTCACAAATTGCTCTCTCCCGAGGAGGAGAAGGCGCTGGCGGTCCGCTACGTGGAGTCGGGGGATGTCAACGCTGCGGCACGGCTCGTCACCGCGCACCTGCGACTCGTCGTCAAAATCGCCTACGAGTATCGGCGCGCGTACCGCAACATGATGGACCTCATTCAAGAGGGGAACATGGGCCTGATGCAGGCCGTGCGGAAGTACGACCCTTACCGCGGAGTCAAACTCTCGAGCTACGCCGCGTGGTGGATTCGGGCTTACATGCTGCGCTACATCCTCGCGAACTTCCGGCTCGTGAAGCTCGGTACCACCCAGGCTCAGCGCAAGCTCTTCTTCAATCTCAACAAGGAGAAGGCAAAACTCGCGGCCCTCGGCATCGATCCCAGCAACGCCGAAATCGCCAAGAGGCTCGACGTAACCGAAGGGGATGTCGAGGAGATGAACAAGCGGCTTGCGCGCAATGACGCGTCCCTCGATGCCCCAGTCAGCGAGGCGGACGGACGCCAGATCTCGCGCGTCGAGCTCTTGCCCTCACCTGGCACGTCTCCCGAAGCCGTGAACGAAGGCGCCGAGCTCAGTTTCCTCGTGCGTGAACACCTCGACGCTTTCCGCAAGCAGCTGCAGGGGAAAGATCTCATCATCTTCGATGAGCGGCTCGTCGCCGATGAACCGAAGACGCTGCAGGACTTGGGCGATCAATTTGGCGTATCGCGCGAGCGTGTCCGCCAGCTCGAAGCTCGACTCACCGGCAAACTTCGAGAATACCTCTCGGAGCGCCTCGGCGACGCCGTGATCGTGGACTAGTGGGCCGATGAGTCGCGGCACGTTAGCGCTCGTCGGCACACCGATCGGGAACCTCGGAGACATCACCTACCGAGCGGTAGAGACTCTTCGCTCCGCCGATCGCATCTTTGCAGAGGACACCCGCCGTACGCGGGTACTCCTTTCGCATCTACAAATCGAAGGAAAGCGACTGCATTCTCTGCATGCCCACTCGACGGCCCGCGACATCGAGGTCGCCCTCGAGATCCTCGAAGGGGGCGAGACGATCGCGCTGGTCACGGACGCAGGTATGCCTGGCATCAGCGATCCGGGCGCCGAGCTCGTCCGCCGCGCCCGCGAAGCGGGCGTCCTGGTCACTGTGATCCCCGGGCCCAGCGCCGTTACCAGCGCCATTGCGCTCGCAGGCTTCGGCGGATCTGCCTTCCACTTTCTCGGTTTCCTTCCGCGGCGCACCAGCAAGAGGCGCGAAGCGATCCTCGAGCTGCGTTCCCTCGCCTGCCCGATCGTGTTCTTCGAGTCGCCGCGAAGAATTCAGGAGACGCTCGCCGAGCTCCATGAGCTGCTCGGGCCGCGCGCAGTCGTGATCGGGCGCGAGCTCACGAAGAAGTTCGAAGAGGTGATCCACTCCACTCTCGATCGCGCCGGAGAAGGGCGCGACGAGTGGCTCGGTGAGCTCACCGTCGTGGTGGAAGGGGCACGCGGGGACACTCCCCCCGAAGAGGGCGAGCAGGGTATCGATGAGAAGATCAAAGACCTCCTGCGCGCGGGCCTGTCGACCCGAGATGTAGTCAGTCAGCTCTCCGGAGCGCGCGACCGCGAAGGCAAGCGCCTGAGCAAGCGGGATCTCTACGGGCGGGCCGAAGCGCTCAGGACCGACGACCTCGCGTCCAGCCCCGGAGAGGACTCGGACCCCGAGATGTGCTAAGGGCGGGCCCTCCCTGGGCCCTTTGCCCACTTTCGGAATTTTACCGTGTTCGAAGCACTCTCCTCCGGCTTCAGAGAAGCCAAGAATCGCCTCGCAGGCCTCACCGAACTCGACGCCAAGAACATCCAGCCCGCGCTGGTCGAGGTGCGCAAGTCGCTCCTCGATGCGGACGTGGAGCTCGGCGTCGTCAAACGATTCCTCGCGCGCGTAGAAGAAGCTGCCCTCGGACAGACCGTCCAGACCCGCGTCAAAGCAGAGGGTGTGACGCATAAGGCCAGCGCGTCGGACGTCTTCGTCAAGATCTGCCACGACGAACTGGTCAATTTTCTCAAGGGCGACGGGCGCCCCGCGATCCGCTACGCGAGCTCAGGCCCCACCGGGATCATGATGGTGGGCCTCCAGGGCTCCGGAAAGACGACCTCCTCGGCCAAGCTGGCGCGCCTGCTCGCGAGCCAAGGCAAAAAGCCGCTCCTGGTCGCCGCGGACATGCAGCGCCCGGCGGCCGTCGAGCAGCTCAAGGTCCTCGGCAAACAGATCGACGTCCCCGTCTGGAACATCCCCGGCGCCACTCCCGTCGAGATCTGCGTGAGCGGCCTCGAGCACGCGAAGAAGGAAGGCTTCGACGTCATCATCTACGACACCGCGGGCCGCCTCGCGATCGACGAAGATCTGATGGCAGAGCTCGCCTCGATCCACACCCTCACCAAGCCGGGCAACTCGCTGCTCGTGGTCGACTCGATGATCGGCCAGGACTCGGTGAAGACCGCCCGCGGCTTCGGCTCCCGCCTTGAGCTCACCGGCGTCATCCTGACCAAGCTCGACGGCGACGCCCGCGGCGGCGCCGCGCTCAACGTGCTCGAGATCACCGGCGCCCCCGTGGTGTTCGTCGGTATGGGCGAGACGACGGACAAACTCGAAGAGTTCCGCCCCGAAGGCATGGCCAGTCGCGTGCTCGGCATGGGCGATGTCGTCGGCCTGATGAAGGACTTCGAGCAGGTCGTCGACAAGAAGAAGGCGGAGGAAGACGCGCTCCGCATGATGCAGGGGCAGTTCACGCTCGACGACTTTTTGAATCAGATCCGAATGATTCAGAAGATGGGGTCGATTCGCGACCTCATGGACAAGATCCCGGGCATGAGCCAGATGCTGCCGCCCGGCGCCGCGGACATGGTGGACGAGAGTGAGCTCTCGCGGATCGAAGCCATGATCCAGTCGATGACTCGCTCGGAGAAGCTCGATCCTCAGTCCTTCGTTCGTGAGCCGAGCCGAGCTCGCCGCGTCGCGCGCGGCAGCGGTCACACCGAACAAGCCGTCAACGAGCTGGTGCAGAAGTTCCTCTTCATGCAGCAGATGATGGGCGGCTTCGGGCAGAATCTCGGGATGCTCGGAAACATCCCTGGCCTCAAGGGACTCGCGCTCGCGCGGAACGCTCGTCGGGCCATGAAAAACGGCAAGATGCCAGCTGGGATGCCAGATTTGAGCTCGCTCATGGGCGGCGGTGGCTTGCCCGGTCTCGGCGGGATGCCTCCGGGACTCGGCGGTTTCCCCGGCATGGGTGGATTTCCCGGCATGGGTGGCTTCCCCGGCATGGGTGGGGGCGCACCGGCCGCTCCGAAGATGAAAACCCTCAGCAAGAGCGAGAAGAACGCGCGCAAGAACGCGCGCAAGGCTGAGAAGGAAGCGCGGAAAAAAGGTCGAAAGTGACCTTTCTCCATCGGCCGCGGCGGAGTCGTGTCCCTCTCGCGGCCCAGCGGCGCCGTGCGCCCGCGGAGGTTCTTACTGTCCGCTCATCTGCAAGCGCTCACCCACGTAAGCGCCGATGAGCGAGAAGAGCACGCCGAGAGCCGAGAAGAGCACGTACATGAAGGCGGGCATCGTCCGCACAGTCTGGCCGCTGTAGAGGATGAATGCGGTCGGGAGCGCGACGAGGAACACCGCGACGGCGGGCTCGGTGAACGTTCTTCCAGGAGAGATCAGGCCCACGAGCATCCCTCCAACGAACCAAACCGGAATCGCGACCATCATGCCGGCAGAACCTTCGAAATCGAGCGCCGGGATGACCGCGGGGAGACCGACCACGATCGCGCCCGTGAGCACGACCATGACGCCAATGGCGATCGCGAACCAGAGAAGGTTGAAGGACTGGGCCGCCATCACGTTGTTCGGCGTGGAGGCGCGAGCGGAGACGGGACCCCCGTCGTCCATCCGGGCGCCACACGAGACGCAGCGACCCGCGTCGAGCGGCAGCTTGTTGGAAAATCCGCAGCTTGCGCAGACGGCAGTCTTCTTCTTGTCCCCGGCCATTGATCCTCTCGAAGCTCCTTGAGTCGAACGAGGAGGATAGCGGACGAAACGCGAGAACCAATAGCCCCCCGGAATACGAAGGCGCTCCGGCGTGGATCGCGAGCCGATTCCCTGGCACAAGAGGGCCATGGCCGACCCTGCGAAGAAGAGCGTCGTCATCATCGGTGGCGGGCTCATGGGCACCTCNGCAGCCTTGGGGCTCGCCGAGCGCGGTTTTTCCGTGACCGTACTAGAAAAGGCCCTCCCCGGCGCGGAGGCGTCGAGCGCGGCGGCGGGCATTTTGGGCCCCGAGATTGAGAACGTCCGCCCGGGACCTCTCCTGGAGCTGTGCCGGATGAGTCGACGTTTGTATCCAGAGTGGATCCGGCGGCTCCACAAGGCGACCAGCCTCGACACGGATTTCCACGAGGGCGGCTCCTTCGACGTCGCTTTCAGCGAGGCAGAGCTGAAAGACAAGCGCACCCGCCGCGCCTTCCAGACTGAAACAAGAAGCGGTGAAGACCTCTCCGGGGACGAGGCGCGCCAGCGCATCGCGGCGCTCTCGGAGGAGGCCAAAGGCGCGATCCATTTCCCGGACGACGCCCACATCGCTCCCCGAAAGCTGTTTCGAGCGACCCGCATCGCCGCTGAGCGGGCGGGCGTGACGATCCGCTCGGGTGTGGGGGTGCGAGGCCTCGACTTCGCCTCCTCCGAGCAGAAAAAGGTCTCGGGCGTCCTCCTCGATGACGGAAGCAAGCTCCGCGCGGATTGGACAGTGGTTGCAGCGGGAAGTTGGACCCCCCTCGTGAGCGGCTTGCCCCTCGAGCGGGGAGCGATCGTGCCGGCCCGCGGTCAGGTCATTGAGCTCGACGGGCATTTTCCGCGCTTCCAGTCCGTACTCTTTGGATCGGACATTTACATGGTCCCGAGGAGCGACGGGCGCGTCGTGGTGGGTTCGACTCTCGAGTTCGTCGGCTACCAGAAGGCCGTCACGGCTCAGGGCGTGCACCGCCTGCTGAGCGGAGCCATGCGCCTGGTCCCGAGCCTAGCTCAGGCGGAACTGGTCGATAGCTGGTCGAACTTCCGGCCCTATACCCCCGATGAGCGCCCGATCGTGGGCACCTTTGGCATCGAAGGCCTGATCGTCGCCTCCGGGCACTACCGCATGGGCATCCTCCTCGCCCCCATCACGGCCCAGATCGTCCTCAGTTTGGCCGAAGGTCGTCCAGCGCCGCTTGATCTCGCGCCCTTCGAGCCCCGAAGGAGCTTCGCAGGCTCCGCCGCCCGTTGATCGCTCCCGCTGGGTGGAGTCGCCGCCAGGGCTCTGGTAAAGCGGCGCCCATGGCCGTGACCTACCGGGACGCTGGCGTCGACATCGACGAAGCGAACTCCATGATTGAGCGCATCAAACCCCTCGGCGCTCGCACGAAGACCCCTTTTGTTCTCGAGGGAATCGGCGGATTCGCTGGGCTCTGCGGCCTTCCCCAAGGGCTCGAGGAGCCGGTCCTGGTGAGCGGGACGGACGGCGTCGGAACCAAACTCAAGGTCGCCTTCGCTCTGCAGAAACACGACACCATCGGTCAGGACCTCGTCGCTATGTGCGTGAACGACGTGCTCACGACGGGAGCCCAGCCGCTGTTTTTCCTCGACTACTTCGCCACCGGAAAGCTCAAGGCGGACACCGGCGCCGCGGTGGTCCGAGGGATCGCTGATGGTTGTGTGCTCGCGGGATGCGCGCTGCTCGGCGGAGAGACCGCGGAGCTGCCCGGCATGTACGCGGACGAGGAGTACGATCTCGCGGGGTTTTCGGTCGGGGTCATCGACCGCAAGAACCTGCTCGGCCCCGCGCGCATCCAGGCTGATGATTCCATCATCGCTGTGCCCTCGACCGGTCTTCACTCGAACGGTTACAGCCTGGCCCGCCGCGTCATTGAAGGTGAGATGGGCGCGAAGCTCACGGACCACTGTGAGGCTCTCGGCGCGACCTACGGTGAGGCTTTGCTCACCCCCACGCGCATCTACGCGCGCGCCGTCCGTTCCCTCCAGGAGCGTCTTGGTCCCGATCTCCACGCGCTCTGTCACGTCACTGGCGGCGGAGTTCCGGAAAACCTGCCGCGCGTCCTGCCCGACGGGGTCGGGGCCGTGCTCGATCAGCTGCGCCCCTGGCCGACGATCTTCCGCGTCATCCGCGAAGGCGGCCCCGTCGAGCTCGACGAGATGCGCCGCACCTTCAACCTCGGCATCGGCCTCTTGTGCATGGTGAAGAAGGGGCGCGAGGCGGACGCCGTCGCTGCGCTCGCCGAGGCTTCCGAGGATGCTTACTGGATCGGTCACCTCACCGAACAGAGCGGTGGCGAGCGCGTCCGCTACGTGAACGACCCGGAGGATCGCACTCCGTGACCCTCGCGCTCGGAGTTCTCATCTCCGGCGGCGGGACCAACCTGCAGGCCATCCTGGACGCCGTCAGGGAAGGTCGACTCGATGCTGACGTAAAAGTCGTGATCAGCAACGTCGAAGGCGCTTTCGGTCTCGAGCGCGCCCGGCAGGCAGGGGTCGAGACTCTCGTCATCAATCATCGCCAGTTCGAGAGCCGGGAGGCTTTCGACGAGGCCCTGATCGCGGCGCTCAAAGAACACGGCGTCGAATACGTCGCGCTCGCGGGCTTCATGCGCGTGCTGCGCGGCCGATTTCTTGAAGAGTTTCGCGATCGAACCATCAACATCCACCCCTCTCTGCTCCCCGCTTTTCCGGGGGTCGACGCCCAGAAACAAGCCTTCGACTACGGCGTCCGGTTCGCAGGCTGCACCGTGCACTTCGTCGAGCCGACCGTCGACAGCGGCCCGATCATCACCCAGCGCGTCGTGCCGGTGCTCGAAGGAGATACGAGCGAGACGCTGCGCCAAAGGATCCTGGCCGAAGAGCACGTCGCTTTTGTGGAGGCTCTCCGCTGGATCTCAGAGGGGCGCGTTCAAATCGAGGTCGGGCCGAGCGGAAGGCGCGTCACCCGTATCCTTCCACCTGCTGTGAGTGAATAGGGAGTCATGACGGCTCGCCACTATGACGTCGTAGTCCTCGGGCGCAGCCTCGGTTCGCTGCTCGCCGCGAGTATCTTGGCCAAGCGTGAGCTCAAGGTCCTCGTCCTCGGCCAGCGAGCGCGCGCTCCCGTCTACACCATCTTCGGCACCCCGCTGCTCCGGCGCACCTTCACCCTGCTCTCCGCGACCTCTCCGGTCTTCCGCCGCGCTCTGCAGGAGCTCGCCCAGACTCAGCGTTTTCGCCGCCGCACCATCGCCGAAAACCCCATGTTCGGGTTCCTCGGCCCCGGACTCCGCTTCGAAATTCCTCCGGACATCGAGCTCTTCACCCGCGAGATCGAGCGGGAGTTCCCCGAGATCCAACAGGTCATCGCCGAGATCTACGGAGCAATTTCCGACTCCAACGCGAAGATCGACGCGGTCTTCGAGAAGCCCGCGATCTGGCCGCCAGCGACGTTCTTGGAGCGGCTCGAGACTGGCCGTTACGCGAGCCATCTGCCCATCGGAGACACGACTGACTCCGTGGACGAGCTCCCGTTTCGGCTGCCGACGGGACATCCTTATCGCGAGATCCTCGAGCTCCCAGCCTTCTTCGCGACGCCGCTCGGCATTGAGCCCTCGGACCTGAGCCCGTTTTCTTTGGCGCGTTTGCATGGCGCCTGGGCCCGAGGGGTCTACTCACTTCCCGGCGGCGAGCAGGAGTTCGCCTCCTTCTTGATGGAGCGGATCGAAAGTCACGGAGGAACCTGTCGCCTCGACGGCCGGGTCACACGCATCGTGACCAAGCGCGGCCACGTGGTCGGTATCGAAGAAGACTTCTCCGAGTCCATGACTGGAACCGACGCCGTCGTCACTGACGCGACGGGCGAAGACATCGCGGCTCTCTGTGAGGCCTCCGAGATCCGAAAGAACGCGCGGGAGGTCTGGCCTCACGTGTCGGTGCTCGGCGGTCACTTCGTGGTGAGCGCGGTGCTCCCGGATCGAGCCGTACCTGCTCCCCTCGCGGCGCACTCATTCCTTGCGGCGCCCGGGTCCCATTTGCCCGCGCTCTACTTGGAGCGCCGCTCCCTGCTCTCCCTTGCGCCAGGGGGCTCTGAGGAGCTCGCCGGCAAGACGCTGCTCACCGCGGAGGGTATCTGCCCCGAAGGGCGCGATCTCTTGGGCATGAGGGACGCGGTGCTCGCCTCCTTGCGGGCTTACATTCCCTTCTTCGACGAAAACGTCGAGCTCATCGATAGCCCTCACGACGGTCTGCCAGCCGTAAGCTTCGAAGGCTCCGGCAAAGATCGCAAAAAGAAGGAGATCGATCGAGTGCATTTCGGGCTCATCGCGCCTGCCGTCGAACCGATGCGGCCGCGCTACGAGATCACTCCGCTCGGATTCAAAGGCCTCGCAGGAGAGCCGCTGCGCGGCCCCGTGGACGGGACGTTCTTAGTTGGACCGACTGTTCTGCCCACCCTCGGTCAGGAGGGCGAAGCTCTGGCTGCGCTCAGCGTGGCTCATCTGCTCACCCGCCGTGACGCGTCCCGGCAGCGTATGAGACGACAGCTCTGGAACAAAACGGAGACTCCCTAACATGCGCATCATCGCGGGGGAGTTTCGTGGACGCAGGTTAGTCGCTCCGAGCGGCCCTGCCACACGCCCCACGACCGATCGCGTGCGCGAGGCGTGGTTTTCGATGATCGGGCGTCCGGGCCGCCTGGCGGTTGACCTCTATGCGGGAACGGGAGCGCTCGGCTTCGAAGCGCTCTCCCGCGGCGCCGAGCGTGTCCTCTTCGTCGAGCGCAGAAGGCCCGCTCTGATCGCCATCCGCAAGAACGCGGAAGCTCTCGGCGTGAGCGACCGCATCCGCATCCTCTCGGTCGACGTCGGCGACGCCCGGGCAGCGCTGCTGAGAGAAAGTCCGTTTGACCTGGTCCTGGCCGATCCCCCCTGGACCGACTTCGACGCCGCCCAGGCGGCGCTTCGGCGCCTCGTCCGAGCCGATTTGCTCACCGAAGAGGGGCTCGCGGTCCTCGGCCATCCCAGGAAAAGTACCCTCGAGCTGCCCCCAGAGTCGGGGCTCGTAGTCCGAAAGACGCGCGCCTGGGGAGACTCAGCGGCTACCTTCTACGAACGGAAGCCCGAGGTCGAAACGACATCCGAGAGCTAAATACGGCTCCGGTTTGCTGCGAAACATATTAGAAACCAATTCTCCGCGCTCCCGAAGCACGTAGCTGGCAGTCTCACTTTCGGAAGAACCGGGTTTCATGGACTTCGCACAATACGACCCGCAAGGCCCCGATTTTTTTGACGAGATCTTCGAGGCAACCGGCACGCCGCGCCCCGGGTTCCAGCCCCTGATCCAGGGACTCGCCGATCTAGGTCAGGAGAAGATCCTGGCCCGCCAAAAGGCCGCCGAGCAGGCGCTGCTCAAGGCCGGCATCACATTCACCCTCGGCGACTCCGGGGACAACGAGCGCATCTTCCCCTTCGACATCATTCCGAGAGTCGTCGGCGCGAGGGACTGGGAACGCATCGAAAGCGGCATCAAACAACGCCTGCTCGCGCTCAACTTGTTCCTGTCCGACGTCTACGGCGACCAGAAAATCGTCAAGGACAAGGTCGTTCCTCGAGAGCTCATCGAAACCTGTAACGACTTCCGGAAGCCTTGTGTGGGCTTGAAACCTCCCCGAGGCATCTGGTGCCACATCAGCGGCACCGATCTCGTTCGCGACAAGACCGGGGAGTTCGTCGTCCTCGAGGACAACGTGCGCTGCCCCTCGGGCGTGAGTTACGTGCTCGAGAACCGTCAGATCCTCAAGAGGACGCTGCCACGCATCTTTGAGCAACTCTCCATTCGGCCGGTCGACGACTACCCGATGCGCCTGCTCGACATGCTGCGTTACCTCGCCTCCGAGCGGACGGCGAATCCGCGCGTGGTTGTCTTGACCCCCGGTCGCTACAACAGCGCCTACTTCGAACACGCGTTTTTGGCTCAACAGATGGGCGTCGACCTGGTCCAGTCCGACGACCTGTTGACCCGTGATGATTTCGTGTACATGCGCACCACACGCGGGCTCGAGCGAGTCGACGTGATCTACCGCCGCATCGGCGACGACTTCCTCGATCCGGAGGTGTTCCGCCCCGATTCACTGCTAGGCATCCCAGGCGTGATGCGCTCGTACCTCAAGGGGAACGTCGCCATCGCCAACGCACCGGGGACAGGAGTCGCCGATGACAAGGCCGTTTACGCCTACGTCGAAGACATCATCCGCTATTACCTGAGCGAAGATCCGATTCTCCGGAACGTACCGACTTACGTCTGTTCTCGGGAAAAGGACTGCGCCTACGTCCTTGAGCACCTGGAAGAACTTGTCGTCAAGGCGACCGACGGAGCCGGCGGATACGGAATGTTGATTGGACCACACTCCACGGCGAGCGAGCGCGAGGTGTTCCACGAGCGCATCCGCAGCAACCCTCGCGGCTACATTGCGCAGCCGACGCTCTCCCTCTCTCGTGTTCCGACCTTGATTGGTCAACATTGTGAACCTCGTCACGTCGACCTGCGCCCGTTCGCTCTGTGTGGTGAAGGGGTCTACGTGCAACCAGGCGGACTGACCCGCGTGGCGCTGAAAAAAGGATCGCTTGTGGTCAACTCATCACAAGGCGGCGGTAGCAAGGATACCTGGGTGCTCTCCAAATAACCGATTTCAAAGACCGCATCTCATGTTAAGCCGAGTCGCAGACGCCATCTACTGGGCCAGTCGTTACGTCGAACGAGCCGAGAACGTAGCGCGCTTCATCAACGTTAACCTCGATCTGATGCTCGACAGCGCATCCGTCGAGCGACACTCTTGGGCTCCGCTCGTCGCCACGACAGGCGACAAGGAGTGGTACGACGCTCGTTACGAAGATTCGAGCCCGCAGAACGTAGCGCACTTTCTGAGCTTCGATCGCTCCTATCCGAACAGCATCATCTCTTCGGTCCGCGCCGCTCGTGAAAATGCGCGCACCGTTCGCGACGTGATCTCGCGAGAAATGTGGGAACAGGTCAATGCTCTCTACCTGATGGTCATGGAGGCCAGCCAAAGGAAGAGCGAACCCGACGAGCTCGCTAGCTTCTACGACCAGGTCAAGCTCGCCGGGACGAACTACGCGGGCGCCACGGACGCCACCCTGACGCACGGCGAAGCGTGGCACTTCTCGCGGCTCGGCCGAATGCTCGAGCGCGCCGACAAAACCTCGCGCATCCTCGACGTCCGTTCTTTTATCCTGATGCCGGTCTTCTCCGACAGCGGCACGTCAGTGGACGAAGTCGGCTGGACAGCCCTCTTGAACTCGGCGTCCGCGCTGCAGATGTATCGGCAGCTCTATCACACGATCTCGCCGCAGAACGTCGCGTCGTTCCTGCTGCTCGACGCGAACTTCCCTCGCTCGATTCGGCACTGCGTCCACCGCGCGCAAGAAAGCCTCCACGCCATCACCGGCACACCGACGGGCGGCTACCTCACGGAAGATGAGCGCATCGTGGGCCTGCTTCGCTCGAGCCTCGATTACGCACAAATCGAGACAATCATGGAGGTTGGCCTCCACAACTACCTCGACGAGCTCCAGACGAACCTGAACTCCGCGGGCACCGCCATTCGGCAACACTTCTTCACCGTCACGGCATAAAATGGCTATCCGAGTCTCTCTGGACCACCGCACGACCTACCGTTACGAGCGCCCGGTCACGCTCAGTCCACAGATCATTCGCCTTCGACCTGCGCCTCATAACCGCACGCCCATTCACCACTACTCGCTCGACATCTCGCCAAGCGAGCACTTCATCAATTGGCAGCAGGATCCGAACGGGAACTTCCTTGCTCGCGTCGTGTTCCCGAAGAAGGTCGATCACTTCCAGATCTCGGTGAACCTGGTCGCGGACCTCGACGCTTACAATCCTTTCGACTTCTTCCTCGAAGAGTACGCGCAGAAGTTCCCCTTCGAATACTCGACTCGCGACCGCACCGAGCTTGCCCCTTTCCTCATCAAAGAGCCTGCCTCCGACGCTCTGCTCTCCTTCATGGCGCGGGTGGATCGGACGCAGCGGGGCACCGTCGACTTCCTCGTCGATCTGAACCGCCTCGTCGCCAATACCGTCGCCTATGTGATCCGCATGGAACCCGGCGTGCAGACGCCCGAGGAGACGCTCACCCTCGGTCGCGGCTCCTGTCGCGACTCCTCCTGGCTCCTGGTGCAAGCCTGCCGCCAGCTCGGCTTGGCCGCCCGCTTCGTCTCCGGCTACTTGGTCCAGCTCGAGCCCGACGAGGTTCCCCTCGAAGGCCCCCGGGGGCCGACCGAAGATTTCACCGACCTCCACGCCTGGTGTGAGGTCTTCGTCCCGGGCGCCGGTTGGATCGGACTTGATCCGACCAGCGGGCTGCTCGCTTCCGAAGGGCATATCCCCGTCGCCTGTACGCCCGAACCCTCCTCGGCCGCGCCGATCGAAGGGTTCGCTGAGAAGGCGGACAGCACCTTCGATTTTTCGATGAGCGTGACGCGCGTCGTCAACGTCCCACGCATCACAAAGCCCTATTCTGATGAAGCCTGGCAAGCCATCTTGGAGCGCGGCTACCAGGTAGACGAAGTCCTGAAGAGCGAGGACCTCCGCCTCACGATGGGCGGCGAGCCTACCTTCGTCAGTATCGATGAACCCGATGCTCCCGAGTGGAACGTCGCGGCCCTGGGCGGAAACAAGTTCACGCTCGCCGATCGCCTCGCCCGCAAGCTTCATCCGCTGTGGAACCTGGGGGGCATGTTCCACCACGGCCAGGGCAAATGGTACCCAGGAGAACAGCTCCCGCGCTGGGCGATCTCGCTCGTCTCACGAAAAGACGGGGAGCCGATTTGGAGCGATATTGAACGCTTCGCCAGGCCCGACGAGAACCTCGGCCATTCGAGCCGCGAAGCGGAGCTCTTCATCCAGGAGCTGATCAAGATTCTGGGCGTCAGCACCGAGGGGCTCATGCCCGCCTACGAAGACGTCTGGTACTACATGTGGCGGGAGAAGCGCCTGCCCAAGAACGTCGATCCGCTTGAGAGCAATATTGAAGATCCGCTCGAGCGAGAGCGACTCCGTCGCGTTTTCCACCAGGGTCTCAGCCACGTAGTCGGCTACGCGCTCCCCCTCGCTCACAATGGATTCACCTTCTACTCCGGCAGTTGGTTCCTGCGTCACGAGCATTGCTTCTTGATTCCCGGTGACTCGCCGATGGGCTTCCGTTTGCCGCTCGACTCGATCCTCTGGGAAAAACCAGGCGACCGCCTCGATGACTACCCCGTCGACCCCACAGTCAAGCTGCCCCCACTGCCGCCCCGCGAGCAGCTCGGACGAAGAGACGCGACCCGGCCGCCGATTTCCTACCAATTGCGCTACTCCCCCGCGCAGCAGCCGGGCTCAGCAGGGCCGGGAGCACTTGGCCCTGAAAGTGGGCAAGGACTCTCTCTGGACGGCGCCACGTCCAGTCCCTATCCGGGCGGAATCGTCCGCACCGCGCTCTGCGCGGAAGCGCGAGAGGGGATCCTGCGCATCTTCATGCCTCCGTTCTACAGCACGGAGGTCTACCTTGAGCTCGTGCGCGCCGTGGAGACGGCCGCCACGAACCTCAATCTCAAGATCATGCTCGAGGGCTATCCGCCTCCCAGCGATCCTCGCCTTCGCGTCACCAAGATCACCCCTGACCCCGGTGTGATCGAGGTCAACGTGCCGCCCACGTCGACCTTCGAAGAACTCGTCCAGCAGACCCAGGAGCTCTATGAGAGCGCCCGTCAGGTCCGACTGACCGCCGAGAAGTTCGAAGTCGACGGCAAGCACATCGGCTCGGGCGGCGGAAACCATCTGACGCTCGGCGCCGATTACACGCTGGACAGCCCGTTCCTCCGAAGGCCCGATCTGCTGCGCAGCTTGATCTCCTTCTGGCACAATCACCCTGCGCTCTCCTTCTTGTTCGCGGGCCAGTTCATCGGGCCGACTTCACAGGCTCCCCGCGTGGATGAGGCGAGAAACGACGCCATCTACGAGCTCGAGGTTGCCTTTAAGGAGCTTGAACGTCAGGGCAACTCGCCGCCCCCATGGATTGTCGACCGACTCCTCAGGAACATCCTGGTGGACGTCACCGGCAACACGCACCGCACCGAGTTCTGCATCGACAAGCTCTATTCGCCTGACTCCTCCACGGGCAGGCTCGGGCTGCTCGAGATGCGCGCCTTCGAGATGCCTCCGCATCATCGGATGGCCACCGCGCAGCATCTCCTGCTCCGCTCCGTCCTCGCTGCGTTCAGCAAGAATCCCTACAAGGAAGAGCTCGTCAAATGGGGCACGTCGCTGCACGACAAGTTCATGCTGCCGCACTTCGTTCGGCGCGATCTTGCGGACGCTCTCCGTTACTTGAGTGAGCGCGGGCTCCATCTCGATCCGGAATGGTTCGATCCCCACTACCAATTCCGCTTCCCCTTCTACGGAAAGGTCACCTCGGACGATATCTCACTCGAGCTCCGAGGCGCCCTGGAGCCCTGGCACGTGCTCGGCGAAGAAACGTCGGTGGCGGGACAAGCGCGCTACGTCGACTCATCTCTCGAGCGCATTCAGGTGCGCGTGCGAGGCGCGACGCCGGGCCGCCATGCCGTCACCTGCAACGGAACCCTCGTTCCCCTGCATCCCACAGGCACTCATGGCGAATACGTCGCAGGCGTGCGCTACCGCGCGTGGCAACCGCCCTCCTGTCTCCATCCCACAATCGGGATCCACAGTCCCCTCCACTTCTCCGTGTACGACCGCTGGAACCAACGAGCGATCTTCGGGTGCACCTATCACGTCGTACATCCCGGAGGACGCGCAGCAGAAGAGCGACCCGTCAACGCTGCGGCCGCAGAGAGTCGCCGTATTGCACGCTTCGATGCCGCAGGACATACGGCTGGCCGTTACGTGCCCGAGTGCTGGGGCGTGAATCCTCACTTCCCGATGACCCTGGACCTACGCCGCTTCGGTGGGTAGGTTGAAAGAACCTGCCACAACGTGAGAGCTCCGGGAGCCGCTCCGGCGATCTCCCGCCTCGAAGGTCCCCATGCAGCCTTTCCTCGAGTATTTTGAGCCGAGCGGCGCGCCGCGCGAGCATGTGCGCCCGCTGCTCGACTACATCGCAAAAAAGTGCGCTGGTCGCGGCGAAATGATGCGGCAGACCGTGCGCTCGAGGCTGCGCGAGCAGGAGGTGAGCTACAATCTGCTCGGGACTCCTGGTGGCTCTGCGCGTCCCTGGCAGGTCGATGAAGTCCCTCACATCATCCCGGGCGCCGAGTTCCGCGAACTCAGTGCGCGCCTGTCGGAGCGGGCGCTGCTGCTCGGCGCCTGTCTCCAGGACCTCTACGGAGAAGCTCTCATTCTCAAAGAGAGAGTCGTTCCCTCAGAGGTTGTCCTTGGCAACCCTAACTATTACCGCCCCTTGCGGGATCTGCCGCCGCTCGCACCAACGCGCCTGATCCTCTACGCCGCGGACGTCGTCCGCGATCCGTCCGGCCAGTACGTGGTCCATTCGGATCGCTCCGCGGCGCCAACGGGCGCAGGGTATGCTCTCGAGAACCGTCTGGTCGTGGGACAGCTCTGGGGCGACGTCTTCCGCGAATGGCAGGTCACCAAGATCAACGCCTACTTCCAGGAGATGCGCGCCGCGCTCGAGCGCCTGTCTCCTCGCGTCGGCCAAGCGCCGCGCATCGTCGTGCTCACGCCGGGCGTCCAGGATGAGAGCTCGTTCGAGCACGCCTACCTGGCTCGTTATCAAGGGTTCGAGCTCGTCGAAGGTCGCGATCTGACCGTGCGCGGAGACGAGGTCTTTTTGAAGACGCTCGACGGCCTCAAACCCGTCGACGTCATCTTGCGACGCGTCACCGACGGCTTCTGTGATCCGCTGGAGCTGCGCGATGACTCCTTCATCGGCGTCTCAGGTCTCTTGTCCGCAGTGCGCGCAGGAAAAGTCGGCATCGCGAATCCCCTCGGCTCCGGGCTGATCGAGTCTCCCGCCTTCCGCGCCTATCTCCCGGAGCTGGCGCGCGTCCTCGGCAAGCCCCTCGGCCTCGAGTCGATCCCGACGCGTTACCTCGGCGATCCGCGGCATCTCGAGGAGGTGCTCGACACACTCGACGTGTGGCGGATTCGGCCCGCTTTCGGCGACAGACGTGAAGAGTCGCCGCTCGCTGGGACCCTCTCGGCCAAAGAAAAGGCGGACCTGATCCATCTGATCCGAAAGGATGGCTCACAGCTGGTCGCGGAGTCCTGGCCTGAAGCATCGCGAGTCCCTGTCGGCGCTGAGCTCCAAAAAACGGCAGCCTTCGTGCTGCGCCTTTTCGCCTGTTACACGGGCGATGGGTACTCTGTGATGCCCGGAGGACTCGGCCGCGTGAACGATACGCCTGACGGCCTGTTCCTCTTGCCGGGCAACACGACCACCAGCAAAGACGTTTGGGTCATTGGTGAAGGACCAAACGTAGCGCCCACCTTGCCCCGGATGCCCGAGGTCAAGCTCGCGATCCGCCGCGGCGGCGTGAACGTTCCCTCTCGTCTCTTCGATGACATCTATTGGCTCGGCCGCTACTCCGCGCGAGCGAGCGCCGCGGCAAAGCTGATCCGCGTCGCGATGGGTCCGATGACGACCGAGGTCAGCGAGACGCCCAAAGACGTAGCCGATTTTCTGCGGCGCGCTCTTCGGGTCCTGCGCATGTCGGCAGGCGTTGAGGATCAAAAGCTGAGCTCCGCGCTGCTCGAGGCGATTGCGGCTCCTTCGGCGGAGAACTCGATCAAAAATTGTCTGGAACGGATCCACTGGCTCACCGCCGAAACCCGCAGCCGACTCTCCATTGACACTTGGGGCAGCTTGCGCCGCGTCACCGGTTGGTCGAGCCGCCTCAGTCAAAATTTTCCAGCAAAACAAGACAGTCCGGCGCAGATGGCCGAAGTGCTTGTTCTCGTGGAGGAAATCTATTTCGCCCTGTCCGCGTTCCACGGCGTCACCAAAAACAGCATGACCCGCGGCCCGGCCTGGATTTTCCTCGACACCGGGCGGCGGATCGAACACGCGGTCTTCGTTTTGACCCTTCTTTTGGAGGCGTTCCGGAACCAGGGCCAGGAGGGCCGAGTCCCGCTCGAGACTCTTCTCGTGATCTGTGACAGCCTGATGACCTATCGGGCGCGCTATTTGAGTAGCCTGCAGCCCGCACCCGCGACCGATCTGGTCCTGACTGACCACACGAACCCGCAATCCGTCATCTTCCAGGTACAGGGCATGCTCCAGAATCTGACCGCACTCCCCCAAGAGAACACCTTCCCGCTGAGCCCGGCTCGGCAGCGGTTGGTGCGCCTCGAGGCTCGCCTGCTCACGGTCGATCCTGAAGCGCTCACCAGGGATGGCGCCGAAGGACTCCTGTCCCTCGCCGAGGACACCCTGACGAGCCTTTGGCAGTTCTCTGACGACCTGACACAAGCCTATTTCGCTCACTCCACACCCGTCCGCGTGCAAGGGGGCCCCGGGACCATCGAACAACCCGTCTCGGAGCTATGAAGTATCGCCTCACGCATACGACGACCTACGAGTACGAAAGCCTCGTCTCCCACGGTCGGCACGTGATTCGCAAACGCCCGCGCAATCTCGTCCATCAGTCCATCGTAAGAACGGCGCTCCAGACGGAGCCTCGGCCCTCGTGGCGGACATCGACCCGCGACTATTTCCAGAATGACGTCGACACCGTCGAGGTGATCGAACCCCATGACCGCTTTGTGGTGACGGCCCTCTCGGAGCTTGAGGTTCTCTCTCGCCCCTTGGACATGAGCTCACCTGGCCTCCAAAGATCCTGGGAATCCGTCCGCGATCAGCTCGAGCGCGACCCTTCCGCTTTTCCCGCGCGAGAGATGATGTTCGACTCGCCGCTCATCCGTCGCTCGAGCACGCTCTTCAACTATGCGACGCCCTCGTTCCCGGCGGGTCGACCGCTCATCGAGGCGATCATCGATCTAAACGCCCGGATCCATCGCGACTTCGCCTACGATCCGCACGCCACCGACATTGCGACGCCCCTCGACCAGGTCATGGCTCAGCGGCTCGGCGTTTGCCAAGATTTCGCTCACGTCGCCGTGGGGGCGCTCAGGGCCGTCGGGCTCGCGGCCAGATACGTATCAGGCTACCTCGAGACCATGCCGCCCCCCGGCACACCTCGGCTCGTGGGCGCCGACGCGTCCCACGCCTGGGCCGCCGTGTACTTCCCGGACGAAGGATGGATCGCCTTCGACCCGACGAACAATCTCCTGCCCAGCGAACAACACATCGTAGTCGCGTGGGGCCGCGATTTCAGTGATGTTTCTCCTCTCCGCGGCGTGGTCCTCGGGGGTGGGCGGCACACGGTGCGCGTCGGAGTCGACGTCGTCCGCATCGGAACGGAGAGCCTTCCTCCCGCGCCCGCACCAAAATAAACCGCCGCGGCTCGCGCCTACGGAGAACGCCGTTTATGATCGGCCTCCATGAGCGAGCCCGGACAGCGCCAGCCATCGCAAGACAGTCAACGTCCCGCGGGAGTTCCGACCGGTGGCGGGGGTAAAGGATTGATCGTGCTCGGAGTGCTCCTCTTGCTCGTGGGTGGAGGGCTCGCATTCTGGAAGGTCCAAAACCAGAAAGAACCTGAGGTGCCCGAGAGGACTGTCGTGCCGGCCCAGGAAGAAGAGCCGAAGACGGAAGCTCTCGCCGTTCCTCCGCCGCCTCCTCCGCCGGAGGAAGAAGAGTCGCCGCTCAAGACTGAAGTTGCGCCCCCTAAACCGGGAACCGCAAAGGTGGCAACGGGCTGCTCGAGCCCCTGCGGCGGAACCGAAACGGCAGCGCTCCTTTCGGCGCTCAGCGCAAAGGCTGGCCAGGCGCGCACTTGTTACAACCGCGCGCTTCGAGTGAACGCCGGCCTCGAAGGAAAAATCCGCATGGCCGTCCGTGTGAGTCCTTCGGGAGGCGTCTGCAGCGCGACCGTCGCGGAAGACAGCCTCCACGACGCCGGCGTCTCGAGCTGCGTGACCCAAATGTTCAAGAGCGCATCGTTCCCCGCGCCCCAAAGCGGCTGCGTCGACGTCAACATCCCCATCAACTTCGTCTCGCAGAAGTGATCCATCCTCGCTCGTTTGCGGAGCGCTGCTCGCGCTCGGCCGCCCGCGCTCGCAGCGCGCCTTGGGTCGATTTCGCCACCAACGCCGTGCGACAGCGCTAAGACGAGCGGGCACCATCGAAATGGATTCCAAAGACACCTCATCGCCCGCGCAGCGCACGCGGCACCTGCTCCTCGTCGCTTACGACGGCTCCGCCTATTCTGGCTTCCAACAGCAGCAAAACGCGCCCTCCATTGCGGGTCATCTCGACGACGCCCTGCGCCAGATCGACCCGGAGGCCTCCAAGGTCCTCGGTTCGAGCCGAACCGACGCGGGCGTGCACGCTCGTCTTCAACCAGTCACCTTCGACACCTCCCGAAAGATTCGCTCGCGGGGCTGGGTTCTCGCCCTGACCGGGCTGTTGCCGCGAAATATCGCCGTGCTTCGCGCCTCCGAGGTCGATCTCGACTTCGATCCGCGGAAAAAACCGCTGTGGAAAGTCTATCGCTACCGCATCTTGCGGAGCCCCGTCGAAGATCCCTTCCTCGCTCATCACGCATGGCGCCTCGGAGAAAAGCTCGATCAGCGCCTCATGGAACAGGAGGCGCGCTCCCTCGTCGGGACCTTTGACTTCAAAGCCTTTCGCAGCTCAAAGGACCCGCGCCTCGACACGGTACGCACCCTCACTGAGGTCCGAATCTCCGAGGCCACGGACGATCCGCGCTGCCTCGATCTCTGGGTGCGCGGCGATCGCTTCCTTTACAACATGGTGCGCATCATTGCCGGCACGATCGTGGACGTGGGGCGGGGCCGATTGCCCCCCGGGGCGGCCCTCAGCGCTCTGACCGGAGGAAGCCGTCTGACGCTCGGCATGACGGCCCCCGCGCGGGGACTCAGCTTGGAGCACGTCGAGCTTCCTGACTGGGGCCGTGACCCGTGGCCGGAGACCATTCCGTCCTTCCGCCCTCGATCTTAGCCTTTTTCCTCGGGTTTCTGCCGCTGCTGCGACACTCCCTTCGCACCCGAAATCTACCTCGTTCCGGAGTTTCCCTGGCGCTTAGCCCGCGCTAGCGTCGCCCCGCCTCATGGACTGGAAGAATAAGCTGCTCGAGCAGGGAACCCGTGTTCTGCAAAACCCTAGCGTCATGCGCTGGGTTTCGGACGACCGCGTCATGAGAGTCGCGGAAGGCCTCATGGACGCCCCGAACCGCCTGGAGGCGGCCTGGAAGATCCTCCGAGACGGCTACCAACTACCGAACATCGATCCAGCACTCGACGAAGACCGCCCTGAGCCCAAGAAGACCAAGGTCAACGGCACGGCCAACCACGGCTCGAACGGGGCCAGCACCACCACGGCCGACGAAGCAGAAGGAGCAGGCTCCGAGGACATGGAGGAATCCATGAACCAGAGGCGCTCCCTCGCCACGATCGGCGGCAAGGACGTCTTCGAGAAGTGTTATAAGTTCACCGCGGCGGACAACGCGCGCAAGCGGGGTATCTACCCCTTCTTCCGCCCGCTCGACCTAAATGACGGCCCCGAAGCCCAGATCAACGGCAAGCGGGTCATCATGTTTGGCTCGAACAATTATCTCGGCCTCACGACTCATCCGCGCGTGCGCGAAGCTGCCAAAGATGCGATCGATCGCTTCGGCACCAGCATGACGGGTTCACGTCTGGTGAACGGCTCGATGCGCCTCCACGAGGAATTCGAGGAGAAACTCGCGGCGTGGATGGGTAAAGAGTCGGCGCTCATCTTCACGACCGGCTACCAGGTCAACATCTCGAGCCTCTCCGCGATCCTCTCAAACAAGAATACCGTCGCGGTGATCGACCGCAACGTGCACGCTTCGCTCTACGATGGCGTGCGTCTCGGAATGGCCGCTGGCGCCCGCCAGGTCCGCTACAAGCACAACGACGCCGAGTCGCTCGACGCGGCGCTCGAGAAGCTCGCTCCCGATGAAGGCGCCTTCGTGATCACCGACGGCGTCTTCTCAGCGGAGGGTGAGGTCTGTCACCTCGACAAGATCCTCGCGGTCACCAAGAAGCACGGCGCGCGCATCATGGTCGACGACGCACACGCCCTGGGCGTGATCGGACCGCTCGGTCGTGGCACCGCGCACCACTTCGGCGTCGCCGATCAGGTCGATCTCATCGGCGGCACGTTCTCGAAGTCCTTCGCCTCGATCGGCGGCTATTTGGTCGGCGAGCGGAAGGTCCTCGACTACATCCGTCACTTCGCGCCGAGCTTCATGTTCGCGGCGGCGGCTGCGCCTCCGAGCGTGGCTGCAGCTATGGCCGCCTTCGAGGTCATGCAGGAAGAATCCTGGCGCATCGACAAGCTCCACGAAAACTTCACCTACATGCGCGACGAGCTGCGCAAACTTGGCTTCGAGCTCGGGACGACCGAGACCGCGGTGATCCCGATCTACATCCGCCAAGATCTGCGCACGATCATGATGTGGCGCGACCTGCTCGAGGAGTACGGCGTGTACACGAACCCCTTCATTTCGCCCGGAGTGCCGCCCAAAAATGCGATGCTGCGCACCAGCTACATGGCCACTCATGAGCGAAGCCACCTCGACAGGGCTCTCGAGGCCTTCGAAAAGGTGGGCAAGAAGTACGGCGTGATCTGATCTGGGAGGGAGCAAGAGTGAGCATCGAGATCAAGACCATCCCCATCGGCGGGAACTTTCGACAGTTCTTGGACGTCGTCGACCTTATCTATCAAAACGACAGACACTACGTCCGACCTCTCGACTTCGAGCTCAAGGGACGCCTCTCCAAGAACTATCCTTTTTGGCAGCACGCCCGCGGCATCGCGTTTACCGCGCACAAAGATGGCGTCTGCGTAGGGCGCATCACCGCTCAGATCGACGATCTGTGGAACGAGCGCCACGGCAGCAAGACTGCCTTCTTCGG
>NASX01000097.1 GCA_002085155.1 Sorangiineae bacterium NIC37A_2
CCTGACGATGGTGGTCGAGCCGCTGCTGGATCCCGCGCCATGATGCTGCGCCGACAATCGCCCCTGGTCAGGCGCGTGGTGGCAGTCCTGCTGGTGCTGGTGCTGGTGGGCAGCGCGCTGGCCGTCGCCCTGATGCCCTGGTACCGGATCGACCAGCTCGACGGGCGCGAAGCGGCCACCGAGCGTGCCCTGGCCGGTGAGGCGGGGACGGAGAGTCTGCGCCGCGCCCTGTCCGAGGAACGCGAGACTCTGGTCGCGAACGGCCGGGACCGCAGCAGCCTGCTGCCCGGCACGACCGTTGGACTGGCGGCCGCCGAACTGCAACGCTACGCCGCCGAAGTGGTCGCCTCTCACGGCGGCAGGCTGCGCTCGTCGCTGGTGCTCACGCCGAAGACGGCGGATGACCTGACCTTCGTCAGCCTCCGCCTCGTGCTCGACCTGGAAACGCCGGCGCTGCGCGACATCCTGCTCGCACTCGAGGCCGGCAGCCCGCTGCTGCAGATCACCCGGATGAGCGTGGTGGCGCCGCCGGCGGGGCGGGCCGGCCAGCCGGCCGACCGCTGGCAGACGCTGCAGACCACCCTCGACGTCCAGGGAGCGATGTCGACCCCATGAGCGAGCCGGTCAACCAGAAGCGCATGGTGCTGATGCTGGTCGCGGCGGCGGCGCTTGGCGGGCTGCTGTTCCTCGACCGGGAGGGGTGGGACAACGAAGTGGCCACGGTCGCGCGGCGTCCGCCTTCCGCAACGGCCGTGTCGCCCGCCCCCGGCGGGGCCGCAGGAACTCCCGGAGGGCTTTCCACCACCCGCCGCTCCCAGAGCGGCAATCCGCTGGCGGATCTCTCTCCCGCGACCTTGGCGGCGACGGTCGAGCAGCCGCTGTTCCGACGCAGCCGGACACCGCCGGTGCCGCCGCCGCCCGCAAAGGCCCCGGTCGTCGAAGACGACACGCCGCCCCCGCCGGCGAAAGCGGAGGAGCCGCCGCCGCTGGAACTGCTCGGGCTCGCGGTCGAGGGGAACCGCCGGATCGCCCTGGTCAAGCTGAAGCCGAAAGGCGAGCTGCGGCGGTTGCGGCAGGGCGAGACTCTGGACGGGTGGACGGTCCACGCCATCGAAGACCGCCGCCTCGTGCTCGAAAGGGGGGACCGGCAGGAGGTCCTGGAACTGTTCGCGGCCAAGCCGCTGTGATCTAAACTGTCGTCAGACCCCGAAGGGAGGCCGACGACCATGCTTCGCCACACGATCGCCGCCAGCATCTGCACGATTCTGCTCGCCGGCACCCTCCAGCCGGCTCAGGCCGCGCCCACGGTGACACTCGCGCCGGACGGCGGCTCGCTCGTGCTGGAAAGCCACGGAGAGCCCCTCGAGGCCGCCATCGAGGCGCTGGCGGCGAAGGCCGGTTTCAGCTTCCGGGCCGCCGGTTCGGTCGACCTCGGCGTGCCGGTGGAGGGCAGGTTCGAGGGGCCGGTGGACGACGTCCTGAACCGGCTGCTGTCCGGTTACGACTACCTGGTCGTGCGCGGTGCGGGCTCGGGAGGCAGTCCCGGACCCGTGCGCCGCGTCGTGGTCACCTACGCCAAGGCGGTGCCGGGAAAGGTGACTCCGCCACCGCCGGCGGTGAGCGCCAAGGACAAGGAGGCGGAAAAGAGCGACGTGACCAAGCTGCTCGAGCAGCAGGCGGTTTCGCAGGCCAAGGCGACCAAGGCGACCAACGCTCCCGCCACCGGCGGGACGGCACAGAAGGGCGGCGCGAGCGCAGCAGGCGGCGCGATCTCAGGGGGCGGCGCCGGCTCAGCGTCCGCATCGTCCGGGGGTGGCTCCGCCCAGGGTGGCTCCGCTGCCGGGGGGCTGTCCCAGGGCGGCTCCCAGGCTGCGGCGGCAATCAACGCCTCGCCGCAACTCCAGGAGCAGATCCGGGCCACCACTGCAAAGGCGCAGCAGAACCTGCAGGCGCTCGTCGAGGCGCTGCGAAACTCCGCCTGCCCCGCCGGCGGCTGCCAGCCGCAGCAGTAGGCCGGACAAAAAGAAAAGGCCGGGCGTCGCCGCCCGGCCCCGTCGTGGGAGACTGTCAGTCGTCGACCGTCAGGCAGCCTGGTTCTCGAGCACCGGCTGCGAGCGGCGGTTGCTGCTCTGGATCTCGATCGAGCGCGGCTTCATCGCCTCGGGGATTTCCCGCACGAGGTCGATGTGCAGCAGCCCGTTTTCGAGAACGGCACCGGACACGCGGATATGGTCCGCCAGCCGGAAGGTTCGCTGGAACGCGCGCTCGGCGATGCCCCGGTGCAGGAACACGGGCTCCTGCCCGTTCTCCTTGGAGACCTTCTTGCCCTCCACCAGCAGGGCGTTCTCCTGCACGGTGAGGGTCAGGTCCTCCTCGGCAAAGCCGGCCACCGCCATCGAAATGCGATAGGCGTTCTCACCGGTCTTCTCGATGTTGTAGGGCGGATAGGCCGGCACCTCGTCGACGCGGCCGACGGTATCCAGCAGGTCCATCATCCGGTCGAAACCGACGCTGGCGCGCAGCATGGGCGACAGATCGAAAGTACGCATGAACTACATCCTCCATACGAGCGACATAGAGTTGTGGGATCCACCAGTCTGGTCGGATCACTTCTTGCGCCGTCTCGAGGCCCCTGCGGGCACCTCTGACGACGAGCCTGAAATAGTCGCTCCCGCCGGCCTTTCAAGAGCCGCGCCGAGCCGGCCCCAGCCCCTCAGGAGGAATGCTGGAGGACGTTGACCAGCCGTTCGAAGGGGTCGCGCACGAAGAAGCGGCGCACCCCCCAGGGCTCGTCCACCGGCCCATACTCGGGCATGAAGCCGGCCTCCCGCGCCCGGGCCAGCACGGCGTCGACGTCGTCGACCTCGATCGACAGGTCCGGCACCGGCGTGCCGGAGCCACCTTCGGTGGCGAAGCTGATCTGCACGCCACCCGGCTGGCCGGCGCCCCAGGTGGCGATCCATCCCAGGTCCATCAGAACCGAGAGGCCGAGCACCTTTCCGTAGAAACGTCGCGCCAGCGCGGGCTCCGCGGTGGCGATGTTGCAGACAATCCGCCGCACGGTCATCGCTTCCTCCGTTCAGGACGAGGGCGGAAAGCGCCAGACCACCTTCAGCCCCGGATTGTTGTCGCTCAGCACGATCTCCGAGCCGTGCAGCTTCGCCACCGCGGACACGAGGCTCAGGCCCAGCCCGCTCCCGGGGTGGCTGCGGCTGCTGTCGAGCCGCACGAAGCGTTCGAAGACCTTCTCGCGCTGCTCCGGCGGAATGCCCGGTCCCCTGTCGCCGATGACGAGGGTCGGGCGCCCTTCCTCCAGCTTCGCGGCCAGAGTGATGTCGCCATCCGGCAGGGTGTACTTGATCGCGTTGTCGAGCAGATTGGCCATCGCCTGCGCCAGCAGCTGGCGATGGGCCCGCACGGGCAGTGGCACGGTGGAGACGTCGGCTGTCAGCACCAGCCCGCGATCCTCGGCCGCCGGCTGGTAGAGTTCCGCCACGTCGGCCGCCAGGTCGCGCAGGTCTATCTCCACGAGGCTGGAGCGGCTGACGCCGGCCTCGGCCTCGGCGATCGCCAGCAGGCTGTTGAAGGTCCCCTGGATGATGTCCAGCTCGGCCAGCGTCTGCTCCAGGGTCTGACGGAGCGATTCGCTGTCCTCCCCGTTGCGCAGCGCCAGCTCGATCCGGCCCTTGATGCGTGTCAGCGGGCTGCGCAGGTCGTGGGCGAGGCTATCGGTGACCAGCCGCATGCCGGTCATCAGGGCCTCGATCCGGTCCAGCATCTGGTTGAGGCTGATCGCCAGGCGGTCGAACTCGTCGCCGTTGCCGTCGCGCGAGACCCGCTGACCCAGGTCGCCGCCGATGATCTGCCGGCTGGTCGCGGAGATGTTGTCGATCCGCCGGAGCAGGCGACGGCTCAGGCTCCAGCCGCCCAGACTGCCGATCGCCAGCGACACGACGAGCCCGAGGCCGAGGATCTGCAGCAGGCTCTCGCGGAAGCTCTCCACCGCCCGCATGTCGCGCCCCACCAGCAGGCGGCTGCCATCGGAGAGGAGGAACCCGCGCGCGCCCACGAGCAGCGGCGACGACTCCTCGTCGCCCGCCCGGCGAATGGTCAGCCGCACCCATTCGCCGTTCGGCTCGACCGGTGCCGGCCAGCCGGAGAGGTTGCCGGCGACGGGCCGGCCGCCGGGATCGGTCAGCAGGTAGACGCCCTCGCGCTCGCCCAGGGGACCGCTGCGGCGGTTGACCGCTGCGATCAGACCGGGACGGCCTTCCTGACGGTACTGCTCGGCCAGCCCCCGCAGCTCCGCGCCCACGGTGTCGGAAACCTGCCGCTCGATCAGGGTGGTCGTACTGAAGAAGATCAGTGCGCCGATGAAGATGACGCAGAAGGCAAAGAGCGCAGTCGAAGCCAACGCGAACCGGAAGCCGGCGCTGCCCCAGAGCCGAGCTGCCCGGGACGGGCTCTCGTGGTTAGGGCTCCGTCCGGAGGGCATAGCCGGCTCCGCGCACGGTCTGAAGGAGGGGACGGTCGAAGCCCTTGTCGATCTTCTGGCGCAGGCGGCTGATGTGGACGTCGATGACGTTGGTCTGCGGATCGAAGTGATAGTCCCAGACCCCCTCGAGCAGCATGGTGCGGGTGACGGTCTGGCCGGCGCGCCGCAGCAGGTACTCGAGCAGGCGGAACTCCCGCGGCTGCAGATCGATCGGCTTGCCGGCCCGCTTCACCTTCCGGGCCAGCAGGTCCATCTCCAGGTCGGCGTAGCCCAGGCGGGTCTGCACGCCCGGCGCTCCGCTGCGCTTCGCCAGGACCTCCAGGCGCGCCAGCAGCTCGGAGAAAGCGAAGGGCTTGGTCAGGTAGTCGTCGCCACCTGCCTTCAGTCCCTTCACCCGCTCGTCGACGTTGGCCAGCGCCGACAGGATCAGGACGGGCGTGCCGACCCCCTGGGTGCGCAGGGCCTGCAGGACGGCGAGCCCGTCGAGCTTCGGCAGCATGCGGTCCAGCACGATGATGTCGTAGGGGTTTTCCGAAGCCAGGAACAGGCCCTCGTGGCCGTCGGCGGCCCGGTCCACCAGGTGGCCGCTCTCGCCCAGGCCCTTGGCCATGTAGCCTGCAGTCTTTTCGTCGTCTTCCACGATCAGGACGCGCACGCCGGACCCTCCCCGGTTCGGGACCATAGCTCTCTCCCTTATGCACGCTACCCCCAAATAAGGAAGGGGCCGGCACCAGCGTTCTGGCGCCGGCCCCTGAAGTTCGAGACCGCGGCGGGGGTCCGGACCGCGGCCTCGTCGCAGGGTTTGTCAGGCGTTCTGCAGCTTCAGGCCGAGGAACAGCGAGTCGCCACGGCGGTTGACGAGCATGACGACCGCCGACTTGCCGTTGGAACGGGCGGCCTTGAGGGAGGCTTCGAGTTCCGAAGGACGGGTCACGGCCTTGCCGTCGATCTTCTCGATCACGTCGCCGGGCCGCAGGCCCTGGCGGGCGGCGATGCCGTCGGAGTCGACGTCACGCACCAGCACGCCCTTGGTCGACTCGGAGAGGCCGAGCTGCTGACGGGCCTGGTCGGTCAGGCTCGACAGGGTGGCGCCGAGGTGCTCGGAAGAGGCAGAGCTGTCCTCAGCGACCGGCGCCTCCTCGCCCGCCGTCGCGGCGATCCGCTCCGGCGTCTGCTTCTCCACGGTCAGCGCCAGCGTCTTCTCGCTGCCGTCCCGCCAGACCTTCACGTCGACCTTGTCGCCGGCCGGCACAGAGGCCACCACGCGGGGCAGTTCGCGCATCTCGTCGACCGAGGTCCCGTTGAAGCTGAGGATGACGTCGCCCTCCTTCAGTCCGGCCTTGGCAGCGGGACCGTCGTCGGTCACGCCGGCCACCAGCGCGCCCTTGGGCGAGTCGAGGCCGAGGCCTTCGGCGAGCGACGGGGTGACCTGCTGGATGCGCACGCCGATCCAGCCGCGCTCCACCTTGCCGCTCTCGCGCAGCTGGCTGATCACGCTCTGGGCCATCGACGAGGGGATGGCGAAGCCGATCCCGACCGAGCCGCCCGAGGGGGAGTAGATGGCGGTGTTCACGCCGACCACCTGCCCGTCCATGTTGAACATCGGGCCGCCCGAGTTGCCTCGGTTGATGGCCGCGTCGGTCTGCAGGAAGTCGTCGTAGGGGCCGGCCGCGATGTCACGGCCGCGGGCCGAGATGATGCCGGCGGTCACGGTCCCGCCGAGGCCGAAGGGGTTGCCCACGGCCATGACCCAGTCGCCGACGCGCACCTTGTCGGAGTCGCCCCAGTCCACGGTCGGCAGGCTGTCGGCCTTCTCCATGCGCACCAGCGCCAGGTCGGTCTGGGGGTCGGTGCCGACCACGTCCGCCTTGAACTCGCGGCCGTCGGAGAGCTTCACCTTCACCTCGGAGGCGTTCTCGACCACGTGGTTGTTGGTCACGACGTAGCCATGCTGGTCGATGATGAAGCCGGAGCCCACACCCATGACCGGACGGGAGCGCTCAGGCGCGTTGTGCCCGAAGCGATCCTCGAACTGCTTGAAGAAATCTTCGAAGGGCGAGCCCGGCGGTACGTTGAACGGCAGGGGGCTCTCCGCCCGCTCGGCCGCCTTCTGAGTCACCTCGATGTAGACCACGGCCGGGCTGACCCGTTCGGCGAGGTCGGCGAAGCTCGCAGGCGGCGTGGCGGCCGAGGCGATACCCGTCCAGAGAATGACGCCGGCCGCGGCACCCGCCGCGG
>NASX01000098.1 GCA_002085155.1 Sorangiineae bacterium NIC37A_2
GGCTGTCGCTCGGCGCTCTGAGTGTGTATCTTCTTTTTGAGGAAGAGCGCGGGGTGTTGTGGACTGTGAGGTAGGGGGCCGCAGCACAACGGCCGAATGTTAGCGGGACGGCGATAACGTTGAAGCCGAGGCACCTCAGCGGTATTCAATTCAAGGACAAGTGAAACAGGAAGACATCGAGGAAGTCTGGCGCATGCTTGACCGGAAGCGCCTGGCGGAGATCACCGCGCAGGGACCGCGTCCGGTATTTGCGACAATTAGCGGCGCCCACCTCTACGGATTTGCTTCTGCGGATAGTGACGTTGACCTGCGCGGGGCGTTCTTGTTGCCCGCCGAGGAGATGCTCTCTATCGATCCGCCAAAAGAGACAATCGCTATTGAGGAAAACACCGACATTGAGCTCGACTGGGTTGCTCATGACCTGCGGAAGTTTGCGCGCATGATGGTGAGTCACAACGGCTATGTCATGGAGCAGCTTTTCTCGCCGCTTGTTGTGGTGACGACCCCGCTGCACGAGCAGCTCATCGAAGTCGGCAAAGGCTGTCTCACGCGGCCAATGGTGCGCCATTATCTAGGCTTTGCACGCGGTCGGAGAAAGCGACTGGAGGAACCAGACGCGACGGTCAAGCATTTGCTTTACGCCTATCGCGTCTACCTCTCTGGAATTCATCTCATGCAGACGGGCGCCTTGGAGAGCAATCTAGCCGCGCTTAACGAGGCTTACCCTTTGCCCGAGGTCGCGGAACTCATCGCACGCAAACGCGATGGAGCGGAGCATATGCAGCTCCGGGATGGAGATCTTGAGGTTCACAGGAAGCATCTCGACCGAATGGAAGCACAGCTGCACACAGCTCATGCGGAGAGCTCTTTGCCGGAGGAGCCGAAGACAGCTGCACAACTCAACGACTTGGTGGTCGGGGCTCGCTTCGAAAGTTAAATCGTGTTGGAGGAAAGCACCATATTCCTCTGCCTGGCCGGAAGTCATGCGCACGGAACAGCCGGGCACGGCAGCGACATCGACCTCCGCGGAGTTTGCGTTGCTCCTCTGTCTGTTCGCTGTTCGTTATTTCAGCAATTTGAGCAAACCGAGTCTGCGCTTCCAGACGCCCTCTGGCAGCGAGTGCTCCCGGTTCTTCAACAGCACGCCTCCGCGAGTCGGGGTTTGGGAAAGCAAGTGGAGTCCGTCGTCTTCGACGTCGCCAAGTTCCTCCGTCTTTGTGCTTCGGCCAATCCAAACGCCCTGGAGATACTCTTTGCGGACGAGCAAGACTGGCTGTTCAAGACGGAGGTATGGGCGACGATTCATGCGCAACGCCATCGCTTCCTGACTCAAATGGTGCACCAGACGTACGTGGGCTACGCCGCCGCACAGCTAAGGAGGATAGAGAGTCACCGTGGCTGGTTGCTGAATCCACCGAAAGCTAAACCTTCGCGGGCCGAATTCGGCCTGCCGGAGGTGGGCACTTTCAACCGCGACGACCAGAAGCGTCTGGAAGGCGCCACTGGGGGTTTACCGCCCGAGGTGATCCGCACCCTTGCAGCAGAGAAGTCGTACCGCGGCGCGATGAAGTATTGGGAGTCCTATCTGTCATGGGAGAAGAACAGGAACCCAGCGCGCGCTGAATTGGAGCGCAAGTTTGGCTACGACACCAAGCACGCGGCACACCTGATCCGCCTTATGCGCTGCGGCCTTGAGGTACTTCAGACTGGAACGCTCATCGTTCGTCGGCCAGACGCCGACGAGCTGGTGGCAATTAAGCAGGGTTCGTGGAGCTATGACCGACTCATCGATGAATCGGAGGCGCTCACAGCGGACCTGGCTGTTGCGTTTGCCACGACTTCCTTACCTGAGGATGTTGATCGCTCCTGGGTGGACGAGCTAGCCCTATCTGCGATCATCCGAAGTTAGTGTTGTCAGTGAATCGCAGTCCTGGTGACGGGTTTGGACAGCAACGCACCGTTGAAATTGCCCGCTAACTCGCCAATTCTGCTGACCGCGACTGCTATGCGGTTGCTTGGAGGAGAACCTCATCCCTCGGCCGCCGCAGTTCCACTCCCTTTGGTCGTGGCGGCCGGTTGGTATATTCTGGTGAAGCCTATCGCGGCAGCAGATTGGCAAACGTTAGGCCGGCGGGATCAGACGACAGCTCGCCCATAGAAACCGTTGACAAGGCGGACTTCGCCCCTGTATCTGCTCACTAGAATCGGGGGACTGAGCCGAGCTGTGCCTGTGCAGCATGCTGGGGTCAACCGTAGCGGAGGGCGCCGACATGCAACAAACATCGAGACACTTCAAACAATCGCCGAGACGCTCGAACGGAGCACAGAAACTCCTCTGTTGCTTGTCGGTCATTGCGGTCCTCGCTTTCGCCAAGGGCGCGAGCGCGCAGGCACCGGTTTCGTGCGAGTTTTGCACTCTGGGGACTGACGGGACTCTGCTGAGCGAGTTGGACAACCCGAGAGTTCGAACGTCAGTCTCGATCGGTCACCCAGCCTGGGCGGAGATCGCTATTTGTTCGAACAGCGGGCCACAAAGCATTTTCTATACCGAAGATTTTCTGGTTCAAGTGGCGACAGTTCCCGCGGGGCAAAGCTGGGATGTACCGGAAACGTTGTCTCCTGACGATAGCCGATCAACGACCCTATGCGATCCGACTTCGCCCGATGGCGAGTATCTCGACGGCCAATCTGTTCCAATCGAGACCAAAGGTGTCGCGCTCGGCAACACCGCCGTAACCAGCGTGACGTGGACAAAACGCCAAACCACCACCCGGTGCAATCCGACCGCTCAGAACTGCATAGACGTTGCGTCCGCAAATCTGCGCCTCAACGACGAAACCTTGCTTCAACCGATTCGACTTGTCGTCGCTTATCCGGAGGGTTCGGAGCCAGTACTCTCGCGCACGGAAGCAAGGGCTCTGTTTGACGATTATCCTTACGCAAATATCTCGATCGTTGATCGCACGCCCATCAATGGCCAATTCCACGTTCAGGCTTCCCGAGTTGAATCAGGCCTCTTCCCCTCCAACATAATTGAGGGCCATTTTCGCCCGGACGCGATCTTGTCGCAATGCGGTGTTCAGACGCGAATCGTCGCATACTCAGCCGTGCCCATTCCGGCGGTCTTGTACGAGGGCGAGTATATGATTAACAGGCGCGAAACTGATAGTCAGTGCGTCGAGCTGGTGAATGGACCGACTAATGCGGAGATCAACGCACAGATTCCTGACGGCGCTACCTATTGCCCGCAACCGTTACCGGCGGATCAGATTTCTCGATGCCCGTCGACGGGATCCACATCGGGAATTCACATGGCGGCGCTGAATTGGCTCATGGGAACGGCCGATGCTCTTGGGTACGTGGATCCGGTAAGCGGCACATCATTGTCATCGTCGACAACAGCACCGAGCGTCATCACGGTCGTCATCACCAAGCACGCGAAGCCAACGACCTGCGGAAGAGACCTCGAAGGATTTGCGAATCAGAAGCGCGTTCTGGTGGGATACAATGATGCTTCCGAGACGACCCTCACGCATGAGCTGTTTCATGCGATGACCGATTCAAGCGATCATGTCTCGGCAACGCGACTCGGTAGCCTTCACGACCGAATGCTAATGAAGGCGGGTGCAGGAACGGGAAAGGTAATTCCGGGGTGCAATCGTTGGCGCGCTACCGGTGGTTCTCCCCCGGCAGGCTGTGATGCGGAGCTCGAGGCGCAAGCTTTCGCGGCGGACCCGAATGCGTTCGGCTGTTCCATGTTGCGAAGCAGGTTAGGTGGCGTGGTCGACCCTCCACCCGCCGGTCCGGACATCGGCGCGATGGAGCCACCTTCTCCGCCGTCAGAACTCGTGTTCACATATGGACCAGATCCAGGCGCTCCGGAAGTCGAGTTCACGGACCAGACTGCCACCAACGGGGAATATTCTATCGTTGTGCCGCCCGGCTGGACGGAAATCACGAGTCCTACGGTGCTCACAACATCGTGGGCGAACGTGGGCACCGAGATCGCTGTGGACGTCTACATTCCAGAAACCGTCCCCAATCCTTGGTGGGTCGGAGCTGTGGCTTTTGCCATTGATCTTCCGGGAGCTGGGTTCAATAACGCCTGGCTCGGGCAAGTCGATCTCACTCCGCTGCCGCGCGGCGAGTGGAGCACCGTTAGTGTTCAGGTAGGACAGGCGCTTCAGGAAGCGATTCTCGGCGATCTACCAGGAATGCGGATTCGTATCGTGACCAACGTGCCAGACACCTTCGGGTTCGATCCGGTCTTGCTCGACAACCTCCGCTTTGCTGGGACGCTCACCCCTCGAACGATCTTTCATCAACCAGGAAGCAACGGCACCGACGTATCCACGTCGGCCTTCCTCAGCTTTGACGTGAACGGCGACTGGACTTCTCCCCAGAGCGCTCTCACGCAAAATCTCGAGCTTGTCTCGGATGGGACTGCATCACTCGAAGTACCTGCTGGCGGAACGAAGTTCATCGAGAGCCGCGCATTCTCGACCGCCGAGCTACCGCAGCTCGGCGCGACACTCTCGGTAGACGTCTACGTGCCTGACCCTCAGCCCAACCCTTGGTGGGTGGGTGCCGTCCAAGCATATTTGTCCTGTCCGAGCGCCAATCTCCACAACGCTTGGCTCGGACAGGTGCCCTTGAGCGGACTCTTTCCGGAGGAATTCAACCAGCTCAGCTTCACCCTTCCTGCGTCCGTCCCGGAGACCCTTGCAGGAGTGGCGTCCGATTGCCGCTTCACGCTCAGCTTGATTTCAAACTCAGGAAGCGGCGCATTCTTGTTCGATCGGCTAGGCTTCCTGCCATGATTCTTTCTCCTGGATTGCGGTCGCTCGCACTTGGCGCGTCCGCTCTCTTGCTACTTTCTCATTGCGGTGGGCGGTCCAGCGAGGATTGTGACCCGGACAGCAGTCAAGCGGGAGATGGGCCCGGCGTTGGCGGCAACGGGGAGGGGGGCACGGGGGGTCGCGCGGCGTCGGGGACCGGCGGAGCCGGGCGCCATCCTGACGCCCTTCCGTACCTCGACGCGAGCGACGCGGCGACCTTCTTCGCACCGGCGTTTTCGGACGAAACTGGCACCTGGTGCCCGGTCAACCTGCCCGATCAGACTGAAACGATCGTGACTCTCGTCGACCGTCCGGAAGCGGACGGTGACACCGTCCGCCTCGGAGTGGAGCGTTGCGGAGCAATCAATGTCGCTTGGGAGGAGAGCGGGCGGACGCGCTTCGCTCGCTATTGGCACGAAGGCAATGCTCCTATTTCCGACTCGAATCCCCCCGGTTCGCTGGCCGATCTTACAATGAGCCAGACCGGCGCGGCACTCCTGACAACCTATGATGAGACTGGTCAGCCTACTCTCTACATCTACAGACCTGATAAGTCGGTGCTTGAAGGACCGCCGCCCGGTGCGGCCTGGGGCGCTTTCCCTCTTGTCGAACTCTCGGATGGTCGCTGGTTTGATCCAATTCTTCGCAGAGACGTTGTCAACCTACCGTCTCTCGAGCCGTCCGGTCCCGCTTCTCCTAGCCTCGTCATGTCGGACGCTCCTCTCCGCTACGCGCATGCCCGAACGGCTGTCCTCGGTGGCCCGGTGGTCATGACGGCGCAGAAACCGGACCACTATGGGCCTGCCCAGGCTAGCATTTTCGGGGTGAGAACTGACGGATCAGGGGAACAACTGAACACCACTACCGCGATAGGGTGGCCTATTTGGGCGATGACGCTCGACACTGGACCTAACTTCACGTTCCCCAATGTCATCTTTGGCTTGACGCGACGCCAGTTCTTCGATGTGTCGAGTGATAGAGAGCTCACGAATCTGTCCTGGAAGTCAGATCCAGGGAGCGGCTGTGAAACCTCTGTCACGTCCCAGTATCCGTACTCGTGGCGTTGGGTCGCGCCTCGGTGCGATCTCCTCGTCGGAGTTTACGGCGTTAAATATGGCTATTTGGTCGTGCATTTTGAGCGACGGGAAGACGAGAAGTGGATTCCCCATCTCACTCTTCTCGGCTCAGCCGGTACCGAGTTCGCGACTGCTTCCCTAGAGGATGAAGTTCCGGAGTTGAATCCGAGCGAGAACCTCCGCTGGTGGGAGTTTGGAGCAACCGTTGCGTCTGCTGTTCATCTCGCGTCCACCCAACAGTTCGAACCTTCTCGCCAGCGACTTGTGCTCGGAGGATATCGAGCGGACGGAGGAGGTCTTTGGGTAGGCCGAATTCGCTGGTGGGATTTCGTACAGTGCCCGGCATCATCAGGTGATTTTCCGTACGATTGTAATGAGTTCGACTAACAATGCGCACAGCGCAGGCCTAACAGGCCAATGCTGCTGACCGCGAAACGGCCCACGATCTCGCTTCGACGCGGAGACCTTGGCTCGGCCGCCGCTGATTCACTCCCTTTGGTCGTGGCGGCCGGTTGGCGTATTCTGTCGAAGCCTATCGCGGCAGCAGATTGGCAAGCGTTATACAGCGCTTAGCGATAGACAGACGGCTTGTTGGTTTTGGGGGTTGGGGATGTCGCTGCGGAGCAGAGCGGCTCCGAGACTGGTGGGCCCGCGCG
>NASX01000099.1 GCA_002085155.1 Sorangiineae bacterium NIC37A_2
ATGGCCGCCGCTGAGGGCCTCATCGAGACCGCTCAGCCGGCTCCGTTCTCACTCCTGTCGATCGGCAACCTCGCGGGCAACGACCCGGAGTCCGTGCGTCACCTCATCGAGATTCCCGGCCTGCTGTCCTACATGGCAACCGGTGACTGGGATGCGGAGATCAAGGGCATCAACGACCTGCAGGAGATCTACGCGGAGCGCTACGGCGCCACGGACTCGGCAGGCAATCCCATTGAGTACCGCCCCAACCTGGCGATCACCTACTGGTCGTTCCGCCTCATGATCGGCCTCGCGGTGTTCAGCGCGGCGCTCGCGCTCGCGGTGCTGTGGTTCACCCGCAAGGGCCGCGTCGCGGACCAGCCGTGGCTGCGCAAGCTCGCGCTCATCGCGCTGCCCATGCCGTACCTCGCAGCGAGCTTCGGCTGGATCTTCACGGAGATGGGCCGCCAGCCGTTCGTGGTGGCACCCAACCCCACCGGTTCCGACCAGGTGTTCCTCATGACGCAGTACGGAGTCTCGGAAACCGTCTCCGCTGGCGTGGTGCTGAGTTCGATGGTCATCTTCACGCTGGTCTACGCGGTGCTCGGCGTGTTCTGGTTCCGCCTCATCCAGCGCTACGCGGTGGAGGGCGCCCCGCAGGTCGAACCCGCCCCAGATCCCGACGCAGACGACGCGTCCCGTCCCCTTTCGTTCGCGTACTAGGAGTCCCCCCATGGATCTCGCAATCGTCTGGTTCATTCTTCTGGCGGTCCTGTGGACCGGCTACCTGGTCCTCGAGGGCTTCGACTTCGGTGTGGGCATGCTCATGCCGTTCGTCGCCAAGAACGACAAGGAGCGCCGTGTTGCGCTCAACACCATCGGCCCCGTCTGGGATGGCAACGAGGTGTGGCTGCTCACCGCAGGTGGCGCCACCTTCGCGGCGTTCCCCGAGTGGTACGCCACGATGTTCTCCGGCTTCTACATCCCGCTGTTCCTGATCCTGCTCGCGCTCATCGTGCGTGCCGTCGCAATCGAGTACCGCGGCAAGATCAACTCGGACGTGTGGCGGAGGCGCTGGGACCTCGCGATCATCATCTCCGCGTGGATCCCCTCGATCCTGTGGGGTGTCGCGTTCGCGAACCTGGTTCGCGGCGTCAACCTCGACGAGAACCACCAGTACGCCGGCACGTTCTTTGACCTCCTCACCCCGTTCGCCCTGCTGGGCGGCGTGGTGACGCTCCTGCTGTTCCTCAGCCACGGTGCGATCTTCTTGTCGCTGAAGTCTGACGGCGTGGTCCGCGAGCGTTCCGAGGCACTGGCCCGCAAGTTCTCGCTGTTCGCGATTGTCGCGGCCGGCGTGTGGGCGGTCTGGGGTCAGCTCGCGTTCTCCAACAACACGTGGACCTGGGCTGCCGTGGCGGTCGCCGCAGTGGGACTCGTGGCCACATGGGTCGCCACCGGTCTCAAGCGCTACGGCTGGGCCTTCCTGTTCAACGCCGTGGCCGTCGCCGCTGCCGTCACGTTCATCTTTGGCGCGCTCTACCCTGAGGTCATGCCCGCGATCAACAACCCTGCGAACTCGCTCACCATTGCCAATGCGTCGTCCACTGAGTACACGCTCACGGTGATGACGTGGGTCGCAGTGATCTTCACTCCCGTGGTGCTCGCCTACCAGGCATGGACCTACTGGGTGTTCCGCAAGCGCATCCACGTGGATCACATTCCGGAGCACAGCTCGCTCACGTTCACCAAGGCGTAGTCATGCGTCCCCTCGATCCGCGCCTCATCGCGCGGATCGGCCCGGCCCGCCGTTACGTTCTCGTGACGGCGGTTCTTGGCGTCTGCACAGCCCTGCTCATCCTGGTTCAGGCGCTCGTGATCGCCAGGGCGCTCGCGCCGATCCTCGCGCCCACTGAGCTCGCCGACGACGGCCTTGGCTGGATAGGTCGCCTGGTTCCGCTGAGCGTTCGCGAGCTCGACGTCGCCCTGCTGTGGCTTGCCGTCATCGTCGCGGCGCGCACCGCACTCATGTGGCTCCAGGAGCGACAGGCCCACCGAGCCGGCACGCGAGTGGTGAGCGAACTGCGCAGCGCGGTCGTGAACCACGGTGCCTCTTTGGGCCTGAGGTGGGCAGCGTCGGGCAGGGCCGCGGACGTGACCACGCTGGTAACCCGGGGTTTGGACAACCTGCTCCCCTACTTTGTGCGCTACCTGCCGCAGCTGTTCCTTGCGGTGACGGTGACGCCGATCATGATTGTGGTGGTGCTGGGGCTGGATCTCATCTCCGCGATCATCGTCATCGTCACGCTGCCGCTCGTGCCGATGTTCATGGTCCTCATCGGGCGCCTCACTCAAGCGCGCTCCGAGCGACACCTTGCCGCGATGCAGCGCGTTGGTACGCAGACGCTCGACCTCATTGCCGGCATCCCGACGCTGCGCGGACTTGGGCGCGCGCGTGGCCCTGCCGCTCGGGTCAGGGAGCTTGGCGACGCCCACCGCAGGGCCACGATGGCGTCGCTGCGCGTAGCGTTCCTGTCCGGCATGGTGCTTGAGCTGCTGACGACGCTGTCCGTGGCGCTGGTGGCGGTGTCGATGGGCTTCCGGCTCGCTGGCGGGCACATCGGGGTCGAGACCGCTCTCGCCGTGCTGGTCCTCGCGCCAGAGGTGTACCTGCCGCTGCGCAACGTGGGCACGCACTTCCACGCGTCCGCCGACGGGCTGGCCGCGGCGGACAAGGCGTTCGAGTTCCTTGGCGAGACGGTGGACGAGCGGCCGCGCTCCGGTGCCGCACCTTCGCTCGCTGGAGCGACTGTCTCGCTGCGCGGCTTTGGCGTCGCGGCCGCGGATGGGCGGCTCGCGCCGGCTGACCTGTCGTTCGCCGCCTCGCCGGGCGCCGTGACGGTGCTGGTTGGCCCCAACGGCGAGGGGAAATCCACCGCCCTTGCCGCCTTGGCCGGTCTCATCAAGCCCGACGCTGGCTCGGTTGAGGCAGGCGGCGTCACCTTGGCCACGGCGCAGGAATGCGTCGACGACGAGTCGTGGACGTCGCAATGCGCGTGGGTTCCGCAGCGACCGGACCTGGGCCCAGAGGGACGCGTGCTGAGCCTTGGCCAGCGGCAGATGCGCGCGCTTACCAGGGCATTTGAGAGTGACCGGCCCGTGCTGCTGCTCGATGAGCCCACTGCGCATCTTGATCGCGAGAGCCGCGCGAGCGTCATCGCCGCGATTGCCGCTGCGGCCGCCGCGGGACGCACCGTCGTGGTGACGACGCATGAGCCCGAGCTCATCGACGCGGCAACGCAGGTGGTCACCGTCACCGCCGGGGTGAGCGCATGAACCCGTTCCTCAAGGCCGCCGTCCGCGACACCGGCATCACCCGCTGGGGCTACATCCGCTCGGTGCTTGCGGGGACGCTCGCGCTGGGATCTGCCGTGGGGCTGTCCGCAGTTGCCGCGTGGCTCATCGCCCGCGCCGCACAGATGCCCTCCCCCGCAGACCTCGCGCTCGCCGCGGTCATCGTGCGCTTCTTCGGCATCGGCCGCGGCGTGTTCCGCTACCTCGAGCGCATCGTCTCCCACGACACCGCGCTGCGCGGAGTGGTGCGACTGCGAGAGCTCACCTATGAGCGCCTGTCCGCCGCGAGCGCGCGCACCGTGCTGTCGCTGCGTCGCGGCGACATCGTCGCTCGCGCCGGAGCGGACCTCGACTCCGTTGGCGACGCGGTGGTGCGCTCCTTCATCCCGATCGGCGTGGCCGTCACCGTATCCACTGCCGCCGCAGGGATCGTTGCATGGCAGCTGCCGTTCGCGGGAGGCGCTCTTGCCCTTGCGCTCCTCCTTGCCGGGGTGGTCCCCGCCGTGCTCACGTCCCGCTCCGCCCGCATCGCGGCTGACGCTGGCGTCACGGCAGCGGCGGAACTGTCAGTTGCCGCACTGTCCGCCATCGAGGCCAACGCGGAGCATCGCGTATGGGATGCGGGGACTGAGGCGCGCGCGGCCCTCGAGGGCGCGAACCGCGCCGTTGAGGACGCCGCCGACGACGCGGCCCGCCCCGCATCGCTTGCTGCCGCCTCGCAGACACTCTTCAGCGGACTGGGACTCATCGCGTGCCTTGCGCTCGCCGTCAACGCGGTGCGCCACGGCGACATCTCCGGACCCGCAGCCGCGATCGTCGCGCTCACCCCTCTCGCGGCCTTCGAGGCCGTTGGCGCCATCCCCGCCGCGATCATGCAGTACCACCGCTCCGCGATCGCCGCAGAGCGCCTCGCAGCCATGACCGATGAGCCAGACCCTGCCGCCGATGCTAACCCGGCCCCAGCGTCGGGCCGTGCAGAGCTCTCGATGACCAATCTGACCGTCGGCTGGCCGGGCGCCACCCCCACCCGTCCGGTCACCGCGACCGTGGCCCCAGGGACGGCGCTTGCGCTCGTGGGCGCGTCCGGAGTCGGCAAGACCACGCTGCTGCTCACCACGGCGGGAGCGCTCGAGCCGGTTGAGGGCGCCGTCACACTCGGTGACACTCGCCTCACCCCGGCAGACGCGGGCGTCTCCTACGCCCTCACGCTCGAGGACGCGCACCTGTTTGGCACCACGGTGCTCGAGAACCTGCGTGCGGCGCGCAGTGGCGTCACCGAGGACGAGGCATGGGCGGCGCTTGAGCGCGTGGGCCTTGCTCAATGGGTGCGCAGCCTGCCCCAGGGCATCGACACGGAACTCGGCACCGGCGGTCACACGGTCTCAGGCGGTGAGAGGAGGCGACTGCTCATGGCGCGTGCGCTCCTCGCCGACGTTCCGCTGCAGCTGCTCGACGAACCCGGAGAGCACCTCGACACCGCAGGTATTGCCGCACTTGAGGCGGCAGTCGCGGAGATGCGAGCGGAAGGCCGTACGGTAATCATCGTGACGCATGACGACGCCGTGATGGCCATGGCAGACCAGGTGGTGAGCCTCGATGAGTCCTGACGCTCCGGCCCCGGAGCCCCACACTCCGGAACCGCTGCTGAGCGCGATCCTTGCGCTGAATTCGCAGTTGGACCTCCCGCACGTACTCGACCACTTCCTCACTGCCGCGACGGAGCAGACCGGCGCTCGCTATGCGGCGATCAACATCGTCGACGAGGACGGCGTGAGCGTGGACTTCCACTACGCGGGCATGCCGGAGGGCGTATGGGCCAAGATCGGCCGCGCCCCCAACCACGTCGCGACGCTTGCCCGCATCCCCCACGAGGGCGCGATCGTCATCGAGGAGCTCACCAAGCACCCGTCATTTGCCGGCTTCCCCAAGAACCACCCGCCCATGGGCGCCTTCCTTGGCACCGCGCTCAAGGTGCGCGGCGCGGTCTTCGGGTACCTGTACCTCGCGGACAAGGAGGGCGGGTTCACCACGAAGGACGAGGAGGCGGTGCTGGCCCTCGCGGCTGGCGCCGCGGTCGCCATCGACAACGCGGAACTGTACGAGCGCGCCGTGAAGCGCGAGCGCTGGCTTGAGGCCTCGCAGAAGATCACCACGGCGCTGCTCACGGACCCTGGCGACGAGGAGGCATTCTCGCGCATCGTCGACGCCGCTATGGAGCTCGCTGACGCTCAGCACGGCGTCCTCGTGCTGCCTGGAGTGGGCGACACGTGGGTTATGGAGTTCACCGCCGGGCCGCGCGCGACCGACCTCCTTGGGCTTGTCCTCCCCGAACAGGGCTTTGCGATCACCGCCATTCGGTCCGGCGAGGGAACGGTTGCGGCCGCTCCCCCCGGCGGCAGCATCCTGGAGCCGGTCCGCGACTTTGGCCCGACGCTGTACGCGCCTTTGCGCGCCACCGACTCCACGCTTGGCCTGCTCATGCTGTGGCGAGACAAGGGACAGCGCACCTTCAGCGAGGACGACCTCGAGACGGCGCAGCGGTTCGCGAACCAGGCGGCCCTTGCCCTCACGCTCGCGGAGCTGTCGCACGTCAAGAACGTCACCCAGATGCTCGAGGAGCGCTCGCGGCTTGCTGACGACCTCCACGATTTCGTCTCGCAGGAACTGTTCGCCACGGCGATGCAGATCGAGGCGATCGCCGCTGACGCGCCCGATGTGCGGGACCGACTCATGCGGACGCTTGAGCACGTGAAGCGCGCACAGCACGAGGTACGAGGCGTGATGGGCTCACTTGCCGGCCAGCGCACCTCGGAGCCGCTGAGCGAGCGCATCCGCCGCGAGCTCGTGATGGCGGAGGCGTCGCTTGGCTTCGCACCCACCGTGCAGGTGGACTGGGCGAAGGTTTCGCACGCCGTGGCTGGCGATCCGTCGCTGTCCGATGACGTGGTCGCGGTGGTGCGCGAACTGCTGTCGAATGTGGCACGGCACGCGCACGCTTCGGCGGTGCACATGACGCTTGACGGCTCCAAGGGAAGGCTCGTTGTCACCATCTCTGACGACGGCATCGGCCCTGCTGGCGCGACGCGCCGCCACTCGGGAACGTCGAACCTCGCCAACCGCGCGCTGCG
>NASX01000045.1 GCA_002085155.1 Sorangiineae bacterium NIC37A_2
GAAGTCGTCGTTGTAGTTCTTTCTCTTCTTCGCCATGGTCCATTCTCCCGGAGCATTGTTGCTCCATTTTGTCTCCGGGAAATCGGATCAGGTCCAGTTTCGACACGATCGTATGACTGGTGAGACGATTCGCATCAACGTGTCGAGCAATGGAACTGCATCCAACTCAGTGGCAGACGACGACTTCTACCCATCCATCTCCATCGACGGGAATCGTGTTGTGTTCTCATCCAAAGCGACCAACCTGGTCCCGGACGACAAGAACGGTCAACAAGACGTATTTATGAGAGAGGTGGCGGCTGGCACGACAACTCTCGTGAACCTGAAGAAAACAGACCCGATGGAAGGCGGGGCGGGCGCGTGTGCGTCGATTTCTGGCAGTGGCCGCTATGTTGTGTTCACCGCGAACACGACCGACTTCGAAGGTGGAGACGACGGCTTCACCGATGTCTACCGTCGCGATCTGCACCTGAATGAGACGAGGCTCGTGAGCCGTCCTTGGACCAACAAGCAGATTGACGGTGCCTCGGGGAGTCCCTCCGTGACTCCGGACGGGCGTTACGTCGTCTTCAGATCGGCGGCCACGACCCTGGTGGCGGCAGACGTCTCGTTCCCGGCGACACGAACAGCGCGGCCGACGTCTTTGTGCGGGATCGCGTGAACAAAACGACTATGCGCGTGAACGTGGGGGCGAACGGAGAGCAGGCAATCTCCTCCTCTAATTACGCGACGATTTCTGCAAACGGGAAGGTGGTTGCCTTTACCTCCGACTCGTTCGGAGGAACTCCTGGCAACGACCAGGTCTGGCTTCGCTACCTCGAGTGACGCACGACTGATGCGAGTGGTCCGTCGAGAGGTGGCGGCGCGGAAATAGAAGAGCCGCCCTCGGTCGTGAGGGCGGCTCGGTCTTTTGGAGAGGGCTCATCCCAAGGAGGACGGGCCCATGGCCTCAGTACTGGACGACGGGGAGCGAGGCCGAGGTTGCCTTGGTGACGAAGGTCGGCAGCTCGTTGAAGTTCAGGTACCGGTAGAGCTCCGGGGCCATGGTGTCGATGCGCGTGGCGTAGGTCATGTACTCGCTGACCGTCGGCAAACGACCGAGGATCGCGGCGACTGAGGCGAGCTCCGCCGAGGACAGGAACACATCGGCGCCCTCTCCAAGACGGTTCGGGAAGTTGCGCGTAGAGGTCGACACGACCGTCGACTTCGGAGCCACGCGGGCCTGGTTGCCCATGCAGAGCGAGCAACCGGGCATCTCCGTCCGCGCGCCCGCCTGGGCGAACATCGAATAAAAGCCCTCTTCCATGAGCTGGGCCTGGTCCATCTTCGTCGGGGGAACGATCCAGAGGCGCGTCGGGACAGGCTGCTTGTATTCGTTCAGAAGGCGACCAGCCGCGCGGAAGTGGCCGATGTTGGTCATGCAGGAGCCGATGAACACCTCGTCGATCTTGCGACCAGCGACGGCGCTCAGCGGACGTACGTCGTCAGGATCGTTCGGACAGGCGAGCAGCGGCTCGGTGATCTTGTCCATGTCGATCTCGATCACCGCTGCGTACTCGGCGTCGGGATCGGGCTCGAGCAGCGACGGATTCTCGAGCCACTTCTCCATGGCCTGAGCGCGGCGCTCAAGGGTGCGAGCGTCTCCGTAGCCCTCCGCGATCATCCAGCGGAGCATGACGATGTTCGACTTGAGGTACTCGATGATCGGCTCCTTGTTGAGCCGGATCGTGCAGCCTCCCGCGGAGCGCTCTGCGGTCGAGTCGGAGAGCTCGAAGGCCTGTTCGACCTTGAGGTCCGGGAGACCTTCGATCTCGATGATACGGCCCGAGAAGATGTTCTTTTTGCCCTTCTTCTCGACCGTCAAGAGGCCGTCTTGGATCGCCTGGTAAGGGATGGCGTTGACGAGGTCGCGGAGCGTGATGCCCGGCTGCATCTTGCCCTTGAAGCGCACGAGCACGCTCTCCGGCATGTCGAGAGGCATAACGCCGAGCGCTGCTGCGAAGGCGACGAGACCGGAGCCGGCCGGGAACGAGATACCCAAGGGGAAGCGGGTGTGGCTATCGCCGCCCGTACCGACCTGATCCGGCAGCAACATACGGTTCAGCCAGCTATGGATGATGCCGTCACCGGGGCGCAGCGACACGCCGCCGCGATTCGTGATGAAGTCGGGGAGGGTGTGCTGGGTCTCGATGTCGACGGGCTTCGGGTAGGCCGCCGTGTGGCAGAAGGACTGCATCACGAGGTCCGCGGAGAAGCCGAGGCAAGCGAGCTCCTTGAGCTCGTCGCGCGTCATCGGGCCGGTCGTATCCTGAGATCCAACGCTGCCCATGGTCGGCTCACAATAGGTTCCGGGGCGCACGCCGGGCAGACCGCAGGCGCGGCCGACGATCTTTTGGGCCAAGGTGTAGCCCTTTCCGGAGTCGGCAGGGTTCTTCGGCAGGCGGAACTTGTCCGAGGGGCCGAGGCCGAGCGCTTCGCGAGCGCGCTTGGTCAAGCTGCGACCGATGATGAGCGGGATGCGTCCGCCGGCGCGGACCTCGTCGAAGAGGACTTCGCTCTTCACCTGGAAGGTCGAGATGACCTCACCCTTTTCGTTTTCGATCTTGCCGGCATAGGGATAGAGAACAATCACATCCCCCATCGCCATCTTGGTGACATCACACTCGATGGGCAGCGCGCCCGAGTCTTCCATGGTGTTGAAGAAGATGGGCGCGATCTTGCCGCCGAGACAGAAGCCTCCGGTGCGCTTGTTCGGGACGAAGGGGATGTCCTGGCCGAAGTGCCAAAGGACGCTGTTCGTCGCGCTCTTTCGGCTTGAACCAGTGCCAACAACGTCGCCCACGTAAGCGACAGGGTGGCCCTTCGCTTTGACCTCTGCGATCTGCTCGAGGGCGCGCTCGACGCCATCACGCGGGTTCTTCAGCATCGCCAGGGCGTGGAGCGGGATGTCTGGGCGCGACCAGGCGTCCTGGGCCGGAGAGAGATCATCGGTGTTCGTCTCGCCGGGCACCTTGAAGACCGTGAGCACGATCTTCTCAGGCAAGGGAGCGCGCGCCTCGAACCACTCTGCGTCCGCCCAAGACTGGAGCACCGCTTGGGCGTTCGGATTTCCGGCTTTGGCCTTCTCGGCGACGTCGTGGAAAGCGTCGAACATGAGGAGGGTGGTCTTCAGCTCCTTCGCGGCGAGCGGACCGAGCTCTGCGTCGTCGAGGAGCTTGACCAGAGTGCCGATGTTGAAGCCGCCGAGCATGGTGCCGAGGATCTCGACCGCCCGCTGCTTGCTGATCAGGGGACAGCTGTCGCGTCCTTCGACGATGGCGGTGAGGAAGCCTGCTTTGACATAGGCAGCGTCATCGACGCCCGCGGGGACTCGCTCCGTCAGCAGGTGCATCAGGAACTCTTCGCGTCCGGGGGGCGGGGATTTGAGGAGCAGAACGAGCTCCTTCACCTGGGCAGCGGTCAGAGGGAGCGGGGGAATTCCTTGGGCGAGACGCTCTTGGGCGGCGATTTCGTACTGCTCGATCATGAGATTTCTCGGGATCTAGCTCATTCCGAGCCCCGCAAAAAGGCGCCTTGCACGGCGACTTTCGTGCTTTTTTTGAGGCGAGGGACTTGCGGCGGAAACAATTGCGGGGCGCTCCCTCGAGGTAGCTTGTCTCGGACCCTTTCTAGGGTCGAGGCTGCTCGGAGGGCGACGCAATCGCGAGCTCGAAGGCTCGGGCGAGGGCGAGGTCAGGTCCCCCGCGGGGATCCTCGGGCACTTTTCGGATGACACCGTTGTGGAGCTCGTCGTTGGTGATCGGCGCCCCTAGGGAGAGCTCGGGTGTCTCCGGACTCGGATCGGGGCTCCCTTCCAAGTGGCCCGTCAAGTTCTGCTCACGCACGACGAGGCGAGCTCGGGCCGCGCCGGACTCTACCGGATAGTCCGGTAGGACGCCTCGCGCCTGGAGGGTCTCGCCGCTCGGCCCATAATAAAGAGCTGTGGTGAGTTTGAGCGCGCTCTGGTGAGAGAGCGGGATGAGCGTTTGAACGCTGCCTTTCCCGAAGGTGCGAGCGCCGACTAAGATGGCGCGCCCGTTGTCTTTGAGCGCAGCGGCGACGAGCTCGGCAGCGCTGGCGGAGTATTCGTTGACCAGGACGATGAGTTTGCCGGAGGTGTAGGCGCCTCCGGCGCGCGCGTAGGCGGAGGTCTCGACTTGGTCGCGGTGACGCGTCTCGAAGATGAGCCCGCGAGAGAGGAACTCATCGGCGACGGCGGTCGCCTCGCGCACAAGGCCGCCTGGGTTATTGCGGAGGTCGAGGATGAGGGCCGCCTCTCGACCATTTTCGCGCCGGTAGCTCGCGAGCGCATCTGTGAGTTCTCTGTGGGTTCCTTCTTGGAAAGAGCGGATCCGGAGGTAAACCACACGCTCGCGGAGGGCCGCGAGGCGCACGCTCGAGACGCGGATGTGTTCGCGGATCAGCGTGACAGCTCGGGGGCGCTCGCCTTTGGTCCTCACGGTGAGCGTGAGCTTGGAGCCGACTTCGCCCCGCATCTTACGGATCACTTCTTCCGGCTTGAGCTCAGCGAGGGGGGTTCCGTTGAGCGCGAGGATGACGTCGCCGACGCGGATACCCGCGCGGTCAGCCGGCGAATCAGGCACAGGAGCGATGACGATTGCCTCGCCATCTTCGATGTCGACTTCGACGCCGATTCCGCCGAACTGGCCCGAGGAATCTCCCTCGAAGACCTTTAAGTCTCCCGGATCGAGGTACACCGAGTGGGGGTCTAAGTCCCTGACCATTCCGCGCAGGGCCCCGGCTGTCAGCTGCGTCCTATCCGGTACGGCGTAATAATTCCGCTCCACGATCTCGAGCGCGTGTCCGAGCCGGTCCAAGACTTCATAGGGGTCGAGGGGCCTTGGGGGGGCTTCGCCGGCGTAAGCGCTCCCGGTAGCGCCGAGCTTTAGTGCGAGCCCAAGGAGGCACACAGACGAGCCGAGGCGGGAGAAGCNCTGCATGGGGCCGTAGTTATAGACTCTCGCCGCCCGCGCGCACCTCACTTGCGCCGGGGCGCGGGGCTCCTTTCGAAGTGGNATCGAAGAGGCGAAAGTCGGCTCCGTGTGTGGTCNTCTTGGCCTNGGGCGAAACGGCTCTGAGCTCGCCAAATCAGCCGTTTTCCGCAGCGAACGGGGCATCGAGTCGCGCATGCGAGGTCGACGGTGACTCGGCTTTTCGCGTTCTCGCGCGGGACGCGGCCCCGGAATGGCGTCACAATTGCCGGAAACGTTGCCAGTCGGGGGAGGATTCCTTAATCTGTCTTTTGTGGCAGACGATTCTAACTCGAAGTCCGGTAGCGATAAGCGCAAGCAGAGCCTGTATTTCCCCGAAATCATGCTCCAGGAAATCAAGGACGAGGCGGCTCGCCTCGACCGTTCTCTCTCATGGGTCGTTCAGCGCGCGTGGAAGCTTTCGCGGACCGAGATCCGCAAGATCCCGAGCGTGAACGAGGTCGATGACGACGACGACAGCCCCGCTTGATGCGTGAGGCGATCGCTCCCGAAATAGTGGTCCCAGGAATGCGAGTTCTTTCTGACTACCGACGACGCTCCTGACCAGCGTGCCCGGACGGGGGCCTCGAAGAGCTCTGATCAACCGGAGATCTTGGGCGAGGTCCTCGGCACGATAGCGCACGACCTACGGAACCCGCTGGCCGCCTTGCTCAGCAATGTCGGCTATCTCGGGATGGTCAGTCGAGACCTGCCGGAGGACATTCGAGAGACCATCGTCGATATCGAGCTCTCCGTGGAAGCTCTCGGGCGTATGACGCTCGCTGTGGCGTTGCTCGGTGCCGAGCTCACGGGCGTCGACACAGCCCGCGGTGGCGTGCATTCCGCGGAAAAACTCCTGGATTTAGTCTGGCCCCAGGCCGAGCGTGCAGCTCAAAGTCACGGCGTGGGTCTCAGGCGTGGCCCGAGTGCAAAGGGATCCTGCGCTGCGACGGAACCCCACGCGCAGACGGCTCTCTCCGCACTCGTTCACAACGCCATCGCCTGCTGCCCCACGGGTCAGTTTGTCACTGTCTCGCTCGAAGCGCGCGACGGAACTATGGTATTTTCGGTAGAGGATCCGGGGCCAGTGTTGGCTCCCGAGTTCCGCGAGAGCGCCTTCACCATGGCCGGCCAGACGACGACAAAGGGGCGCCTCGATGGTCGTTATTCGCGCGGCCTCGGGCTTTATGTGGCCGGGCGCAGCGCATCGCTCGCGGGGGGCACGATTTCTGTCGTGGAAGCCCCCTCGGGGAATTGCTTCGAACTTTCCTTTCCTGTCTCCCGTTAGAGGTTCGTGACTCAGGGCTGGAGCATCACGATGGACTCTGGCTCGCGAAACAGCGCCTTGCCTGTCTCTCCCGGACACCCCCAGCAGGTGCTGAAGTGGATGCGGGGACGGATCGACTGAGCGTAAGCGAGCGCCACCGGTCCTTTCTCTTTTCTCATCACGAAGGAGGAGGCGAAGACGTATCCTCCCGGGGACTTGAAGAACGCGACAACGAAGGCCGTATCGCCTTCGCTCTTGCCCGCGATCACGAGGAGCCGAACCCCGCGCCGCGGCGTCCATTCGACAGGGGTCGTGGTGAGCTCGAAGCCCTTGGTGTCCCCGGGCCCACGCGCGAGGACCGTGGCAGCCGCGTCTTCTGGAAAGAGCGACGCGGATTTCGACAGTTCGCGAGTCTCCGGATGGGCCGCGAGCAGCTCGACGAGCGCCTCTTTCTCGAGAGGATGCGGCTTGAACACCGGGAGCTCATCGACAGGCTCTTTGACTCGCGGCGCGTTCGGTGCGCCATAGCAGCAGCGCACCCTGGCTCCTTCTTTGGGCGCGGCGCGGCGCGCGGAGCAGCCGAGGGGCGCTTCCCCGCTCTTCTGGCGAGTCACCGCTTGGCCTTCGATTTCGCTCCCCGGACCAAAGGAGCTCGCGGTCCATTCCGCCTGGGATTCGAGCTCGAGACCGAGCTCCCCGCGGCAGGCCCGCTCCCACTCGAGCTCCGTACAGAGGCGCCCCTCGCCGCTCGCGCAAAGGGCCTCGGCAGCGGTCTGTGAGGTCACCGTGAGGTAGGAGCCGTCCGTGTTCTTTCGGGCGGTCCGGTCAATCCGGAACGGGCCGAGCTCCACCGCGTAGGGGAGCGGATCGAGAGAGGGATTGCGGCCCGGGGTGCCTGGCGGACTTCCTATGGTCACAGGGCCCACGGGCACGTGCAGGATGGGATCCAGGGGAGCGGCCGAGTGGACAGCTTTCGCATGGCCTGCGGTCTCCTGGGGCTCGGGGGCGCTCCCTTCCTTCGAGCAGGCGAGGGTGGAGGTGAGGGTCAACGTGAGCGCCAGCAGACGACTCACCGCCCCGAGCAGCGCCTTCGGAAAGGGTGTGGAGATGTAGCTCCCGTGCGCACTCCGCCGAGTGTCCCTTCGAGGAGAGATACGTCCACGGGGCCGGTCGAACACGGGGCCAGGCATCGCACCTCCAGCCTTGAGATTCAATCGTGACCTCCCGTCTCGTCCTGCTAGGCTAGCTGCGCAGTGCCTGCTTCGCTCGTCCGACTCCTTTCCACCCAGATGGACCGGGACATCGACTCGCTCTGGACGATCGTCGCAGGGTACGTCTTAAACGCTGGCTGCGAGCAAGAAAGGGCGGTTTTACGCCATTTCGGGACCGAGCTTGCAGCCGTCAAGCGCCGCATCGAGCGGCGTCCGGTGCCGCCGTCTGAAGAAGAAATCGAGATTGCGCTGACCGCAGTCCTGGCCCTGAGCCGACGCGCCTGCAGCCAGGAGTCCCAGATCTCCTGATTTTCGCCCAGCGCTTGATCCGGAGGGCAGCAGGGGGTTAATTCGGGGCCCGCGTTCGCTCTGAGCGCCGGACTACCCGAGAGCCTTTTCCGGAGCCAAGCCCTATGGATGAGAAGTTCATTTACGATGTGAGAATCCGTCAGCGCATGATCGACAAAGGCCTCCTCACGCCCGAGAAGCTGGAAGAGTACGAGAAGTCTCTTTCTGACCTCGAGTCGCAGACCGAGACGCTGCCCCTCGAGCAGCCGATGCGGGTCGCCGCGGAGAAGGATCGGTCGTGAGCAGTTCGGGGGGCGCGGACGCAGAGCTCCCAGAGGTCGATTTTTCGACCTTCCTTTTGTCGCTCGCGCACTCCGCGTTCGTCCATCTGGGCGTCGCGGAGCCGCCCCCCGGCGAGTCTGCTGAGGTGAACCTGCCGCTCGCACGGCAGACCATCGATCTCATCGCGCTCCTTTCTGAAAAGACGAAGGGGAACCTGACTGGTGCGGAGGAGCGCCTGCTCACGCAGATCCTCGACGACGTCCGCTCGCGTTATGACGAACTCGCTCGCGGCGCCTGAGACAAAGCGGAGAATCTTACGAGGTCTCGGCTGGAGCGTCGCGCTCGCCTGGACTCTCCTGGGATGTCAGCGCGCGCCCCAAAAAGACCCCGAACCTTGCCGGGATCCGTGCGCTTCTGCGCAGGCAGCGGCCGACCAACCGAGCCCGGCCGCGCCGCCGCCTTTAGCGCCAGGCAGCGTCACGCCTCCGAACGGCGCGCCTCTCACCTTCGCCGATCTCGCGGAGCGGGCGAACCCGAGTGTCGTCTTCGTGCGCACTCTCGTGACGCAGACCCTCGGCTACCGGCGCGTCATGAACGAAGGGAGCGGCTCGGGTTTCGTCTTCGATAGCTCGGGTTTGATCCTCACGAACTACCACGTGGTGAAGCAGGCCAGCGCGATTCGCGTCGACCTGCTCGACGGACGCGAGTTCCCCGCTCAGGTGATCGGAGCGGACCCGCTCACCGATCTGGCGGTCTTGCGCGTCAGCGCAGGCACGCTTCCGGCGCTCGCGCTCGGCGATTCTTCGAAGGTTCGCGTCGGAGACTGGGTTTTAGCCATTGGGAACCCCTTTGGCCTTTCCCACACTGTATCCGCGGGAATTATTTCTGCGCGTGAGCGTACCAAAGAGGATGTGGGTCTCGGCGATCCGCGCGCCTACTACAGCTTTCTCCAGACCGACGCGAGCATCAACCCGGGCAACTCCGGCGGCCCGCTCCTCGACCTTCAGGGACAGGTGATCGGCATCAACACCGCCATCAATCCCGAGGCGAACTCGATCGGCTTTGCGATCCCGAGTGACATGGTGCGGGAGCTCTTGCCGCGCCTGCTCAAGGATGGGGTGATCGTACGCGCCGCGATCGGCGTGCACGTCGCTGACGAAAAAGCCGGAGCCAGGATCTTGCAGGTGATCCCCGGTGGACCGAGCCACGCAGCGGGGATGAAGCCGGGGGATGTCGTGGTCCAGGTCGGAGATCACCCGATCGCCGATGCGACGGCGCTGCGCTGGCGCGTCAGCCTCTCGAAGGTCGGAGAGCCGCTCCCTGTGCGTGTGCGGCGCGGAGGGGACCTCGTCGAGCTTCAGATCGTTCCTGTGCAGCTCCCCATGCCCTGAGGCGGGACTTCAGAGCTCGCCATCGACCCCGAAGGTCGGGATCGACGCCGGGCCGATCTTCGACTCGGCACACAGAAGTGAGCCGCAGAACATGTCGTTTGTCTCTTGGTTGAGCGTGGTGTTCAAGAGGCCGAGGGTGAAGGTCAGTGCGCGGTCGGCTCCGAGCTCGACGCGGCGGGAGACCTGTACATCGATTTGATAGTAGGGGGTCGTGCGCGGAGGATCGACGGCGAGCGCGACACTGTCCGTGCGGCTCGGGTAGCCCGAGAGGAAGGAGCCCCGCAAAGACAGGAGCCAGCCGCGGCCAAAGTCATAGCCCCAGGCGGCGTCGATGATATGGGGCCGGTCGAACTCCGATGGCCCGCGCACACGTCCGAGGGAGCGCCAGCTGTGGCCCAGGGAGTAGGAGATGAACCCGGTCAGGTGCGCGCCGAAGGTCCTGCGAAGCGAGACCTCGAGTCCGTAGGCTTGGCCTTGGCCGCGCGCGAGGCCTGAGCGAGAAAGGGTACGTTCATCCTGATCGGCGAGCGGGCGCAGGGTGTTCACGTCGCCGGTGTTGAAATAAGCGTTTTGGAAGACCGTGACGTCGAGGGAGAACATGCGTGGCCAGCGCAGCTCGACTCCAAAATCGGAGAGGACACCATGGGCGAGTCCTCCTGAGACCGAGTAGATGCGCGCTGGGGGCCTCTGTCCTGGACTCGGTCGAGCGGCGCCGTAGCTGACTGAGGTGTGGAGGCGCAGGCGCCGCCCGAGCTCGTGGGACAGGATGAAATGCGGCCCAGCGGTGGCATAGTTTGCCGCGCCTTGGAGCGGTGAGTCCCCGCTACTGAGCCAGTCGGCGCGCACCCCGAGGTCGAGCTCGGTCGTGTCCGAGGGAACGTAGCTCCACATCAGCCAAGCGGCGGATTCCGAGTCGGTGCGCTGGTAAGAGGAGATCGCGTCGGGGCCGGTATAGAAAGCGTCCTGCAAAGAGCGGAGGCCTGTGTCAGCCCCGAGGGAGAGGTGGTGCCCTACCGCAAGGAGGACTTTTCCAGAGGCCTGGGCGTGGAGCGTGTCGGAGCGAGGGTGGATCGGCGTGATGTTCGCGTCCCACTCGTCACGTCCGTAGACGACGCCGATGCGCATGGAGGACTCAGCCGTCTGCTGAGCGAAGCGCAGGGCGATGCGGTGGAAGGTGGCGTTGAAGAGCTCTTCGATGGCGCCATCGGGGGCCCGCCTGCCGGACATGTCGTGGCCGCCGAAGGCGGTGAGCTCGATGGTATCCTTGTCGCTGAGAGCGTAGCGGAGGCGGCCCTGGTAGTCCCAATAGTCGAGCGCAAAGGCGGGCGCGACGAGAGAGACGAGGGGTTCGGTGTAGGAATAGCGACCTGCGGCGAGCACCGAGCCACGTCCTTCAGCAAAGGGCAGCTCGGCGCCCAGGGCTGCTTCGGTGAGGCGTAGGCGTCCGGTCGCGCGAGGGCGACCGAGAGGCGCCGCCGCGCGAGCGTCGAGTTGACCTCCGATGTTGCGACCAAAAGCCCCGGGGCGGCCGGCTCCGTAGAGGCGAGCGCTTTCGACGAGCCAGGGATGAACGACGGCCGTGCCGCGGGCCAGGTGGAACAAGTAGGGCAGCTCGATGTCGTCGAAGCTGGCTCCCGTGAGGCCGGGAGGTGCGCCGCGCATGCCGATGAATGGACCGCTCACGAGGGTCGGGACGGTGCCTGGTAATGTCTGTAGACCGCGGATGGGATCGCCTTCGGCGCCGGGGATGATGCGCGTTTCTGCGTCGGAGATGACGCGAGTCGAGATGGCGCGGCGCTCGCCGACCACAGCGATCTCTGGGGGCGGCTCGGTCGCGAGGGGCGGAGTGAGCGCGGTTTGCTGGGAGGGACGAGCCTCGAGAGCGCCACTTTCCTGACCGGGCGGAGGCACGAACCAGAGCTCGAAATGAATGAAGCTGGCGGCTGGTACCTCTCCACGTCGGGCCGGCTCGAAGACGAAGCTTTGAGCTGCCGTCCTTGCCGCGCTTGAAAAGGGCTCTCTTCCTTCGACGACCTCGACCGAGCTCACGAATCCGTCGCGCCCGACCAGGAGCTTCAAGAGGACCCGAGTCGGCTCCGCTATTTCCCCGTCCAGCGGAGGGCGAGCACCGCCGAGGAATCGCGGCGGGACGACGCTTGGCGCCTCGGCCCTAGCGCGCCCCTCCTCCACTGCCGCAGACTCGGGCGCCCGAGAGGTCTGGCCGAGCGCATGCGAGGAGCCGAGGCTCTGGACAACGAGCAGGGGAGCGACGCGGCGCGCGAGCCGGAGTTTCATGTGGCTTCTGGGTGTTTCCCCCTACGGCACAGGACTTTTAGCGGAAGGCTGGTCAGCCGGGCAATTGAGGTATCATGGTCGAGGACGGCGGACGATCTCTATGCGCCTTGGCTCGCTTCTCGTGCGCTACTTGCGCGGGCTGACGCCGCCCCGCGTCGTCCTCTGGTGTTACTTCATCTGGTGGCTCGGCGTCGCGATTCCCTACTTCGACCCGAGCCCTCGGCTGTGGCTGAGCTCAATCGGGCTCGCTCTCATCATAGGGACAGCGCTCTTGCTCAGCACTGCCTACGCTGGGCCGACGGTGATCCGGCTGCACCCGAGCGTCGTCCATCGCCTCTACTTGATGCCTTTTTTTGTCTCGAGCTTCGCCGCCCTCATCAAAGACCGCGGGTTCGTCATCGTCTTTCACCCCGACTGGGCGGGGAACTTACGGCCGCTCGTTGCCTCTGCGGTTTGGGTGGCTCTCATCGCGGTCGTGAAGCGCCTCGCCAGAGGTCCCGAGCTTCCACCCTCGCCGCGCTCAGGGCCCGCCTAGAGCGCTCGGGGGTCAGGGACGCGGCGCCGACGAGGGCGGGCGCGGGAAAAATGATCTCGGATCTCTGCGACTCTCGTGGCGCAAGAGCGCCTCGTGGACAGAAATGCAGCTGAGCATCTCGCGTCTCCGCTCCCAGTATCCTGTGCGCTCCAGGATGTCGCGGACCGGTCCTTTGATGCCCGTCAGGTAGAACTCAACGCCCCGTGCCCGGTAGGCGGTGTCGAGCTCTTCGAGCAGATCAGCGGCGGTGGAGTCGATGGACGGGATCGCTCCCGCGTCGATGATGATCGCGGTGAGAGAGCGTTTGGCTCGGCCTTCCAGGCGAGCGAGCTGATCGCGAAGATACTCAGCGTTGGCGAAGAAGAGCTGCGCGTCGGGGCGGATGATGAGCACGTCGTCGTAGGTGATGAGGTTCTTGTTCCGTTTCACATCTTTGAAGAGCTGAGTGCCGGGGACGCGACCGAGCACTGCGATGTGCGGACGGGTCGCCCGCGCCAAGAACCAGGCGAGCGACGACATGATGCCGAGAACAAGACCCGCCACCACCCCGAGGGTTACGGTGGCGGCAAAGGTGATGAGCAGAATGACGCCTTCGCTCTTCTGGATGCGGAACTTCTCGCGCACCTGGGCGACGTCGACGAGTCCGAGCACCGCGGCCACGATGATCGCTGCCAGCGCTGCTTTCGGGATGTAGGAGAACAGGGGGGTGAACAAGAGGAGCGACACGCCCACGATCAGGGAGGCGAATGCGATCGAGAGAGTCGTACGAGCCCCGGCGCGCGCATTGACGGCTGTTCGCGAGAAGCTGCCCGTCGCCGGGTATCCCCGGAACAGTCCTCCGAGCACGTTGACGACACCGAGCGCGAGGAGCTCGCGATCAGACTGGAGGAGATACCTTCCGCGCTGGGCATAGAAGCGACCCACGGCGATGGACTCCATGAAGCCGACGATCGCGATCGTGATTGCGCTCGGAAGAAGGCGCTGGGCGAGAGAGAGCTCAAACACTGGGAGCTCGAAGCTGGGCAGTCCGCGCGGGACCGGTCCCACAACACTCACTTCAGCGAAGGGTCCTTGGACCAAGAGGGGCACCAGGCTCCCGAGGAAGATCACGACGAGAGCTCCCGGAGCTCGAGGGAAATGGCGCACTTGCGCGAGCAGGATGAGGCCCGAGCCCAGAGCGAGGAGGAGCGTCGGGAGGTGGACGGCCGTGAAGTATGGGTGGAGCTCCCGCACAATTCCAAAGAGCGTTGCGTCTCGCACGGCAGGGAGGCCGAGCAGGTGTGGGAGCTGGGCGAAAGCGATCAGCAGCGCGGCTGCGGAGGTGAAACCGCTGAGCACCGGCTGCGAGAGCAGCGTGACGACGTGACCGAGCCGGAGCGCACCCATCGTGAGCTGGAGCAGCCCCACCATGAGGCAGAGGAGGGCCGCGGCGCTCGCGTACTGCTCCTTGGGGAGCTCAGCGATGCCTCCGAGCGCGGCGAGGACGAGCAAAGAGTCGATCGCCGTGGGGCCCACGGAGAGCTCCCGCGACGAACCAACGAGCACGTAGCCGAGGGGCGGCATGAGCGCCGCGTAGAGGCCCGTGACGGGGGGGAGCCCGGCCATGAGCGCATAGGCCATCGATTGGGGAACGAGGAGAACCGCGGTCGTCAGCCCCGCCAGAAGGTCACTTCTGACAACTTGTCTTCCGAATCTCTCTAGGTCGGCGAACAGTGGGATCGGGAGTCGGCTTGTGCCCATGATGAAACAGCGGCGTGGGGTGGACGACCTCGCGCAAGCTGCCGAGCTGCAAACAGGACCATCCCCAGGATCATGCCCGCGACGAAAGTCAGCGTCTCGGTGTCGAAGGTAAACACACTGGTGAGCGCCGGACCAGGACAATACCCTGCGAGCCCCCAGCCCACACCGAACAACGCGGAACCGACGATGAGCCGAGCGTCCAGGGGCTTGTTTTCAGGGATCTCGAAGGAGGGCGCAAAGAAAGGGGAGGGGCGCTTCATGATCCATCGATAAGAAATCCCATGGGTCAAGACGGCTCCGACCATGACCCAGAGTAAGGTCGGGTCGAAGTCGCCGCTCACGTCGAGGAAGCCGATGATGCGCTCGGGCTGAGTCATGCCCGAGAGGACGAGCCCTGTGGAGAAGAGGGCTCCGATGGCGATGAACGAGAGCGCCTTCACGCTGCCCCCCCGAGCTGCTTCACGAGGAAGACCGTGAGGGCGCCGAAAGCGATGAAGGTCAAAGTTGCGACCATGGATCGGAGCGAGAGACGGCTGATGCCGCAGACTCCATGTCCTGATGTGCATCCGGAGCCAAGCCGCGTTCCAAAGCCCACGAGCGCACCAGCGAGCCCCACGACGAGGAGTGACGATGCAGGCGACGAAGAAAACTGCTCGGGGACAAGCAGCCTGAGGAGAGCTCCAGCGCCCGCGAGACCGAGCAAGAACTCGAGGCGCCATCGTCGCTCCTTTGGAGCGACGGTCGTGCTGATGGCACTTCCGAGGATGCCGCTGATGCCGGCGACGCGCCCGTGGAGGGCTAGAAGCAGGGTCGCAGAGAGCCCGATCAAGACTCCACCTGCGAGCGGGAGGAGGAAGGAGGAGGAGGGGATCATGAGTTGTTTGGTTCCTTGGACGAAGCGAGCGGTGCACCGGCCCGATTGGTGGGCGCGCTTCGATTGAGAGGGATCTTGAAGAAGCGTCCGCCGTTCGGCTCCTCCTCTGGCAAGAGGCCGCCGTACACGTTCGTCTGTACGCTCTGATAGATGAGCCGAGGCGCCTTCAGGGTCCGATCGCGACGCTGCCTGAGGGAGATGTACTCGGCTTCGGTGGTCGCCTGGCTGAGCTGCACGTTTGAGGCCTTCTCGCGCCCGATGGTGCTCTCGAAGCGGAGCGCGCGGTCGCCGGGGCGATAGTCGTGACCGACGAAGACCCGTGTTGCCTCCGGCAGTGAATAGAGGACCTCGTGGACCGAGTGATAAAGAGCCTCGGCGCTTCCTCCCGGGAAATCAGCGCGTCCAGTGCCGTAGTCCTCCATGAAGAGGGCATCGCCCGTGAACACGGCGTCTCCGATGAGATAGCTCAGACAGGCGGGCGTGTGTCCGGGAGTCGGCAGCGGGAGGACCGCCAGAGTGCCGAAGTGCTGGACCTCTCCAGGGCGGAGCAGAAGGTCGAACTGTGAACCGTCCGTGGGAGTGGTCTCGGGGAAGTTGAAGATCGAGCGAAAGATGCTCTGGACTTTGGTGATGTCTTGGCCAATCCCGATCGGGGCGCCGGTTTTCTCCTTGAGATATTGGGCAGACGAAAGGTGATCGGCGTGGGCGTGAGTCTCGACAATGACCCGAAGGTTCACTTGCTCTTGTTCGAGGGCAGAGAGGACCTCGTCAGCGCTGGTCGCCCTGGTCTGGGAGGCGAAGACGTCGTAATCGAGGACCGGATCGATGATGAGCGCGTCGCGCGACTCGGGGTCCCAGACGAGGTAGGTCAGCGTCGACGTGTCCTCGTGGTAAAAAGCCCGGACCATCGGCCTTGTCGAGAGTTCCATAGCTCTCTGTAAAGCACGCCACGCGCCAAGCTCCAGGGGAAGCGGCCGTGGCGAGCCCGGACAGGGCTTTCCTCACCCACTCTCGCCGTTTCCTGGTACCCTGGCGTCCGGAGGTTGGACCATGAAAATAGGAGTGTTGGGGTCAGGTCAGGTGGGACAGGTGCTCGCCGACGGGTTTCTGAGCCTGGGGCACGAGGTTATGCGAGGCTCGCGAGAGCCCGAGAAGCTGGAAGGCTGGCTGAGCGGCGCCGAGGCACGGGGCCAGGGCACCGCTTCGATCGGGACGTTCCAGGCCACGGCTAAACACGGTGAGCTGCTCGTACTCGCCGTCAAAGGAGCGGCCGCTGTTGCGGCCCTGAAAGGCATTGATCCTGCCCTTCTGCGCGGCAAGACCATCCTCGACACGACGAACCCGATCGCGGACGTGCCGCCTGTCGACGGGGTCATCAGCTTTTTTACCGACGGTCAGCGATCGCTCATGGAAATCCTGCAGGATGCCTATCCTGAGGCCCATTTCGTGAAGTGTTTCTCCTCGGTGGGCAACGCTCTCATGTTCCAACCGAAGCTCCCTTCCGGCCCCCCGACGATGTTCATCTGCGGCAACAGCGAATCGGCGAAAGCACAGACGCGCCGGATCTTGACCGACTTTGGCTGGGAAAGCTGTGACATGGGCACGGTCGTCGCGGCGCGCGCCATCGAGCCCCTTTGTATTCTCTGGTGCATCCCAGGATTTCGCACGGGTTCTTGGAAGCACGCCTTCAAACTGCTCTCGGCGAGCTGATTTCAGCCTCGTGAGGCCGCCCGGAGCAGGGCCTCGATCTCGGGCAGACCGAGATCGAGGCGCTCGCCGAGGCGAAGCCGGCGCGCGCTCTTGAGTCCCGCCACGATGCGCTGAATTTGCGCGTCCGTGAGGGAGAGCTCGTGGAGTTTCGTCGGAAGTCCGAGGTCGCGGAAGAAGGAGACGATGCGCGCGAGGGTGAGCTGAGCCACTTCTTCTGGTTCCCCTTGGAGTTCGAAGACCCGGGCGCCCAACTGTGCCAGGCGTTCCTTCTTCTTCTCGAAGCGCGCTTGGTACACGACCGGCAGGACGTATGTCAGCGTGTCGGCGTGCTCGATACCGAGCAGCGCCGTGAGCTCGTGGCCAATGAAGTGCGTCGCCCAATCTTCCGGCGTTCCCGTCGAGACCAGACCCCCCTGGGCGAGACTCGAGGCCCATAAGAAGTTCGTGAGGGTGCTGTCCTTGACCTGGTCGCGGATGAGTTCTTCCCCGACGGAGAGGAGGGACTTGAGGAGGGCCTCGGCGAGGTGCTGTTGGACGATATCCTCGGTCGGATAGGTCGCTGTTTGCTCCAGGACGTGCACGAAGGCGTCCGCGATGCCGCGGGCGAGGGCAGGGCGCGGTAAGCTGCGGAGGAGGGCCGGATCGAGGATAGCGAACCTGGGGACCGTGCCCGGGTGGATGTAGACGAGCTTTTGAGCCGTGCGAGCGCTGCTCATGGCGGCGATGCCGTTCGATTCCGACCCGGTTCCGGCGCGGGTGACGACGGCGCCCACGGGGAGGGGACTTTCCGGCTTCTTCCCCCGCGTGAGGAGAGTGAAGCTGTCTTCTTCGGCTCGCACCGTGGCGGCCACGAACTTGGCGAGGTCGATGACCGATCCGCCACCCACGGCCAAAATGAACTCGGCGCCGAAGCTGCGAGCGCTCTCAGTGATCGGATCGGCGTCTTCGATGGTCGGGTTGGCGCGGACGCCGAAATGCTCGATGTACTCTCTGCCCGAGAGCGCCGCGCGGACCGCATCGAGGGCTCCACTCGCCTGAGCCGAAGCGCCCGCATAGATGCACAAGATCTTCTTTCCCCCCGGCACGAGCGAAGAGAGAGCCTCAAGCTGACCAGATCCGACGAGGAGGCGAGTAGGAACGTGATATTCGAACGGGCGCATGGTCTTCGAGCCTATCTCCGAGTCATCCTACCGCCGGAGCCACGAAAGAAAACTCGCTATTTCCAGAGGAATTCTCTCGCCCGGGTGAGAGCAGGTTCGTGCTCGAGGAGCGCTTCGTGTTCGAGGCCGGGGAACTCGAAATAGGAGCTTGAGCCGGTCTGACTGAGGAGCCGGGCCGCGGCTTTGCCCTGATCGGGGCCGTGAAATGCTTCATCTGCGCTCCCCTGCAGCACAAGGCTTCGGGATTTTACGGAGGGCAGGAAAGGCGCCATCTGGTAGTCGTCTCCGAGGCCCAGCCGTGCGAGCGGCGAAGGACGGATCATCACGAGATCATAACCTGGTGCGAGCAGCGTGAGACTCGCCGGCGTTCGCCCTCGTTCGCTCAGGTCGGCTGTCAGGCGTCCGGCGAAGTAACCACCGATGGAGAAGCCGATGAGGTGAAGTCGAGCGGGTGTGATCCCGTGCTGTCTCTCGAGGGCCTCGACAATGGCGAGGTTGTCCTCGGCGATCCGATCGACCTCGGCGGAGCCCGGGTTCCCGGAATAGCTGCGATAGGAGAGGGCGGCCAGATGGGCGTCGTGATCGGCCCGGAGCGCCTCGAGGACCTGCATGCCTCTCTTGAGTTGCGTTTTGTCGTTTCCGGGAAGGTAGAGGAGCCACGGCCCGTCTTTCGAGCGAGCGCTCGCGCGGGCGATCTGGATCGACATGTTGGGAGCGACCGTGAGGGTCTCGAGCTTCCACGATGAGCTGCGGAGGGCGGCCTGCTCTTCCGCTAGCATCGGTCCACTCGCGTAATGAAATCGGTAACGCTCGCGGCCGAAGACGCGCGCTCGGAGTCCCGAGACCTCGAAGAGCGCTGCGAGCACGACGAGGCCGGTGAAGGAAAGTAAAATGAGCCGCTTCATCGCTTCACGGTAGCGGGGTTGCCTGAGACGAAGGCGCCCGCTGGTACCTCCTTGTTCACCATCGCGCGGGCGTCGACGATGGCTCCTGCCCCGACGCGGACCCCTGGACAGATCAGCGCTCCTGGTCCGATTTTCACGCCGCTCTCGATGGTCACCGGCATGCGCTGCAGGGCTCCGGCGCGGTGTTCCTTCGGGCCGATCTCGTGGGTGCTGGTGAGAATCATGGCGCCCGGAGCGAGATGGACGTCATCGCCGATCTCGATGTGTTCTTGGAGATCGAGGACCACCTTGTCTTCAATGAGACAGTTGCGTCCGATGCTCAGCTTCTTGAGCACACGTGGGCGCTGCCCGTTCAGATAAGGCAGTGTGAGGAAACGCGTCTCGGGGCCGATCTCTGCTCCGAGGCTGCGCAGCCACTCAGCGCGCGTTTCTGGCGTCGCGTCGGGGAAGAGCAATTTGAGCACGCGCAGCCAGAGAAGCTCGAAATGGATGCCGCGCGTCTCTTCCCAGACGACGAGCTTGATCCTGGCTCTAATGCTCTCTTCGGGATTTTTTGAAGCGGGCTCCAAATTGATCCTCCGTGATGATCTCCACGGCGCGTGGGATCTGGTAGGCGGCGAGGCGCGAGCGACAGAAGGCGAACATGCGCACCTTGAATTCGGCGAGGGGCTCGGGTTCGATCAAGTTGAAGCGCGCCGCGACCATTTGACCGGTCATTGGGTTCGGCTTCCCGAAAACGCTCACGTCGCGAACGTTCGGCATCTCGAGCAAACAGCCCTCGACTTCGGTCGGATAGACCTTCTGGCCGCCGACGTTGATGAGATCGGTCTTTCTTCCGAGGATGCGGAAATAGGGACCGTCGACTTCGACCGCGTCTTGGGTGTTGAGCCAGCCGTCCTCGTCGAACAGGTCCGGGGCGTTGAGGTACCCGAGCATCGCCGTCTCGGCTTTCACCCAGAGGATCCCGTCGCGCACGTCGACCTGGAAACCTTCTTGGCTGAACTCGATCCAGGGCGAGTTCGAGTCCTTTGAGCGCGAGCGCAAGACACCAACTTCGCTCATGCCGTAGGTCTGCACGAGTGCAACCTCGGGGAACGTTGCGTGGAGCCGCGCCAGAGTCCCCGCCGGCATCGGCTCGGTGCCGTAGGCGATGACGCGTAATGAACTGAGGTCGTGCTTCTCGACGAGGCCTGAGATGAGGAGAAGATTCAGGAAGGTCGGTGACGTCGGCAGCGTGTGTACACGGTGGCGCTCAATCGTCTCAACGACCGTCGCCGGATCGCGGCGAGCGACGGTGACGAGAGTACCGCCGCTCGTGAGTGTGCTGAGGAGGGTGTCCACGCCGCCGATGTGATCGAACAACAGGAAACAGAGCGTGACCTTCTTTTGACGAACCTTCTCGAACTTCTTCAGGATCTGGGCGAAGTCGTGGAGGATGCCCTTGGGCTGTCCCGTCGAGCCTGAAGAGAAGATGACGAGGCCAGGTGACTTTCGTTCCCTTAGCTTTTCGAGGGTCTTGTTTGTGCGGTGGACGGGCCGAAGGTCGGTGACGGTTCGGTTGTCTTCCTCATCGAACTCAAAGAGCCACTCTGCCTCCGCGACTCCGAGGCAGGCGTCCCTCTGCGCGCGCATTTCTCGCACCATCGGGAGAGCGACCGCCTGGGCCTCGATCAGCGCCAAGATGAGCGCTGTGGCGCTGAGCGTGAACGCACCTTCTACGGCGACAACGTCGCCCGCCCCGATCCCCCGCTGTCCAAGTTCGGCGCCAAATCGCTCCTTAGCCTCGAGAAGGTCTCGATAGCTTGCGACTCGCTCTCCGGACGCCGTCGGGTAAACGAGCGCCTTGTCCTCGCCGAAGGACTTGAGGCGCTCGAAGAACCAATCGTTCAAAGCGCGTTCCCTCTCAGGTGATGCCACCGAGATAGATGACCTGGCCGGTGATGTTGTCGCTGGCCGGGGAGATGAAGAAGTCGCAGACGTTCGCACAGTCCTCGGGGGTCCCGAGACGCTTGATCGCTAGGCCATTCACGACCTCGTCGACCTTCTCCTTCGGAACACCGCGGATCATGTCGGTCATGATCGGGGTCGCGCCGAAGGAGTTGCAGGTGATACCCCACTGACCAAGCTCAAAGGCCAAGATGCGCGTGAACGTCACGACGGCGCTCTTCGAGGCTGCATAAACCGCCTCGCCAGCGAGCGCGATCGGCGCGACGATCGTCGTGAAGTTCACGATCCGTCCCCATCGCTTCCTCATCATGACCTTCGCCGCTTCTCGGCAGACAAGCATGGTGCCTGTTACGTTCACCTCGAGCATCCGATTGGCCGAGGCAGCTGGCGTGAGCAGCACGTGGTTCATACTGGCGATCGCGGCATTGTTCAGCACCACGTCGAGCCGGCCGTGGCGCTTGACGATATCGGCCACCATCGTGCGCACGCCCTTCTCATCAGCCACGTCCACGAAATGGTGGTGGTAAAAGGGGCTATCGATGTCGCATTCCTTGCGGCTACAGCCTTCGACGAGATAGCCCTGGTTGATGTAGTATTCAGCTAAGTATCTGCCGATTCCCTTGCGAGTGCCGGTGATGAGCATGACCTTCTTGGCGTCGGTCATGCAGCTTTTGCCTCCTCGATCGTCGCAATGACGTGGGCGGCGAGGACCCCGACCGTTCGGAAGGGGCTATTTTTTGCGGACATCGCCTTGTCGTTGGCCAAGATGACGGAGACGCCGTGTTCTGCTTCGACGATCTGTTCGATCTCAACGATGAGCGAGACGACGCCGAGGGAGTCGATGATCGCGTCGGGGCCGACGAGCACGCTCTCGGCGCTCAGGTTCTCCGGCAAGGGCTCACCGATCTGATCGAAGACGCTCTGAACGGCCCTTAAGACGATTTGTTCTGCTGTATTTGCATCCATGGCTACTCGATTTCTTGTTCTCGATTGCTGCTCTCGATTGTTAGCCTTGCCGCCAATTGGCGATAGAGACCTTGCGGTTGCCGACAACGAGCAAATTGGCTCCGACGTCGCTCTTCACTTCCGTGAGCGGTCCGATGATGGTTCCGGGGCCGATCGTCACCCCGGGATGGATCGTCGCGCGCGCACCGATCCAGGACCCAGTCCCGATGCGGATGGGCTCTCTCGCGAGGAAGGTCACCTCGTGCCCTACGGACACATGGTCCTCGATGATGAGGTCTGCCCCGAGCTCGAAGCGACTGCGCACATTGAATCCGCAGCGTTCACCGATCTGGAGGTGCTTCTTTGCGTCGCCTTCGAAATGGGGAATGCCCCAGAAAAGGGAAGTCCGGCCGAGGCGGACCCCGGCGGCGCGCAACGAAGCCGTGATCAGGCGCGCGCCCACAAAAGATGGGAAAAGTCCGAAGACGGATTCGAGCAGGCGGAGGGCTCGAGGAGTCGCCAGATCGTGAACCGAGGCACTGTTCGGCTCACTTTTTGCGATCATGGAATCCACTCGCGAGTAGCTTAACGAAAGGCGTCCGAGCTCTCCACACTCCATTTTCATTTTCTCTATGATTGAAACGACCGACACCCACCACCTATGTGCGGAGGCAAGTGTCGGTCCAAGTGCGGCAGCGTTCCGTCCGACCAGATCTGACGGAAACGGCTAGGAAACCCGCCCCTCCGGAAAGCCCCTATGTCCCACCTTCGCCTCTATCAAACCGAGTGGTGCCCCTATTGCCGGATGGTCACTCGGGCCGCGGAACGTCTCGGCGTTCATCTCGAGCTCCTGAACGTCGATCGGGATCCGACCCTCCGCCAGATGCTCGTTGCGCGTCGAGGCAGGGGAACCGTCCCAGTGCTTGGAATTCCAAGGTCCGAGGGGGAGGAGCTGCTCGGGGAGTCGGCCGACATCATCGCGTATCTCGAGAAGGTGGCCTCCTCCGCGGCCCCGGGGCCTTGAGCGTGGGGACCACCCCTGCCCTCTCGGGCGACGGGGGACCCGATTGCGAGGAAAAAGGGAAGCGCGCAGGATGTGCGATTCGTATGGCTCGCGTCGTGCACCATCACCTTCGTATCTTCCTCGCATTGCTCCTGGCGCTCGTAAGCCTCCTCCCCGAACGCGCCGAGGCGCAGCCTTCCTGGGGTGATCGGACCGCAGGTATCCCCGAGAGCCTACGTCCCTGGATTCCATGGGCGCTTTCGGGCGCGGAACAGGAGCTCTGCCCCCAGGTGGGTGAACAGCGAGTCTGCGTCTGGCCGAGCAGTCTGCGCATCGAAGCAGAAGAGAAGAGCGGACGCTTTGAGCTCGGCGTGGAAGCCCAAGTGGCGACGAAACAAGAGCTGCCGGGTGGACCGGGGCTCTGGCCTCAGAAGGTCACGGTCAACGGCAAGCCGGCGCTCGTGATGAATGAGGGAGGACGCCCCGCGCTGGAGCTTTCTCCGGGGCGGCACGTGGTCCGCGGTGAGTTCTACTGGCCCAGCGTGCCCGATACGCTCCCTCTGAGCGGCAATGTCGCGTTCGTCCGCGTCTCGGTGCAGGGCAAGGAACTGCCCCTGGTGAAGCGCGACGACTCGAAGGTTTGGCTGCAACGAGGTGGCCTCGGCGCCGGGACTGCTTCGGAACAGGAGGGGCTCACGCTTTCGGTGTATCGCCGGATCCAAGACGGCGTGCTCATGACCATCGAAACTCGGTTGGTCTTCGAGGTCTCGGGGCGTGCGCGGGAGCTCTTGCTCAAGGCCCCCTTCGTTCCTTCTTCAGTACCGCTTCGGGTCAGCGGGGATTTGGCGCTGCGTCTCGAGCCCAACTTAGACCTCCGGGTGCAGCTCGTGCCAGGGCGACATGAGCTCGTTCTCGTGGCGCGCCCTCTCTCCCCCGACGGCCCGCTTGTCAGCCCCGTTCGCGAAAGTCCGTGGCCCGGCGAGGAGATATGGACTTTTGCTCCCGAGCCGTCGATTCGCTCCGTCGAGCTCCGAGGACTTTCGGGCATCGATGCCTCCCGCACCGATCTACCGAGCGAATGGCGGAACCAGGGCGCATATCTCGCTCGGCCGGGCGATGAGCTCACGATTGTGAACACTCGGCGCGGCCTAGAACAAATCCCGAATAACCAGATCCATCTGCGCAGGACATTTTGGCTCGATGAGAGGGCCGAGGCCTATACGGTCCTCGATCGGCTCACAGGTGAAATGCACAAGACCTGGCGCCTCGAGCTTCTTTCGGGAGAGCTCGGGAGCGTGCGCGCCGGTGGACAGAGTCAAGTAGTCACCTCGGGAGCCGAGGGGGCGCGAGGGGTTGAGGTGCGGGAGTCGCGGCTCGACCTGACGGCTGTGTCCCGCGTTCCGCGCTCGAGCTCGCTTGCCGCGGTCGGCTGGTCCGAAGATGTGCGGAGTCTGAGCGCGGAGGTCTATCTTCCCCCGGGCTTTAGTGTCCTCGCTGCGTTCGGCGTCGATCGCCCGAGGGGCACTTGGGTGGATCGCTGGGATCTGTTCGATCTCTTCTATGTGCTCATCTTGGCGATTGCGGTCCACCGCCTGCTCGGTCGCGCGGCGGGTTTCTGTGCACTCGTCGCCCTTGTTTTGCTCCGAGGAGAGACGGGAGCTCCTGAGTACTACTGGATGCCCCTGATCGCGCTCGGGGCCCTCGCGAGCTTCTTGCCTCCGGGAACGTGGCAAAAGATGACGCGCGCGGCGTTCTTTTTGACCGCGCTCTCTCTCACGATTTCGATCGTCACCTTCACAGTCTCCCAGGTTCGCTCAGCGATCTACCCACACCTCGACAGGGACCACTCCTTCGTCCGCTTCGATGCGTGGCCAGGGACAGCTCCCGAGCCCCAAAGGGCTGAAATCGCAAGCGACGCGGACAACAAAGAAGGCGGCGCCGGGCTGGCTCTGCCGGTCGCTCCTCCTTCAGACATCGAGGAGCAAGCTCCCCTCAAGCGCAAGGTCCAGAGCTCAACGAAGAAGGACATGCTTTTGAGCGCGAGTGATCAGCTCAAGTACCGTCCGGACGCTGTGGCGCAGTCGGGACCCGGCCTTCCAGAAGCCGTAGGCAACTCGTGGCACTTCGAGTGGACGGGGCCGGTGGTCAAAGACCACTCGATGCGGCTGCTCCTCTTGCCGCCCCTCGGCCATCGCATCCTGACGTTGCTCCGAGTGCTCTCCCTCTTGGCGCTTTCGTTCCTCGCGTTCCGCCATTTCTGGCCCTTTATGGGCCCGTCCGAGAAGGTGAAAGCCACCCCTGCTCCCGTTGCTTCTGCCGCTCTCCTCGCTTTGGTCGCGATCTTTGTGTGGCCGAGTTCCGCGAGCGCACAGGAGCCGAGTGACGCCCGCCTCCAGGAGCTCAGGGCCCGCCTCCTCAAGCCGGCGCCGTGCGAGCCAAATTGCCTCAGTGTGTCGGCTTTGAAGCTCGACCTGGGACAGGAGCTGACCCTCGAGGCCGAAGTGCACGCGGGCGCGCCCCTCGCGTACCGACTGCCTGGACCCGCCACGGTGCTCGCTTCTCCGCGTGTCCTCATCGACGGTCGCCCGGAAGTGCCGGCGCAACGAGGCTCCGACGGAGCTTTGTACGTCAGGCTTGAGCCGGGCGTGCATCAGGTGCGCCTGGTCGCAAGCCTCGAGAGCGAACGACTCACCCTCGATCTCGGTACCCCTCCTGAGCGAGTCACGGTCAAGGCGGACGGTTGGCTCGTGAGTGGGATCAACGAGCTCGGTCAGGCCCCAAGCGGAGCCCTCACACTTCAGCGGGAGGCGCGCCTACCGACGCTAGACGGCAAGGACAAAAGCGTCGTCGATAACATTCCGCCCTTTTTCATCGTCCACCGCACGCTCGACTTGGCCGTCACCCCGGCCATCTCGACCGTGGTGCGTCGCGTGAGCGACGCGGGTTTGCCTGAGCAGTTGCAGTTGCCTCTTGTCCTCGGCGAGCGCGTGATCACCGCGGGGCTCGAGACTGAAAAGTCAGGCGTCATCCTCGGCTTCCCCGCCGAGACCACCGAGCGCTCCTTCCAGTCGAGCCTGACGCTCCCGGAAAAAGAAGGCAAAAGCCTCACGCTCACTCTGAGCGCACCCTCCGATCAACCCTACCTCGAAGTTTGGACCGTTCGCTGCGGCATCATCTATCACTGCGAAACCGAGGGCATCGTTCCTTCCTCCTATCTCGAGGATGGGCGCAGTGTGACCACGTTCCACCCGAGGCAAGGGGAGAGTCTCACGATTGTCGTCCATGCTCCGGAGCCGGCGAGCGGCGAGTACATCACCGTTCAGAATGCGCACCTCACGACTGTCCCGGGCGTCCGCTCATCCGAGACGACTCTCAGCCTCGCCCTTGAGGTGACTCGCTCCATGGTCCACAGCGTGAAGATTCCTGAGCAGGCGAGGGTCGAACGTGTCACCATCGACGGCGTCTCCGAGGCCGTGAAGTTCACGTCCGGTTCCCTGATGATCCCGCTCCATCCTGGAAGTCCGCGGGTCGAAATCGTTTGGCAGGAGCCCGTGGGTATCTCAGCCGTGTTTCGAGCGCCCGCCGTCGATCTCGGCGCGGCGAGCGTGAACCTCCGCACCTCGATTGCACTTCCCTCCGGCAGATGGCTGCTCTGGGTGGGCGGCCCCGCTCAGGGCCCTGCGCTCTTATATTGGGGTTACCTCATCGTCCTGATCCTCGCCGGCTGGGTCTTGAGCCGCCTTCCGTACGCGCCGCTCCGCTTCTACCAGTGGCTCTTGCTTGGTCTCGGCCTGACGCAGGTACCCGCCGCTATCGCCGTTTGGACGGCGGGTTGGTTCTTCTTGATCGGGTCGCGCCGCCATTGGCCGAAGCTCGGACGCTTCCTTCACAACTTCGTGCACCTCGGGGTGATCGTCTACTCTATCACGTTCTTGAGCGCGCTGCTCACGATCGTCTACGCGGGGCTTGTGAGCTCACCGGACATGGAGATCGTCGGAGCCGGAAGTCACTCGGGCCAGCTCACTTGGTATGTAGATCGATCCCAGGGCCGCTTCGAGCCCGCATACATGTTCACCGTGAGCGTGTGGGTCTGGCGTGTGGTGATGTTGGCTTGGTCGTTCTGGCTGGCGACGAGCCTGCTCGGTTGGCTCAAATGGGCGTATAGTGAGCTCCGGGAAGGGGAATTCTGGAAGAGTCGGTCGAAAACTGCGCCTCCAAAGGACCTGGGCGTCGAGGTAGGTCAGAGGGGCCCAGAGCCGGTGAGTGAAGTTACATCGAGCGCTCCACCAGGTGAGTCATAAGGGGCGTCTGGGCAAAGGAACAAGGTGTTACATCGTACCAAGAAGGAAGATTCGTGATGAGAAAGTTTGCATCGGCAGTAGGCCTTGGTTTCGTGCTCTTGGGCGCGGTCGGGTGCTCCGGCGCTCAACGATATGAGATCACGGGAGTGAACGCGGCACAGGGAGCCGACGCGACTCTGGAGGTTGAGGAAGAAGACCAAGGAACGGTCGGCGTAGCGATCGCTGTTCAACATCTGCTCCCCCCGGAGCGCGTCCAAACGAACGCCGAGCACTACGCCGTCTGGATCCGGCATCAGGACCGAGCTCCCATTCACGCTGGAAACCTCGCCTATGATTCCGAAAAGAGAACCGGCTCGCTGCGTGTGTCCACGCCGCACCGCCAGTTTAGCCTCAGCATCACCGCAGAGGTGGGAGAGAATCCCGCATTCCCCAGCGACGACGTGGTTTTCCGACAGGCGGTCACCGTCGACGATTGATGCGCATTTGTGGCGCAAGGATGCTGCGCCGTTCTTCGGCTGTCAGGGAGCGAGACCTCCTGAAGGTTCTTGCTTCCTGTGCTGTCTTTCCGTCGGGAGCTCCCTGCAAGGCGAGGCAGACTCTCACTTCGGCGCGCCGGGCCGCGGAGAGACTCTGAGCAGCCACTCGAGCCCAAAGCGGTAGTTGCTCCCGGCCCAGACGCGAGCCCAGAGCCACCAAAGGAGCCATGTGGCGCCGATAGTGAGGAGCGTCATGGTCGGCGACAGCCGATGATCCAAGCCCCATCTTCCGAAGAGCTCACGGAAGAGCACCACGTGTACGACGAGCAGGGTGAGAGAGGTCCGTCCAAACAGGACGAGCGGATGTGTGCTTCGAGGTGGCGAGAGGCTTTGGGCTACGCGCAATAGGACAATACCGATCCCGCTCAGGCCGAAAATGAGCGCCGGGCTTGCGGGATAGAACTCGAAGCTCGAGATCGCGCGCCAGGGAAGCAGGCGAGCGGCCCGCCCGAGAAGAAGCCCCGGCAAACTCGCGCAGAGAGCGAGCCCGAGACACGACAGGCCGAGCGCGAGCAGTGGTCCCTTTTGACCTGCTCGGAACAAGCGACCTGCGATGAGCCCGAGCACCGCTGCCGCGAGCCACGGAAAAAGCGGAAAATGTCCTTCGAACAAGGCCAGGCGAAAGAAACCTGCCCCGGTCCTACCGCTCATCATTGAGTTGGTGAGCTGCGCGGGAGTCTTGAGCCAAATTTGCCCGAGGACACTGGCGAGGAGGATGCCGAGAGTGAGCGCGCAAAGACCAGGCAGATCGATCTTGCGGAGGAGAGGTGAAAGGATGAGCCAAACGCCGAGCAAGTGCAGCACGTAGAAGCTCGAGGCGCTGAACCAGCCGGGCGTGAGGAGATTCAGGGCGAGGCCGATGAGCAGGAGGCGAACGCCGCGGCCGAAATGGGCTCGAAGGCTCAGAGTTTCGCTCGCGTAAGCCGCGCCCACGCCAGCGAGCACAACGAACAGGGGTGCAGCGAGCCCCCCGAGCATATTGAGGTAGACGAGCGGGCCGAGCTCCGTTGCGTAGCGCTTGAGATCGACGAGCCAAATCCCGAGGTGTTGCTCGGTCATGAGCAGGACCGCGATCCCGCGCAGCGCGTCGAGGCGTGTGTCCCGACCGGAAGCTCCTTCGCTCCCCTTTTGTTTTTGGCCCCGGTCCATCACTTCCATCGCGTCCGGCCGAGCCTTTAGCTGAATCCGCCTGCTCCGGTGAGTCCCCCTCTCTCCGGAGCTCTGTGACCCTCTCTCATCTCAAAAAGTACCGCGGGGCGCGCTGCGCTCCCGGCGGGCGCGCGCTTCGCGCGCGCCCGCCCCCCATGCCTTACCTCAGTAAGCCATCGAGCGGATTTCCTGGGGGCACTCAATGTCCTTGTAGACGAAGTTCGGGTTGTCGGCGGCCTCGAACCAGTCGACGTACCACATGCAACCTTCGTACATTTCGTCGAGCCCTCGGCTTCCAAAGAGGCTCTGGCACTTCTGAGCGACGCAGTTCTTGATGCCATTCAAGTCACCGCTGCATCCGGAGCGCAGACCGCCGTACTGAGCGCCGAGCTCAGAGGAACCCTGCTGCACGCCCCAGGCCTGCCCGCACCCATAAAACGCTCCCGTACCGCCGCCCGGAATGAGGAGGTCCATCTGTCCGGCGCTGACGTCGCCGCCGATGTTCGTGCTCATCACGATCATGACCTTATCCTTGAGCGCCTGCGACCCTGGATCGGCTCCGCCGTTGTGGCTCGAGCCGGTAAACTGGATTTGGTAACACTTGCCGCAGGCTGCGCCTTGGACGTGGCTCGCCACAAAGCCGAAGGAGACCTTGTTGCTGTACACCTTTGGCACCATCGAGTTGCACGTGGTGGCGGAACCGCCGCTGCACACGCTCTGATCGTCGGCGCTCACCTTGTTTTTGCCCGAGACATTGCAGGTCTTCACGGGATTCCCTCCGGCGTTGTTGGCCCAGCCGCAGCTCTGTTTGCAGCAGTCCCAGTAACGACTCGCCCAGCCGTTCTGTCCACCGCTGACACTTCCCCAGGGGTTGTCGTCGCCGCGAGAACCACCGGAGCCGCTATTGCCCCCGCCGCCGTTGCCGCTTCCACCGGAACCACTATTGCCCCCGCCGCCATTGCCCGTATCGGTGCAGCGGCCGCAGCTCTTGTCACAGTAACCGTCGAGCCAGCCGTTCGGGTTGTTGCACTCGTTGCTTCCGCCGGCCTGGTTCGGATAGTGAAGAGACGCGTTTTCAAAGCGCGCTTACCTTAACTTTCAGGGCTAGGTGAGGCAAACGCGGGCAGCTGAAATGGGCTGTCTGGGAGTGGCGACACGGGAGAAGAGTCAGCCGCGAAAGGCCTTTGTCACACGGCGACTGTATCAATGCGCTCTCACGAAAGCGCGGGCGATGGGTGGTTGTCACTCTTCGACGAGTGGGTGAGCAAGGATTCAGCTCGCGGCAGTTTTGAGGGGGAAGAGATGATGGCAAAGAAAAGGGCGCCCCCCGCCGGGAGCGCCCTCTGCTTCTGTCATGAGATGATGATTACTGGACCTTGAGGTCGGTCAGACAGAACTCTGCGTTCGGTTGCGCAGCATCGGAGCCGTTGACCTGCAGGAGGATGGCCTTGATGGGCGTTCCGGCCGGCAGCGGCGTGGAGCCTGCTGCGTCCCAGCAATTCTTGGCGAACCCCGAACGGGGGATGGCGGTCCCGGACTTGGCGGTCGCGCAATAGTCGGTGTTGCCACTCTGGACGACGAGGCGAACCTCACCGGTTACGCCCGAGGTCGTGAAGGTCGGAGTGATGGAGCTGAAATCGCCGGTGAAGTTCCCGACTGTGCCACCCGAGGACTTCTGCGCGACGTTCCAACCGATCATGACGCCTGGATAGACCTTCTCGGTGGCGTCGTTGGCGGGAATGTTCGCGGTGGCGCAGATATCTCCCATGAAGCAGCTGCCGCCTGAATCGGGGCACGGGGGTTCGATCTCGCCACCGTCGTAGCCCGCCGTCCACGCATAACCGCAGAACGTACCGTTATCGATGTAGCTCATGTTCGAAACGGTGAACGAGGCCGCGCTGCACCCAGGTCCCGCGTCCCCTGCCCCGCCAGCGCCCGCGGGCGCTCCCCCGGCGCCGGCAATGTCGCCGCCTGCGCCTACGGGCGCTCCACCCGCTCCGACCACGGCCCCGCCAGCGCCAACGATGCCACCACCGGCACCGACGACAGCTCCCCCGGCGCCGACGATGTCACCACCCGCGCCGACGATGTCGCCACCAGCTCCGACCACTGCGCCACCGGCGCCTGTCGGGCTCCCGCCGGAGCCCTCAAAAGTACCTACGGAAGCGCTACACCCAAGGATCGCGGCAAAGCCCAAGGAAGCGAGGAAGGAGACCCGTGCAAACATTTTCATAACGAACTCTGCTGATACGCTGTGACGCCGAGCTCGCCCGTTTTCCGGTGCCCGCGCGGCCAGAATCGAAGTGGGGAGGAAATCTACCCCTGGCGTTCGATAGCAGCTAGCGAATTTCGGAATGCGCAAACCCTTTCCGCTTCGGACGGAGGATTGTTGCTTCAGTTGATTTTGGTGGTTCGAGTGAGGCCGTCTGCGCGCTGAGATCCCGCTTCACCGAGGCTCGAGATCGCTCGGACAGCGCAAATTTTGCTCCATGAGCCCATGTGGCCCAGACTGATCTTATGCTCGGCCTCTTTGCGTCTTCATCGCGTGAGCCGAAAAGGCTCAGTCACTCCTGGGTGCTGTCCTTGTCTCTTCTGCTCGGCGGGAGCTTTCTGCTCGGGTGCACTCCGCGTCTGAACCCGACGGAAGACGACGCCGACTCTTCCGTTCACTTTCCCCTCCCTTGGGAGTCGACGGCCCGAACGCTTCCTCCGCGCCCGGCAGCGGTCACCCACCAGCTCGATCCCTCCTTGGAAGCTGAATACCTGCGCTGCGGCGATGCGATCGACGATTCCTATTCGGAGGATCCTTTGCCCGGCGCTCCGGTGCTCGAGCGACGACGCGCTCAGGTGCTCATGCGTGCAAAGTCAGAGCCCGTTGTGTTCCGTCGGACGCCCGCCTTCGACAAGGACGTGACCTCGGGCATTCGTGCGCACCAGAGTCGACTCGCTGGGCGAGAAGCGCGCGAAGCTGCCCTACAGCTCCTCTCACAATTCCATGGGCATCGCTCCATCTTGCGGCAGCTCTTTCTTCGCGAGGGGTACTTCTATGCGGACGATCCCTCGGTGGCGCGTCAGATCGCAGTGCGGCTCTCTCTCGACAAGCTTTTTGATGCGCCGCGCATCGTCGTCCAACGGGGGGCCACAAAAAGGGTAGCGGTCCGGGCTACGGACGGAAAATACATGTTTGAAGGGGGGGAAGCGGGCCCCGAACCTGCTCAGCTTCTGCTCTTCGACCGCGTCTACGAGGAAGGGACCGACCCGGGTGAGCCATTGCACATCGATGTGCGGGAAGCGCTCGCGCGTAACTCGATCGATCAGCTCCGGGTCCTTCGGATGACGGAGCGAACTCTGCTCGGGGAAGTGCGCTACGATGACGTGTGGGTCAAGGCGCTCTTTGATCTGAATGGTCCTGAGGCGAGGCTCGACTGTGCCCTCGTGAGGCCCGAGGAGCAGGCGAAGGTCCAAGCGGCGAAAGATCGAGCGTTTCGGCGTGCGGCCGTTGTACGTCAGCTCAGGCGCCAGATTGTTTGGCAGGTGCAGGCGGGGCTGCCCTTTGATGAGCCGAAGACGGAGCGAGGACAGCAAGACGGCGAGCTGCGCCGACGCTGGGAAGATGCCTACTTTGCGGGCAAGCTGACCTACACGATGAACGGCGACACTTATCAGGTGTTTGATAAGTTCGGTCATCCGATGACTCCTCAGGTCTGCGTGGACTTTCTCACGGAGACGCTCGAGAGGGCAGGGGGCATGTACTACGCCGATCGAGGTCGACCGCCCGAGAAAATTCGTGGAACGCTCGACTTCGACGAGCTCCTCCGAGGAGAGAGGCGCCGAGAGGCGGCCTTCCGAAACTTTGCCCGCGCGAACCCGAGCTGGTTTTCGCTCCTTGATTACCCGATCCACAAGGCGGTCCCCTACGAGCGGAGCCAGGAGTTTTTCCGCTTCCTCGAAGCTCACGAGCGAGACTTTGAGGTGGGCGATGCGGTGATCATTCGAGGCCGGGCTGCCTGGGATCACTACGCCGAGATCCACTCGCACACCTTCTTCATCTACGAGACCGACCCGATCACAGGGGTCCCGATTTTGCTCGCCGGGAACTCAGGAAAGCCCCGCATTGTGACTTGGGATGCGGAGATGACCCGCGCACCCAAACGGCGCATCCTTCATCGCATTCGCCCGAACATGAGTTGGCTCTACGACCACGTCGTGCTTCATGAGCCGCTCACGGACGAGCGTTGGGCGACGCCACTTGCGGTCTCAGAGCGAAAGCTGAGCGCCCGCTGAGGGGCTCAGCTCTCGCCTGGCCTATCGTCCCCGCTCAAGCGGAAGGCATCTGTCGCACGACCGGCAAAGCGGTCAGGTCCGTCTCGTCGATCGGCTCAGGTTCCCAAGGCGGGAAAGGATCGGGGAGCTGAGCCCAGCCGAGCGGTCCCATGCGCATCTCGGAGCTATCGAGGAGACAAGCATCGAGAGAGCTGCGGAGCTTGGCCTCGTCGAGGTCACGCCCGACGATCACGATCTCTTGGCGGCGGTCCCCGAAGGGGCCGCGGAAGTCGGCGCGGATTGCCTCGCGTACCACGTCCTCGGTGGGCCAGAGGCCGTCGGGAACACTGCTCCACCAACGACCGGCGCTCTGATGGCTCGATGAGCGCCCCGCCTGGGACCAGAGGCCCGATTCGTTCATGCGCGTCGCCAGCCAGAAGAGCCCTTTGCTCCGGAGCACCCCGGGCCACTCTTCACTCAAGCGGGACCAGAGTCTCTCCGGATGGAACGGGCGACGAGCCCGATAGACGAAGCTCGAGATACCGAGCTCGGAGTGGAGCGAGCTCTCGCGCGCTCGGACGTCCTCGGGGGTCTCTGCCTGGCTCCGGTCGAAAAGTCCTGTCCCGATGACGTCCTCGACGGCGATCCGGGAGAACATAGTCCGGACGATCTTCGCTTCCGGGTTCAGACAATGGAGGAAAGACGCGAGCTCGTTGATCTCGGCGGGAGAAAGGAGATCGCACTTGTTGAGGATGATGACGTTGCCGAACTCGACTTGTTCCGCGAGCAGGTCCGAGACCGTTCGGTTGTCCAGGGAGTCGATGGCGAGGCCGAGCTGACCGAGCTCTCGACCGGCTTGGTAGTCGCTCAAGAAGTTCCGGCCATCGACAACGGTGACCATCGTATCGATGGGCGCGATGGCTCCGAGCATCTCGCCGCCCGGCTCTTCTTGGTCGAAGGCCATTGCGATCGGCAGGGGCTCAGCCACGCCCGTCGCCTCGACGATCAAATGGTCGAAGCGGCCCAGTCGGGCGAGGCGCGCGACCTCGGCGACGAACTCCTCCCGCAGGCTGCAGCAGATGCACCCGTTGTGGAGTTCGACGAAGCCTTCGCGGGGGCGATGGAGCGCGGTTTTCCCCGATTTGATCAGGATGGCGTCGATGTTGACCTCGGCGAGGTCGTTGACCAAGACTGCGAACCGCCGACCCTTCGCGTTTGCAAGGAGATAGTTGACCAGGGTGGTTTTGCCCGACCCGAGGAACCCTGACAGAACCGTGACAGGAAGCGGAAGCATCAAAAAGGGGTGAGTCGTCCGGAGAGGCCGCCTCGAAGTAGAGCGTAACACGCGAGCGCGGCTAAGCAACCGGACCTGGGGCTGCCAGTGCGAGCTCTGGGCCCGCACTGGTCACGGCGCAGGGCTCAAGGAGAGACGAGGGTGAACTTCCCGTTTCGCATGGCAAAACGCCGCGACGGAATCGGACCCCAGGGCAAGAGGAGCGGTTCGAGTCCGCCCACTGCTTCGGTGTCTGGCGGATAGGGGTAGCTGCGCTCGGTCCATCCCACGGCCCGACCCGGCAAGAGCTCGATCTCACTTCCACCCCCTGCCGCCGGCAGGAAGCGGACAGTGCCGATGACCTTTCGATCGCCGAGCTGTCTCCCCGTCTCGGCGGAGAAAATGCGCGTCACCTTTCCGCTCACGAGTTTGTAAACGAGGAGAGCTTGGCGCACCGGTAGCTTATCGGCTTTGCCCGAGCTCTGGGAGGAGCGGAGGAGCGCGTTGACGACGAGAACAGCCTTACCGTCGCTTGTGAGGTGAGCAGGAGTGATGGAGAGGATGTCTTCCTCGCTTTGAACGGGGAGCGTCACGTAGCTGTAGGTCTCCCCGTGTTTGAAGCCTTCGCCGAAGACGACGATGTCCTTGCCTTGAAGGAGGACTTGTTCGGGGCGCGAGTCTTCCGCCACATCGATAGAGAGCTCGGCGCGGATTTTGGCGGCGACTCCTTTCTCCGCCATGTACGACTCGTGGACCTGCTTCAACGTGGGCTTGCGCTGCACGGTGCGCGCAGGTTTTTCGGAGGAGGTCTGGGTGACGCCGGTCCCTTTCGGCTTTGCCTTTACTTTGGGCGTCCAGGTCTTCTCGCGGACAAGCTTGAGCTGGCCGCCTTCAAGACCGTAGGTGCGAGCCTCGACTTCGTCCCAAGGGAGCAAAGCCGGTGCCACGACATCGGTCATGACCGGCTCATGGTAGGTGTTCGGATCGAAGCCTTTGCTTTTGCCTTGGCGGATCGTGAGCTGTCCCCCTTCGACGCGGACCTCATTTTCGACCAGACCCTCGGGCGTTACGATGGTGACCTCGGTGACGAAGATCTCGCGGAGAGCTCCTCCGTCCGGAGCGGCGAACACCTGAAGGAGCTCTCGGTATTTCTTCGGGTCAGTACCGAGCCGCTTGATCAGCACGAGCTCGTGTTTGCCATCTTTGCCGAGGTCTGTGAGTTCCAGGCGGCGAATGGCGTTCGGATCGGAGATGTCGAGTTCGCTCAAGAAGAACTCTTTGCCGCCGCGGTAGTTTCCGCCGGCGACGGTGAGATAGTGGCGGTAGAGGGCGACGCGCTCGACCTGTCCGTCTCCGTCGAGGTCTCCGTAGGCTTCCCGATCGGGCCGGAACGGCGTGCCCCGGCTTTCGAGGAATTGTCCGAGCCCGGTCTCGCCCGCGAGGGTGAAATAAGGCATCGCTTTCCCTGTCTTTTTGCTGGTTGTGCCGGCGGCGACGGTGTTGCCCGGCTTGTCCGCATCGGAGAACGAGATGCGTCCGCGGAGGCCGACCCGAACCCGCCGAGCAGAGGAGAGCGCGCTCCAGGGGATTTTTGCTTCGAGGTCGAAGCCGCTCCCGGTGGGCGCTTCGACGGCTTGGGCTGAGCTGACCTTGGTGCCGTCGACGACAACGAGCGCGGGGAGCTTGCCGGGATCACCGGGGTAGAGGTCGATGCGATGGGTCTTTTCGGCGCTGCCAGAGGCTGGGGGAAAATAGAGCTCGATGGTCACGACGTCTTGCCCCGGTCCCGGGGCGCTCTTGCGCACGAGCGGGCCGGTCTTTGCCTTGAAGCCGAGGTAAAGAAACTCGTCGTCGTAGGCGAGGAGCGCGGAGGCATCGACGCCGGGGCCCTTCTGACTTTCGGAGAGTTTTTCGAAGCCTGCGGGCCACTCGCCGAGTCCTCCGTCGAGGCGGACTTTTTTCCCTGCGAAGGGTTCGATGGATACGAAATCTTTGGCGTGGGCGGCGGGCGCGAGGAGGAGGGGCAGGGCGGTCAGCGCGGCCCAAAGGCCACCGAATCGTAGGGTTCTCGGCATGATCTTCGGAAAGGGACGCTAGCATAACCTAGAGGTTGACCGCGCCGGTGGTCGGAAGTAGGAGCAGCCATGTTTCAGCCCGGTCTGCGAGAGTGCCTCACGTTTGATGACGTTCTCTTGGTCCCCGCGGAGAGCGATGTCCTACCTGTCGATGTGGACGTCCGTTCCCGCTTGACACGTACCGTAACGTTGAACACGCCCCTGGTCAGCGCGGCGATGGACAGCGTGACCGAAGCGAAGCTCGCGATCGCCATGGCGCGCGAGGGTGGCCTCGGTATCATTCACAAAAACCTCACCATCGAGGAACAAGCGCTTGAGGTTTCTTCCGTCAAGCGCGCTGAGAGCGGGATCATTCTACAACCCGTGACCGTCGAACCCCAGCAGTCGCTGCGCGAGGCACTCGACGTCATGAGACGCCACAATGTGTCCGGTGTGCCTGTGGTGCGAGGTTCTCGCCCCGTCGGTATCCTCACCTCACGCGACATCCGTTTTGAGAAAAACCTCGACCAACCTGTCGAAGCTCTCATGACGAAGGACCTCGTGACTGTGCCGCCCGAGTGCGGCGCCGAACAATCGCGGGAGCTTCTTCACAAGCATCGCATCGAGAAGCTGCTTGTTGTCGAAAATGGCGAGCTGGTCGGTCTGATCACGATCAAAGACCTCCTTCAGGCCGAGAGGAATCCGAAGGCAGTCAAAGATGAGCGCGGTCGTCTGCTCGTGGGCGCCGCCATCGGACCCGGAAAAGATCGCATGGAGCGAGCCGAAGCCCTCGTCAACGCGGGCGTGGACGTGCTCTGTGTCGATACGGCTCACGGGCACCACAAAGGCGTCGCTCAAGCGGTCCGCGAGCTGCGCCAGAAGTATCCGAACCTCCAGATCGTCGCGGGCAACGTGGCGACCAAAGAAGGGACGGTCAGCCTCATCGAGGCGGGCGCGGACGCGGTGAAGGTCGGTATTGGTCCCGGCAGTATCTGCACCACGCGTGTGGTGGCTGGCGTCGGGGTTCCTCAGATCACGGCGATCGCGGACTGCTCGGAAGCCGCAGATGCGTACAATGTCCCGATCATCGCGGACGGTGGCATCAAGTTCTCCGGCGATATCGCCAAGGCCTTGGCCGCAGGTGCGTCGACGGTGATGGCTGGATCGCTGTTCGCCGGAACGGACGAAGCGCCCGGGCACCTCGTCCTCTACCAGGGGCGCAGCTACAAGGTGTATCGCGGTATGGGGTCAGTGGGCGCGATGCGAAAAGGCAGCAAGGATCGCTACGGTCAAAGCGGCGCCGCTGATGAGAAGCTCGTTCCTGAAGGAATCGAGGGGCGCGTGCCGCACCGCGGTTCGCTTTCGAAGATCCTGTTCCAGATGGTCGGCGGTCTGCGCGCAGCCATGGGATATACCGGATGCAGGACCGTGGAGGAGCTTCGCAAGAAGGCGCAGTTCATCCGGATGACAGGGCAGGGGCTCCGCGAGAGCCATGTTCACGATGTCATCATCACGGAAGAGGCGCCGAACTATCACGTCTGAGGGCGCGCGGCGCCGTGCCACGATGGACCAAGGGCGCGGGGTGCCCTCTTCCAAGGAGGAGGGGCCCGGGCGCCCTTTGCTTCTTTGGGTCCCCACCCGGGCCGGGAAAGCCGGTAAAATATTGAAGAAATCTTGGCTTGACTCAGGACCGAACCGCTGCCAGCTTCCGCCGCGGAGAGATGACCGAGTGGCCGAAGGTGCCTGATTCGAAATCAGGTGTGCGGAAACGTACCGGGGGTTCGAATCCCTCTCTCTCCGCCAGTACGAAGCAGCTCTGCCGCGGACTGAACAATTTGTGAACCCCTTACCCGAGGGGTTCTCCGGAGAGGTGACCGAGTGGTCGAAGGTGCATGATTGGAAATCATGTGTGTTCGCAAGAGCACCGCGGGTTCGAATCCCGCCCTCTCCGCACGATCAAATAGAGAACAAACCGCCTCAAGCCACCAGCCGGCGAGGCGAAGCAGGCGGGATTCGAACCGTGTATCAAAGTACCAGGTTCACTCGCCTCGCGGGTGGGCAACCGGTGATCGCGGGTTCGAGCCTTCGTGGACTCCGTGCAGCAAGCTGCACGGAGTCCACGAAGGCAGACGGTGGCGCAGCACGCGAAGCGGGCGAAGCCACGCGCCGGAGGCGCGAGTCCATCCGCCCTCTCCGCTGTTCTTTTGGAGGGGCAGTGCCCCTCCCCCCGCCGAAGTGAATTCGTCGGGGCCCCCCACCCGCAATCGCTTCGGATGCGGCGGCTCGCTCAGGTTATCGCTCGCCG
>NASX01000100.1 GCA_002085155.1 Sorangiineae bacterium NIC37A_2
CCGACATGGTCCAGGTGCTCCTCCTCTCCGGGGTGCCCTGGCAGCTCATCACAAAGCCCGAGTCCCAAGGACCGGGTCAGTCTCTCGAATTTCTCACACCGAGCGAGCTCGAAGCGAGCAGAGTCTGGGACAAGCTCCTGGGAGATCCGGCGCAAAATGTCCCACCTTCCGACCCTCCCCTCCTCGAATCCGTCGAGCCCCGAGCCGGCCTCCCGCTCCCGGGAGCCGCCTGGGACCCGCTCCACGGCCACGAAGTGATTTGGCCCCGCCGGGACAGCCTCCAACATTCCTGCATCTTCGAGCTCCCGCGGCCTGAAGTTTGCTCTGACGCGAGCGGCTGCGCCTGCGACCCCAGGCTCGAGACCGAGTCACCACTCTGTCGCCAACCCGACGGCTCCTATGGTGAGCCCCAGCGCTTCGCCGGAGCCTTCCCGCCGACCCGGCTCCTCCAATTTGCGCGCTCTTTGGGAGAACGAGCCGAAGTGGGATCCATCTGCCCGAAGCAGCTCAAAAATCCGAGAGAGCTTGGCTACGGGTACAACGACTTCATCCACCAGGCCCTCCTGGACCGCAATCGAGCCTTTCACCAAGCCTGCTTCACGCCCAGTCTCCCGATTCGCGAAGACGGCACTCCAAAGTGCAAACTGCTCGAATTCTACCGGGACCAGGAAATCGACTGCGAGTCTCTCGGGCGAATCCCAGTCGACGACGAGTACCGAAGGCCGATGCAGCTCAAGGACACCGACCACGGCACGCTCTGCGAGATCCCGCGCATGCCCGGCGATCCGAGCGACCCGTCGTCAGACTATTCCCGCTGCGCCCACGAGCTCCACCCGACGCTCGAGAGCGAAGGCTATTGTTATATCGACACCAAGCTCGGCCTCGGCTCACCCGACCTCGTCGTCCCCTGCATCGACTCCCACAAACGCTTCTTCCGCTCGATCCCCGCCGCCCTCGGCCGCCCCGGAACGGAAGTCGGGCTCATCTGTGATTATCGGAAGGAGTGAGGGCTGTCGTAGTTGGCGGGCATCGATCGAACAGTCAGCCGAAGACCGAAGCTGGACGGCGGGCCGAACTTCGTGGCTGCTCTTGTTTTCTCTTGATCTGCCCCCCCCCCTTTTTCTGATACGTGTTCGATTGGGATTGTGAGCAAAGACAAAGTGAAGCCAAGACGTGGGATCTCCATCGCGATCGCAGCGGCGGTGATCGTGTGCGCGCTCCTGGCATTGGCCACTCAAGGCTCAGCAACGCGACCTCCTCCGTCAGATCCCCTCGGGAACACAGCCGCCGCACCACGAGTCTATGCCCGGCGGGCCCGATGCCCCGAGGGCCAGTGGCGCCAGCTCAGTGACACCGAACTTCGCAGGTCAATCCTCTCGCTTTCTCACATCGTCGTCCGGCATGAGGACGTAATGCCGGGCCTCGTACCGCTCTCGGTTCTGGACTGGAATCTAGGTGTCCCTACCGCCCGACGAGGGATCGAAGAAGCCTATCAAGTTGCCGATCGAATTGTATCCGAGCTGAAGAGTAAGAATGTCTCCTTCGGCGAGGCCCAGCGGAAATCCGAAGATCCATTGACCCGAGCCAGATCCGGGCGCCTCGGCGTGTTCCCCGCAAGCGAATTCAGTATGTGGCCGGAGGTGTTAGATTGTCTCGAGCCGCTGTCGCCGGGGGAAATATCGACCGCGATCGCGACTCCCTTCGGTATTCACGTCTTTCGCCGCGATGCTCTCCCTCCCGCCGAGACCTTCTCCGCAATGCGTTTGGTCGTGGGCTACGATGGGGCAGAATTCCTGCGCCACGTCGCGAGGAGCCCGGGTATTTTTGACAAGGCGCGAAAGCGCACGCGAACGGAAGCGAAAGCGCTCGCCGAAGAGCTACGCGCTCGCGCTAGTCCCGAAAACTTTCGCGACCTCGTGGCCCAGTATTCGGAACATCGAGACGCCGCGAATGGAGGAGACATCGGGGTCTGGTCCTCACGCGAGCCATCCATCTTTCCTCGTCTCCTCGATTCGATCCTGGCGTTGCCGCTCGGTGGGCTCAGTGAGCCCTTAGATTCGGAGCTCGGATTCCAGATCTTCTTGCGCACCGAACCGAGCACGCGTACCCGCTTTGCGCTTCGTGCGCGGCGACTGGCGTTCGATCCGGACGCGGATGAAACCGAACCTGAATCGAGCAGCGCGATTCTTCGTATGGCCGAAGGCGCCTTGGCCGGTTGGCGAGCTCTGCTGGCCGAAGGCATGCCCGCAGCACAGCTTCCGGACCTGGGCGAGCTCGAAACCTGGACGCTCGGTCGCGGACCCGATGGCGTCGATGAGGCCATTCAGCGAGTGAGCCCTGGCCAGCTAATTCTTGCTCCTGTTCGTTCCGACTATACCTACCTGATCGGGCTCCGAGTCGAACCCCAGGCCCCCGACGAGGACCCCGCTGGCAGCGAATGGCTCCCATCGACCAAGGGGGCGATGCCGTGAAGGCACCTGCCGCGCTCCTGTCGCTCGCAATTGGCCTCGCGGGTCTCGGCCTTTTCTTTTTCTTTCGGTCTCCGGCCTCGGAGTCGAAGACTGAACCTCTTCGCACTACGGAATCTGTAGACCGTGAAGCTCGGTCTACGACAACGAGAACTCAGCACCCGTCTCCTGTAGCCGTTCCATCCGAGCTCCGCGGTCTGGTCCTCGATTCAACGGGGCGCCCCGTGGGCGGAGCCGCCGTCTGCATCATCACATGGGTGACCGAGCGCCTCGATGGTGTTCGCCCGGAGTGCGCTGAGTCGGAGAGCGATGGTAGATTCTCGTTGGGTTTCCTGAGCGGTAGAAGCGCACAGCTCCATGCCATCCATTCAGGTGTCGGAGCAGCCCGTCTCGAAGGTCTTCTTCAAGACTGGCTGAACACAGAAGTGATATTGCGCTTAGAAGGGCAGGCAGGACCTGGCCTGAGCGGGAAGGTTGTCGACAGCGTGGGGGGCCCGATTCCAGGCGCCACGATTCAAGCCGTCCCAGTCTTGCCGGGGGTGGACTCGCCGCCGCCCGATTCGATCGCAGTGAGCGACGGCGCCGGAGCCTTCGTCCTCCCTGTGGCAGCGCGCCAGTATGAGATCGTCGCGAGCGCGGCAGGCTACGGGAGCGTTCGCCGAACGGTTGACGTCCCCAGCAGTCCCGTAGAGCTCGCTCTAGCCCCCGAGTGCCCGATTCGAGGGGTCGTCACCAGCGCTCAAGGAGAGCCGATCGCGGGGATTCGAGTCATTGCCTCGCGCGAAGGGCTCGTTCAGGGGTCTGCGGCGACCATGACGGAGCAAGACGGCTCCTTCCTCCTCCGAGGACTCATCGCAGGCAGATACGCCGCGGGGGTCTCCAGCGATTCATGGGAGGCGCCGCTCGTGTCAGCGCAGGTCCGCGTCGGCGAGGATACACCCGAAGTCCGCATCGTGGCAGAGCAACGGCTCACGTTCGAAGGCCACGTCGCTGTCGACGGCGCCCCCTGCGTGAACGGATCTGTAGTTCTCGAAGGCGCTGTCTTGCGAGGCGCGGAGCTCGACACCCGGGGCATCGCCCGGGTCCCCCTCCTTATCGCGGGCACCTACCAAGCCAAGGTCGCGTGCAGCGGCGCTCTGCCCGTCAGTGACAAGGTGGAAATCCGTGAAGGGTCCGCGGCTCAAGAGCGCACGAGGCGATGGAACCTCCGCCGTGGACACTCCATCTCGGGTAAGATTCGAGGCGCCGATGGACTCGCTCGCGAGGGACTGACCGTCCATGTCGAGGAGGCGCCTTCTTCCGACGAAGGATCCCCGGTCCTCCACGCGACGGACTGCAGGACCGATGAGAGCGGCCTATTTTTGTGCGCCGGGCTGAACCTTGGAGCGCATCGCGTGAGCGTTCGGCAGGGCTTCCGGGAGTTACTCATTCGCTCCGTCAACGTCAGCGGAGATATGGCGGTGGATTGGTCCCTCCCGCCGCTCGGCACACTTCGGATCACAACAGGCGCCCGAGTTCCCCTCCTGGGCGTGCAAGCAGAGGGTCCCGCTGGCTTCGTTCAGGCAGAACGCGAGTCAGACGCCTTTTGGCTGCGGGATCTCCCCACCGGCACCTACAAGGTTCGCTTCACGGGCGAATCACAGACGATGTCCGTAGTCGTTCGCAGCGGCCCACCTCAAGAACTCGCGCTCCCGCTCGCTCCGCTCCAGATCTTGTCCGGCTCAATCGTAGGGCCAGACGGTCATCCGATCCCGGACGCGTGGATTCGAGTGAGCGACGGAAGTCCGTTCGCCTCAGCTCGCGATCTAACAGCCCAAACGGACGCGGAAGGGCGCTTCGCGATCCCGGACGTGCCGTCGGGTGAATATCAGGCTTCCGTGGAGACCGAACTGGGCAGTCTCCGGAGCTTGGTGCGGCCCGGTCAGCCATTGGTCCTCCGTGTGACGAAGCCCGACGAGGCCCGTCAGAGCTCGAACTAGACGCAAACGAGCCACTCATCGATCCATCCCCCTGGAAGCGCGCCCAGGGCGGGGGAAAACCATAAAAGGAAAAGGGGAAACAAATGAAAAAACCAAATACAATCGCAGTCGTAGGAATCGTTCTCGCCTCTCTCTTCGTCGGAGAGAGCGCCTTTGCCGGGGCGTGTCAGGTGCTGAGTAGCACTTGGAATGTCCAGCTTCATTGCGGGCTCCCAAGTCGTGGGTATGGAAGAGGGTTCACCTACGGTGGCCTTAAGTTCTTGGAAGCAAACTCCACAGGCGTCAGCGGACCATTGTCTGAAGTCGGGGCGGTTGCCGTAAACTCCAGCGGAGCACTGTTACCGGCGTGTAAGCCGATCGACACCACGGAGAACAATATCTCAGTCGTTATCGGCGGCGATCCGTGCGCGGCCGGCGTGAAGTTCTGGGTTCAGGTGGGATACTGAGAAGGAAAGGTGGCCCAGGGGAGCACGAACCCGTGACCCCTGGGTCAAGCACCCAACCCATGACAAAGCAAAAGCTACTCCTGTTCCTGCTATCGTCTGGTCTGGCGCTGACACCAACGCTCGGAGGTTGTCTCAACCGACCCATTTGGACCGGCGATCCCGAGAGCCTCGCCGCACCCCGGATTGCACGCTCGACGAGCCAACAGGAGGTGGCGCGGCGAGCTATACTTCTGGTCGTCGACGACTCTTTGTCCATGGCTGACAAACAGGCCGTTCTTTCCAGCGCAATCCAACGGGCGAAGTACCTCTGGACGCAGTGTACGGCGCCCGATGGGAGTCGAGTTAAACCGGTCAACGGAACGTGTCCAGAGGGATTCGGGATGAGTGGGAGCAACCTTATTGATGAGGCTCTTGTCATCACTTCCTCCCTCGAAGGAGGAGGAGGCGAGATCTGCACAGGAAGGGGGAAGGGCGCTTACCCTCTCAGCTTTCTCGGTGACGAGGATATCGCAAACCAGATCGTTTCCGCCGGCGAGGATGGTTGTGGATTCGAAGCGCCCCTCGAGGCCATGTATCGCTTCCTGATCGATCCGGAGCCGCCCGCGACTGTCACCGTCACCGGTGAAGGCCTCGATAGAGCGAGCGTCGCAACGGGCGTCGCAGAAGATCTTCTCGAGAGGCGTGCCGAGTTCTTCCCCCCCTTTTCTTCCCTCACAGTCATCATCGCGACCGACGAAGATGACTGCTCGGTGCTGGATTCGGGGGATGCCTGGAGAATGGGTAGCGAAACAGTTCCGCGTGCGGCGAGCGCCTGCGCCACGGAGCCAAATAGTGCCTGTTGTCGCCCCTGTGACCTCACAGAGTCGGCTCCACCGGAGGGCTGTCCAGCCCTCAAGGGAGACCCCGCATGTCTCGAGGGGATGACCTTCGACTCCCGCGACGCGCCGCTCAACACACGCTGCTGGGCTCAGAAACGCCGCTTCGGGAAGGACTATCTCTTCCCGGTCGAGCGTTATACTGAAGCGCTCACCTCGCCGATCATCACGAATCGCCGCGGACAGCGCGTCGAAAACCCGCTCTTCAAGTACGGGAGCACCCCCGACATGGTCCAGGTGCTCCTCCTCTCCGGTGTGCCCTGGCAGCTCGTCACGAAGCCCGAGTCCCAGGAGCCAGGTCAGTCTCTCGAATTTCTCACGCCGAGCGAGCTCGAAGCGAGCGGGACCTGGGACAAGATCCTGGGAGATCCGGCGCAAAATATCCCTCCTTCCGACCCTCACCTCATCGAATCCGTCGAGCCCCGCGCCGGCCTCCCGCTCCCAGGAGCCGCGTGGGACCCGCTCCACGGCCACGAAGTGATTTGGCCCCGCAAAGACAGCCTCCAACATTCCTGCGTCTTCGAGCTCCCGCGGCCTGAAGTTTGCTCTGACGCGAGCGGCTGCACC
>NASX01000101.1 GCA_002085155.1 Sorangiineae bacterium NIC37A_2
CTCGGCCTCTTCGCGATCGTGAGCTGTGGTGACGACATGGCAAACCCGGTTTCGTCGGGGGGCCAGGCGGGAGAGTCGCACAAAGAGCAGACAAGCGGAGGACGCGACGGCCAGGAGCCGCGCGACGAGTCGGACTCGACGGGCGGAAGCGCAGGCGACGAATCGGGAGAACCTGCGGACGACCGTCCGGGTATGCCCTTCGAACCCCACTGCGAGGCCTACTTCCCGGAGCCCCCCCCCCCCCCCCCGACGACTCCTGGTCCTGCTCGAAGGACACATGCCCCGATGAAGACGGCCTCGTGCGCACCATCGCGCCGGAAGCGGGCCTGCTCGAAGTTCCCGCGCGAGATTTCGTCCAAGAGGGCCGAGCCGGCCGGAGCCCCGTTCACCGCGTCTTCTATTCCTTTCATCCTGCGGAGCGGAGCCCCGATAAAAGGCCGCTCCTCGTCTTTCTCAACGGCGGCCCCGGCTCAGCCACGATGCCCTACCTCTTCGCTCAAACCGGGCCGAAGACGCTGCTCCAGGAGGGAGTTTCTGACAATCCGGCCTCCTACGCGCGCGACTTCAACCTCCTCTACATCGACGCTCCCTTCACGGGATTCTCTTATTCTCCGTCCACTTCGACATTTCCTGCCGATCATCTCGAAGATCGAGAGGCAGGCATCGTCCTCGAAGTCGTGCTCGGTTTCCTCGCGCGGCACCCCCTCCTTGAGCGGGCTCAAGTCGCCTTCGTTGGCGAGAGTTATGGCGGCACGCGAGCGCTCTTGATGGCCGAGCGGCTCCTTTCCTATCCGGAGCTCGCCGATCCTGAGGTGAAAGCCAACAAGTTCGCTGGAACAAGCTCCGTGTATTTTGATCTCGGCTTGTACGAAGTCATCAAGAAACACTTCGCCCGCACTCGGCCCGAGCTTCAGGGCGCAGAGCTCACCCCGGAGCAAGTGGCGGAGCAGTTCGGCTGGCAGATCTTAATTCAACCAGGTCTGCCGGATGGCTTTGGAACTAGCTTCCCAGCGCCGCCCTGCGTTGGATCCCTCTGCGACAATCTTGCCCTGGGCCATTGCACAACAGACAACTGGCACGATTGCTCCCTTCCTCTCGACGTCGACGATAAGTACGACGCGCTCGTCTTGCCCAGGCTCGAAGATCACGAGACTCTTTCGAGCGCGCTCAGCGTGGATGCGACGAGCATTGGCTGGCTCCGCTCTTGCAAGCCCGAGGAAGGAAGCATCGCGGAAAAGCTCTACCTTCTGCCGCACGTCCCGCTCTCTTACCTTGGCGAAAGGTCCGGAGAGGGACCTCTCTGGCAGCGCGGCAGAATGTTCTACACGTTCGCTCGAGTCGCCGAGCACCAAAAGATCTTGATGACGAACGCCCGGCAGGACCGGAGAGTGAGGACGCCTCACTTCTGGGCAGCGCTGCACGCCGCGCTCAGCAATAGCCCTCCTGGCGTACGCATCCTCTCGGATAGCCCCGAAGAGGCCCCGCGCCCCGGAGAAGTCGAGTTCACCTTCCGAGGAGAGACGACCCGCGTCCGCTATCCGACCTACCTCGCCGGTCACATGGTCCCCCTTCGAGCAGGCGCCGAGCTCTACGAAGATATCCTCGAGTGGTGGAGCGACTAAGGTCTCTGCCTCCAGAGCGCGTCCTCGTCAGGCCGCACGAGTCTCGCGGACTTTCGCCGTTCACACGGTTCTCGACCGAGCAGGCGCCTCCGAGGACATCGTCAGTTGGTGGAACGACGGAGAGCTCAAAGGGGCTTGAGAATCGCGACAGGGGCGCCAGCTGTGCCAGCTTGTGCCAAAAGTGTGCAACCCATTTTTCGCCTACTTTCGAGCGCTTCCGAGCCACGTCGGGCCCCGCTGCAGCCGGCACAGCTATTGCGATTGGCTCAGGCATGACAAACTCAAGAGACGGGAAGATGGGCCTCTCGGGACGCATGAGATCCAACATATTGGGTCGTGCACCGGATGCGCCTCACGCCCGCGCAAGCAAGGGGAAAGGTAACAATATGTCGAAGCTGAGCGCCCTGGCGCTGATGATGATCTTAGGAGCTGCGTCCGCCGCAGCGTGCGGCGGGAGCTCTGAGAAGGACTCGGACGGCGACGACGGGACGGCGCCCTCAGGGGGTTCCAAGCACAATGACCCGCCCACAGGCGGGAACGACAATGGGTCCGGTGGGAAGTCGAACGACAACACCGGCGGCACTGCCGGAGAAACAGGAACCGAAGACGATTCGCCGCCGAAAATCCTGCGGGGCGCCGACCTCGGACTCCCAGGCACTGGGGCTTGCGAAGGCATCTCCCTCGGAGAGTTTATTGAGCGCGCCCACGAGCTTCGACCCGAGCTCGCCGATATCGAGACGCTCACTCCTGGCAGCGGAGAGGCGCTTGAGGACCCTGGCCGAGAGATCATCCCTCTTCAATCGGATGACGGCTTCTTGCTCGCCTTCAAGCGAGGAGATGGCGATTGCCCCGCTGGCTGCATTGACACTACCTACTGGTACTTCGAGTCGGACGATGAGTGCCAACCTGTCTACCTTGGAGAGTACGCGGCCATCTACGACTCCGAGAACAAATGCTATGAGGTCGAAGGCGAGCGCCGCTGGGACGTGGGCAGGACCGTCCCGACTACTTCACGCTGCGATTACGAGCCCTATGCCGCAGACGTAAGCGGTTCCCACGAGGTCAGCGCTGAGGGGAGCATCGTGCCGTGTTCGACCGAAAGCGGAGGAGAAGAGGCGTGGGAGGAAGCGCTCGAGTTCGTTGTCGAACAAGATCCCTCCGACCCGACCAAGGCCGAGGTTTCATTCAAGAACGTTCACCCCAAGGTGGACGCTGGATCTTGGCCCAGCACCGTAGAAGCGGACACACTCACCGTCGATTATGAGCGCTCGAAGAGCAGCTGCATCGACAATGTCGCCGTCAACTTCAGTTACGACTTCGCCGAAGGGAAAGGACGCTTCACTGCCGACATTGCGGGTGTCACCGATTGCTCCGACCCCGGCTCGGAGCTTTGCAAGGGGCACATCAGCCTGACGCTGAAGAACTAGAGAACCTGCTTGCCCAGTCCAAAGGGGTGAACGAAAGTTCACCCCTTTCTCTTTGCTGGGAGGGCCCCTCACTGAGAGCTCCGTGAGCTGCACACGTCCCTCACGAGGCTCGTCGAAAAAGACCCGCTCAACAGAAAAAGAGCTCGAAACCGCCGCCCGACTGTACGTAATTGTATGTAAGAGGGCGGGAGGTTATCCTCCCTCAGTTCAAGCTCGGAATGGGAGGCCGGCTTGGACCTGAGGCAGGGGTATGGGGTATGGGGGACACGTTTGTACGGCCGGGCGCGATCATCGCGGACAAATACAGGATCGAGCGGGTGCTCGGGCGCGGCGGAATGGGCGTTGTGCTCGAAGCGACGCACGTAAAACTCGGGGTCCGCGTCGCTATCAAGCTCATCTTGCCGGAGATGCTCGAGAGCGAAGCTTTGCTTGAACGCTTTGCGCGTGAGGCGCGCGCGGCCGCACGCATTCAGAGCGATCACGTGGTGCGCGTCACCGACGTCGGGACGCTCGAGTCGGGCGCCCCCTACATGGTCATGGAGTACCTCGAGGGACAAGATCTCTGCGAGCGCGTCAAGAAGGAAGGCCCCCTCGCACCAGAGAAGGCCGTCGATTTCGTCTTAGAAGCCTGCGAGGCGCTCGGAGCCGCTCACGAGATCGGCATCGTCCACCGCGACCTCAAGACCGCGAACCTTTTCTGTGCTGTCAAACCCAATGGACAGGAGACCATCAAGCTCCTCGACTTCGGCATCTCCAAAGCCGCCGGTGAACCCGACTTGGGGATGACGTCCACAAAAATGGTGCTGGGCTCGCCGCACTACATGTCCCCCGAACAAATGCTGTCCGCGAAGGGCGTCGACGCGAGGACGGACATCTGGGCGATGGGGGTCGTGCTTTATGAGCTCCTCGCCGGGACCGTCCCTTTTACTGCGGAGACCTTCGCGCGGCTCGTGCTCGTGGTCTCCGGCAGCGACGAACCCGACTGGAACCGCCTTCGTCACGTCGATCCTCGGCTCATCGAAATCATCCGGCGCTGCTTGCAGCGCAATCCGAACGCCCGATTCAAGAGTGTTGCCGACCTCTCTCGAGCGCTCCGTCCCTTCGCATCGGCCACCACCTCATCCATATCCATTCCCGCGGCGGCTGTTTCTGCGCCCAACCTACGAGCCCCACAGGGCCCAGAGGCTCATCCCGGAGATCGCGGGAGCACCTTAGTCCCTCTCGGCCAAACGCGACGATCGCACCCCTCAAAACGCCGCTCCTGGATCGCTCCCGCTGCGATCCTCGGCGCGCTCGCGATCGGTGCGCTCCTCCTTTTGTCACGACCTAAGCCGCTCTCGTCCGCCGCAAGCGATGCCTCCGCCCTTGCGCCCACTCAGGTCGAAGCGCCCCTCCCCGCGCCGGTGCTCGAGGAGCCCTCCCATCAAGCCCCCACGCCTCCTCCCCTCGAAGCTGCCCGCGTCTCAGACGGTGCGCCGCCGAGCGAGGCTCCTCCGCCGTCATCTATCGTTCCTTCCCCCGCTTCAGGCGAGCCGCTCACCGCAGCTCAAGCTGCTCCCCCAGCAACCACTGTCACTGTCGCCAAGAAAACAACCGCCTCGAAGGCTCCCGCTGCACCTCGTCCACCAAGTCCCGAGACCACAGCCCCCGCGAGCACAACAGCTACGCCCGTGGCCCCCTCCCCCAAGGACCCTTCTCCGGCTCCGCCTTCCTCAGGCTCAACGGAGCCTTCTCCTGCCCGCCCCAAGAACACGCTCGGTGGACGTCTATGAAATACGCTCTCTCCGCTCTCGTTTCCCTTGCGCTCTCTGTCGCATGGCTCCCGGCCGCTTCTGCCGCTGACTCAGCCGCGGCCATCACCGCCTTCGACGAAGCCACACAGCTCCTCGAAGCGGGCGAAATCACCCGCGCCTGCGACAAGTTTGCTCAGAGCTACTCCATCGACCCCCAGCTCGGCGCTCTCTTGCACCTCGCCGATTGTCGCGAACAAGCAGGACAATACGCGAGCGCTTGGTCCGCCTTCCGCGACGCAGCGGAGCTCGCCGAGCGACGGGGAGACGAACGGCTGGCCGTCGCCGTCGAACGCGCGAAGTCCCTCGAGGGGCGTGTCTCAAAGCTCACGATCTTCCTACCGAACGACTTACCCAAAGGTGCCTCCTTGAAGCGCAACGGAAAGGTCATCCCACCTGAGATTCGAGGCACCGCGCTTCCTGTCGACGGAGGACATTATGAGATTGAGGTGAGCGCGCCGGGCTACGAGTCCTTTCTCGGATCAGTCGATGTCCGACCCGCAAAAGACAACGCGAGCCTCACTGCCCCGTCGCTGCGGCCGCTCCCGGAGAGTGGTGCAACTGACGCGCCTTCTTACGGCGCACAAGGAACCGAGCGCTCTCTCCTTGCGGCCAAATGGCCGGCTTTCACGAGTCTCGCCATCGGCGTGACTGGAGGTGTCCTTTGGACGGTGTTTGGTGTCATTTCGATCGATGCGAAGTCGCTCGCTGATCGGGAGTGCGGGGACGCCGCTCGCCTCTGTGAGGTGAACGGTGTGGAGCAACGCGGCCGCGCCTTCGATGCCGGAAACTGGGCCACGGTCGGCGCGGTGATGGCGGGAGTGGGCGTGGTTGGCGCCGGTGCGCTTTGGCTCGCGCTTCCCAGCCCCTCGAGCCGCGGATCCTCTGCCTCGAATGCCGCGTCTATCCTCACCCTGGAGCCAGGCCGACTCACGGTGCGCGGAACCTTTTGAGTCCTCTTCCCCTTTTCTCTCGATGACCAAGAAACCGCCTTTTCCATTGTCTCGTCGCCCCCTGTCCTGGCGCGCCGTATCCCTTGGGCTCGCTCTCACCTCTCTCCTCGGTTGTAACGAGATCCTCGGCAATCAACCGCCGGGAGATGGGGGGCTCGGGGGCGACGCGGGGGAGTCAGGTTCCGGAGGAACATCACGTTCGAGCGGAGGCGCCCGGTCTTCCGGTGGCCGCTCCGCGGCTCCGGACGGAGGTCAAGCAGGCGCTCCGGGAAGTGGAGGCAGAAACGAAAGCGGGGGCTCCGGAGACGGCGGCGTCGGGGGCGGGACGGCCTCGTCCGGGGGCACGAGCTCCGGCGGAGCAGCGACGACGGGCGAGCCTTGCGACGAGGAGGACGCGACGAGCTGCCGCGACGGTGAGCCGAAAACCACCCTGCGCTGCACGGAGGGCTTCTGGGAAGAAGATACACCCTGCGCGTCGAAAGAGAGCTGCGACCGGAGGACCGGCCGCTGCGCGCCCATCGTAGAG
>NASX01000046.1 GCA_002085155.1 Sorangiineae bacterium NIC37A_2
GGAAGGACCGAGATTTCTCAGCTGCCTGCGCGGCAGTGAACGGCGCCTACGAGCTCGTAAAGGGTACTTGACATTTCTCAGCTGCCTGCGCGGCAGTGAACTACACGGTCGACCTAGCGACTCACACTGCTCTTTTCTCAGCTGCCTGCGCGGCAGTGAACTGGATGCCCGACCAGCGCATCTCGCTCACTGCTTTCTCAGCTGCCTGCGCGGCAGTGAACCGTGCCGGAGCACGTGCGGACCATCGAGTACTTTTCTCAGCTGCCTGCGCGGCAGTGAACATTTGCGGCCGATGTCGAGGGCTGCGTGTTCCATTTCTCAGCTGCCTGCGCGGCAGTGAACATCAGCGACGGAGCGGACAGCTACACGCTCACCTTTCTCAGCTGCCTGCGCGGCAGTGAACCCTCCTCGAGCTCATCCGCGACGGTTCGGCTTTTTCTCAGCTGCCTGCGCGGCAGTGAACGATCAGGTGTAGAGCTGACCTCTGAGCATCCGTTTCTCAGCTGCCTGCGCGGCAGTGAACTCGCGCCGAACATCGGAGCGGCCGACGGAGCTTTTCTCAGCTGCCTGCGCGGCAGTGAACAGCTTGACGGTGTTCCTGTGAGGCATGCTCGCTTTCTCAGCTGCCTGCGCGGCAGTGAACACGTCAACGCCATCCCAGCCCATGTAGTCCATTTTCTCAGCTGCCTGCGCGGCAGTGAACCGGCACGGCATGATCTCCAACCGCGAGCTCGATTTCTCAGCTGCCTGCGCGGCAGTGAACGGCTCACGGTGACGGATCTGCGCGACCCCGAATTTCTCAGCTGCCTGCGCGGCAGTGAACCGAATGTGTTCTCGAATGTTCTCGCCTGCTAATTTCTCAGCTGCCTGCGCGGCAGTGAACAGTTTGAGTTGGCGCTCCTTGAGCGCGGAATTTTTCTCAGCTGCCTGCGCGGCAGTGAACGAGGCGTGGGCTCGGGAGGTGCCTGGCATCGTTTTCTCAGCTGCCTGCGCGGCAGTGAACTTGTCCCCACATTTTCACCGTGCCGTCTTCGTTTTCTCAGCTGCCTGCGCGGCAGTGAACTCCGCGCTCTCCGGCTCGAACGGTGCGGCGAATTTCTCAGCTGCCTGCGCGGCAGTGAACAGTGCCTCCTTCGGAGGCGGTAAATTTATTTGTTTCTCAGCTGCCTGCGCGGCAGTGAACGCGATGACGAGGACGGGGCGGCCCCAGACGCTTTTCTCAGCTGCCTGCGCGGCAGTGAACAGCTCCGGGTGGAGCTCGGCGAAAGCCTCCCATTTCTCAGCTGCCTGCGCGGCAGTGAACGAGATCTCGGCGAACGGCGTCAAATTCAAGCTTTTCTCAGCTGCCTGCGCGGCAGTGAACGAGAGACACGACAGGGATCCAGACCCGCCCTCTTTCTCAGCTGCCTGCGCGGCAGTGAACTCCCATGCGGCGGCCCCTGCGGCGGCCCCTGCTTTCTCAGCTGCCTGCGCGGCAGTGAACCGCGATGAGCTCGGTGCCTATGGCCGCATGCGTTTCTCAGCTGCCTGCGCGGCAGTGAACTCGGGATCAATTGTGTAGGTCATGGCTTGGTCTTTTCTCAGCTGCCTGCGCGGCAGTGAACCCGACTGAGAGGGTTAGGCCGGTGAGGGTGAGTTTCTCAGCTGCCTGCGCGGCAGTGAACTCGGGGTGTTGGTCGCCCCCGCGCAGCCATTATTTCTCAGCTGCCTGCGCGGCAGTGAACATGCTCGCACGAAAGCCCCTCCGCCCGCGCTTTTTCTCAGCTGCCTGCGCGGCAGTGAACGGTACTCCTCGCCAGAGCGCGAGACCCGTAGCTTTCTCAGCTGCCTGCGCGGCAGTGAACGTCGTGCCCAAACGCCGATGAACTTTTGCCTTTTTCTCAGCTGCCTGCGCGGCAGTGAACACCGTCTCGGGAATGGACGAGGAGTCGCCCAATTTCTCAGCTGCCTGCGCGGCAGTGAACGCGCACCGGCATCCCAACGGAGGTGGATGGGTTTTCTCAGCTGCCTGCGCGGCAGTGAACGTGTGTCGATGTAATCGAGTGTATCGGGTCTTTTTCTCAGCTGCCTGCGCGGCAGTGAACGCGCCGGAACGCTGCGGCGCGCGAGTTGTTTATTTCTCAGCTGCCTGCGCGGCAGTGAACCTCTGCGGTCGCTACCGGCGCTCCTTCAAGCGTTTCTCAGCTGCCTGCGCGGCAGTGAACGATGACCGCCTATGAGATCGCCGACGAGCTCGTTTCTCAGCTGCCTGCGCGGCAGTGAACACGCCGCTCGAGCAAACAGCGAGGCCTCCCGTTTTCTCAGCTGCCTGCGCGGCAGTGAACAAACCGACGCCTGAGCCGTATCAAGACCTTTTTTTCTCAGCTGCCTGCGCGGCAGTGAACTCGAGAGCGAGATCCGTACAGTGTGCCCGATATTTCTCAGCTGCCTGCGCGGCAGTGAACGAATCGCTCGTCCGCCAGGTCGCACTCGACCATTTCTCAGCTGCCTGCGCGGCAGTGAACACAGTGTCGTTCAGCGCACTCTGTCAGCTTGATTTCTCAGCTGCCTGCGCGGCAGTGAACCGGGGGCGGTCTCGGCCTCGAGGGATTGGGTTTTTCTCAGCTGCCTGCGCGGCAGTGAACCAACGACTTCCCGACGCGCGATCCGATGTACTTTTCTCAGCTGCCTGCGCGGCAGTGAACCGTCCCCAAGGCGGGGCATATGCGGACTATGATTTCTCAGCTGCCTGCGCGGCAGTGAACCAGGCGTCCACCGTCACATCGGGGGCGGCGTTTTTCTCAGCTGCCTGCGCGGCAGTGAACGACGGCATGGCCGAAGCCGTCCGGCTGGATGATTTCTCAGCTGCCTGCGCGGCAGTGAACGAGGGTCAGTGCCCCGATAGTCTGGAGGAGTTTTTCTCAGCTGCCTGCGCGGCAGTGAACGGAGCTCGCCGACGAGCTCGGTGAGGGGCTCTTTTCTCAGCTGCCTGCGCGGCAGTGAACTGCGCGCGATTCCTGTCACTGACGCGACGGTGTTTCTCAGCTGCCTGCGCGGCAGTGAACGAGGTCGACCGTCCCGGCCAGCGCGTGCGACTTTTCTCAGCTGCCTGCGCGGCAGTGAACGCTGATGCGACCACCGCAACGGTGCCGTTGGATTTCTCAGCTGCCTGCGCGGCAGTGAACGACGCGCGTCCATGACGAGCCGTGGTGCGCATTTTCTCAGCTGCCTGCGCGGCAGTGAACTGCGAATCCGCGAGCTCGATTCGTTCGCTTTCTTTCTCAGCTGCCTGCGCGGCAGTGAACCCATTGCGACTCCGGCCGTCCTCACGCTCCTCTTTCTCAGCTGCCTGCGCGGCAGTGAACTAGACGGCGGCAAACTTAAGGGCCCGAGAACCCAAAGGAAAGCCCCGAAAGGTGCGTCTCTACCTTCCGGGGCTCGGCACTCCGTAAGCGCTCGAATTCGCGTATCTTTTGGACCGTCCGAAGAATTAGGATCAGAACCAGGGTAGCGTCGCGCTCTGACTCAGCCCGTATGCGTTGAAAGGCCCAACTGCCGGGCCCAACGCGGGACGGTGCTCGATAAAGAGCGGGAATCTATGTCCCGTGCTCTTACTGCCTATGTTCAAGAAGGGCAGCTTCAGGGTTTCACGTGCCGTGTCCGGAATGCGAGAGCGAGCTTCCTCGTCGGTCCAACCGTGACGCCGCATTTGACGGCGGCGAACGCGATCCGGGTTGCTTTTCGCTTGCACACGTCTCACCTGCCGGTACTCGACGTCAACGGGGACCGCCGACACACCTTTCACATGAATATGGTCCCTCATTCCCATAAGCCACTCTTGTGCCATGAGGAGAGCCAGATCAGATTCATTGCCGTGTAGTCGCAGCAACCGACCCAGTGTCGGCTTCTTCTCATCAACCTGGGGAAAGCTGACGCCAATCCCGGTCATTTGAAGGAGCGCGAGGTGGCGGTGAAACTTCGCGAAGAGGGCGTCCATCAACTGATGCGCCGGAAACTCCGGGTCCGGGAGAATCTCGATGTCGAGGTATCGGTCCATCCCTATTCCCCCTTTTCGGCCTCGCCGAACACGCCCCCTCGAATCAGGTTTGCCATAACGTAGTGCTGCTGCTCAGCCGCCGGCACCTTGTCCTTGAGGACCCACCCATCCAGCAGGGAGTAAAAGTCGACTCCTTGCTTTGGCTGGCGGTACGCCTTGCCCTGCGATGTGACCGATCCGTAAGGCTCCACGGCAATCGGCCCGAGGTCGGCTGAGTCAGGATACCAGGTGTCAATCGTACGAAGCGCGTTGCCAACCTTTTGCGAGTGAATCGCGGCCACGTCCTTGACGGAGTAGAGCGTCTTGCTCTTTTGACCCTTCTTTTCGCTACCCTTGTCGAGGATGAGCTCCTGCGAAGGAAAGACTTCTTGCCCCTGACCCACCCGGACATGGGCGATCACTTCGAGGAGCACATGTCCATGACCTGCCAGCCCCTCAGCGATAACATCAGCTAACGCAGCAACATCCGCATTCTTCTCGAAAGCCCGAAGATTCAAGCTAAGCGCGTCAAATTTCCAGGAGCGATCTGCTGCGCCACCCTTGAGTCGATTCACGACAACCTCAATGGCCTCCGCGCCGATGCGGTTTCGCCACAAGAAGCGCGCGTTGGCAATGTTCGCGGCGTAGCGTTCCGCCAAAGCGCCGAACCCATGCTCAGTCACATACTTAGAGACAGTTTGCCGTAGCTTCGCCTGATAGTCCGCGTCGTTGCAGGCGGACGGTGTGCCCGCGCCTCCTAGCACACGAAGGGTAAAGTAAACCCGCAGAGTATCAGCCTCGGAAGGCAACGTAGCCACGTCGACGCGCTGCAAGTTAGGGGATTGGATCGAGGCATCGAGTTTCGCAGGATCTTGCTCTTTGGCCTTGAGGCGATTCGAGATGGTGCCGCGGACCGACTTTTCGCGCACGGTAACAGGGGCCCAAGACGCAGAAGTTGAGCGCTGAGCCCAAGCGCCTGCGCTCATGAGCGCGTCAGAGGGATCGATCTTTCGCTCGAAAGCGAGCACGGAGGCGGTCTTGATTTCACTTTTTGCCATGGGTCTATTGTCCTTCTGCTGGAGAGCTCAATTGGGAGAAGTAGGGAGTTGTGGTGCGGTAGAGGCCTTCCTCGGGCTCGACCGAGTAAGTCCAAAGGATCTGCCGAAGATCTTGGATGCGGTGTGGACTCTTCCACTCGCCGACGGTGTAGATGCCCTCGACGAACCGGAATGGCGTGACGCGGTCGCGAGCATTTTTAACGGTACCTGCCGGATAAGCCTCCGAGATGGCGTGGAAGCCCGTGGAGATGGGCACAATCCAGCCGGGCTTGCGTCGCACTCGCCACTCACCAGCTTCACCCGAGCTCGGAGGATCGATGTTCAGGCTAGAAAGATCGAGCAGCGCGTCGAGCATCGTCGCGCTCGGCTCCTTCTTCATGAGTTCGCGATGGCGCTCCTCGAGCAACCGCTCACGGCTCACCAGGGCAAACCCTGGTAGCAGGCGCCGTCGCAAGCGCCGCATCATCTTGCTCTCTTCATCTTCCGAACCAGGCCAAAGGTGGAGTTCTGCGGTCACCGGGACTCGCGCATTCACCGGCGGAATCACACTGCCCCCGGCAATACGCATCGAAGCCGCAATCTCTCCGATGCGATGGGCTAGCTCTTCGGGATGGTGCCCCGAGTATAGTGCTGGACCTGAGACTCCGACGATCAGGCTCACATCGAGATGCACTCGTCCTTCTTCGACGAGAGCAGGAGGTTTGCCGTCGCTACCAAAGGGATTGCGCGAAAGGTGGAAGACATGGGTTCGTTTTCCTGCGGGCTGCGAAGCCTGCGCTTCGAACTTGTGACAGACAATCCCTACGCCTTCCAAGCTCAAGCCCAGCTCGGGCTGAACGGCGCGATGCAAGGCATGCACGAAGCCTAAAAATGCGCTTGGGGACGGGAAGCCCCAAAGCATCGGGCTCGAGATTGCGTTCGCGTTTTGAATGTTCAGGTGCGACAGCACCAGCACTGCCTCGGGCTCAATCACGGCTGTCCTCCAAGCTGTTCTCGAACGTGTTCAGTGTGCGAGCGAAATCCCCTTGCCATTGGCGATGCTCGTCGTCACTCATGGGTAGTTTCCCCTTTCCCCTTTTCAACTCCGAGTTGAACCAATCGGCAAAACGGCGACTAACCATGCGCGGCCAATCCCCATCGTGCTCGGCAGCAAAGGCCGCGTCTTGCTCGGTTCGCCCTGGATCGAGCCAATGTTTCTCCGCTTCGTGCAAAGTGCAGTTTGGATCTGCGCTCCACCCAGGATCTAGGGCCTGAATTGACGCCGCATACTCAACGGCTTCGTCACAAATTTCGTCAACGAGTTTGGCCCGGTATTGGCGAATAGCGAGATTGTTGTGCTCCGTCTTCTCGAGAAACTCGACCAGAGTGCGAACGAGCTCGCGCACCTGTTTGCTTCGTCCGAAGCGACTTCCAAATACGGAGTCACAATTCAGCGGTGGCTTGGTCTCCACTGCCTCCCAATTCGGTGGAAGCGAGGGAAGGAGCCAATTCTCGCCATAGCGTTCGCTATTCAGTTGGCTGATATTCTGAGGTTTGGTTCCGCCAAATTTCTGAATCGCGAGATTCGGGTACTCACGATAGCCGTGACCAAACCCTTCGCCCTTGTTGCGTGCTTCGCGTGCGCTCTTGGCCGCTTCGCCGTAGCGATCTTCTCGCATGCGCTTCTGCGCCAAGTGCACGAGCGAAGTCGGAAAGAGTGGCCCGAGCAGGTGATAGGACCCATCAGTGAGCGGAAAGTACACCTGCTTTGCAAGGGTGTGGGATGCCGCTTGGGCACCACCTTCTGCAACCGAGGCGAAGGAATCGCGCCAGACTCTTGCCTCTGATTCGTCGCTGCTCAATGCCGACAGCAATTCGGGCGCTTCCGAGAGGACCATCTCAAGCACAGATTTTCCGCGCCATTCGAGGCTGAGAAACTTGTAGACGTCGAGCGCCGCGGCATTGCCGACGACGTCGTCCGGCAAGCTCGCCGGATCAACGCTATGCGTGCCAAGTAGGCCTTCTGCCGCGGGCTTCGCCGGCCGCGCGCGAAGGTTGGTTCCCCTCGCATCCGGGTGAAGCGGTTTCAGAATGTGGGATGCCAGTTGGATTTGGCCCACTCGACGAGCTGCGTCGGCCAACCAAGCTCGTGGCTCGTAGGACCGCTCCAGTTCCTCACGCTTCTCAGATTCGTCGGGCTTGAGCTTGTCGAGCTTGGCCTGAAGACGTTCACGGATGAACGCTTCAATGACCTCTCGTAACGAGCTCGGTTCGCTAGATTCTCCTGGTTCCCTCATAACACCTCGTTCAACAACCAGACGCATAAGTTAAGCGCCTACCTACTTGCACTTCTTGAATCCTAGGGCTGGGTGATACTCCCAGCCGTGATCGTGGGGCTTCAACGCCAGGTATCCGTAGCGCTCAGCGCACGCCCGGGGGGCCATGTCGGTGCGCTCGCTCAGCTTCAGCAGCTCGTCTCGGTAGTCTGAGGGCCCCCAGGAGCGCACAGACGACGACGCGGGCAAGCTCACGCGGTGGAGTAACCTGTCATCTGGCCGAGGGCGCCAGCGGCCTTCAACGCGCTCAAAGAGCCGAATGTCCTCGGCGTCCTCATCTACCGGCAGCAGGCCGTACTCGCTTTCCTCGCCCTCTGACTTTCTGAACGGGTGGGCCTTTTGCAGCATGCCGGACAGAGGGGCACGCGTCGTCCACCATTGCGCAGCATGGAACCGGTTTGCTCCGGCCCGTTCGCCGAGTAGCTTTTTCCGAATAGCCGCGTGCTCGAGGTCGACAAGATTCTCGGAAGGCGCGAGTGCTAGCCGCTCCTGGATTCTGGGCGCGGCGTCAAGCGGACTCCACTGTTCGGGGAGGAGCACGGTTCGGAGATCGTGGCTCTTAAGAAGAACCTCTCCCTCAAATCCAGGTCTATGGAACGCGGGCTCCCCAGGCGAACTCGACACCGCCTTAATGTTCTCCGCGAGGACCATGATGTTCGGTGTGGAGCACGGGCCAGGCCGGTGACGGCGAATGCGCCCGGCTAGCTGAATGATTGAACGCATGGACGATGGTTCTACGATCGCCCAGTCGTAGTCATGATCGCGCCCTACCTCGGCGATGGGTGAGGCGAGCACGACGAAAAGGTGATGCGTCGCGTCGGTGACTGCTAGGGCCTGCTGAATGTGCTGCAAACTGAAGACTTCAAGTTCCACGTGTCTCTTGAGCGTCACATCGAGCAGGTTCTCGGTGGCGGACCGCATCAAGAGGGGGTGTTTTGCGTGGTAGACGCAGAGGTGCAGCGTGTAGCCTTCGGGCATCTGGGAGCTAAAAAGACCTCGCGCTAAGAGGATAATGGGCTCGATATTGGCCAGCCGAACAAGACCAAAGCTAACGTTCTTTTCCGTGACGGGGTCCGTTGTGTGATGCAACGAATGAAGCCGCACCAAGTGCTCAGGCAGCACGCTACCGAGCGCCGCACAAACGTCCTCCCGACTTGGATTGCCACCTTTATTTGAAGACTGTCGTAAGTTGGGCGCAATCAATTCGACCTTTCGGCGCTCAGGTTCCTTTCGCAATTGCGCCAGACGTTTTTCAACGAACTCCGCGTGACGCGAACGGAATGTGTCGGCGTTTTGATGGATCGAATGGTCGACGCGAAATTCGTCGAACCACGCGCAAGGGATAGCGATGGCCCGCCCCACCTCGCCACGGTTCTTCTGAAAGGTTTCTCGCCCTGTTCGGTACGCGTCGAACAGCGCCTCAATCAGGCCAGGTGGCAACGTGGCGGACGAAAGCACGACCCGACTCCCGAGGAGCCCAGCCCAGTGTACGAGTCGACTGAGCGCCGGAAGGTCCGCAACGTCAAAGTCGTCAGGCTCATCGAGGACCAGGTCGGAGCTGAGGAGCCGCAAGATAGGCGCAATCTGATGCCCGCCGCGTAGGCTTTCGGTCGCGGGCATGATGTGATCAATTGTGCAAACGAGTACTGGTGCTTGAAGCAACTTGTTGGCGCCCGAGTTGGTCCCCAACCACCGTTTCAGCGGGCCATCCTCCAAGTTTCCCTCGAAGTGCACATGGAAGCCTTCGGCTAGAAGTTCCTCTGCCGATTCGCTCCCATAGCTCTTCGATCCATCAGGTGATGGACTATTCTCCTTCGAAAGCGCAAAGAGCTCTTTGACCGCCGCGCCTCCGACCAAGACCGCCAGATCGTCGTCTCCCAAGCCAAGGCGTTCTCGGTAGGCTTCGCCAGTTTGGAGGGTCAGCGTCCGTAGCCCGAGCGCTACCGTAAAACGTGCGCCGCGCCGCGCGTCGGACAGGCCGTACAAGATGCGACCATTGGCGAGCGTTTTCCCACAGCCTGTGGACGCCATGTTCACACCGAAAAAACCATGATCTGCGGCTCGCTCGCGAAGCGACGACGCTAAGTCGAACGCCTTGTCTTGCCAGCGGAAACGCTCGTCCGCGGTACGCTTTTGGAACGCTTTGCAGCGGGCAATTCGCGGAAGATCTCGCTCGATGCGCGGCAATGCTCGGGTGACTCGACGAGCGTGAGAGGCGACACCAGCAAGATGCTCATCCAGGCGCTGTTTTAGCTGGTTGGTCTTGCGGTCGGTGTTTGCAAAGAGCGGATACCCAGTATCCCCATAGCGCGGCTCACTATCGCAGCTCGAATAGTGATGGTCAGCCAGCATGAGAGCCAACCGAGAAATGTGCATGACGTAGCTGTCGTCGAGAAACGATGAGGCTCGTTCGATGAAACCAGGCCGTTCAAGCATTTTTTGGGCGCAGGCCGCCGCGCGCCGGCTCCAATCTCGGCTATCGAATGGGGTTCCGTAGGGAAAGTCCCAACAAGCAGCCCGATCTTTAGGTTCGGAGTCGGATCTCGCCCCGTTCCAGTCTGGCAGCAGAGGGAACAGAAGACTCTTGAGCGTCCCGACGTTGTTCTTGTTTGGGTCCCGCGAAACTGGGAGTCGATGGTGGCTGACGATGAGCCAGCCAATGGCCTGAGCGAGCGGGCCCAGATTCCTATCGCTGAACGGGCCCATGGGTGCCGGTTTGGCGTTGTCCGCTTTGAGTCGCAGAAGCGCCTCCGCACCCAGAAGAGCGTCACCTTGCGCGAGCCTATTCAGCCAATCACGGTCGCTATCCTTGCCAACAAAGGCCTCGAAAAGGCGGAGCGAAACCCATTCGTGCCGATACGCATCGGCAATCGGCACCTTTGATGTTAGCTTTTGCTGAAAGGCTGCGCTCGCTTTGCCAAAGTCGTGGAATAGTGAGCCCAACATCGCTAGAAGCTGGATATCCTCCAGGCTTTGCCAGCTATTTTCGTCCTTCGACCGCAGCACGTCAGTGCCAGTGCTATTGGTGGGTACCGTCCCCTGGTCGTTGAAACGACTCGCGTCGCCCACAATCCAAGCCAGCTCACTGTAGTCGTGACCTCGGATCCAATGGCAGGCAACCGAAGTGTTCTTCCGAGCTGTCTTCTTGAGCAGCTTGCGGAGCGTGTCGAGACCTGCCTGAGTGATGGACGTCTGCCAAGTTCGGTCGCCGCGCCGCTCAGCAAATTGGTCGAGGATCCGCCGAGTTTCGGAGAGAGCACGCTTCTCGCACTGGGAAACGATAAGAACGTTCATGCTTTCGAACCCACCCCGATCGCGATCTCCTTGAGAGTATCGATCATGAAGTCGAGCGCTTCGCTCCGCGTCAGGTTGTCCAAACAAGCAACGCGAAATTCCTGCTCGCTGTCCCCTCTCGCGGCAGAAATGAAGGCCTGGGGCAGAACGAGCGCATCCTTAATAAGGTCTGCGACGTCAAAGACGAGGCCGCCACGCCTGGTCTTGCCATGCATAACGGCTAGGCCGTGCGGTAGACCGAGAACCCACGTTGCTGTAGCGGCAAGTCCATAGGCCAGGTAGTTTCCGTGATCCAGAAAGCTGTTTGCGGGATCTCCACCCGCGCCTTGTCGCGCTCGCGAGAAATCTCCATACTTGGTTGCTCTCGCCGCGATCTTGTACAGACTCTTAGTGAGACGGGCTTCCTCGGTGAGAAGAAAGGTATTGTCGGGCGCATCATCCGTCGCTCGAGCAGACTCGGCGAGAAGCCGTTCCAGAGCCTCGGCCGACACCCCGAACCCAGAATCGCGAAAGGCGCGAAACTTGGTCCAGCGCTCAAAGATTTGTTCAAGCCGCGCGTGTTGAAAACGGCGAGCAGCGTCAAGACGAAGGGCGTCCGTGAACCAGAAGCGAACCCAGTGCTGAAGCAGATCCGTAGGCCGATACTCGCTTTGCGGCACAGACCATAAGACATCGAAATCGACCTCACCGGCGCTGAACAGGGGAGTCCCTCCTCCGCCCGCGAATCCTACAAGCACACCAGCTTTTGCGAACTCGCGCATCGCCGCTTGCGTTACGGACGTGCCGGTACCGAACAAGACAGCGGTGGTGTTGGCGATAGGTATGTTCCAATAGAGAGATTTTTGCCCCTCCTCGGTCACGTATTCGACGCGCCCCCCGTTCACTAGGACTCGGCAGTGCTGCAAGTAATACAGATTCGCCCTCTTTGAGTGAAGAATCGTCTTGAGGTCAGAAGGAGAAAGATCCTTCATTGCCCCCGCCTTTGGACTGTTAGTGATGTGTGGCAGAAAATGACAGAGAGGACTGCTCCTCTCACGAGTTCCACTCTCGCTCTCGTCCTCCTCCCCTCGAGACAACCTGGATATGTTACGCGAACTGGCACCCAGACGAAATGCTTATTGGTAGCGGGCGGCGGTGTGGTTGTTAGGGAAAAGGCCTGTTCCATGGCCACGGCAGAATCCCACGTCCGGAGACCCCATTCCCTAGACCCTTTGAAGCCCGCTGAACGCCAGTGCAGCTCCCCGGCTATAGGGGGCTCGGGTGGCTTTGAAGTGCTCCCTGGGCGAGCTGACGGACGAGCTCGGCGACGCGGGGACTCTCTGCCCGAGCTTCTTGTCCGAGGCCCACGACGAATCGGGCAACGACGATCAAACCACCGCGAGCTGACACCCGGATCTCTCCAGACGGCAAATCCTCAGCCGTCATTCCCGATGGCAGATTACGCCGCACCCATGATTTGATCGTCGGGCTGACCAAGAATGTGTGCCGCTCCGAGCTCGCGTCGTGAAAGCCGTCAGGGCTCTCCGCCAGAAAGGCGTCTACCTCGAGCGCCGGACATTCTCGATAACTTTGGGTCTCATCGATCTCAGCTCGCTGAATATCCTCTACCCGAAACCAGCGAAGGCCTTCGTTTCTGTGGCAGAACGCCGCGAGTCGACACGGGGGTCCCAGCAGCAGTCGGCTCGGTGAAACTGTTCTCGCGGAAAGCTCTCCGCGACTTGCCGAGAAGTACCGAATCCGAACCGCGCGCCCGGAGGCAATGGCCTCCTGTATCGTGGGAATCGCCTGTTCTTCCTCCGGGCTCATAGGGAGAGCAACGACCCCCGCGTTCAGTCGCGCTGCGCCCTCCGCTGGCAGGCCACGCCCGACTCGCCCCGCTAGTAGCGCTGAAAGGAGTTTGGCCCGTTTTTCGAGCGAACTAATACGTAGTGCCGCCTCCAGTAACACCTGCCAATCCTCAGCCTTGAAGAGTACCCCTCCTGGAAACCAGCTCGGGGGGACGGACCAATAGACGTGCGGATGTTCTTCTTCCCGCTCCAACGGCATCCCGGACCGCTGCAGTTCTTCAAGCACCCTACGAATCCGACGTGGCTCGACCTCCGCTCGTCGGGCCAACTCCGCCTGTCTCCACGTTCTCTGCTCCACGAACGCTTGGATCACCAGAACCACGGTCTCATAGTTCCCGCGCGCACCCATTTCAGACGACAACCTGCCATGAACATGTACGCCGGTCCATGCCCAGCTCAGCAAGCCGGGTCCCAGGCACGCGACACGCACGCCGGACTGACACGGAGCCGCGGCGCGCTCCGTTTCACGTCAAGACGCCGCGGGTCGGACGCAGCGGCTCCGGTACGGTCTCATCGCCGAGCATCTCGCGCAGGTTCATTTCGATCGTGCGCGAGATCGCGTCGAGAGGGAGATCGTTGTCGTCTTCGCCGAACGGATCCTCAATCTCGTCACCGACCGCGTCGAGGCCGAGGAAGGTGTAAGCGATGATGAAGACGGCGATCGGGGTCAAGAAGTGGAGCGCGTCGATCACGCCGAACGGCAAAATGAAGACGTACATGGCCACCACCTGGTGAATGAGCATCGTGTACGAGTGGGGAATCGGCGTGCTCTTGATCCGCTCACACCCTCCCTGAATGTCCGTCAACTCTCGACAGAAGCGCATCGCCTCGACGAACGCGTATTCGCTGAAGCCGCCGGGTCGAGCCTCCTTCTGGAGCGCTCGGCTGAGGTCGAGCACGATCTGGTTTGCAGGGTTCTTCGAGCGCCCGGCGGCCTCGAGAGCTTCCTTGGACAAGTAGGGGGCGAGTTTGTCGAGTTCAAACTGATCGCGGAGCTGCATGCGGAGCGCATGGACAAATGCGACTTGCGTGTAGATGAGCTCGCGGCGCCTTTCGAAGCGTGCGCTCTCGAGAAAGACGAGCGTGTGGCGAGCGAGCGAGCGGCTCTCGTTCACGAGCCGTCCCCAGAGCTTCCGACCCTCCCAGTAGCGGTCGTAACTCGCGCTGGTGCGGAAACCGAGGAAGATACCGAGCGCAACACCGAGCAGCGACATGATGCCGACGGGAACGCTGAATCGATACTCGAAGTACTCCTCGATCACCGTCACGATCAAACTCACGACGACGACGAAGAGCAGACGATAACGGACGCGAACGAGCGCACTTCCGCGAAGACTGAACAGAAGGCGCAGCCAGGTCGGTCGACGATCGAAGGTCAGCATGGGGGGCCAAGAGCCCGCTTTCGCGGATTCGACTCGTGGCGCTACCGGAAGCCGGCGACCGGCTCAAGCCGACGCGAGAAGTTCGATGAACGGAGGACAGGTCGCGAACAGCTCCTGCGCGACCATGCGCCCCGCGTACAGGACGAGGGAATTTTCTCGTGCCCGCACGGTGCCCGGCGCAGGGCTCGCCGAGAGCAGGGTATCGGCAAAGACGAAATCTCCGGGGCCGAGCTCGCGGGTCTCGCCGTTGGCGAGCTCGGCGATGAGCGACCCGGCTCCGACCACGTAGATGCCGTCGAGGGGCTTGCCTGCCTGGACGATGGTCTCGCCGCTCCGGACATGTTTCACGGCGAGCTTGTCGAGGACCATGCTCCGGAACATCTCATCGAAGGACTCACCGAGCGGCCCCATGACCGCGCCCGCGAGGGCCTGATAGTTATCAGCCGCGGCGGAGAGCTCCTCAGCGACCCAGGGGCACATGGCGAGAGCCTGATTGAAGGGTTCGCGATCGAAGACGACAACGCGCGTCCCGAGATCAAAACCCACCACACGCAGATCGATGCCCGCTTCGAGAGATCCTTGTGTGAAGATGACGCCGCCCTTGCGAACCGCGGCGCAGCTCGCGTCCGCGATGGTCGGCATGAGGTGGACGGTGCCGCGAGTGACAAGAGCCGCTGCAAAGGAGTTGACCTCTTCGCCGGGGCTGAGCTTCACCTTGCGCGCCGTCGTCAGGAGCATCGTGAGCGCGTCCTTCGAGAACTCCCCGAGACCAGGGACCTCGAGCAGGTGAATCCCGTCAATGGTCGTGTCCGTGAGGCCGACCGGGAACAGTGAATCCGCCGGATCGCTCGGGCGCGACGGGCTCGTCGAACGGCGACTCGTCGGCGGGGGCATTTCGATCGGGCGCGCGGGAGGCGCACTGATCACAGCCCCGGGAGGACCCTCGGTCTCATCGGGATAGTCGTAATTCTCGAAGTGCAGCTCGGGCTCCCGCATGGAGTCGGGCGGCGGCGCGTGGAACGGCTTCGAGGGAGGCTCGATCGGGCGCGTCGGTGGCAGGCTCGCGGACGGCGCCGTCGGAAAGGGCTCAAAAGGCGGCGCCGAGGAGCGAACGTCCGGCGGCGGCGCAGTCGGGATCGGCTCGGGCTCGCCGCCTGGGGGCGCCGCAAGGCTGTCGGGCTTCTTGCTGGTCGGGCCAGCGGACGGCGTGCTCGAAATCTGGGGATAGAGGCGAAGACTCAAATCCACGCCGAGCTCACGTTCGATCTCGTTCGGCTCGTCCGAAGGAGGTCCGGGATCGTGCACAGCAGCGAACACCGCCGGCTCACGCCGATCGATGGCGCTCCGGATGTCGACAGGAGCGGACTCCGGTGGACCCAGGCTCTCGGGCGGCGGACCCGAGCTCACGGGACTCGGCGCGGGCATCGCCGGCGGCGGACGCGAACCATGTTCCCGTACGAAGGTCGGCGCCTCGTCCTCGAAGTCGACCTCGTCGCCGAAGGCCGGTGAGAGCGGATCGATCCAAGGGCCCGCATCCAGCTCGGGGCTCGTCTGGCGCTCTTCGGCAAAATCAAAGTTCGCGCTCGTCTCGACAGTGTCTTCCTGCGTGCGAATCGTGTCATTCGGAGCAGGGGGCGGCGGCAGGCGATTCGTCTCGCGATCGTCGGAGTCGAAGTTCGGAAGCTCATCGTCCGGCGAGGCGTACGCAGCGGAGGGCTCTTCCTGGTAGGCGCGACTGTCGTACTCGACGACCTCGGTCGCATCCGCCACGTCGAGCACCACCTCATCCTCGTCCTCTTCGAGGAGCTCGTCGTCTTCGACGATCTCCTCGAGCTCCTCGAAGTCGATGCTCGCTTCTGCGACCTCGAGCTCAGGAACTTCGTCGAGCTCCGCGTCGATTTCGAGGGGCGACGGCATACGGCCGCGGCCCAGCGGCGGAAGCGGCGGCACCGAAACCGAAGGAGAGCGCGACGAACGCGAGGTGATGATCGGAAGCGTGATCGGGGTCTCGCTCGCGGTCGCCTCCTCGGCGGCGCGCGTCATGGACGCGACGAGCTGTAAGAGCTCGACGGAGCGATGGATTTTTCCGAGCTCCTCCGCCGCCTCCGCGGCGCGCTCGACCCACTTCACCGCGTCGCGCCATGAGTCGGCGGACCATTGAGCTTTAGCCGCTTGGAGGGCCCAGACGACGTCCTCCGGATCTTCGGGGCTCGGCGGCGGTATGGATACAGAGGAGAAGCTCATGGGGGCTCAGGGGAGACGCAAGGCGTAGCTCGGCCTACGGTACAATCAGGACTTCGCGATCCTTTGAACCGCTGGGCGGTCCAACGTATCCTCGCTTCTCCATCATCTCGACCATCTTGGCGGCGCGATTGTAGCCTATGGTCATCTTTCTCTGAAGCCAGGACGTCGAACAGCGCTGGGATTCGCGGACAATGAGCACGGCCTCCTCGAACCGGGGGTCCACCTTCTCCTCCTCCTCGCCGTCCTCCGTCTCCTCGGACCGCGCCAGGATCGAGTCCTGGTACTGCGGGGGAGCTTGTGCCCGAAGGTGGTCAGTGAGCGCACTCACCTCCTCCTCCGAGATGAACGGGCACTGGACCCGCTGCGTGTCCGGCGCGCCGTTCATCTTCACGAGCATGTCACCACGACCGAGCAAGACCTCCGCGCCCTGTTCGTCCAGGATGGTGCGGCTGTCGACCTTCTGCGCGACGCGGAACGCGATGCGGGTCGGGAAGTTCGCCTTGATCATGCCGGTGATGACGTCGACGCTCGGTCGCTGCGTGGCCAAGATGACGTGCATACCGGCGGCGCGCGCCTTCTGGGCCAAGCGAGCCACCGAGACCTCCACCTCTTTGCCCTGTTGCATCATGAGGTCCGCGAACTCGTCGACGACGATCACGATGTACGGGAGGCGCTCGGGAGGAATCACTCCGTCCTGACCGACAGACGCGCCCGGGAGATCCACCACACTTCCGTCGGGGGCGACCGCGGTCGCCGTCGGGGGCGTGCCCTTGGCCGTGAGCTCTCCAGCGATCACGCGCTCGACGTAGCGATTGTAGGTCCCGATGTTCTTGGTGCCGGCGTCCGCGAACAGCTGATAGCGCCGCTCCATCTCATCAACGGCCCATTTGAGCGCCGTCGCGGCCTGTTTCATGTCCGTCACGACCGGCAAGAGCAGGTGGGGAATGCGGTCGAAGGGCGCGAGCTCGACGACCTTCGGATCGATCATGAGTAGCCGGAGCTCCTCCGGCGTCCGCATGAAGAGCAGACTCGAGAGCATCACGTTCAAGCCGACGCTCTTGCCCGCACCGGTCGCGCCCGCGACGATCACGTGGGGCATCGAAGCGAGATCGGCGTAGTAGGGGGCGCCCACGATGTCGCGTCCGAGCACGACCGGCAGTGGGGCCTTCTTTGCGAGCTCGACGAAGCGCGCGTCTTCGATGAGGTCTCTCAGATAGACAGGCTCGCGCCGATCGTTCGGAAGCTCGAAACCGATGCGGCTCTTGCCCGGAATCGGCGCGACGATGCGCACCTTGCGCGAGAGGCCAAGCGCCAAATCATCGGACAGGCCCGCGACCTTGCTCACCTTCGTGCCCGCGCTCGGCGCGACTTCATAGGTCGTCACCGTCGGACCAGGATGGATCTCCTCAACTTTGCCGAGCACGCCGTAGTCCGCGAGCGTCGCCTCCAGGCGCGCTGCGTGCGCCAAGAAGACGCTCTTATCGATGCGCGCCGCCGAGGAGGGTGGCTCCTCGAGCAGAGCCGGGTTCGGAAGCTCGAACTTCGGCGTCTTCCGCTCCCGCGCCACGCGCCGCGTCGGCTCCGCGTCTTTCTTGCGAGCCACGATCTTCGGCTCCTCCGATGCCTCCTCGGACTCATCGTCCTCGGCCTCCAGCTCGTCGGTTTCCTCTTCGTCTTCGTCCGACGCGTCGCCTTCGGAGGCTTCTTCATCGACGGAGTCGCCCTCCGGCTCAGCGTCGTCGAGGATCTCCCAGGAGCGCCCGCGGACCTTGGGGCCGCTTTCGGGACTCTTCTCCCGCGAGGCTCGCGCCTCGCGCGCGTCTTCGTCATCGAGAACATCGGACCAGAAGTCGATGTCCGGTTCTGGTCCGGTCGGGCGGCGCAAAGCTTCCACCACCGCGAGCGGAGGACGCCCCGTGCGCTCACTCGGGATCCACGGACCAACCAGATCAGGCTGAAAGAAGACGCGCTCAGCTTCGCCTTCTTCAGGCACACCTAGCTCCGGCTCGAGGAGCTCCTCCTGCTCCCTCCGGAACTCCGAAGCTGTCCTCCAAGCTTCGACGACTCGAGCTGCGCGGGCCTTCACGGCCGCCGTGAGAGCTCGCGCGAGAGTGATGAGCTTTTCGTAAGCGGCCACCAGGGAGAACGAGGCGCGCCCGATCCCGATCAGAAGTGAGGCCGTGGTCACGACGAGGACGGATCCGGGGGTCGAGAACAGACCGCGGAGAAGCTCGCCGAAGACGAGTCCAACGTTGCCGCCCATGGGGGCGCCCCCGAAGCAGCGCTCGCTGGGGAGGAGCACTTGGAGCAGGGAGGCCGTCAAAAGGAGCAGGATGACGTCCCCGGCGATGCGGAGGCCGAGGTCGCGCGTTTCGTTTTTGCGGAAAAATTGCGCTCCGAGGAGAGCGAGGTGGAAAGGGGCGAGCCAGGCCGCACCGCCAATGGACAGAACCAGGACGCGGGCCAGGTTCGCCCCCACAATCCCCATCCAATCGCCGCCGCCCCCGCCAGGATCTTCGGGGTCGAGCCGAAAAGATGCGAGAGAGAGGAAGATGAAGGCAGATCCCGCCCCAAAGCAGAGCGCCAGGAGCTCCCGCCGGCGGTCAAAGAAGCGGGACCCCAAGCCGGCTTCAGGCTCGAGAGAGCGAGGGACAAAAGCCCGGGAGACCATGTGGATAAAAAACCTACATTGGAATACCTTGGAAGTCCAGAATGTGCCTGTTCGGGTGAGTCGGACGTTCCTCGTCCCGGGAGGGCGGCGCCGGAGAAGCGCTCCTCAAAGGGCGCGCGTTTACCGCTCAAGTGAAGCGCTATTCTGTACTATCGTCTGAACTGGCCGTAGGGCGACAGGAAGAGTGATGAGGGCAAAGAGAGCCTCTCTGACTCCTCCTCGAAAAGGAACGGAAAGCACGAATGACAGGGCGACGGGGGATCAACAAGACAACGAGAAACCTGGCGCTGGTCTTCTCCGCGGTCATCCTGACGGGGACCGTGAGTGGCTGTCGCGTCTCGAACGACGAGATCCACGGCTGGGCCCAGAAGAAGTCCGGACCGAAGAAGCTGACCGCGGTGCTCACGCACGACAAATATCCGCTCGACCTGCGCGTCGAAGCGGCGCTCACGCTCGCGACGATGAAGCCGCGCGGCGGTCGTGCTGTCGGCTTGCTCGGCGAAGACGGTGCCGTCGGACTCCTCGACTCTCTCGCTTCGCTCACCTCCGCGCGCCGCGAGCAGGTCATCGCGGGTATGGTGCCGCGGCTCGTCGAGGGCATGCAGAAGGAGCGCCCGGAGGGCGCGGCTGATCCGACGATCCCCTATAAAGACGCGACCTTCGCCCTCCTGTCCCACGACGGCGGTTCCCTGATCACAAGCCCCGAGGCGAAGGCCGAGCTCGAAAAGGCGCTCATCGCCTGGTGCCAGACGGACTTCGAGCAGCGCTTCGACGACACCTCCCAGCTCTACGGTGTCGAACAGGTGCTCCGGCTCCTCCGCGCCGAAGGCGCCCGCCATTTGCCGAACCTGCTCTCCGCCGATTTCAAGCACGTCGCGGCGGTCTCGAACCTCGTTCACGAGCTCGGTGACGACGCGACCCAGCTCGAAGCGAGCAAACGACTCGTCGCGATCGCGACCTTCGTCGATTCGCCCGAGTGGACGAAACAGAAGGAAGAAGGTGTCCGCGCCGCGAACAAGGCGAGCGGCCTCACGGTCACCGACAAGCAGTTCGAGAAACAGCTCGAGGCGTATCAGGAAGAAGAAATCGTCCGCGTGTTCGGCGCGATGAAGACCGTGGGCCGCGCGCCCATCACGGAATATCTGATCGCCTACGCCAAAAACGAGGAGAAGGGCGAGAGCCGTCGAGCGGCCGCGCTCGCCGCGCTCGAAGGGAACCTCGACCGAAAGAACCCCGATCACGCGACCTTCGCCCTCGACTTCCTGTCGAACGAAAAGGCACCGAATACGCTGCGCGACCTCGCGGCGCGTCGCGTCGGAGAGCTCCCCCGCGAACAGGTGAGCACGCGCCTCTACGCGCTCTTCTCGAACGCCCGCTGGCAGGTGCGCTGGACCGCGGCATCGCTGCTCCTCAAGATGAGCGAAGCCAAACATCTCCCCGAGTTCATGGGTGAGCTCGGAAAGGTGAAGCAGATGGCTCTCTCGGAGCCGCTCTCCTATGGCCCCTTGCTCCACGACGTGAAAGGCGAGGACCCGACGGCGGTGGTGGCTCGTTACGCGGGCAGCTCAAACCCGGTGCCGGTGCGTCTGAGCGCGCTCGGCTACTATTACGCCTACGGCGACTCCCGCGACGCGGCGAGCCTCGAACAATACACGAAGGACACCGCCAAGGTCCCCGCCTGCCCGCCGAAGGCCGAGGCCTGTGAATGGCAGTGCGTCATCACCGAGAAGGACAAAGAGGACAAGGACGTCCGCGTCGCCAAGAACGTCCAAACCGTCGGCGATTACGTCCGCTATTGTATCTTGCCTTCTCTCACGAGTCGCACACCTGAGTCAGCCCAGCCGGAGGCGACTCCCTAAACCCTCTCCTCTCCGGCGCGGCCCCCCGCGCCGGCTCTCATGAATTCATTTTGGCGATGAGCGAAAACAACAAGAAGACGCCCCGTACCTTCCAATGCCGTGACGCTCTTTGGGAAAAGTTCGAAGAGATGGCGCGTGAGCTCGAGTGCTCCGTCGACTATCTCATCAACGACTCCATGAAGCAGTACGCGCGCCAGCGCGGCTTCGCGCCGGCCGGTTCTGGCTCTGCCGCGAGCCGCCTCTCGAGCACCCCGCCGAAGCCGGAACTCTCTTCTCCTCTCGCTGCCTCTCCGAGGCCTCTGCCGGTTCCGAGCGCAGCGCCTCCGGCGCCCCCCGCGCCTCCCTTGGTCACGCCCACGACTGGCGTCCCGGTTCCGCCCGTCCCCCCGCCGATCCCCGGCCGCTCGATTCCGGCGCCTCCCGCCCCCCCGGGCGCCAGCGTCCGTCCTCAGCTCCCCTCCCTCGGGCCTCTCACCAAGCCCTCTGGACCCGGCGGAGCTCAGACGGTGCCCCTGCCCCCGAATCGCCTGCCCCCGCTCACCAGCGGCCAGGCCAAGCCGATCCCCCCGCCCCCCGGACAACAGCCCGCCCAGCGCACCCTCGTAATCCACTTCGAGGGCAATGCCTACCCGGTCCACAAGGACCCCTTCGTGATCGGGCGCGGCAAGCAGGTCTCAGATCTCACGATCCGCGACCCGAACATCTCGCGCCAGCATGCGGCGATCGAATACCTGAACGGCTCCTATTGGATGGTCGACATGGGTTCGACCAATGGCGTCGAGTTCAACGGTCAACGCGTTCAGCGCAAGCAGATCAACAACGGCGAAGTTTACCGTATCTGTAGCCACGAACTCCTCATGTCGCTCACCTGACCCGTTACAGCGCGCGCTCGCGCGCGGGCCAGCTTCGCGCTCCACTCAGCCGGGCGCTCCCACCGGACAAAGATGGTATCGATCGTTAGCGCCGCCCGCGACCTGAGTCGCATCCGAGAGGTCTCGACGGTGCTCGTTCGCCACGGGTTCGGCGAAATCGTGATGCGACTCGGACTCGGCGGGAAGAAGTCCGACGAGATTCCGCGCGAGGGCGACACGAAGCAGACGGCTCGGGAGAGCGTCTCGAGCCGCATCCGCAATGTGCTCGAAGATCTCGGGCCCTCTTTCGTCAAACTCGGCCAGCTTGCCTCGACGCGGCCGGACCTGCTGCCCGCCGAGCTCATCACGGAGCTCAAGAAGCTCCAGGACTCGGTCAACAACGTCCCCTTCCCGGAGATCCGGGATCAGATCGAGGCTTCGCTCGGCGCGCCCGTCGAGAGCTTCTTCGAGTCCATCGACGAGACGCCCCTCGCCGCCGGCAGCATCGCGCAAGTTCACCGCGCCCGTTTGAAGACGGACGACGGGCCCGTCGAAGTCGCCGTCAAAGTGCAGCGACCGGGCATCGCCACCAAGATCGCGAGTGACCTCGACATCCTGCATCTCTTCGCGACGCTGCTCGAGCGGACGATCCCCGAGACGCGCATCTACTCCCCGATCGGTCTCGTCGAACAGTTCGATCAAGCGATCACCGCTGAGCTCGACTTCTGTCAGGAAGCGGAGAACGCCCGGCGTTTTGCGAAGAACTTCGAGAACGTCCCCGAAGTCGTCTTCCCGAAGGTCTATCGAGAGGCCTCGAGCAAGCAGGTCATCACCCTCGAATACATCGACGGCCAAAAGCTCCACGACGCCATCGCCCAGGGCTTCGAAGGGAAAGCCATCGCCCGGCTCGCCTTCCGCACGATGATCCAACAGATCTACGAGGACGGCTTTTTCCACGCCGATCCTCACCCGGGCAACGTCTTCATCCTCGGGACGCCGGAAGCACCGCAGCTTGCCATGATCGATCTCGGCATGGTCGGGCGCATGGGGCCGCGGATGCGCGACTTGACGATCGATGTCGTGACCGCAGCGCTCCGACGCGATGACGAAGCGATCGCTCTCGCCCTCTACGAAATCGGTACTCCGACCAAGAAGGTCGACATGGAGGCTTACAAAGCCGAGGTCGCCTTCCTCACCGAAAAGCTCCTCGGAAAGAGCCTCAAAGAGCTCGAGATGAGCGAGCTGGTGCGGGACCTGGTCCGCACCGCGACGAAGTACGGAATCACGATTCCGACCGACTTCGTCCTGATGGGCAAAGCGCTCGTTACCATCGAAGGCGTCGGAAAGGAGATCGACCCCGATTTCGACATCATGGAAGAGGCCCGCCCCCTCTTCGCGAACCTGCTCCGAAAGCGTTATTCCCCCGAGCGCATCGGGAGCGATCTGATCCGCCGCATCGAGCGCCTCGGCGGCCTCGGCTACCGCCTCCCTCAACAGCTCGAGGAAGTCTTAGACGACCTCCGCCTCGGCCGCCTCAAGCTTCAAGTCGAAGACCAGAAACACCAAGAAGGCCTCAAGAGCAGCGCGCGCCACCTCGCCGCTGCCGTCGTCGTCTCCGCTCTCGTGATCGCCTCCGCGCTCCTCTTCTCAGCGGGGCGCGATACGCCAGCCTACGTCTTCCTCGTCTTCGCGCTGCTCGGCACGCTCATCGAAATGGCCCAAGTCGGCCTCGAGCGCCTGAAGCGCTGAATGCGCAGACACCTTCGGTCTCTCACCCAGCCCCGAGCCCGGGTTCCGCCCGCCGCGTCGACCGACGGAGCGCGCGCCCCTCTCCTCGGGTTCACTCGCCCTCTGCGTCTATCCGTGAACAACCTCACTTGCGCGCGCGCCCGTTTTGGAGTGCGCTGCCCAGAATGTTCATGCAACGCTCGCTCTCCACTCTCCTCTTCTGCTCCCTCGCGCTCGCCGCCTGCAGCAAATCGGGCGCTCCCGCCGAGGCCCCCGCCGAACCCGGCGACAGCCCGGTCCTCCCGGGCGCCGATGAGCCCTCGTCCGCCGAGCGTCCCTCCCTCACCGCCGAAGAATGCACAGACGGCGGCGGTGAAGTCATCGGCGATATCGGCGACGGCGCGATCCATCGCCCCGACTACCTCTGCGCCAGTGGCGCAAAGCCCACAGGCTCCATTCGCGCCCCCGAAGGCGGCCCCATCGCCATCGAAGGCCAGGTCTGCTGCCCGAAGTGAACCTCGCCGGACCTGAGTGACGCCTGAGCGCCGTGAGTCCCTTTCTCGGAATCCCCCAGCGCGCTGTGAGCCTTTTCTGCAGTCGCCTGTCAGCGCAGTGTGAGCCCCCTCCTTGGGAGTCGCCTGTCAGCGCGGTGTGAGCCCTTTTCTTTTTTGGGGTCGCCAGCGCGGTGTGAGCCCCCTCCTTGGGAGTCGCCTGTCAGCGCGGTGTGAGCCCTTTTCTTTTTTGGGGTCGCCGATCCACCTGCCCGCAGGGGAGCTTTAACGGCGAGTGTCCGCCTACGCTCGGCCTCTCAGCGATTTTTTCTGCTGAGCCCGCTCTCTCAACCAGCCCTCAAAACTCGCCGTTCTCCGAGTTGAAGAACACCTGGTCGATCCAGACCCAGGTCGCTGACATCTCATCGTTCGAGGCGAGCTCACTGCGACAGTAGATCATGGCGCTCTGAGCGTTGCTCGCGGAGAGGTCGACTCCCGAGGTGACCATACGCCAAGTTCCGTCGTCGCTCGTGGCGCGCGCGATCGAGATCGTGGGACCGCCGTACCCGATGGGGTTCTCGCAGCCGGGCTTCGCGTAGTAGATGGGCTGGCAAGCGAACTTCCCGCCTCGGGTCCGCTTGTACTTCAGGCCCAGGTAATACCCTTGGTTGCCTTTGACCGGAACACAGATGGTGCTCGTGGCGTAGGTCTGATTGCGTGTGTTGACGATCTGAAGAGCGCCGGAGTCAGGACAGCTCTCCGAGTCGTCGTTCGAAACCCAGCTCACGCCATCCTCCGAGGACCACACGGCGCCCTGATTCTCCGCTGTGTGCTCGCCGACACTCTTCGCCGTATCGAGGCCTCCTTGAGCGACGAGGTTGGCTTTGCTCGGCTTGCGACAGGTGCAGCTTACGCCGTCCCCAAAGTACGGCACGTTGCAAGCGCAGCGGTAGGACCCCGTCTCATTCAGGCAAGTCGCGTGGGGACTACAGTCGTGCATGCCGATCTTGCACTCATCGATGTCCTCACACTGACCGACCTTGCCACTGCCGGTATAGCCGTCATTGCATGTACACTTGAACGAAGACTCCGTATCGAGGCAGCTCGCATTTTCATCACAGTTGTGCGTTCCCTCGGCGCACTCATCGATCAGGTCGGGACCCGGGTCAGCCCCTCCTGAGCTCTCTCCCCCGGACCCCTCGGCGCCGCCGGAGGCCTTCTTGCCGCCCGAGCCTTCCTCGACTTCACCTTCGGCGCCCGCGGCACCACCACTCGACCTGCGTCCGCCCGAACCCGCTCTCTGACCGCCGGAGGCCGAACCACCACTTGGTGCGCCGCCTGTCTTCGCGCCCCCTGAGTCCGAATCGTCTGAGCTTTCTCCCGCCGATCCAGCGGGGCTGAGCGGACTCGAGCAAGCTCCTTGATCCAGGAGAACGAAAAAGGCACCGAGCGGTAGGAGCGAACGACCTAGACCCCAGAGGCGTGCGCGCGGAGACATAGCAGCAGAGCAGTACCACGCTGCTCTTGAGACTCAACGGCCGGCCCCGCTGAAAGGCCGAACGAACGCGCCAGATCCACAGGCCGAGCGCGCTTTTTCAGACATGGGAAGCGATCTTAGAGAAAGCTTCTCATCCCTCCGTGGTCACTCATCAGGACGTTGGTCGTTCGACCCCTTGTCCAAGGATCCGCCGATCAATACGAAAGCGCCGCGTTCTTTCGAACGCGGCGCCTCGGGTTCTGTCTCTGGTTCTGTGAGTTCCGCGAAAACCTCACTCCCGCGGAGACACACGCTCTCAGAGCGTGCCGTTCATCGGATCGTAAGCGTCCGCCGCGCTCCCTGTCGACTTGCTCGAGGTCTTCTTCGGCGCCTTCGCCGCGGAGGAGGAGACGCTCTTGGCAGCCTTGGTCGTCTTCGCAGCCGCCGTCTCCTTCTTGCCCTTGAGCAGGTCAGCGACGCGCGACGAAGGCTCAGCGGAAGAGGAAGCTGACGCAGACGAGGAGGGCTCCTCATCCTTCGGCAGCTCAGCGAGCTTCAGGCCCGTCGAGGGCGAAGGCGCGCTGCTCGAAGGACCGGTCTCAGGGGCTGCGTCGGACGGATACTTACCGTTCACCTTGCTGAGCCAGTTCTTCATGCCCTCGGGAGTATCCGTATCGGGGGCAATCGCGCCCGCAGCGTTCACGCTGCCGGAAGAGCTCGCACCGACGCCATTGCGATAAAGGGCGAACATCGCGACGGCCGCTGCGAGCACTGCCACACCAGCGACGGGCAAGATCTTCTTCTTCGGCTTGGCGAAAGCCTCTTCGTCGTCCGACCCAATCTGAGGCAGGTCGTAAGGAGTGAGCGAAGGAGGAGCGACGGACGCAGCCGGACGAGCCGGGAGCGAACCGTGAGGAGCCAGCGAGCCGGGACCCATCGAAACCGGAGCCGCGGGAGCCAAAGAAGGTCCGTCGTTCCGGAGAGGAGGGCGAGCGCTCGGCGCGGCAGGAGCCAAGCTCGGGCCGTCGTTGCGAAGAGGAGGGCGACCACTCGGAGCTGCAGGAGCCAAAGAAGGTCCATCGTTCCGAAGAGGAGGGCGAGCGCTCGGTGCAGCGGGAGCCAGGCTCGGGCCGTCCGTGCGGAGAGCGGGAGGAGCGCTCGGTGCAGCGGGGCTGAAGCTCGGAGCCTCAGCGCGCGGAGCGATGCTGCCGGGACCGGGAATCGTAGCGCGGCTCCCAGGCGGAGGAGCGAGTGAGGGGCCATCGGAGCGAAGCGCAGGACGCTGGCTCACAACGACGCCACCGGGAGCCGAAGGATGAACGCTGACATGTTCGAGGCTGCTCTTGTCCGCCAGCACAGCACTCAGGGGGAGCCACTCGGTGTAGCCGGCCTGCCAGACGAGCGAGTCGGGATCGAGCGCGCCGAGCCGAAGCGCGTCCTTGAGCTGCTCGTAGGTCATCTGGCGCACGTCGCCGGGGCTCACGTTTACCTGATACATCCCGGGCGGAAGGGATGCGACGGAAGTGCCGGCTTGCTCGTCTTCGGCGTCGAGCTCAGCGAGGACGCGCGCCAAGGGGAGCCAGGACGGGAAGGACGGCTGCCAGATCAACGTCTCGTCGTTGATCTGATCGGCCTCGTAGGCCTCTGCGAGTGCATCGAGGCTGAGGGACGTCTGCTGTCCGTTGAGGACGACATGAAACTCTTCTTCTGGGTTCACTTCGAGCCGGCTCATGGTCTGCGAAGCGTTCACCGATACTGTCATTCGGGCAAGCAGATCTCGGAGGGCGCTCGCACCGCTGGTCGAGAGATTTCGGTCACCACGCCATAATTCGCCCACAGAGAAATTTGTATCTGCGGATGTACGACTCCGCCCGACCTCGCCGGTGATTTTCCTCGGATCGGGAATTTATTACCGCCGGAATCTGCGAAAGGATGAGCGGGTCCCCGACGACCTGGGAGAGAGGATCTGTGATGGCGAAGTTCGAGCTCGATGATGCCCCAACGAAGAAGTCTAAACCGACCGGCTGGCTCGCAGCCGCGGTAGTGCTCATCCTCGCGGGTGGTTTCGCCGGAGCCTACTACCTCCCCCTGAAGACAGCCCACGGGCTCCTGATGAACGAGCACGAGGCCCTCGCGAAGAAGACTCAAGAGCTCGACAGCGCCCTCAAGTCGAGCGGCGCCGATCTGAAGACGACCTTGGCAGAACGGGAAAAGCTCAAGCAGGCCCTGAAGGATGCGAGCGACAAAGAAGCGGAGTATTCGAAGGAAGTCGACGCGCTGCGCGCCTCCATCGACAAGGCCTTTGAGAAGCATGTCAGCGCTAAATACGTCACCATCGAGAGCGCCCCTGCGGGCGCTGCGGCCACTGCCAAGAGCAACCTGCTCTTCCGTCCGAACACCGCGAAGACGTTGCCCTTTGCGTCGAAGTTCGCCTGCAGCGTCACCCCGAGTCTCCTCGAAGGCTCTCGGGCAACGGTGACGGTTGAGGTCGCGCCGACCGAAGACAAGGATGGCTTCGCCAAGGCCTCCGAACAGGCCGCCGTGATCGCCGATCTGCTCCGGACCTCCTGCAAACTGAGCGCAAACCAGGTGGATTTGGCCGTGCGAGCGAGCAGCCCCGCAGGCGCCGTCACCCTGCGCGTCGAAACAACGGACAAGGCTCCGGCCTTCTCTCCCGCCACGCTCCTCAACTGACGCTGACCAAAACTGGCATCGCGGCCGAACCCAGGAGCCGCGATGCTCACGGCGGGCTCACGACTCGACAAGAGCTCCGACGCTCTAACGTTCACCGAGCCCCACTGCTCTCTTCGCAGCCCATCGCTCCTTTGAGCGAGGCCGCGCGCGAAGACGTAGGCGCGGCTCTCCACGAGGCTCACAGTTCCCTTCGCGCTTCGCCCCGCTCGCCCGCATGTGTGCGCATTTCGTGGGTGTGCTTTTGATGGACTCGCCCTTGGATGAAGAAAAGCGCCGACCGCTCCATCCTCGAGCTCCCGCGCTCGCTTCAGGTTTCAGCGCTCCGCTCCTCGACCCGACCGCCGCGCACTGACCCGGTCCACTCACCGACGACCATCGGTCTCGTCTCGGGCTTTCATCCGAACCGCGCTCATCCCAACCGCGCCCGCTCATCCGAACCGCGCTCCCCCCTCCAAGCCGCGCTCATCCGAAACGCGTCCGCTCATCCGAACCGTGCTCCCCTCCCTCCAAGCCGCGCTCATCCGAAACGCGTCCGCTCATCCGAACCGTGCTCGAATGACTACTTCTGAGCTCTTCTGTTCTCCTCCCCCACCCAAAACCGCGATTGCGCGCACCATTGTTGCTTTCTTTGCAACAATCATTCCCGTTTGAGCAGTATTGTTCTATTTATGAGGGGGCCCATAATGAGACACATGTCCTGGCAACTCGATAATTCACACTCTCAAGTCACCTTCGCGGTGAAGCACATGATGATCAGCACCGTTCGCGGCAAGTTTGAAAGCTTCGCTGCTGACGCAGACATCGACCTCTCCGATCTCTCCCGATCGAAGGTTCGCGGCACCGCGCAGGTTGCCTCGATCAACACCGGTGATGCCCAACGAGACGGTCACCTCAAGTCCCCCGACTTCTTCGACGCGGAGAACTCCCCTGAGATTGTTCTCGAAAGTAAGAGCGTCAAAGTGAGCGGCGAGGATCTGACGGTCGAAGCCGATCTCACGATCCGGGGCGTGACCAAACCCGTCACGCTGAAGGGTGAGTACTCCGGTCCCGCGAAGGACCCCTGGGGGAACAACCGCGTCGGCGTCAGCGTAGTAGCTGAGATCAACCGCGAGGACTTCGGGCTGAACTGGAATCAGGTGCTCGAGGCAGGCGGCGTCCTCGTCGGCAAGAAGGTCAAGATCGAGATCGACGCCGAATTCATCCAGAAGTAACGGAAAGGTCGCGGGGAGAGCCGAGCTCCGAGAGCTCTCTCCGGACTTCCCTCTCCTGAACTTCACACAAAACACGAAAAGAGCGCGGCCGTGTATTCGCCCGCGCTCTTCTCGTTTGTACTCAGGAGCGTTTGATTAGATCTTGCCCTGGAGCAAGAACGCGATCACGAACGCGAAGAGAACGAGCGACTCGATGAGCGCGAGGCCGAGAATCATCGGCGTCTGGATGCGGTCCGCAGCGCCGGGGTTACGGCTGATGCCCTCGAGAGCAGCAGCAGCAGCGCGGCCTTGACCCGTAGCGCCACCGAGAACAGCCAGACCGATCGCGATACCAGCGCTGATCGCGGCGAGGGCCTTCATATCGAACTCATTGGATCCGGCGCCTTCCGCAGCGAACGCGGGCGAGGTGCCGAGGGTGGTGATGGCGAGGGCGAAAAGCGCCTGCGGCTTCTTGAACATGATTTTGTGCTCTCCTTATGACTCTTGGTTCTGCGGGGGACTCGGGTAGCGCCTTCCGGGGCGAATTTCCATGCCCGGGGCGGAAAAAAACTTACGCTTAACGAGGGGGACTGGAGGGGGCGCTCAGTGCGCCTCGTGCTCCGTCGCCAGGCCGATATAGATGCACGTGAGCAGGGTGAACACGAGCGTCTGCACGAAAAGGACCAGGATCCCGAGGACCATGACCGGAAGCGGAACCAACACCGCCACCATGCCAAGGAAGATCGAGAGGATCAGGTGGTCCACGGCCATGTTCAGCATGAGACGAACAGCGAGGGTGACAGGCCGCACCACGGTCGAAATGACCTCAATCGGGAAGATCAGCGGAGCCATGTACCACACAGGGCCCGCGAGATGCTTGATGTAGCCGAAGCCCTGCTCCTTGATTCCGTAGAGATTGAACATCACGAAGACCACAAGGGCGCAGCCGAGGGTGATGTTCAGGTTGCTCGTGGGAACGGGCATACCCGGGATGAGCGCGAGGGCGTTCGAGCAGAAGATGAAGAGGGCGGAGCCACCGATGATCGGGAAGTATTTCTTCGCTCGATCGGCGTCCATCACGCTCTTGGCCATTCCATAGAAGTACTCGAGGAACACTTCGAGGAAGGTCCGGAGGCTCAGCTTCGCTTCGGGAACGAGCGCGTCCTTGGCCGAGACCTGACCGCGCACCTTGAGGGCCATCAGCGTGATGAAAAACATCACGAGGACCGAAGCCGCGAGGGGCTCGAAGGACTGCCAGGTCGGCTTCTGACCGCCAACGAACGACGCTCCGAGGAGCCCGGCGTTGTGCTCAAGGTTTTCCTTCATCATCCCGAGGAGGAAGGTGAGCCAGGTAGCGTGTTCAGGCATGGTCCGTCTCGTTTCGTAAAGAGGAAGCCGCGTTCGATTTCTGAAGAGGAGGGGCGGCGGGTGTCCGGAATGCGGAGGCGATCACGATTCCGAGCGGCAGTGCACCCAGGCCCACCGAAAAACCGAGCGCGCTGATACCTCCATATGAGAGAAGCAGATAGGCCAGGATGAACAACGTGATGAATTTCACGAAGACGACGAAGCCCCAGGAGGCTCCCCGTCCCGCAAGCAGTGCACCCACGGCGCGCGCCAGTGTGTAGAGATTTCCGAGGCCGAGCAGCGTGCCTGCAAAGGAAGCGAGAGCTTCATCCGCCATGCGGAACCAGAGGAAGACGAGAGAGAGCAGGACTCCACACAGCGCGACCGCGACATAAGCGCGGCGCAGCATGGGGTCAGTGTTGGTCGTCTCTTCCATCAAAGTACGCTCGTCGCTCTTTTTCCGCTTCGGCAGCCGCTCTCTGGGCCTCGCGGTTCGCTCTCTGAAGCGCTCGAACCACAGCTCGACCGCCGGCTGCCAGCCCGAACAGAAACCAGATAATGGTGAAAACAGACCCCGTCCCTAGCTTCTCATCGAGCCACTGCCCGACGAACAAACCGACCACCACGCTGAGGGCGATCTCGAGACCGAGTGTTGAATAGGACCCGGCTGATTTCCAGTGCTGCTGCACGGTTTTGAACTGGCGCGCCCGAATTATCACGCCCACCGCGCCCGGTCAAAGTAAAAGCGCCCGCAGAAAAAAGGCACGAAAGGGCGCCGAGAGGTCTCTCGTCGGTTCATCGATGGGACCTCAGGATTGCTCGTCGAGCCACGCCGCGAGATGGGGCAGAAGGGCCCGCGCCGCCTGGCCCCGATGACTGATGCGATTCTTATCTTCCAGGCTGAGCTCCGCCGTGGTGCGGCCACCAAACCCGGTCGGAGCGAAGAGCGGGTCGTAACCGAAGCCGCCGTCGCCTCTGAGTCCCTGGATGATGCGCCCCGGGAGCTCTCCTCGCGCAGACGCACGACGCTCGGGACCATTTTCGCCCGGCACCGCGAGCACCAGCACCGAGACGAAACGCGCCGTCCGCTCCGCTTCGCCGACGCTCCGAAGGCGCTCGAGGAGCAGTACATTGTTCTCTGCGTCCGTCGCCGACTCTCCAGCGAAGCGCGCCGAGTAAACGCCCGGCGCGCCTCCCAGCGCATCCACCTCGAGGCCGCTGTCCTCAGCGAGCGCGGGGAGGCCCGTCGCTTCACACACCGCGAGCGCCTTCAGCCACGCATTTTCTTCGAAGGTCGCGCCGGTCTCTTCGACGCTGAAATCCGCCGGCACGCGCCCCTTGAGCGAGACGAGCTCAATCCGCGGATCGCTCAGCAAGAGGCGCAGTTCACGCACCTTCCCTTCATTTGTGGTGCCTAAGACGATCGTTGTCATGGTTCGGGCTCGCTCTTGGCTTCGGGGATCGGGATCTCGAGCAAGAACCGAGACCCACCCTCCTCACGCCTCTCATAGCGCAAACGGCCGTGATGTACCTCAGCGATCTGCCGCGTCACCGCGAGACCGAGACCCGTGCCATGCTCCTTGGTCGTGAAGAAAGGATCAAAGAGCCGCTCCATCTGCCCGGGATCAATGCCAGGTCCCTCGTCTTCCACCGACAGCACGAGCAGATTGTCCCTCCGTCCAAGTCGGATCGACACGAGCTGTCCGGGGGGAGTCGCCTCCCTCGCGTTGCGCACAAGGTTATAGAGAGCTTGTCGGATCTGACCGGCATCCGCCGGAACCCAAGGGAGCCCTTCTTCAATCGTGACCTCGAGTTGGTGCCCGCTCCGGGTCAGGTCCCGGCGCATGAACTCCGCGGCACCGAGCACGACTTCCCCGAGATCCGTATCGGTGAGCTCCGGAGCGGTGCGCCGCGCCATCGAGAGGTATTGGTTGCTGAGGGCACTGAGGCGATCGACCTCGGCGCCGATCGCTGCGAGCAGCGATCGAGCTTCGCTCGGCCCTGGTCCGAGCTCATCGCCGAGTAGCTCGAGGTTCAAGGCGATCGATGAGAGCGGATTGCGCACTTCGTGGGTCACGTGGGCGGCGAGTTTTCCGATCGTGACGAGTCGCTCGGAGGCGAGCAACTGTTCGCGGGTGGCGGCGATGGCCCGAACCATTGCCTCGAAGGTCGAGGAAAGCTCGCCCACTTCGTCTCCCGTCTCGACCACCGGCTTGGGCGAGAGATCGCCGAGGAGGACCGCTTCGGCGCGCTTCTTGACCCAGGTGATCGGGAGCACCGCTCGCCGCGCGTAAAGAGCCATCAAGATCCCGACCAAGAGCGCCACGAGCGCGCACACGCTGAGCAAAATGAGGGCGACGCGCTCGCGCTCCTCCGCCGCCCGCACGAGCCCGTCGACGTAGTCGGAGATCTGCTTCTCAAAGCGAGCGAGGGCGCGAGAGACGCGCAGTCCCCGCAGGACGAGAGCATCCCGCGCCGCCTCCGCCCCAGCTCCGTCGTCCCGCTCCAGAGCAGCAAAGAGCTCAGCCACCTCTTGCCCGTCGAACGAGATCAACTCGCGGATATGCGTGAGCTCGCGGGCGAGCGCCTCGAACTCACTCGCGGAGATACGGTCTCCCTGGCCGAGGGCGGAGGCGAGATGAGCCTCGACCTCGGCGAGCTTCTGGGTCCGGCCGAGGCGGAGCTCCGTCTCATACCAGGCGCGTTTGGCCGCGGGGTTGTCGGTCTCGGTGACGTGATTGAGCTGTGAGTTCCAGGTGTCTTGGTTCAGGACCAGGTCGCGCACCGAAAGCGCCAGGGGCAGATACTCTTGGCTCAGCACTCGCGTCTCCCGCGTCGCGCTGCGCAGCGAAAAGAGAGCCATTCCGCTGACCCAAACGAAGCCCAAGAGGACGATCAGGTACGAGACGACGATGCGCGAAACGAGCGAACGGGAGCGAGCCGACAGGAAATCGGAAAACCCCATGGGTCAACTCCGCTTCTTCTGGAGCGCATCGGGCAAGCGGATCAAAAAAGAGGCCCCGCTCTTCGTCTCCTCGAGCTCCACGCTGCCGCCATGCTCGGTGGCGATCCGGCGCACGATCGCGAGCCCGAGGCCCGTCCCGCCCTGTTTGCCCGAGGTCACAAAGGACTCGAAGAGCCTTGTAGCGACGTGGGGCGGGACGCCCGGCCCAGTGTCTCGCACCCGGAACAGGAGGTCCTGTCCGCTGGTCGTCGTCTCGACGGTGATGGTTCCGCCGCGATTTCCGATCGCGTCCGCCGCGTTGCGCACGAGGTTGACCAGCGCCCGCGTCATGCGCTCCGAGTCGAAATAGGCGACGACCTTGCGCTGGTGTTCGAAGCGAAGCTCTACGTTTTTTCCGGCCAGCTCCCGCTCGAGGAGCTCCTTCAGGTCACTCAGGAAACGGTCGAGAAGGACCTTCCGAACCAGGACCTTCGTCTCGCCTCGCGCAAAGGCCAAGACCTCCTGCTGCATGAGCCCGAGCGTCTCGAACTGCTTCAGGATCTGGGCCGCGTAACGCTCCCGGTCCGACTTGTCGGAAGCCTCGGTCATCAGCTCGACGTAACCGCTGATGGCCGCGAGCGGACTCCTGAGATCGTGCAGGACCTGGGACAAGAGCGTCCCGATCGCGCTCAAGCGCTCTTCCTGTTCCCGCGCTCGACTCGCATCAAACAGGCGCACCGCTGTCGCCACGTTCGCGGCCACTAGGCGCAGGAGTCCGAGGTCCTCGGCGGTGAAGGGCCCGTCTTGTTTGTTCAAGAGCCCGATCGCGCCCATCGGCCGCTGCTCGCCCTCGAGAGGCTCAGCGATCATGGAGCGGATGCGCACCGAGTCGACGATGCGCTCTTCCTCGCGCCCGCGCCCAAGCCCCCGATCTTCACCGAGCGCCGCATCCATCTGCAGCGGCACCCCTTCGCTCAGGACACGCGCGAGCGGGCCGCTCGAGGCCGGGCTCACCGTAGTCGAAAAGGCGGCTGGGGATTCGGTGCGGAGCCCTGTCTGGGAGAAACGCCGGGTGAGCGCGAACTCGGCCACCTGACTCGAGTCAGGAGTCCGGAGCACGAGGAGGGCCTGTTCAGCTCCAGAAGCCCGCGCCAGGCGCTCGAGGACCGCGATCGCGAGCTCTTCGTGGGAGTGGGCGCGGGCGGTGGCTCGTTCGAGCTCGAACAGGAGCTCGAGGTCACGCACCCGGCGCATGAGCTGTTCTTGAGCCTGCTGCAGCTGCTGATTTTTCCGAATCAGCGTCACGAGCAAACGCGAGTTGTCGATCGCGACGGCCGCCTGCTTCGCGAGCACGCTCACAATCTCTTCATCTTCGTCAGAAAACGGCGCGCACGTCTCGCCTTCATGACGCAAGACGAGCGCCGCGCCGATCGTGCGGCTCAGGTTGTTCTTCAGCGGCAGGAGCAGCGCCGCTCCCGTCTTTGACGAAGCGATCGCCTCCCACTCCACTCGCTCCGAAAATCCACCCGCCTCGAGCCGAACGCCGCGCCCGGTGCGCGTCACCTGGCTCAGGGGGCCGTCCTCGAGCGGGATGATGATTCGGTCGGCCGCGCCACCCTCGCTCCGGCTCACGAGCTCCTGGCGTCGTTCATCCAGGATGAAAAGATAGGCCGCGTCCGCCCGCACCAGCTCGCGAATTTTCGCGAGGACAAGCTCGAGGAGCTCATCGAGCTCGAGAGAAGCCCCGAGCGCCCCCGCCACCTCGCGCAATGCCCGTGCCACCTGTACCTCGCGGAGCAGAAGGGGGCCTTCCACCACGACACCGGCTTTCGCCTTTTGCTTCCGCGAGCTCACGAGCCATATTCGACCACAGGCTCGAAGCGGTGTAACTAGGACTCGTGGCACTCAAGCAGCTCCAGCTCCATATTCGTGGACGGGTTCAGGGCGTCTATTTTCGGGCCTCTGCGCAGCGCGAAGCGCGTCGACTGGGCCTCTCCGGCTGGGTGAAAAACCGCCCCGACGGCTCCATCGAGATCGTGGCCGAGGGTGAAGAACTCAGCATCCGAGAGCTCTACGGCTGGGCACAGAAGGGCCCGACCGCTGCTCGCGTCGACCGCGTCGAGACACGCTGGCGCGGCTATACCGGCGAGTACGCCGATTTCCGCATCGTCGACTGATGAGAGCTCGGCGCGCTGAGCTCTTCGGCACTGTCCTCTCCCTCGCCCTCCTCGTGAGCCCCGCTTGGGGAGATCGCGAAGAGAAGGAAACGACTCTCGAGGCCCCCGCTCGTCCGGCGGACATGCCGCTCGCGCCCTTGCCCGAGCCGCCGTCCCTGAAACTTCCGCCGCCACGCCCCCTCGCCATCGAGGCGATCGACCGCCTGCTCGGCGAAGTCGTCTCCCCCGATCCAGTCCTGCGCGAACGAGCGCGGAGACAGCTCCTCGAGGCCAAGCCGGACTGGGTCTCAGGGCTCGCCACGCGCATCGACAAGCTCGCCGAGCGCGGCGGACGCAAGGAGATGGGCGAGCTGGTGCAGCGCGTCCGTCGCACCAAAGGAATCGAAGACGAAGATTTCCTGCTGCGCGCTCAAGAAACCCTCGATCTCAAGAGCCCACACGCCGAGCGCCTGCTGCAGATCCTGGCCATCAACCGCATGCTCGGCGCGATCGGTTCGGTCGAAGCTGTGCGCGAGCTCATCCGCGTCTACGCGCGCTTCGGCGACTTCATCCGCATCGACGTCCAGAATCAGCTCGATCGTCTCGGAGACAAGGCGCTCGCGGGGCTCGTCGAAGCCGAACAACACCCCGCGGAGATGATCCGCAAATGGGCCAAGCGGCAGCTCGATCTGCGTGGCAAAGCGATCGCTCACGCTCTCGTCCGCACCGACGATCCCGACGCCCTCGCCGATATCCTCGTCGCTCTCGGCCGCACGCGAAATCCCGACGCGAGCTCGATCTTGATCGGCTACGCTGCCATCGAACGCCTCAAGCTCCAGCTCGCCGCGCGCCAAGGGATCGCCCTGCTCGGCGAGTCCGCCGCCTGGGCGCTCCGCGACGCCTACCTCTCCACTACGGGGAAGCGCCCGCCTCGCGAGTGGACCTGGAAGCGGCTCGCCCGCGAGCTCTTCACCGAATACGACCGCCTCCGCCTCGAGCGCCTCTACTCGCTCTACGACAGCGCAAAGAAGGCCGAGACGCGCGGCGATCTGGTCGCCATGAAGCGCGACCTCGACGACATCCTGCTCGACAATCCGCTCTTCGAAGAGCGCGAGAAGATGGCCCCGCTCTACTTGCGCTTCGCTCGCGAGTACCTGGAAAAAGATCCGGAGGCCGCGAAGAACGCCGCGAGACGCGCTGCGCGCATCGGCCAAGACCAAGATCGGAACGCCGCCGAAAGCCTGCTCCGGGCTCTCGAAGCCCGCGAGCTCGCCGCCGAGGGCATCTACGATCGCGGTCTGATCGATCTTGCGCTCGCCCTCGACCCGAAGAACCCCCTCGTCAAAGATCTCGAGTCTACCACCACGAGCCCCGTCGGTCTGAGTCCGTGGACGCGTTACGGGCTCGCCGGAGGTGTCGCCCTCGTTGCGCTCCTCGGTCTCGCTACGAGCCTCGGCGTCACCTGGCGCCGCAAGCGCGCTGCTGAACGAGCGGCGGAAGAGGGCCTCGAGGACGACGAGAGCTCCGACGAAGACGAGCGCTCCGACGACGACGAGCGCTCCGACGAAGACGAGAGTTCCGACGACGGAGAAGACGAGACGCTCGACGAACGCTTCGACGACGACGAGCGCTCCGACGACGAGCGCTCCGACGAAGACGAGCGCTCCGAGGCCGACGGGAGCTCCGACGACGGAGAAGACAAGGCGCTCGACGACGAGCGCTCCGAGGCCGACGGGAGCTCCGACGACGGAGAAGACAAGGCGCTCGACGACGACCCTGACGATGCTCCGAGCGGAGACCTGCCCGAGAACAAAGAGCTCACAGCGCACTCCGACGACGACGCTCCTCCTCCAGAGAGAGACGAAAACGAAACTCCAGAGGCTGCGGAGGGCTCACGGGGCGCCGACAACACCGAGCTGGGGGACCCGACCAGCCCTCCGAACGAAGACGGCGAGCTCGTGTTAACGCTGAAAGATCCCTCGAAGGACGACTGAGAACGCTCACACTGGGGGCGCAGCTGCGCCGCACCAGAGCCCCCGTCAGGCTCTCGATCGAGCTCCGATGCGCGGCGCGGCCTCGCTCTTCCGAACGCTCACCAAGCCCCCTGTCGTTCTTTCTTTTTGGAGTCGCCGATCCAACTCCCCGCACCTTTGCCCCCACGGCGAGTGCCCGGGATGCCCTCGCTCAGCTGAACTCGCCCGCCCTCACCGCGCGCCCTCCCCCCCC
>NASX01000007.1 GCA_002085155.1 Sorangiineae bacterium NIC37A_2
CATCGCCACTCGCTGGGAATACAAGTCGTCGAACTTTCTAGGTTTCTTACGACTTGCCTGCGCCGTCATCATGCTTCGCCATTTTTGAAACGTGCTCTAGACGACTGGCGCCCGCGCGCACTCGGCGCGCCTTCGCTCGAAGGATGCGCATCTGCGCTCGCGCTGGCGAGGGCATCTGGGGTCAGACGAGCCCGCGCCTGCGCTCGCGCTGGCGAGGGCATCTGGGGTCAGACGAGCCCGCGCCTGCGCTCGCGCTGGCGAGGACGTCGCTTTTTCTTGGTTAGACGAGCGAATCGGAGCTCTCGTCGTATTCGACGACATACGGCTCAAGGGCGCTCTTGAGGTCGGTGAAAGCTCGCTCGAGGAGGGTCTCGTCTCGGGAATCTACTGTGATGCGCGTCTTATAGACGGGGTGCTTGAAGCGTGGATAGGAGCCGATCATCACCTCGGGGTGAGCCAAGACGACTCGATCGAGTTCGTCTTTGATGGTGAGCTCGTCAGCGTTGATGTGCAGCGACTGTGTGAAAAAGGGGCTCGGGCCGCGCAGGTGAGCGGCGACGGCTTCGAGTTTCTTGAGATAGAACTCAGGGACGCCCGGCAGGAGCCAAACAGGCCCGACGACGATCACGGGCCAGAGGAGGCCCGGCGTGACAAGGAGCGTCGCCCCCTCGGGAAGGAGAGAGAGCCTCTGGTGGGACTCGGAGAAGCTCGCCCCGTAATGGGTCGAGAACAGCTCGAGCATGCCCGGATGGGGTGCGAGGGGACGTCCCAGAGCTTCGGCGACGCCGAGCATGGTGACGTCATCGTGGGTCGGACCGACTCCGCCGCTCGTGAAGACGACGTCGGCTCGTTCGACGGCCCGCTCGACGGCACGGCGGATTTCGATGGTTCGATCTGGGACGATTTCGATGCCGTCGAGGGAGATCCCGAGCCGGCGCAACGTACGAGCGAGTTCGAAGGAATTTCGATCCCGGACCTTTCCGGTCAAGAGTTCGTCGCCGATGGTCACCGCGCGCGCGGAGCGGACGACCTGGGTCATGAATCGAGCTCGGTCAAAATGGGTTGGCCTGACTCGTCGAGCCCCAAGAGCTCCTCGATGCGCGCTTCGGCTTTGTCGAGCTCGGCCTGAGAAGCGCGGGAGAGCTTGATGCCCTCTTCGAAGCGAGCGAGGGACTCCTCGAGCGTGAGCTCGCCGGACTCGAGCTCGCCGACGATGGCGCTCAGTCGCGCCAGAGCGCCCTCAAAGGACAGTTTCGGCTCGGGGGCAGGGGGGCTGTTTTTTTTGGCAGACATGACGGCGTCGTGAGCGGCGTGGGTCGCCCCCGCGAAATCAACCAGAGCGAGGATAGACGAGCGGGCCGCCTTGTCAGCCCTGGTCCTGAAACTGGCTCGAGAGCGCCTCCGCCGCTCTCTTTCGCAGCAGAGCGTCCGGGTCGAGATCGGCGGCGAGGGCAAGTGTACTCCGGCTCGCGGGGGTTCGGCCGGCTTGAACGAGGAGGGCAATGAGCGCCTTTCGCACCTCCGTGGACCACTCCGCGCGATAACGTTCCGCTACGGCGCCCGCGATCCAAATGCGCTCCTTCGGGCTCGACGTCGAGCGGAGGCGCGTCATGAGCGCTTGGCTGACGGCGAGCCGCGTCGCCGTCGAGTCATCTTGAAAAAGCGGCAAGAGAGCCGCGAGGGGGCCCGCGAGTTGTTTTTTTGTGAGAGGGGGGCTCGGCGGCTCGGATTTCTTCTTGTTCGCAGAGGGCGCTTCTTCTCCGAGAGCGCGGCGCGCGGCGGTTCGGGCAGGGGAGGGCTCGAGTCCCCGGGCGCGGGCCAAAAGGGCACGGCGGGCGAGAGGATCCGGGGAGCGGAGCAGAGCCATCGCCGCTGTGTCGACGGCGAGCCTGTCGATGCCCGGCGCGTCTCTCTTCGTCGGGTGGTCGAGGAGGGTCAAGAGCGCGAGAGTGAGAGAGTTATCGATATATGATGTTTGGTGGGCCCGGAGAGCGCGGGCGAGTTCGACGCGGACCAAGGCATCGCCGGTGCGCTCGGAATCCGCGGCTAACTCGAGCAAGGCGCGGCGGGAGATTTCGCTCGGCCGGGCCGAGACTCGACGGACGTCGAGGGGGCTCCGGGGAACCTCGCGCGGGTCCGACAGAAGGCGCCGGAGGGTGCGCTCCGCCCAGAAGTTGTCGGATCCGTTGTCGGCCGGGGGAGCCGCTCGGGCTCCTGGGCAGCTCAACATGACGCCACCGCACAGGGCGAAGGCGCACCAAAACTGGAATCGGGTGCGCCCGACCGAGCATCCCGAGGGGCCCTCCTCGGGGGCCTGTCCGCCGGGAGCCTCCTGCCCGTGGGACGGGCGCGTGGGACGCTGCATTTTGGAGTTGTGTCCTAGAGCTCCCATCCCCTTTGTTGTAAGGCTCCCCGCCTATGGATGCCATCCGAGTCCGAGGACAGCGTCAACTCCACGGGACGATCCCGGTCGGTGGCGCCAAAAACGCGGCGCTGCCGATCTTGTGTGCGACCCTCCTGTCCGACGGCACGAGCCATCTGAAGAACGTCCCCGGCCTCCGGGACATCAATACGACGGCGGAGCTCCTCGGGGTGCTCGGTCGGAAGACCTCGGTCCAGATCCCCGAGGTGACCGTCGGTCCTTCGACGGGCGCTTTCGTTGAAGCTCCTTATGAGCTCGTTCGCCAGATGCGCGCGAGCGTGCTCGTGCTCGGCCCGCTTTTGGCCCGTCATGGCAAAGCGAAGGTTTCTCTCCCCGGCGGCTGCGCGATCGGGGCGCGCCCCGTCGATCAACACCTCAAAGGTCTCGAGGCCCTCGGCGCGACCATTCGCGTCGAACACGGCTACATCGAAGCGGAAGCTCCCCGTCTGCGCGGAGCGGAGATTGTCTTCGACCTTCCGACGGTCACCGGCACCGAGAACATCATGATGGCGGCGGCGCTCGCCAAGGGGCGCTCGACCCTCGTCAACTGCGCTCGCGAGCCGGAGGTCGAGGAGCTCGGCCGGGTGCTCAACAAAATGGGCGCGAAGGTGGACGGGGCCGGAACCAGCGTGATCCACATCACCGGCGCCGATGAGCTCGCTCCCTTCGAGCACGCGGTGATCGCTGACCGCATCGAGGCGGGCACCTTCATGGCCGCTGTTGGGCTCGCGGGGGGCAGCATCCTGCTCGAGCACGCGCCGATCGACGATCTCGAACCCGTCATCGTGAAGCTCCGCAAAGCCGGCCTCACCATCGAGCGCGAAGGTGACGGGGCGCGTGTGGAGCGTCTGGGACCGCTCTTGCCTGTCGATGTCACGACCGCGCCACACCCGGGCTTCCCCACGGACATGCAGGCGCAGTTCATGGCGCTGATGACGCTCGCAGGAGGACGCTCCGTGCTCACCGAGACCATCTTCGAAAACCGCTTCATGCACGTGCCCGAGCTGAGTCGCATGGGCGCGCGCATCGAAACCCGCCACAACACCGCGCTCGTCGAAGGGGTCAAGGGCCTCTCGGGGGCTTCGGTCATGGCGACGGACTTGCGCGCGAGCGCGAGCCTGGTCATCGCCGGCCTGGTCGCTGAGGGCGAGACCATCGTGCGCCGCGTGTATCACCTCGACCGCGGTTACGAGTCGATTGAGAAGAAACTGGGTCGGGCTGGTGCTGACATCGAGCGCATCTCCCTCGAAGGACCGTGAAGATGAGACCGCTAACGATTGGGATCCCGAAGGGACGTATCCTCAAAGGGCTCGTGCCGCTCTTTGAGCGAGCGGGCATCGGGATGCGTGAAGTGTTCGCTGACGATCGCCGCTTGATCCGAGAGAGCGACGATGGATCGGTCCGTTTTCTCATGCTCAAGCCCGACGATGTGCCGACCTACGTCGAGTACGGTGTCGCCGACCTGGGAGTGAGCGGACGGGACGTGCTGCTCGAGCGCGGGTACGAGCTTTACCAGCCCGTCGACCTGGGCATCGGTCGCTGTCAGATGGTGGTGGCGGGTCCCCCTGGAGTGCAAATCGGGACCCGGCCGCGCGTCGGTACGAAATTCCCCCGCATCGCGACGGAGCACTTCGCGCGTCGGGGCATTCAGGCGGAGGTGATCTACATCTCGGGTTCCGTGGAGCTGGCGCCGCTCGTTGGTCTCTCGGACGTCATTGTCGACTTGGTCGAATCGGGCGCCACGCTGCGCGAAAACGGGCTCGAGGTGATCGAGCCGGTCCGGGACATCTCGAGTGTCCTTGTGGCGAACCGAAGTCTCTACAAGCTCCGCCACGCCGAGATTGCTCCTTTCGTCGAGCGACTCCGCGAGTTTTGCGCGAGCTCGAATCCTTAAGCGACCGCGCTCTTTGGGCGAAAAATCTTGAGCTGCTTCGCGCGCTCGCGCGGCAGCTTGCGCGTGGAAGCGAACCCTCGGGACCGTGCCTCTTTGGGGGGTCTGCGTGAGTTCACCTGCGTGAGCTGAGGCACGCCCGCACTTCGGTGCGTGGAGGCGTGGAGCGGAGCACACGGGGGCCGCCGAGAGTTTCAGCTTCAGGCCATGGGGAGTGAATGCGTGAGGCGATTCACTGGCGGCCGCCGTCAATCGGCCTGGCGGCGACAGCGGCCAGAGGCCGCGCTTTGCGGCTTTTCTCGGCAATTCCCGCCTGGCACGCGGTTTGTACTTCTCCGCTCCGTCGACACGTTGTTCGACAGAGATAGGAGAAGTCATGGACCATTCGAAGATGAAGTATGTGTATGTGATCAGTGGCAAGGGCGAGCGGAAGTTCTGGAGCAAGATCGGCGTCGCGTTCGTGAACCGAGACGGCTCTCTGAATTGCAAGCTCGAGTCGCTCCCCGTCGACGGCGAGCTTCACATCCGAGACGCTGCGGTTCGTGAAGACCGAGACGGCTCGACCTCTCGCCGAACCCCCAGTCTCGCGAGTGTGGGCTGAGGAGGGCGAGCTCATGGCGATCGAGAATTCAGATCGGGATTGTTCCGTTCGACTCGAACCTGAGCGCCATGGAGACCTCGGGGAGCCGGTGCGCCGGCTCCCCGAGGCGCTCGCGATGCGGTGCCGAGAGTGGTCGCGGGCCCTCTGGGCTCCGGTGTACCTACGTTTGGGCCTGGGGGTCTTTACGTTGGGCGCGATTGCCATGATGGGCGCCCGCGCGCAGGGAGAACCTCGAGGAACGGTTGTGGCGACGCTGGCGGCTCCCGGCGCTGAGCCGCGTCCGGAGCCTCCGGTGGCCCCTGTGGCTCCCGCCCCTTGCGTGACGGTGAGCGCTGGAAGTGGCCTGTCTGAGACGTCCGCTTCACCACAGGGGCGAGCGGGGAGCGGGATCGCAGAGGCCCCGCCTGCTCCTCGAAGCAGCGACGGGCGCATCATCCTGAACACCGCGACGGAGGCCGACTTCGATCGGTTGCCCGGCGTGGGCCCGAAGCGGGCGCAGGAGATTGTGAAACTCCGAGAGAGGCTCGGGCGCTTTCGGCGCGTCTCAGATCTGCTCAGGATCCGAGGGGTGGGCCCGAAGACTTTGAAGAAGTGGCAGGACCTCATCGTGCTCGATCCTCCGCCCGTCGAGGAGCCGAAGGCGCCTGAGGAGAAATCGGGCGCAACCGGCGATGCCCCGAGACCTGCTGGGGCCGGGGGCCCGAAGCCTGCCGAGCCTGCGGGGGCCAAGGGCTCCGGGTAAAAGGCTGTCCGAGCGCGCCCGAGGGATGCCCCGGAGCCTTGGGGGAGACATTTGCCCGTCGTGTTCTATGGTTTCCCGAGACCCATGAAAACTTGGGGTGCTACCCAAACTCGGCGGGCGCACTTGAACGCCTGGGCCCACGGTGCTGCGGCGCTCGCGACTGGACTCAGCCGGGGCGCGCAGGCGGAACCCAAAGAAGCTGATCCTTCGCCGCAGAGTTTCATTGCGCGGCCGCCCGAAGGATTCGTGCCTCTTTCCCGCCCCGGCGTTGTCGCTCAGGTGGAGGCGAAGGGGGACTACGCCTCGATGATGCAGCCGAACCTGCTGTGGCCGCGCCCGGAGATTGCGCGTCGGCTCGTCGAGCGGGTGCTCATGGATCTCACAGGAGCTCCGAACCTCACCGCAGCCATGGCCCGTTTTGTCCACCCGGCGGACATCGTGGCCATCAAGGTAAACGGCATCGGCGGACAGGTGGGCCACACCATGGCCGTCAATTTTGAGGTCATTTTGCCGATCGTGGAGGCCATCATCGAGGTCGGCGTTTCTCCTCAAAATATCACTATCTACGAGCAGTATCCGACGTTCTTGATGGGTACGCGGGTCAACGTGCGGGGCTATCGACTCCCAGAGGGCGTGAACGCCACCTCACACAATAACCGCGACATGGTGATGCCGCGCGAGATGATCTTTGAGCGCATCCCGACGCGCTTCTGTCGCCAGCTCACGGACTCGACAGCGCTCATCAACATGAGCCTGATGAAAGACCACAGCATTTGTGGTTTCACAGGGGCCCTCAAGAACATCACCCAGGGCAGCATCGAAAACCCCCAGCAGCACCACGCCCACGGCGCTTCTCCGCAGATCGCCGTCATCTACGCGCACCCCATCGTTCAGAGCCGCGCGCGCCTGCACATCACCGACGCCTTCAAAATCCTCTACGATAAAGGGCCCCTCGACGTGGATCCGCGGATGCGCGTGCCCCACGGCTCCGTCTACGCGAGCACCGATCCGGTCGCTCTCGACGCCATCGGCTACCAAGTGATCGACAAGGAACGAGTGGCCCGGGGGGGGCGAACTTTGGCTGCTTGGGGTCGTTCTCCTACCTACATTGAGCGCGCCGCCGATCGGGGTCTCGGCCTCCTCGAGCCGCGGTATGTGAAGCTTCTCAAGACCGTGATTTGAAAGGGTCGGGGCTCATTTGCGGGGCAGAGCCCGCCTCTTCGAAGGTCGGCAAAGGAGCGCGTCCACACCCCCGCCCAAGGCTCTGGCGCAGCTTGCCGAGGGCCAAGGAAGGCGACAGGTATGAGGACAGTACCATGGTGGTGCGGCCAGAGTCGGTTTCAGGTTTCCGGTGGCGCGGGCAGTGGGTGCGCCTGTCCCGACTCTTGGCCGTCGCATTTTTTCCGGGGCTCATCGCCTGTGGTCGCGCAGCGTCGCCCTCCGCGGACCTCGGTGCTCCCGGCCCGCTCCTCGGAGCTCAAGCCGTAGCCGCGCGGGGCGACGTGGTGACCCGCTTCGCGAAGGTGGGCCCGTCGAAGCAGAACTCGCTCGACCCTGCTCCTATCGAACCCGAGCTCCCGAATCTGGATTCGCACCAGGGGGCTCTCGAGCGCCAGCTCGGCGCTCCTTGGGGACAGCAGACCGATCGCGACGGGTTGGCGGGTTTTCCTCTCATCGACGCGGGCAACTGGCGCCGGGTTCGTTACCACGGCGTGCCGACCTTCACAGCCTTCACCTACGGAGACGAACATCACTCCATCACCGCTGCCTTCTCGGTCCCGGTCGAAGGGGAACCTTCGAGCCGTCGCTGTATGGCGAAGTTTGAGGCGAGAGCGATTCGTGAGTTCGAAGCTCTCGGTGGAAAGCGCGGGCCGATTCGGGAGACGAGCGGGCGCTATCGTGACCAAGAGCTCCTGATCCATACGGCGGACGGTGAGCTCTCGATGTTCTTCACGACCTATCGCTTCTCGGTGGCCTGGGCGGCGTACCCGGGATACGAGGGCGGATGTGTCGTCTATTCGGCGGGGGTTCTTTGGGGGGATGACCCGAAGCTGGCGCAGAAGGTCCGCGATCGCTGGGTGCGAGAAGGCTTCGAGCGCTTCGTGCCCCACACCGTCGAGCTACCGGTGCGCCGCTGAGCGGCGGACGCGGGCGCGCTCCCACTACCGGTGCGCCGCTGAGCGGCGGACGAACGACGTTTAGCGCCAGCGGTATTCGAAGGCGCAGCCGCGCACCCCGTTCAAAGACGGGATGCGGTAACGGACTGTCACGTGACGCCCGCCGGTGAACTCGAGCATGCGCGATAAGTACCCGGCGAGTTCTTCAAGGAGCGCATCGTCGATGACCCAACCAGTCAGGGTCGCGTCGACGCCTCCCGGGACCTTCGTCCAGGACCAGGAGCCCGTGTCTTGGAAATGACGCCAGAGGTGAGCCTCGGCGGTGAAGATGTGACTTGGGGAGAGCACGCGGAAGAAGATGCGGAGAATGCGGCTCATGTCACTGTCCGCTTCGTAGGCGCCAATCTCCCGCATCAGGCCGAGATCTCCGCGACCACACACATCATCGATCGCGTAGAGAAGCTTCGCGAACAGGCTGACCTCGTACCAACCGACGGCCACGCTTGTGTCGATGATCGAAGCGTCTTCGGGATCGAGCGCCTCGAGAACCTTGGCCCAGCTCCCGGGGGGCTGGCGATTCAGCACGTAGTTCTTCACATTGGCGAAGCCGATCCCCTTCATCTTGGGCGGGACTGCGGCTGCCTGAGCGGACTCACCGAAGATGGACGTCCTGCGTTTGGTGCTGCCTCTAGAAATTTCCACTCGAGCCTGGAGCCTTCGCTGGTTCAGAGTATTGCACGACTTACGGTGTCGGGTGGAGGGGAGGCCCTTGGTGCCGTCATTTGGCTGCACACGGAGCGCCTTTCGCTGGACGCTCGGGCGGGGAGGCTGAGCATTTCGGCGGAAGAGCCCCTCGGGGAACTCCCGGTGTTCGGCTGGTCCGGAGGCTCGGGAGACCTCAGGAGGTCGCGGGGGATGCCGCGTTGACCTGAGCCCGGCGCTCCGCGAGCTCGGCCTGAATCTGTGCCACGCGCTGATCCTTGAGCGGGTAGAACAAGAAAATCAGGATCGACAGGATGCCGAAGGAGGCGGGGGCCAAGCTGACGAGGAGCCCGAGGCTCTGCCGGACCGCCGGACTCGGCGTGACGTTCGCTTGAAAGCCCACGGTGCTCAGGATCTGGAAAGCAACATAAGCCCCAATGGCCCACGAGATCTTCTGGCCCATCTGGGAGGCGGAGAAGACGAGTCCCGTCATGCGCCGCCCCGTCTTCCATTCTGCGTAGTCCGCCGTATCCGCGTACATGGCCCAGAGCAAGACTGGGATCGGAGAGGCGGCCATCGAGCCGACGATCTCCGCGATGAAGAGGTACTGCACCTGGCTCGGGGGAATGAAAAAGTACGAGGCGGTCGCTGAGATGGCGATCGAGAAGCAGGCGATGAAGGTCTTCGCCTTCGGGAGGCGATGGGACTGGGACGCGGTGATGAGCACGCCGACGACGGAGGCGGCCTGACCAGCCGTATTGAGCGTGGACACGAGGCCGTCGAAGCTGAGCGGAATCGAGAAGAAGGGGATCTCGCGCGAGGTGTCGCCACCGAGGACGTAGTACTTAAAGTAATGGGCGAAGACGGAGCTCTTCAGAGAAACGAAGAGAATGAAGCTGACCGTGGTCGCGAGCAGGAGCCGCCAAGGACCGTTCGTGACCAAAAGGCGCAGGTCGGCGAGAACCGAGTTCTTCTGTTCCGTCGCGGGAGCTAGCCGCTCGCGGGTGCCCGCGAAGGTGATCCAGAAGAACACGAGCGCCACGAGCCCGATCAAGATGAACGCGAGCTGCCAGCCTTTTTGCGGATTCTGCCCGCTATCCCCGAGGTAACGCACCAAGGGCAATAGGGTCGCCGAGATGACCATGCCTGCCGAGAATGCGCAGACGAACTTGATCGAAGAGAGCCTCGTGCGCGCCGCGCCGTCACTGGTCATCACCCCCAGCATCGCCGTGTAGGGGATGTTGATGACGGTGTAGAGGATCATGAGACAGTTGTAGGTGACGTACGCCCAGACGACTTTACCGGTAGGCGCGAAGTTCGGTGTCGTGAAGGTCAGGACCCCGAACACCACGAAGGGCAGGGCGCCGAACAGGATGAACGGCCGAAACTTTCCGAAGCGGGTATTGGTCCGGTCAGCCCAGAGGCCGACGACAGGATCGTCGATGCCAGCGAAGACGCGACTGAACAGGAGAAGTCCGCCGAGGGTTGCGGCGCTGATGCCGAAAACGTCCGTGTAGTAATAAGGGAGGTACTTCGAGAAGGTGTGCCAGTAGAGCACGCAGGCGAAGTCGCCGGCGCCATAGGCCAGCTGTTCACGGAACGGGAGCTTGTCGTCCTGGCTCATTTTGGGAGCCCGCAAAGTACGGCCAAAAGCCCTTTGGACTCAAGCGCTCCCGAGCAACGCGTCCCGTCGAGATGCGTGATTTGCTGGACATCGCCTGCGAGTCGAGGCTTGTGGCGATCGATGACAGCAGTTTCCGAGAAAACGATAAGACTGTCGGTGGCTAGCCTGTGAGCGCCGCGTGAATTTCCGGCGGCAGAAGGCCGAGGGCGTCGATGGCTGTCACGAGCTCGGCGTTCTCAGGGAGCCCTGTCAGGAAAGTTCGAGCGTAAGGAGATCCGGCGAGAGCAAGGAAGCGGCGCTTGAGAGGCTCGAGCGCTCGGACGAGCGCTTGTTCTGCGGCGTCCTGCGCTCCTTGGTCAAGGTAGATCTTGTGGAGCGTGAGGTAAATCGGTGCTTCGTTGAGCAGGCTCGGGGCGCCCTTGTCGACCCATTGCGCAGCTTCTTCAGCGAGCTCCATCGCCGCATCGAGAGCCCCCAAACGTCGTTCCGCTTCGGCCCAGTTGCCGAGCGCGACCGGGAGCACGTCGTTGTGAGCGAGGGCTCGATATCGTTCCGCGGCGCGGGACAGAAGCGTACGGGCGCGCGTCCAGGAGGAAGGCGAGTCTCCCGCGAGAAGCTCGACGCCGCGGTAATAGAGCATCCCGATGTTGCCGCGATCGAGGAACGTGAAGCGTTCGCTGGCGCGGCTGTCCGCCTCTGCCCGAGGTTCGGCGAGGAGCGCGTCGAGGCGTCGGTCAGAGCCATACACGGCAGAGAAACCAAGCAGATTCATCTGGGCGTGGCGTGTCGCGGCGGGACTACCGATGGAATCGGCGAGCGCCATGCCCTTCTCGAGCGCCTCGCGAGCTTCCTGTTTCGCCCCGAGAATGGAGAGCGCAAAGCCGAGATTGGTCGTGAGGATGGCCTCGCGCTCTTTCAAGCCGGCGCGGCGAGCAGCTTGAGCCGCATTCTTCCGAGCTTCGAGGGCGGCGGAGACGGAGCCCTGCGCTTGCCGAATCACAGCCAACGTCTGAAATGCGTCGACCTGCGCGCCGTGAGCGTGGGGACGGTCTGCGTCGAGCAGCTCTTTCACCTTTCGCTCGGCGAGCCCCAGGTCTCCAGCGAAGGCTGCTCGGGCAGCAATGGCGGCTCGGATGCGATCGAGCTCGGTCCAATCAGCGAGGGCCTCGGCGTCGGCTTCTACGGCTTCGAGCTGTTTGCCGACTTCCGGCCCACCACCGCGGGCGTCTTCGTAGCGCGCGCGGGCGCCCCGAGCTCGCAAGACGTCGATCGGAGTGTCAGCGCTTTGTTCCATGGCTTTGACGGCGCTCTCTCGTTCGGCCGCTCTCGGGTCGAGGCGAGACCAAGCCTCATCGAGCAGACCAGCACGGCGGAAGGTCTCCGCTCGATTCTCGGAGAAAGCTAAGGCTCGCTCTGCCATCCAGAGCGCGTCCCGGAGCGCATTCGCCGAAAGAGCGCGCTTCGAGGCCAGCTCCCAATAGCTCGCCGCTTTGTCCGGCTGCCCACCGAGGTCGAGGTGTCCGGCGACAGTGGCCGCGTCCTCCCCCAATTCGGCGAGCCACTTTCCCGCCAGAGCGTGGAGACGGGTGCGCTCGGGAGCGGGCAGCTCCGAGTAGGCGACGTCGCGGATCAAAGCGTGTTTGAAGAGGTACTCTTTCTCGAGGGGGAACCGGCTCGACTCCTGAGCGACCAAGATCTCTTGGCTGATCAGGGTGTCGAGCACGGGCGCGGGATCGTCGATGCCGAGCACGCGGAAAGCCCCTTCCCAGATGGCGAGGCCGAGCACGCTCAGCTTGGAGAGGGCGCTCCGGATATCGGGCGAGAGGTGATCGAGGGAGGCCTGGATGGCGGCCTCGATGGTCGGAGCTTCGGGGGTCTTGAGGCCCTGGGCGGAAAGGCGAGCAAGCTCCTCGGCGAAGAGCGGGGAGCCCCCCGAGCGCTGCACGATCTGCGCAACTGTCTCTTCGTTCGCATCAGGTCCGAGGATCGATCGAACGATCGCGCCGGAGGCTTGTTTAGAGACCGGGCGCAAGTCGATGCGCACCACGGCGCGGCCCGCGAAACGAGCCTGATGTTCCTGGAAATAGGCGGGCCGGACGCAGGCCAAGAGGAGCAAGGTGCGGTTGGTGTCGCGGCCGGTGAGGTGGTCGAGCCAGAGAATACTTTCGGCGTCGGCCCACTGCAGGTCTTCGATGATGAGCGAGATGGGCTCGTTCGACAGGACCTTGGTGACGACATCCGTCATCGCGATCCAGAGCGCATCGCGGAGCGCGTGGGCGCTCATGGACCCACCGAGCGGCTCATTGCCGAGCAATTGGCTCAGGAGCTTCTGACTCTCGTTCGATACCTCACTCAAAGTCTCGGGTCCGACCCGCTCGACGATCGCCTGGAAGGCCTCTTCTGCGTCAGCTCCCTTGCCGAGGCGCAGGACTCCGCGGAGCACATCGAGGGCAGCGCCGAGGACGTGCCTTTGGCCGTAGGCGTCGTTTCGTTGCACGACGACGCGCGGTGCGTCCGGGCGTCCTGAGAGTCGAGCGACGACTTCGCGCTGCAAGCGGCTCTTGCCGATACCCGGCGGCCCGTTGATGAGCACGACGAGCGAATGTTTTTCGCTGGTCGCGCGATCGTAGGAGTCGATGATGCGAGCGAGCTCGGCCTCGCGGCCTACAAAAGGTGCGCCGCCGGAGCGCTTGGTGGCGAATCGATTCGGAGGCCCGAGGTAGGCTGAGCCGTCCTCGCGCAGGCGAAATTCGTAGCGCCCTCGACCGAGCTCAGAGCTCGTGGAGTCGACGAGCACTTGGCCGGACTGAGCTTCGCGGGCAAGCGAGGCTGCGCGATCTACGACTTCGCCGACGGGCTGCAGCTGATTCAGGTCGCCGACCAAGCGAGCGCGCCCGGTGGCGATACCGACCGCGGCTCCGGCCTCCGCCAGTGAGAGAGAGATGAGCATGGCGATCTTGGCTTCATCGCCGGTCGCGCGCACCGCACCCCAGTGACCTACGGCAGCGTCTGAACCAAGGGGAGTTGCGATGGCCCCCTTCTCTCGCAGCATCGAGAGAGCCCGCGCCTGGTCCGAGAGACCTGTCGCGACCAAGATGGTCACGAGCCGCGTCAGCGACGCGGGGCCCGCCGGGTTCGAGCTCGATTCCGGATAGTTCGAGATGGAGACGAAGTCCGAGGTCCTGCAGGCCGCGAGCCGCTCGGCGACCTCCGCGGCGCTCGGGCGCTCTTCGCGTTTGGTGCGCAGCATGGCGTCGATCAAGTCGTCGAGTCGGCGCGGAATGCCCGGGCGCAAGAGGGAGAGGCGAGGGGCTTGGGTGGTGGCGGTCTTGGCGAGCGTCGCGACAGCGCTGGGTCCGAAATGGGGCGGAGCCCCGGCGAGCAGCTCGAACAGCGTTGCGCCCAGGGAGTAGACGTCGCTCCGTGCGTCGATGTCCCTTTCTCCCCGGGCCTGTTCAGGAGAAAGGTAAGCAGGAGTGCCCGCGATGCGATCGGTGGGTTCGAAGGAGGCGATTCCGAAATCGATCACGATCGGGTCGGCGCCGAGCTCGGTGCAGAGCGGGTCGTGGGAGGCGGGCCTTCTGAGGATGATGTTCTCGGGCTTGATGTCCCGATGCACGATGCCAGCTTCGTGCAGAGCCGCGAGCGTGCGCGCTACGAGGATGCCGAGCGCGGTGACTTTCGACAGAGAGAGGGGATCGAGCGAGTGTTCGGTGCGCAGAGAGTGGCCTCCGAGCCACTCGAGGACCATGTACTCGAGCTCAGAGCCAGGCAGCGTTCCCGACGCGATCAACTTGACGATGCCTGGATGATCGATGCGCGAGAGGAGATGAGCTTCCGACGAGCTCTGATTGAAGATTTTGACAGCGACCGATTCTTGGGTCTCGAGATCGAGCCCGCGGTAGACGGCTCCTTCCGCCCCGTGACCGACCAGCTCCTCAAGCTGAAACCTGTCAGCGACGGAAATTCCTACCAGCGCTCCCATCATCACAAAATTGCCCTCTTCGCTTCTGAGCGGGCCCCTTGCGCCACGCGCTCGGGCTGCCCGAGCCGCACCGAAGCTGCTCGGCATGCTACGATGCCTTCAGGCGCTGTCGAGGCTCAGGCCTCTTCTGGCAGGATCAATAGCGCGCCCGCGGCGCGGAGCGGGCCCGCTTGCGCGCTGTTGTCTCGCTAGCGCTCGATTCGTCACCCTCGGGGCTCTCGTCACTAGAAAGGGGACTCAGCCGCTCGTGGAGGGCGGTGAGCAGCTCCTCTCGGGAGATCTGAGGGCCCTGGCACCTCGCGACAAGGGCCGCCAGCGTTCCGCGCAGCTCGACGTCGTTTCCGTAGAGGGGCAGGTCCAGAAGTTCACCGAGGGCCGCGCGCGTGAGGCTCTGCGGCCTTCCTCGGCCGAGGGAGCCGAGACGCGCGAGCTCGAAGGCGATCAGTGTTTGGAGGTCTTCTGCGCGCTGACGAAGCTCCGGGAGTTCGACGACGGGCGCGGTCTGGGTGGGCGAGAGGAGGGGCATGGGATCGGGCGCGCTGAGCAAGATGCGCGCGGGCGCCGAGCCGGAGAGGGCGGGAGGAGCTGGACGCACGATCTCGGTCAGGAGGCTTTCGTCGAGGAGATTGGCTCCCTGGACGAGCAGCGTACCTCCCGCGGCCCGGCGGAATGCGGATGATGGACCTGTGAGGAGGAGCTCTGCGAGCTCGGGAGCTCCTTCTCCATAAGGCGAAACGTCAAAGACGATCAGCGGTCCCTCGGTGCCCGTCAGGTGCAGGTAAGCGCCCCAGGGGACAGGGTCGACTCCGGCGGGGGTCTTGAGCAGGAGCAAACGGGCGTCTCGCTGCGCCTCGAGCTCTCGCTTAGTCTGGATGGCGCGGGGGCTGTGCCCAGCGACGCTGAGGGGGAGGGCGAGTCGTTCCGCTTCGCTCTTCGTTCCGTCCTTGATGGCTTGGAATTTCTCGCGGAGCGCCGCTGCTTGATTGCGCTCCTCGTCGAGCAACTTCCTGGCGGCGAGGTCGCGCGCCTGACTGCGGACGAGAGCGGAGTGGATCGAAACGAGTCCCGTCAGCTTTTCACCGAGGCGTCCTAAGGCTTCTGCTTCTTCGAAGCTCAGCCAGCTCTTGCGTTGCCCCTTCGGAATCACGAGCAAACCGACAGGGCCGTCTTCTTCTTGCAGTGCGACGACGACGCCCGCCTCATGAGCCAAGAACCAGCTGAGCACTTCGCGCACTTCAGGCTGCCGAACGGCCGCGCCTTCGAGGCTCTCTCGGCGGAGGACTCCGAAGGGTTCGAGGGAGGCGAGGCGGTAGACTTCGCTGAGGAAGTCCGCCGGTTTTTCCCGGAGGAAACCGCCCGTCTCGACCCAGAGCAGGCGCCCCGGGTTCGCGGTCAGAATTTCGGGGCGGTAGTTCGACTGGACCTCGGAGACCACGAGCGAAAGCAAGGCGCGTGTCATGGCGCGGTCCGGATCCGGATCGAGCGAAGCGATCTCCGCGCGCAAGACAGCGCTCAAGAAGCGCTCAGCCCGCGGCCGGAAGGGCCTGGCTATTGCATTGGCGAGGGCTCCCAAGAGCGCGGCGATTGCGAAGGTGAGGAGCGTGATGGTGACGGCACGCTCGGGGGAGTGGAGCGCGGTCCAGGCCAGGAGGGCCGACAGGGGCCCCCCGATCAGGAGCAGCGTCATGAGGCCCCGCACGATCCGTGCGATGAGCGTGGGGTTCGGTGCGATCTTGGTGATGCCCACCGCCACCGAGCCGCCGAGCAGGCAGTCGAGGGCAATTTTGTCGCTCTGGCCGATGTCCAAGAGGACTGAACCGAGCGCGACCAGCAGCGAGGTGAAGAGCAGCGCGAGCCCGGCCTTCGAGCGATCGAGAGTCCCGAGCTCCAGGCCGCGCAGGAAGTAGATGCGTCCCTCTGCCGCGAGCAGGAGGAGCAGGCTTCCGAGCGCCGAGAAGGTAAGCGCGGTGTCGAGGGCGAGCGGCGGAAGTGGGACCAAGCCCGGCGCCACCAGGGCAAGGAGCGCGGCGAGCGTCGCCGGGGCCCACAAAGCGCTCAGTGCGAATTGGATGTCCTTGGCTTGGGCCCTCGGTGGGACACGGCGGAAGCCCGGAGGCGCTTCGACTGACGTCGTGAGGAGCAGGGCGCCGAGGGCCGCGGCGTGGACCGAGATCGCTTCGATCAGGCGCGTGAGCGGCCCGGCCCCTCCGAGGCTGAGCGGAGTCAGGAAAAGAACAAGCCCCGAGAGCAGGAGTTCGAGGGGCCGCTCGGGTCCAACCAAGCGATGAGCATTGCGGTACCGATCGGCTCTCGTGAGGAGGAAGCCGAGCAACAGCGGGGCCAGGAGCGGCGGCGCGAGCGCGAGCCAACTTGGGGCCGGACCTGGGCGGTTCGCGATGAGCGCGAGCGAGAAATAGGTAACGACCCCGATGGGGAGCAGGAAGCGCCGCTTGAGGTCGAACACGGGCCCTGGATGCTAGCCTGAAACATGCCGGGCAGGGAGCGGACTCTTACTTTTCCTCACTCTGCGCGTGCGGCGTGAGCGGCGGGCGGCGCTCTCGAGTTCGATAGCGGCGGATTGCCAGGGACGGCGCCGCTCGCTATTGCTCGAGAGAGAAATCGGACTGGGGTGCGGAGATGCCGTTGTCCGAGGGGCCTGTCCCCCGCGAGTGCACGAATGAAGAAAAACTACGTTCTCGACACGAATGTCCTGCTCCACGATCCCCAGTGCATCTACAAGTTTGAGGACAACGATCTCTACGTTCCGATCTATGTGATCGAAGAGATCGATACCTTCAAGCGGGACACGGGAGAGCGCGGCCGAAACGCGCGCAGTGTTGTCCGGAATTTGGACGCTCTCCGCGAAGGTGGCGGAACTCTCGCTGCGGGAGTCCCCGTGGGCGACGGAGGATCACTTCGCGTTTACGTCCCCGACAAGAAGTCGGTGCTGGCGGTGGCCTTGAAGCCGAGCGCCGGTGACAACGCGATCCTCCAAGCGGCGCTCGACATTCGGGACGCGGCGGCGGGTAAGAAGACCGTCTTCGTGACGATGGACGTCTCCTTGCGGATTCGCGCCGACGCCCTCGGTCTCGAGACCGAGGCCTACGAGAACCAGACTGTTGATCCCGATCGACTCAAGTCGGGCATCACGGAGCTCTCCGTTTCTCCAGAAGAGCTCCAGCGCTTCTTCAAGGAGGGCCGCCTTGAGATCCCGAATCGAGACATTCCAGCCAACGGGAGCGTCATGCTCTGCGAGCTCGGGCTCCAAGATCGAACGGGCCTCGGGCGGTTCGATCCAAAGCAAGGTGCCGTTCGACAGCTGATCACACCGCGCGAGGGCATCGCCGGGATTCGTCCGCGCAACCGTGAACAGGCCTTTGCTCTCGATTTGCTCCTCGATGACAGCGTGAAACTCGTCACGCTGATCGGCTCGGCCGGTACGGGCAAGACCTTACTCGCGCTGGCGGCAGGACTCTCGCGCGTTGTTGAGGGAGGAGCTTTCACCCGCCTCTTGATCAGTCGCCCGGTTATGCCGCTCGGACGAGACCTCGGTTATCTGCCGGGAGATGTGGACGAGAAGCTGGGTCCCTGGATGCAGCCTCTCTACGACAACCTCGAGTACCTCCTGGTCGCGGGCGGCGGGAAACGTCGCGGTTTCCGCGGTTTCGAGGAGCTGCTCGACAGCGGACAGATCCAGGTCGAACCCCTGACCTACATTCGCGGCCGCAGCCTCCCGGCCCAATTTGTCATCGTCGACGAGGCCCAGAACCTCACGCCGCACGAGGTGAAGACGGTGGTCACGCGCTGCGGTGAAGGGACGAAGATCGTGCTGACGGGCGACCCCTACCAGATCGATAACCCCTACGTTGACGCCACAAGTAACGGTCTTTCCTTGATTGCCGATCGCTTGCGGGACGAGACGATCGCCGGGCACGTCTTGCTCACCAAGGGCGAGCGCAGCGAGCTCTCGAATCTGGCAGCCTCAAAGCTCTGAGCCGGAGGAGACTCTGGAAACTGCAGGCGCCCCTGCCGCGCGGCGGCTCGAGCTCGACCGCATCGAAGAGCGCCTCCTCGAGCTCGAGGCGGAGATTTGCCTGCTCGATCGCGCGACTCCCGCCGGATTTTCGGCGGTGGTGGCCAAGATGGTCGCCGGTGCGACTCCGCTCTCGGAAGCTCAGTTGCCGGTCCGGCCGCTGGGGGATCCGGGCGGCTTGCATCGGGAGCTTGCGCGCTTGGAGAAAGAGCTCTCGCGCCTTGTTCCCGATCTGCTCCGCGATCTCTTGAGGGAGCGGGTGGCTGAGCTCGCCTCCGAGGCCGAGCGCGCAGCGCTCCTCGGGACGGACAAGGTGCGCACAGCGATGCTCGACCTCCTCGCTCCTTTCCGAGCGTTGCTCTCGGAAGGTGACGAGCTCGCACGCGATTGGCTTGGGGAAGGCGGAAGCGAAGAAGAAAGCGAGCCACTCGTCTCCCTCGAAGAGCTCGCCCGCCGTGAGGTCGAAGAGAGAGCTCTGCCGATCCAAATCGCTGTGCGGGACATGCCGAGCCGAGCGGCGGCCGGTGCGAGGACTCTCTTCGTGCAGCGGCGCCTTCAAGTGCCGCGTTCCCTCGCAGAGCGCATTCTCCTGCACGAACTCGAGGCTCACCTCTTGCCTCGCCTGGAAGCTCAGCGCTCTGGTGCACCCTTCGCGATCGGTCCGGCCCTGTCCTGGCTCGACGAAGAAGGATTCGCGCTGGAGCTCGAGCGGCGTGGCGGCTTCCTGAAAGGAGCTCGCTCCCGTGAGCTAGCGCACCGTTACCGGGCGGCGCGCGCCGTGCTCGAAGGCATGTCCCCGGAGTCGATCGTGACGGAGCTCTGTGATTTCGGTCATCCGAGGGAGGAGGCGGTGCGGATTTGGGCGCGAGCGGCGCGCGGTCCCGGGCTCGGGAGGGATGTCGTTTATCTCTTGGGTTATCTCCGCGTCTCCCGCGCGCTCAAGGCTCACGCGAGCCTCGAGAAGTGGTTTCGTCGCGGTCGGATGAGCGTCGAGGCGGCCGAACGACTCGACGCTGGTGTGTGAGAGGCCGCAGGCAAGAGCGCCCTATCATCAGAGATTTGTGAACTCTGCGATCACGGGAGTGTGGTCGGAGGGGCGCGTCCAGCCGCGGGGTTCCCGATCGATGTGCGCGCGGTCCAGGGTTTGGGTGGCGAGTCGATTGCCGAGCAGGTAATCGATGCGGAGACCACGATTCCTTCGGAAAGCCTGCATGCGATAGTCCCACCACGAGAAGAGCCCGGCCTCGCTGGACGACTCTCGGAACAGATCGACGAGCCCGAGCGAGAGCAGAGCGTCAAAGGTCGTCCGCTCCTCTTCGCTGAAGTGGAGCTTGCCGGCCATCTGGACAGGGTCGAACACATCCCGGGCGTCTCGGGCGATGTTGAAGTCGCCGCCGACGACGAGGGGCATCAAAGGTGAGTCGCCGACCAAACCTCTGGCGCTGAGCGTTTCCCCGAGTCGCCGGAGGAAGGCGAGCTTCTCGGGGTAGGCGGGAGAGTCGAGGGCTTTTCCGTTGGGGACGTAGACGGAGCAGACGCGAACCGGTCGGCCCGAGGGGCTCTTGACCGTCCCGAAGATGAGACGGCGCTGTTCGGCCGGGCCCTCGCTGCCGACGAACTCGGTCTCGACGTCCTCGATGGGTGAGCGGGAGATAATGGCGACGCCGTTATAGGAGGCTTGCCCTGTACGCGCGGTCGAATAGCCGAGCGGCAGGAACGTCTCGATAGGAAATTCGCTGTCTTTGGCCTTCGTCTCTTGAAGCAAGAGCACGTCCGGCGACCGCTCTCGGAGGAAACGCTCGACGAGGTCGACGCGGGCCCGGACGGAGTTGATATTCCAGGTAGCTATGTGCATGAAGCGGAAAAGGGGGGCCGCGGATAGGCTTGCGGCGAGACCGCTTCGCTTCTACCTAGGTGCTCGTGCCGAGCAAGCGCCGATCTCTCTTTGCGCTGAGTGTGCTCCTCTTTACAGGTCGAGGGGTCCAGGCTGCGGAAGATCCGGCGCCGAGCGCTCCGCCTGCCGAGGGTTCTGACCGGCCGGCAGAGGCGGCACCTCCGGAAGCTGGTCGACCTTCGGTCATCATGCCGGAGCTCGAGTCCTACGTAGCTCCTGTCTATCCGGAGGAGATCGGTCCCGAGAGGCCCAGGGCGATTGTGCGCCTCCAGCTCACCGTCGAAGTGGACGGGTCGGTGAGTGAGGCTTCGGTGACGGAGGCGAGTCACGAAGGCTTTGACGAAGCCGCGACTGAGGCTGCGCGCTCTCTCAAGTTCCGGCCGGCCCTCGTCAATGGCGAACCGCGCAAGGTGAAGATCGGATTCGAGTATCAGTTTGAACCTCCGGAAATCGCTCAGCCCGAGCCCGAACCCGCGCCCGCCGAAGTTCCCGCGGTGACGTGGGGTGATCTCGAGGGTTCCGTGTTCCTCTCCGGTCCTGACACGCCGCTGCCGGGCGTGGACGTGCTCGTGATCGATCCGGTCGGCAACCAGTACACGGCGGTTACCGACGAGGAAGGACGTTTCCGCATCGAAGGGCTCTCTCCCGGCGTCTACCGCGTCCAGATCCAGCCGGACGGGTTCGAAAGCTATCAGGGAGATGAGTCGATCACGGCGGGCGAAGCGACAGCCGTGACCTATCGGCTCGCTCCTCAAGCCGCCGAAAACGAGATCATCGTGCGCGGCGAGCGCCCGCCCCGCGAAGTGACAAAACGCACTCTCCAAAGGCGCGAGATCGAGCGAATCCCGGGGACGTCCGGTGATGCTTTGCGCTCGATCCAGAGCTTGCCGGGCGTTGCGCGTCCCCCGGCTCTCGCGGGCCTTCTGATCGTGCGCGGTTCAGCGCCCCAAGACACGGGGTACTTCGTCGACGGCACGTCGGTTCCGCTCATCTACCACTTCGGTGGTCTCTCGAGCGTGATCCCGACCGAGCTCCTCGATCGGATCGACTTTTATCCCGGTAACTTCTCGGTGCGCTACGGTCGCGTCATGGGTGGTATCGTGGACGCGGGTTTCCGCTCCCCGAACACTGACTGTTACGGACCCTACGGCGCTCCGACGGAGCGAAAAGGATGCTTCCATGGCATGGCGCAGGTCGATCTGATCGACGCGCGCATCCTCGTGCAAGGGCCGATCGCGAAGAACTGGACCTTCGCCGTCGCCGGCCGACGCAGCTACATCGACACCTGGCTCAAGCCGGTGCTCGAGAGCGCAGGCGCGAGCGTGACCTCGGCGCCGGTTTATTACGACTATCAGGTCCTCGTCGACTACAGCTCGGAGCCGGGCGAAAGGCTCAGCCTCCGCTTCTACGGCTCCGACGACCGCTTCGAGACGATCATCACGAACCCCGCCGCCAGTGAGCCGGGATTCGGCGGAAACCTCAGGTACGCCACGGCGTTCTCCCGGGTGCAGGCGCTCTATCAAAAAGACCTCACGGATCGCGTCTCGATCGACGCTCAGCTCTCGGTCGGCACCGAGTCCCTCGACTTCGGCCTCGGCGGGAACATCCGCTTCGACCTCAGGTCCATCCCGGTCTATCTGCGGAGCGAGATCGGCTACAAGATCCATCGCACCCTGCGCGCGAACCTCGGACTCGATTTCTCGCTCTCTCCCTACGACATCTTCGTCCGCGTGCCTCCCCCTCTGCCGAGGGGACAAACCGCCGATCAGCCCCTTTCGACCAGGCCTTCTATCGAGTCCTCCGATAGCGGGGCGGTGTTCCGGCCGGCTTGGTACGCGGACCTCGAGTGGCAGCCCACAGCTCGCTTCCGCTTCGTGCCGGGCCTGCGCGTGGACTTCTCGCGAGACTCAGGCCAGACCGACGTGAGCCCGCGCGTCACGGCTCGCTATTCTCTCTTCTTGCCGGAAGACGATGCTCCTTGGGGCAAAGGACGCACCACCGTGCTCAAGGCGGGGGTCGGTCGCTTCGCTCAGCCCCCTCAGTTCCAGGAGTCGAGCCCCCAGTTCGGAACGCCGGGCGTCGGCAGCAACTTCGCCTATCACTATTCGCTCGGCGTTGAGCAGGGCCTCACCGACCACCTCGATCTCACGGTGGAAGGTTATTATAAGGACCTGAACCCACTCGTCTCCAGCGCCTCGGGCGAAAACAACAAAGTCATCTACGACACCGAGGGCCGAGGTCAGGTGGTGGGTCTTGAGACGTGGCTGAAATACCGAGCTGATGAGCGTTTCTTCGGCTGGGTCTCGTACACGCTCAGCGAGAGTCTCAGGCAAGACCGTCCCGACCAAGAAAAGTACCGGTTCCAATACGATCAGACTCACAACCTGATCCTGCTCGGCAGCTATCGCCTGGGCCGGGGCTGGGAAATCGGTGCTCGCTTCCGTGTGGTGAGCGGGCAGCTCGCCACTCCGACCGTGGGGCGTCCAGCGCTCCCGGCGATATTTGCAGGTGACTCGGGGACCTACGTGGCGATCGAAGGACCTCGCTACAGCGAGCGGCTGCCTCTCTTTCATCAGGTGGACGTGCGGATCGACAAGCGCTGGCAGTTCCGTGACTTCCGGCTGAACGCCTATCTCGACGTCCAGAACGTCTACAACAACGCTGCCGTGGAATCGTACGTGTACGGCTTCGACTACAGCCAGAAAGCTTACAACACGGGCCTACCGATTCTGCCGAGCCTGGGTCTTCGGGGGGAGTTCTGATGTCGAGCGCGAAACGAGGAAAGTGGCGGACTGTGCGGGCGCTCCTCGGCGCGAGCCTGGCGACGGCGTCGGTGCTCGGGACGAGCTGCGGTCCGATGCTCTCGACGGTCGGAGTTGTGGAGTCTTTGCGCATCCTGGGCCTTCGCAAGTCGGCGCCTTATGCGCGTCCGGGCGAGGTGGTGCGACTCGAGCTCCTTTGGGATGGACCGAAGAGAACCCCCGTCCAGCGTTTCTTCGGCTTCTTTTGCGTGAATCCTCCGAACGATCGCTTCGAGCTCTGTTTGCAGGGGGAGCCTTCGCTCCCGCCGCGCTTCGTCTTCAACGAGGACACCTTTGAGCTCAAAATCCCCGAGGACGCGGTTCGTCCCCAGACGGGCAACGAGACACCCTACGGGCTCGCAGTCGTCTTCTACGGCGTGTGCGCGGGGCGCTTCACGGTCGGCGGCGAGCCGATCGATGATGGTTTCGGCGGGGCAGGCGGACTGGGAGGTGCCTCGGGCGAAGAAAGAAACGATGTCCCGACGAGCGGCACAACGGACGGGCGAGGCCATTTCACAGGGCTTCCTGTCTGCATCGATGACGATGGAGAGCCCGTGGGTTCTGAGGGATTTGTCGTCGGCTATTCGCAGATCTTTGTCTACCCGGAGTTCCGGAATCCGAACCCGCGGATCCTCGACTTCCGCGTGAACGGCAGATCGGTCCAGGTCGATTGTTATGATGAAGAGTGCGTAGGACGCGCCTTCGAAATCCCTGACCTCGATGGCTGCGCTCCGGGCGTCGCCTGTTTCCAGGCCTGCAGTGAGAGTCCAGGCGCGACCTGTGAAGAGGAGCGCGTGTTTGCGGTCGTCGATCCTGACTCGGTCGATCTCGATGAGGCGTCGTATGTGAACTACGGACGTGAAATCGAGGAGAGCCAGTGGGTGAGTTATTTCACCGATCGGGGAGGGTTCACTTCGGAGCTCCGCCTCGTGAACGACTCAGCCTCCGGCTTCAACGCCGATCACAGCACCGGCTTCCTCCCGCCGTCGAAGCCAGGTCCGGTGAGGATTTGGGCGGTCGTCCGGGACAACCGCGGCGGAGCCAGCTGGGCGCGGATTTCGGGCTACGTCGAACCCCGGAAAGAGGAGCGCTGAGAGCCCCTGGGGCCCGGCGCAATTTTTTCGGAACCAGTTTGACTCTTGAGCGGGAAGTTTTTCACCGCACTGTCCGTACTCGTCTGGATCAGGCCTCGTTCGCGTTGACCCAGGCGCACCCTCAGAGCACATTTTTGGCCGTGCGTCTTTCTTCCTTCGTCGGCTGGATTGCCTTTTGCCTTCCCCTCTTGGGGTGCAATGAGCCTCCTGGATCTCCCGCGGACGGTTCGGGCGGAGCTGCGTCCACCGGCGGCGGGCCTTCGGTCGCTTGTGAGGAGCCGCCGCTCCCGGCCCCTTTTGCGCGTTTGCTCACTCGCTCCGAGTACCGGCGAACTGTGCAAGAGCTCCTCGGGACGACTGAAGATCCGACCGTGACCTTTCCGGAAGAACCGGAGGTGAACGGCTTCAACAATAACGCGCGCTCCTACGCAGCGACGCCGCTCCTCGTGGAGCAGCTCGACCTGGCTGCTTCGAAGCTCGCGGCGAGCGCGCAGGCGCGAGCATTTTCAGGTCTTGTGAGCTGTGAAGGGAAGAGCGAGCGAGAGTGCGCCAGCGACTTCATCGCCCGTTTCCTTCGTCGAGCGTTCCGCCGCGCGCCGTCGAGCGCGGAGCTTGTGAGCTTCGAGACTCTCTACGATCGGGTGGCGTCCGGCTCGGGCCACGCCGAGGGCCTTCGTTCGATCATCGAAGCGGCGCTCCTCTCGCCGCAATTTCTGTACCGAGTCGAGGCGCCTTTAGTTTCTGAGCCCCTCGCGGAGAGCCGCGAGCTCCCGCTCGGCCCGTACGAGCTCGCCTCGCGCCTGAGCTATTTCCTTTGGGGCAGTATGCCCGATGAGCTCTTGCTCGCGCGAGCAGAAGAGGGCGCCCTCTCGACCCCGGCGGGGATCGAAGCAGAGGCGCGACGTCTCCTCGCCGATCCGCGAGCGAAGGATCGCGCTTCCGAGTTCCACTCACTCTGGCTGAAGACGAATCGACTCCCGAGCCTCGCGCGGGATGGTGCGCCAGCGGAGTTCGGGCGGGACCTTCAGCGCTCCCTGCTCGCTTTCCTTGACGACGTGCTCTGGGCCGGTGGGACGATCCGCGATCTTTTGACGACCGAGGTCGTCTACGCCACGCCCGCGATGGGAGCTTTTTATGGCTACGCGACGGACCCGAGCGCTCCTTTCACGCGCGTCGTGCCGCCGGAGCCTCGTCCCGGACTCTTGGGTCAGCCGGCGCTTTTGACGCGGCTTTCGCTGGCGAACCAATCTTCTCCGATCCAAAGAGGTGTGTTTGTGCGCGACGCGCTGCTCTGTTCGCCGGTGGCGAATCCTCCCCCCAGCGTGAACAATAATCCCCCCGATCCCCAGCCGGGCCTGACCACGCGAGAGCTCTTCCGGGTGCATACGGAGTTCGCTGTGTGCGCTGAGTGTCATCGCTTGATCGATCCAGTGGGCTTCGGCTTCGAGGCCTACGATCAGCTGGGGCGCTATCGGACCGAACAAGAAGGCAAGCCGATTGACGTGAGCGGGAGCCTCGATGAGGTGCCGGATCCGGCGATGGCGGGCTCTTATACGGGGCTCGGGGAGCTCTCAGAGCGCTTGACGATTGGAAATACGGTGCTCGATTGTGTGACGCGGAAATGGCTCGAATTCGCCATTGCTCGCGCTGTTTCACCGGCGGACTCCTGTGAGGTGCTCGCTTCTCTCGACGGAGGCAGCTCCGACACTCCGCTCATCGAGGTGCTCGTGGCCATCACCAAGAGTCGTCCCTTCCGGATGGCTCCTCATTCCTCGGAGACGACTCCATGAAGCGGGCCTTGAAGATTCCGAGACGCGCGCTGCTAGGCGCAGGCGGCGCAGCTCTAGCGCTCCCTCTGCTTCGCTCTCTCGAGGTCCGTGCGGCTGACCCTGCGTGGCCGCTCAGGTTCGTTGTTTTCAATAGCCCGAACGGCACGGTGACCAAAAATTGGTTCCCCTCCGTCGTTCGCTCGGAAGAGGATTTCGACCTCGGAAAGATTCATGAGCCCCTCGCTCCTTACAAGGATCGGCTCCTGCTTGTGTCGGGGGTGAACTGTCACGTCGGCCTCTCATCAAAAGGCAACGGCGGACCTCACCAGCGAGGTATCGGCGCGCTCTTCACGGGCCAAACGCTGGCGAAGGGGGAGTTCGTCGACGGCTGCGGGTCGCAGGCAGGCTGGGCCCGGGGCCCGAGCTTGGATCAGGTCATCGCGGAAAAGATCGGAGGCTCGAGCCGGTTTCGCTCTCTCGAACTGGGCGTTCGCTGCATGGACAACGACGTGCAGGGCCGGATTTCCTACAGCGGCCCGGAGGCGCCGCTGCCGCCGACGAACGATCCGGCGCTGCTCTACGAGCGCTTGTTCCAGCGCACACCGGCTGAGCCCGGGTCGGGCGCGAGTCGCAAGGCGGCGGTCCTCGACACCGTCTTCGAGCAATTCGGCACCCTCAGGCCCAAGCTCTCCACGGAAGACCGAGACAAGCTCGACGCGCACACGGAGCTCGTGCGGGATCTGGAGCGCCGACTCGGCATCGGTGCAGACGGGGAAGCCTGTTTGGCGCCGGAGCAGGTGGTCGGTCTGAATCCAGATAGCGAGGTCGACATGCCGAAGATCAGCCGGGCGCACCTCGACTTGCTCGCGACAGCGATCGCCTGCGACCTGACGCGCGTCGCCAGTGTTCAATACTCCACGGGCTTCAATCGCATCCGCTATCCTTGGCTCGACGAGGGCGGGGAAGGGCACAGTTTGAGCCACTCCGGCGACAGCGACACCGCCTCTTGGGACATTCTCACGGGACGGGCCCGCTGGCACATGGCCGAAATCGCCTATTTCATGGAGCGCCTGGCGGCGATTCCGGAAGGTGACGGTACCGCCCTCGATCACACGGTGATCCTGTGGGGCACCGAAGTGTCCCAGGGCAATACACACTCCCTGTCGAGCATCCCCTACCTTCTCATCGGCGACGCGGGCGGTGTGATCAAGACGGGTCGGTATCTGACCTTCGAGGACGCTTCGAGCGTCGATTACCTCGCGACCATCGCGGCGGCCTTCGATTCCACCCTAGCCGACTTCGGCGACATCGAGTTCAAGGAAGGACTTCTCACGTCCCTCTACGCGTGAGCTCCGTGGTCGAGGCGCCCGGCTCATGACGTGCGGGAATCCTCGTCGGGCGGCAGAGGCTCGACGCCGAGTGCCCGGCTGAGGAACGCGTGGAGAGCGTAGAGGATGGGCGTGAGGACGATCGCGATGATGAGCTTCAGGGTGTAAGCGGTGAGGATGATGCGCTTTAGCTCGGCCATACTGAGCAGGCCAATCCAGGCGACTCCCGTGATGGTCACTGTGTCGATGAGCTGGGAGATCAGGGTCGACCCGGTGGCCCGGAGCCAGAGGGCTCGTCCTCCGGTGAGCTTTTTGAGCAGGGTGAAGACGCTGATGTCGACGAGCTGTGCCACGACGTAAGCCGTGAGCGAGGCGACGATCATCCGCTGGGAACCGACGAACACGTTCTCGAAGGCCGCCTCGTTCACTCCTTGCCAGCCGGGCTGACGGGTGAGCTCGGCGATCGGAATGGCGGTCGCGACGGCCACGAGCAGGTAGGTCAATAGCGCCATGAAAAACGCCACGAAGGTGACGAATCGCGCGGCTTTTTTCCCGTAGTACTCGTTGATGAGATCGGTGAGCACGAACGTCACAGGAAAGGGGATCATGCCGACCGTGGTCGTGAACTCGAAACCGAGCCAGTCGCCGGAGACGAGCTTGCCTCCGAGCAGATCGCCGACCACGAGGCAGGTCGAGAACGTGGCCGTCAGGTAGATGAAGAGGGCATTTCTGCGGGTGATCACTCGGGGCTCCCCACTTGGTCGATCCGCTCCATCAAGAGCTCACCTGGTCCATCTTTTTCGACGAGGCGCTTGAGCTGCCCTTTTTCATCCAGCGTCCCCGTCAGTTCCGCTGCGCCGCGCCGGAGAGCGATCTCGGGGCCCGCCTGCGCTCGGGTGACGACCAGCGGGGTCGGGTGTGCCGGGTCGAGCGCCGGACGATAGAGGGAGGCTTTGAGCTCGGGTCTTTCGGCCGTTGTCTGGGCGATCAGCTTTCCGAGCTCGAGCTCGTCAGTGAGGCGACTGTCCTTGAAGGACGCCTTGAACTCTTCGCCGCCGAGCTTTCCCGAGACCTGATACTTCCCTTTTGCGGTGCGCCGGAGTTCGAGCTCGTGGCGGACGGTGCCGCTCTCGCTCGCGACGAAGGTGGCGGTCTTGATGCCCTTTGTGTCCCGCACGACGACCTCGAGGGCATCAGTTGTGCTGAGCTCGCCGTCGGGGCCGGGCAGGAACTGCGCGGAGAGGGTCACGGCCGCGCGAGGCTCGTCTTCTCGATCCATCACCCGAAGCCAGCGAAAGCCGAAAGGCGTGGCTTCCCTCGAGATGGTCCAGAGCTCGGAGTAGAGAGGCTGTTTCCCGTTGGTCTCGATGCTCGCGAGAAGCGACGTGATCGCTCCAGCGAAGGTCTCCAGGTACCCCGCCTCGTCGAGAAAACAGAGGGCAGGAGCTTCGGCCCTTGGACTGACGGCGAGCTTGAGGCCACCGCGCTGATTCCCTTCGGCGCTCTCGAGCTCATAACGAGCGTCGACGAAGACCACGGGCGCGCCGCCGCTCACCACGATGCGGTAGGGGCGCACCGTTTGGAAGCGGACCTTGGAGCGCATGCTTTCGAGGACCGTGCGGATGGCCTGACCGGCATCCATGGCGTCCTGGTAAAAGAAGCAGCGCGTTTTCGCGGCGGTGCCCAAGGAAAAATGGGCCTGGAGGTGACCCCGGCCGGAGACGAACTCGACGGGGATCGTCGAAGGAAACGTCGCCCGGAAGGAGCCGTCTGGGGCTTGGGCCGGGACGCCGGCTGGCAGTTCCTTCTCGCGTCCGAACTCGTCTTCGGTCCCTGCGCTGCTTGAGCTCGGGCCGGGCGAGGTGCCGGGAGCTGTGTGTGAACCTCCGCAGGCGAGAGCGAAGGCGATCGGCAGGAGGGGGAGCACCTGGCGGAGAGCTCGCTGCATGGCGCGAGAGTACCCGGGCGGGGCGGATCAGCAAATGTGGGAGGTCAGGGAGTGGCTCGAGGCGGACGGCGCGGTCTAGGGCGCGCGGAGCTGGATGAGCCGAGAGGCCGGATAGCCGAGGTCGATGAGCGGCGGATGCAGAGACGCGAAGAAGAGCGGAGACGTGACAATCATCCACAGGGCCGTGAATGTGGTCCCGAGCGCTCTCGGAATCCGCAGGGCAATGCGCTCGGCGACGAGCAGGCCGGCCCCCTGAATCAGGAAAAAGAGGAGCATCATCCCGGGGCGCGCCGCGTTCCCCGAAGCTCCCCAGGCGAAGTATTCGTGGAAGAGCGCGCTCCAGAAAAAGACAATGAGCACGGTGCGCACGCCGCTCGTTTTCGAACTCTGACGGAGCGCGATGTAGCGCAGAGCGAAGCGGGCGATGAAACGATTCCAGCGCCGACCCCAGAAGTCGCGGAGTGAAGTTGCGAGTAAAGGTTGTTCGAACAGACGATCCGTGCGCGCTCCGCTGAGCTCGACGAGCCCGCGCAAGAGCGCTTCGAGGCTCGTGATGGTGAGCACGAAGTAGAGGATCAAGATGGTGGAGCGCAAAAGCCAGTGCCAGCTCGGAGGATCTCCGAAATCGAGGAGCGCTGCGATCACGAGCCAGACGGAGTAAGTGACAGCGGCCTCGAGGAAACTCGCTCGAGCGCTCTTTCGGTTCTGCGCGCGCGCCTCGGGGCTCTTCGGGTAGCCGCGCAAGACCGGGACAAAGAGCCAGAGGAAGAGCTCAGCTTTGCTCTTCTTCAAGCGCTCGCGCTCAAGGTCCGGCAAGCGCGCTGCGAACACGACAGCGAGGCCCGTGAGAAAGGTACTCGCGACACCTCGACTCGGGCAAAGGATGGGCGCGAGTGCTCCGAGGAGCGCGGCGACGGCGCGGGCTCGGACCGTGGTCGCGGGCCGCAAAACGGCCCAAGCCCCGCAAAGGAAGAGCCAAAGAAAGAGCGCCACCCAGGTGAACGCAGCGAGGGGAGAGATCCCGAAGTCCAAGAGCGGCGCGAGCAGACCATAGGTCTAGGGCCCTTGAAAGCGTGGCGGAGGCTCGGGGAATGCGGCTTTTTCTTTACAGGAGCGACAGCTCGTTGTTCAAAAAATGCAGGAAAATACAGCCATAGATGCTTCTGGTCTGTGCGAAGAGGAACCCGAGCACGACTCCCGTCACGAGGAGAGACAAACTCGGGCTCAAGAGGGCCTCCGTTCCATAGCTTGCGAGCAAGGAGGGGCCGTGCAGGAGCGTGAAGAGACCAGAGGTCAGAAACAGGGCCGCCCAGAAGCGCGCGATCAAGGAGCGAAAGTTGGGCGCTGTTTCCCGGGCCCAGGTCAGCGCCTCGGAGGTAATGACGCCTCGAAAGACGAGCTCTTCGAGGACCGGCGCCGTGAGCCGCGGACTCAGGCCGCTGTAGAGCTCACCGAGGACGAGAGCGGGCGTCTTGCCCAGATTTGCGGCCGTCCCCACGACCAAAAATCCGCCGAGTAAGAGGGGCAACGTGATGGCCCGGGCCACTTGAGGGCGGCCGTAGGGGAATCCAAAGCCGAGGGGCTCTGACCAGCGGCGGCCGTAACTGACCATGAGATAGACGCCCGCTGGGACGACCCAGAGCAGGAGTCGGGCGCCGGTGGACCAAAGTTCGGAGGCCTCCGGCGAGAGCGACAGCCGAGGACGCACGAGGGCCCAAACGAGCCACAGAAGGGCGAGGAGAAAAGAGAGCGCAAGGAGCCTCTTGAGGCTCACGTGAGGGCGCGGGGGGAGGGACGTCTCTCGCTCTTCCACGTTTCGTCTTAGAGGGCTCCTGCCGAGGGAAGGGGCTCTTGGGCTCGGAAAAGGGGCGGCGAGATCGGCAAAGTGAACTCCTGCTCTGGTTCGTGCGACGAGAGATGAAGGGACGGCGAATAGGTTCGCATCGCGAGCTTCGCACCGTCGCGCGAGAGCTCGAGGAGGCGCAGGTAACCGAGGCCCCCTTCGCGGAGCATTTGATAGTTGGCGAGGACCTGATGGACGAGATTCCCCTGTGCGCCTTCTGAAGTCAGGCGCGCGGCGCCCCGCCCGAGCACGTGTCCACTGAGAGTCAGGAAGAAGCCAGGATCATCGCGGACGAGCGCTTCCCAGAGCATCTCACCGTCGAAGGAGCGGCCCCCTTCGGAGCCCTCGCGGGCGGTCCAGTAGGCGAGGGGATTCCATTTTTGCTCTGTGCCTCGGGTCCGAAAATCGTAGCGGGTCCCGTCGTCGTAGAGGTAGGCGTGGGTGACGAGGATGCGGCGATCTTTCGGATAGGCGGAGAGAGTCTTCTTCGCCCACTCGACGGATCTTTCGTTCGGGCTCCATCCCAGCGCGAGGACCCCGAGGCTGAAGAGGGGGGCTTTGCATCCTTCGGGGCAAGCGCGGAGACTGCCATTTTCTCCTCGCTCAATCGGAAATCGATAGTAGGCGTTCTCGAGGTCTGCGGGGCGTTCGGTCGCGGCGAGCAGCTGCTTCGACTTCACGAAGTCGAGCGAGAAGTAGTCGGCGAGCTTGGTCTCTCTGCGATCGGCGCTCCCTGCTTTGCCGTGGTCATGATTTCCGGTCACGAGCAGGAAGGGGACGCGGTCCGGAAGAGAGCCCAGGTTTTCCCGGAAAAAGAGCCACTCTTCGGCGCTGTTGTGGTCGGTCAAATCGCCCAGCGTCAAAGTCGCGATGATGTTGCGAACGCCCGCCTGCTTCTCGACGAACGCGGCTTGGCGCTTGAGGTGCTCGGAGCGACACGCAACGTAGTATTGCGTATCCGGCAGCACGGCGAGGGTGAGGCCCGCTGGGTCGAAGCGTGCTGGTTCCCCTGCGCTGGTTTGCCCGAGTTCGAGTGGAAAGTGCGGCTCGCGAATTTCCTTGGGGAGCCCGCAGGGCTCAGGAGCGCTGACCGTCGGGTCAGTCGACGCGGGCAGCTCAGGGGCCTCGGTCTTCGGAGGAAGCTTTGCGGTTCGTGAGCACCCTAGGCCACAAGCGCTGACCAGGACGACGAGCGGAATCAGACGACCCATCAAGGGCCGCCTTACCATGCCTTGGCCCGCTGGCCTTACCCTTCGGGAATCGCCGGCAATTCAGCCGTTACGACCTTGTTTCCGTACTCGGGCGGAGGCGCGCGATGGATCTTCAGTTCTTCCTCCGGCGTCTCGGGCTTCGTGCGCTCCTGCATCGCGTGGCGGACCGGCGGCTCGGGGGGCGGAGGCTGGTAATGAGCGCAGCCGACCGTGAGGTAGCCCAAATAGGTCAGCGCGAGGAGGCGCGTCCAGGAAGTCATGGCGCGTCCGCTCGAGCTCCGGCGGCATGCATCTCTCTCAGCGCACGTCTGAATCGCGTGCAGCGGCTTCTTGGTTGAGAGAGGAGATCGGCGTCCCATGACAAGAGTGACTCTCTCCGTCGCACCTCGGCGAGCAGGAGAGACGAGCTTTCGTCTTACCTCAAGCGTGACACGTGCCTCTCCTTCGCGCCAGAAATTCTCGGGCGTTTTCGCTTCTCGGGCACGTCGAGGGCGATCGGCGCGCCCCAACGAGCGGAGGCCAGGCCGCGCGCCGCGCGTGAGGTCTCGCGGCGTGCAGCGCGTGGCTCAGGTGCGACGCGCGGGGATGGATCGCGGCGAGTGCTTCGATGCGAGCGCCACTGCTCGCGCTCGCCGGAACGGGGCTCTTGGAAGCTCCCTCAAGGGCCCTTGCTTTCCAGCGATTGAATGGAACGTGATGGCTCAGATAGGATGACTCATTTGAGCACAATGAGTCATGTCGTAGTGACGGGCCATGGAGACAATTGACAGTTGATGTGGAGACAAGGGTGTTTTCCTCCGCCTTCTCCTTAATTCAGCGACTGAGTGGCCCGTTGGAGCAGATGTCGTCCCAATCAGGAGAAATGCCCTATGAGTCTATTTTTGTCCCATCCAACGGTGAAATTGCGCGCCCAACGGTTCATTCCACTTCGTGGAAAGAACTTCGATGTGCGCATCAATGGCGAGCTCGCACGTCTCGCTAACATTTCCGAGAGCGGTCTCGGTTGTTACGTCGCCCAGCCCAACGTCGACGATGTGCAAACAGCAAGTGTCGATCTTCTCGTCGAGGGTGAGCCCCTCAGCGTGGGTTCTGCCCGCCTCGCTCGCGTGGAAGCGCCGACCCCTGGCCACCCGTTCGAAACGCTGCTCGGTTTTGCCTTTGACCGGGAGCGCCCTGACCTGATCGGGCATCTGCTCGAATTCCTCGACCTCCCCGGTCGCTCCGAACAGGAAACCGACGCAGAAATGGACGAGGAAGAGTCTTGTCCGAGCTCGCGCACCTTGGATCAGTTCTACGAGACCCCGAGCGACGACGTGTTCGCCAAGTGTAACCAATTCCAGACCTGGGTGCAGGCGATGCACCGCCGCGGTTACTACCAGCGCTTCTATCGCGTGACCTTGGACGGACCGATCGACAGCCGGGTCCACGTGCGCGGACCGAGCCGCGGCACCAAGAAGTCTCTCATTTGCTTCGACTCGAACAGCTACCTCGGGCTCCATCTTCACCCGAAGGTCCTCGAATCCGTCCAGGCGGCGACCCGAGAGTTCGGTTACGGAACGCCGAGCGCTCAGCTGCTCTGCGGAACGAATCGCCCTCTCCGTGAGCTCGAGGAGACGCTCGCCGAGTTCCACGAGCGCGAAGCGGTGATGGTGTTCCCGTCCGGGTTTGCGGCGAATGCCGGCACCATCCGCGCCCTCGTGCGCGGCAACGACGCGCTGTTTCGCGATCAGCACGCCCACGCCAGCATCCAGGAGGCCTGCCGAGCGGCGGGCGCGAAGCGTTCGAAGGTCTTTGCCCACAACGACGTGGCCTACCTCGAGCGCATGCTTGCCCACGCGGACAAGCTCGAGTGCGACGCGAAGCTGGTGGTTACCGACGGCGTCTTCAGTATGCACGGGGAGCTCGCGCCCCTGCCGGAGATGCTCGCCGTTTGCCGCAAGTACAAGTCACGCCTGATGGTCGACGACGCCCACGGCGTCGGAGTGATCGGCCGCGAGGGCCGGGGGGTCGAAGAACACTTTGGCCTGACCGGGGAGGTCGACGTGCTCATGGGCACGCTCAGTAAAGCGATCGGCGCGGTGGGCGGATATGTCGCCGGCAGCCACGAGCTGATCGACTACCTGCGTTTCTATGCGCCGAGCGGGTTCTTCACCACCTCACTCCCCGCGCCGATCTGCGCTGGGGCCAAGACGGCCCTCGAACTGATCCGAGCGGAGCCGGAACATCGGGCGCGCCTCTGGCACAATATTCGGCGTTTCGTGCCGCAGCTGAAAGCAGCGGGACTCCACGTCTCCGAAGCTGTCTCGCCGATCGTCACCGTCTTCGTCGGCAAGCAGGAGACGCTCTGGAAGGTGAGTCATGAGCTCTTTGATTCTGGCATCAAATGCGGAAATGTCGCTTATCCGGCTGTTCCGCGCAACGGCGCTATCCTTCGCCTCACCATCAACGCCCGGCACACGGACGAAGACATCGATTTCGCCGCCGAAGTTCTGGCGCGGATCGGCGCCAAGTACGGCATCAATCACTTCGACCGCGCGCAGGTCGCGTAAGACCTCACGTCACGCCCGCGCTCCGGGCGCGGGCGATGGCGTGACGCCTGCACTTGGGCAGGTCACGCTCGTCGGCCGAGCCTTGGGGCCGCACGGCGAACTCTCGCCGTGCGGCCCCCAAGGCGGAGCTTTCCATGGCCGGGGCGGGTGTGGGCTCGCGGAAGCTTGCCCATAGCGAGCCGCCGTAGAGGACGAGCAGGAGGATCCAAAGGAGTCGAGTCCTCGGCATCGAAGCAGCTCGAAAGGGGGCCAAGGGGAAGACGATGAAGGAGAGGAGGGCTCCGAGCGGCGAGAGCTTCGCCATCCGGGCGCACAAAATCGCGTGACATGTCAGCCAGCTCGCAAACGAGAGGATGACGACGGCGAAGAGCGCGAGACCCATGGATGGCCTGGAAAACATAAGCGGACGAGGGACCTCGGCGGAAGGGCTCGATTCGGGGTACGGCTCGGGCTAGAGTGAAAGGAAGACGTGCGACTCGGACTGATCCCCTTCGCTGCTGTACTGGGCCTTTCGGCGGCGTCGCTTGGGCTCGCCCCGAACGTCGAAGGGGCCGACCGGCGCTCCGACGTTTTCCCTCTCTCGAAGGTGGAGAAGGGGCTGAAGGGCTATGGGCTTACGGTCTTTGAAGGCACGAGGCCCGATCGTTTCGACGTCGAGGTCATCGACGTGCTCCGGAACTTCCGCCCACGCCAGGACCTGATCTTGGTGCGCACGACGCATCCTCGCCTCGAAGTTGCCAAGATCGTGGCGGGCATGAGCGGGAGCCCGATTTACTTCGGGGGCAAGATGGCCGGCGCTTATGCTTATGGCTGGTCCTTTGGGGCTGAGTCTGTTGCAGGGGTGACGCCCATCGAGTCGATGCTGAGCGACTTGGATCGGCCGCTACCGAAAGTGCTCCGAGGGCTCCCCCTTTCGCCCCTCGGTGTCGCTCGCGCTTCGGAGACAGGCCGTCCGAACGCCTTCGCCGATTATAGAAGTTACGACGTGAGGGCTCATGCCCAGGCTCTCGCTGCAAAGAGCGGCCAAGCTGAGCCGCGCTCAGAGCTCCGTCCGATCCAAACGCCGCTGCTCTTCGGCGGCGCCTCCGATCGCATCGTCGAAGAGGCCCGTTCGCTCTTGAGCCCGCTCGGGCTCGAACCTCTCGCCATGGGAGGAGCGGCGCCGCCCGGTGCCCGCGCCACCGAGCCCTTTGTGGACGGCGGCGCCATTGGAATTCAGCTCATCTCCGGAGATGTCTCGGCTTTGGGGCTCGGGACGGTGACTCGCGTGGAGGGGCGCAAGCTCGTCGCCTTCGGTCATCCAATGATGGAGATCGGCGTCACTGCGCTCCCCGCCGCCCAAGCGCGCGTGCTTTGGTTCATGGCGTCGGTGCAGCGCTCCTTCAAGGTCGGAGAATCCCTCGGGCCGAGAGGAATGTTGGTCAACGACAGGCAAGCCTCAATCGTCGTCGACCAAGAGGCGACGGCGAGGACCATCCCGGTCACGTTGAACATCCGTGGCGAACCCGGCGCTCCCCACCCGAACTGGAACTTCCGGGTCGCTCACGATCCGTTCATCACGCCCGCTTTTCTCGGGATGGCGCTGGGCAGTGGAATCCAGACGACGGCAGCTGAAAGGCGAGACGTCACCTTCCGCATGCGCTCGAAGCTGAAGCTCGCGGGACACCCTGAGGTCATCATTGACGACCTCAGGGCGGGCCCGACGGGCGTGCCTGACGCGAACCAGCTCATGCAGTCGAGCGTGGTGCAAGCCGTGGGGGCGCTCTTCTCGAACCCCTGGGAAGACATCGTGGTGGAGCGCGTCGACGTCGACGTGGAGCTCACCTTCGCCCGCGAAGTGAGCGTTCTCCGTGGGGTGGACCTGCTCACGCCTGAGGTAGAGCGGGGCGGCGCTGTTCGGCTCCGCCTGTGGATCCAGCCGCACGTCGGACCCTTGCGCAGCGAGCTCATCACGGTTCCCCTCCCGGACACGTTTGAGGACCAAGAAGTGAAGCTTCAGATCCGTCCGGGCCACGCCGTCGAGCGGGTTCGTCCACCACCGGAGTCCGTGGACGATTTCCTACGGAACCTCGAGGCGATCTCCTACGAGCCTCGCTCGGTTGTTGTCTCCTTTGAAGTCGGACAGTCGTCGGTCGTGCATCGAGGTCTCGTGGCCGAGTCTCTACCCCCCGGCGCCATCGATCGGCTGACGACGACCCGAAACGCGCTCAGCCCGCTCGAGTTCCGCACCATGCAGCACAAGGTTTTCCCGACCTCGGACTACCTGATCGGTTCGGGCACCGTCTCCGTCCGCGTGAAAAAAAGGTCATGAAACGCTTCCCCTTCTCGTTTGTCCGGCTCGTACGTTCGAGCGCGGCCCTTGCCTCTGCTCTTTTCTTCGCGGTTCCGGTGGGCGCGGTCGGGACGCGGTATTTCGTGCTCGAGAGCGCGAAGGACTTTTCGGAAGGCGAAGCGAAGGGCGTCTTCGTCGACGCTCGGGGGCACCTGCGCCCCGGTTTTCGCCTGACGAGCACGTCGCTCGCCGACGCGGCTCAAGTTTGGGCAACCCTCCAAACGAAAGACGGACTCCTCCTCGCAACCGGCAACGATGGGGCGCTGTTTCGTTACCGAGCTGGCAAGACGGAGCGCTTGGCGGCGACCGACGCGCTCGCTCTGACGAGTCTCACGGGCGCCTGGAACCGAACGTTTGCCGGGAGCTTTCCCGGTGCGCGCATTTTTGAGTGGACGGGTGGTCAGCTCAAAGAGTTCGTGAAACTCGACGGCGCGGAGCACATCTGGGCGCTCGCTCACGATCCGAAGTCGGACGCCCTGTTTGCGGCGACCGGACCGGAAGGCAAGCTCTATCGCATCACTCGGGACGGCAAGGCCCAGGTTCATTTTGACGCGGAAGAGAGCCACTTGGTCAGCCTCGCCGTCGCTGCCGACGGCACCGTGTACGTGGGGAGTTCTGGGAAGGCCAGAATCTACAAGGTGACGGGACCGGGCCGCGCCAGCATTCTTCATGACTTTGGGAGTACGGAGGTGCGCGCTCTCGCCGTAGGCGCGAGCGGAGACGTCTACGCGATCGCCAATGAGCTCAAGAGCGGCGGTCGCGTCGATAGCTGGAAGGCGGATCGGCCTGCTCCTGCCAAGGGCGGAGATGGCCTGAGCGGCTCGGGTGAGCTTCACGTGTTCGACAAAAATGGTCGCTCGGCGCGCCTCTACGTCAGCAAAGACGAACCTCTCGCTTCGCTTGCGATCGACCGCTACGGGCGGGCCCTCGTCGGAACGGCGAATCAGGGGCGCGTCTATCGGACCAGCCGCGACCTCGACACCGTGATGGTCGCGGACCTCGACGAGCGTCAGGTGAGCGCGATCCGGATGGACGGAGAGGACTCCGGAGTCATCATCGGCAGCGATCCGGCGAATGTGCACGAGATCGAGAGCCTCGGGAGCCTGTCAGGTACCTACACGAGCGCTGCCCTCGATGCTGGCTTGCGCGCGGACTTCGGGAAGATTCGTTACGAGGCCTCCCCCGGCGTGGAGATCCGCACGCGCACGGGGAACTCGGCCGTGCCTGGACTCGGCTGGTCGGACTGGTCTGCTCCCCTAGAAAACGGCGCTCAGATCGCGAGCCCCGGCGGACGCTTCTTGCAGTTCAAGGTGGTGATGCCCCCGGCGCAGGACCGAAAGTTGTGGCGGGTCGAGATCCCGTTTCGCACGGACAACCTCCGCCCGATCTTGACCGGGATCCGGGTTGAGTCGCCGAGCGCGCCGAAGGGAAGTCGAGGACTGAAGGCTTCGGGAGGTCCTGTCGAGGGGAACCCCTCGACGAAGCTCAAGGTCACCTTTGACGTCGAAAACCCCGACGAAGACGAGCTTCGTTACAAGGTCGAATATCGGCATGTTGATTCCTACCGCTGGCTGAATGCGCTTGAGCCCAGCGAGGTGCTGACCAAAAACTCCTTCCAATGGGAGACCGCCTCGCTTCCTGAGGGTTATTATCGCTTGCGCGCGACGGTGAGTGATGAGCTCGCGAATCCTCCCTCCGAAGCTCAATCGCACAGCCTCGAGAGTCAGCTCATCCTCGTCGACAACACCCCGCCCCGAATCGAGCAGGCTCGACTCGAGGGGAAAGTCCTCCGAGCGAGGGTGCGCGACGGCCTCGGCCCGGTGACCCGTATCGAGGTGCGCTTCGCGGGGAGCCCGGAGTGGTTCCCGGTCGGTGCTGAAGACGGAATTTTTGACTCAGCGATCGAGACGACCCGGGCCGACCTGTCGTCGATTTGGCCCGGAGACCCGGCGTTTTTGACGCTCCGGGCCTATGACGCCGCCAATAACTCCGCTTTGGAAATTGTTACGGTTCCGCGCTGAGGGAGGGCGCTACGGGGTCTGGCTAGTGGCGGACGGACGGGCGTCAGTTAGACTGGCCTCTGGTTTTGACGATGCAGGAGCAGCCACCTTCCGAAACGCTGCGCGCGAGCGGTCCGCCCGCGGAGCGGGACGCTCATGAGCCGACGCGACCCCGGGCGCGCGCTTCGACGAAGCTGGGTGCGGTTCTGCTGATTCTCTCTGGCTTCTTTCAGGTCGACTGTTCGGCACCGAGGGCTGTCGACGCCGATGACGGAGGCGGAGGGACGGGGGGCGCAAATCGGACTGAGGTCGAGATCGATCTTGGTCCCGGGGGCGACTCGGGTCAGGACGGAGGAGTTCACCCTCTCTGCGGCAAGGGAACCTGTGACCCGGGCACAAACGCCGGGTGCAAAGCTCTCCGCAACGAGATGGGCTTTGGAGGAGCCGGCGACGATGTCCAGGGTCTCGGCGGCGAGATGGCTGTCGGGCAGGGGGGATTGCTCGGCTGGGGCGGACTTCCTGACGTTTCGGAGGAAGTCTCTGCGTGCCGAGTTGTGCCTTGCTCGGGAGACGATTGTGAGGCCAAGCGGCGCTGTGAGCCGGCCGGGCGAGGGAAAGAGCTCGATCCCTGTTTCTCTCCGGCGGACTGCGCGCCGGGCCTGACCTGCATCGGCGAGGGAAGTTCGGGCGTCTGTCGAGCCTACTGCTGTGATGGTCGCTGCTCGGGCGATTCCTATTGCGAAGTGCGGGAGCAAGTCGGACCTGAGCTCGAGGTCCCCGTTTGTGTCCCCTATAGTAACTGCTCCCTGGACGATCCGTATCCCTGTCCGCCGGGCAGCCTCTGTTCTTGTGGCGGCCAGCGCGCATGTCTGCTCGTGGGGCCCCGGGGGCGGACTGCTTGTTTGGTCCCGGGCGAGAAGAAACAAGGCGAAGCTTGCACCGGTGCGGTCGCCGGCGAATGCGCCGCGGGCTACGTGTGCGCCAAGACGCTCGGCTGCGTCGCGATCTGTCGCCGCAGCGACACGCAGAACCCTTGTGAGCCTGGCTTTACCTGTCAGGTTCCGGCGGACTTCCCGGACGGCTTTGGCGTCTGCGTCGGAACTCGGACCTGACTATTGGGACTCGGCGCTTCGCTCACGGAAGAGTGAGCTTCAAGGGTCTTCGAGGTGTCCTCGCTGGCTGGCTCAGGGGACGTCCTCTCCGCGCCCGTGGTCTCGATGGGGGCACGGAAAAGGTGGTCTTCGATAGCCACGTTGACGATGGCGCCGATGATGAGCGCATGGCACCAGAGCAGGAGCCAGAACATGACGACGATGACGGTGAGAAGACTGCCGTAAAAAAGCGCCATCCTAGACGCGCTTGCCACGTAAATACCAAGGCCGATCGAGGCCATGGCGCCGACGAGCGAAGCAACAAACGCCCCCGGAATGATCGTCTTCTGTGGGGCCTTCCGCTGGCCAATGGCGACGTAATAAACGACCGAAAGAAAGCCGGTGGACAGGACGAGGAAGGCGGCGAAAGTGCCGAGTCGGACCAGACTGCTGCCGACGAACTTGCCGAGGAGAGACTCGACGAAGTCGGCGCCTGCGGAGCCGACTAAGTAGCCGATGAAGGTGACGAGGCAGAGAGAGCCGACGAAGAGGAGCGCCAGACCCAGGGCCCAGAGGCGCGCTCTGATGTAACCGCGAGGACGACTGTCGAAGATCTCCTCACACAATCGAATCAGAGTGTGAAAAGCGTCGGAGGCGATCCAAAGGGCGCCGAGGAGCGCGATAGGAGCGAAGTTCGCCTCGGAGATGGCCTCGAAGTTTCGCGCAACCAGGCGATTCATCTGACCTGGAGCGAGTTCGAGAAATGCGCTGCTCTTGGCGAGCGCTTTGGGATCGGCGTGAAGAACGCGGACGATCATGAAGCCCGCGAGCCCGAGCATCGGTACGAGGGCAAGAAAAAAATCAAATGCCATCGCACTCGCGGTGCGCATGGTTTGATGGTGGGAGAAGGTTCGCCAGGCGCTGCTGTGGAAGAACCTCCGAACTGCGTGGGTCAGGGCTCCCAAACCCCGGGGGCGTGCAGGTCTCACCGGAGGGCTCGGGGGCTCATCAGACATAGGAGGGTTTTCTAAGGGTGGAGTCAGCTCAGCTTGTAATGCCCGCGCAGGAAATGTTTCACTCTGAATCGTGGGCCGAAACCCGGCCCGAAGTGCGTCCTTCGAGCGTTTCTGGTCATGCAGCGATTCGATTTCTACAGCCTGCCCCGCAGTCTTCAAGACAGGTTCATCGAATCGACCCAGGGCGTCGCTGTCCCTTTGCCTATCGCCCTGCGCATCTCGAAAAACCCCGCCCGCCTGGTTTGGCTCGCAGCGAGCCTGATTTTTATTATTGCATGGGTAGCGGTCGGAGTCCGCGGCTTTGGCGATCTGAATCATTCCGCGGCCCTCGGGGGCCCGACGCTGGCGGTGGTCTTTGTCCTCTTGGCCCTTTCTGCCCTCGGGTGCGCCGGTCGGGCCTATGTGCTCTCACTCCGCGCGGCTCACGCCCCCTTCGTCGCCGGAGACTACGTCTTCCCCTCCGGGATCATCCAGGTCAGCGGCTCGACCATTGTTGTTCACGATGCGTCGGCGGTGACCGCCGAGCAGCAGGGAAGCCTGGTTACCTTTGTGATTCAAGGCGGAGGCAAGCTCGCCCTCATGCTACCGAGCGCGGACGAAGCGAGCGAAGCCGTGCGCGCATTCCGCGAAGGGAAAGAGCGCTGGCTCGCAGCGAAACCCGACGATGCGCTCGAGCGCGCGCGCCTCTATTGCCTCTGTGAGAGCGGTGTACCGAATCCGCTCGCGCCGACTCGGCCGCACCCGAAACCTCCGCTAGCGCCGGTGATCGCCGTGTGCGCAGGAGTCGTCGTCCTCGCGGGACTCCTCGGCTCCGGGCTGGCTCTGTATCGGGACACCGCGAGTGAGCAGGCTCTCTACCAAAGCGCAACGCAGAAGGATTCGGTCGAGGCCTATACGAGCTACCTCGCCCGGGGCGGCAAGCGCCCCGAGGTGGGCGCGATTCTGCTTCCGCGCGCTCGGCTGAAGCAGGCGATCGCTGACGGCTCCATCGGCGCCGTGATCGCCTTCGCCCGCGAGAATCAGGGGTCGAAGATCCAGCCCGAGATCGATGCCGCGCTGCGCGCCGCTCTGCTCAAAGAACTCGAGGTCGCCCGAAAGTCAGGGACCTTAGCGGCGCTGCGTGACCTGCAGAGTCGCTACGAGCAGGTCCAGCTGATCGCTCCCGAGCTGAAGGCTGCTCAGCATGCTGTCTACGAAGCGGCATACCAGAGCTACCTCGCCCAGTCGGCGGGGGACAAAGCTCTCGATGAGTTCGTGGGCCACCTGCTCACCTACGCGGAGACGCATGGTCCTCGAGTCGAGGTGCGCTTCTTCCACGACTTCCCCCAAGATCCGCAGGTCTTGGACAGCATCGTGAAGAAGAACGAGAAGTACTTCCTCGGCGCGCGCAGCCTCCCGAGCCAATATTTCCTGGGGGCGCCCGCGCGCGAGCGTGAAAAGGCCCTCGGCGAGCGGATCGTGAGCAAACTCAGCGAGATGTTCCCGAAGGACGTCCTTGAGTTCCACCTCGCGCCCCTTCCCGAAAAGGAGAACGAGCCTCCTGCCGAGGTGACGGGACCGACCTTGACCATCTCGCACAAGGAGACCCTCTCCGGCGGATTTGTGGGCGGGGCCCCGAAGAGCATGTACCTCGGCGCAACGGTGCGCATGGACGCCCGTTTCCAGCTGCCCTCGGATCGTTCCCACGAGTACCACTTTGGGGCTTGGAAGAACCCGAGCTACGCGATCGGAGAAGAGAAGCCGACCGAGATCCCGAAGGTGTATGGCCGGATGATGGATGATGCCTTCGAGCAGTTCTTCACCGAGTACCTGCGCAAGTGGTCCAAGAAGAAGTAGCGAGAGCCCCGGGCACGAACGCTCCCGTGGCCTCGGCTACGGGCCTCGAAGGCCGCGTCGTGACTTTCATCAAGCCCTTCCTGCTCCTGCTCATCCTGTCGCTCGCCGGATTTTGGGGGCTTTTTTTGCTCGATCTCCTCGTCGATCCGCCGCTCGATGAGCGTCCGACGTTCTCTGGGCTGTTTCAGTTTGCGCCGCCTGCTGTCGAAGCGGGTGAGCTCGTCGGGGTCGTCGCGGCGATCTTGGGCATCGTCGTCACCGTCGTCAGCATCGTCGTCCAGCTGTCTGCCTCACGTTTCTCCGGCATCACGCGGATGTTCCTGCGTGATTCGGTGAACCTGTGGGTGGTTGGCTATTACGTATTCACCTGCGTCCTCGGGCTCTGGGTCAGCGTCGGCTTCCTCGGCGGTTACATGCCGAAGCTGACTTTTTTGGTGATGCTGTCCCTCGACACGATCGCGATCGTGCTCATGGTCCCCTATTTCGGGTACGTCTTCGCGTTCCTCGATCCGAAGAACGTCATCAGGACCATTTTGGGTGAGGCGCTCCGCGCAGCGCGGCAGCCTGGCAGGCGCCCGGACGAGATTGACAAGGCAAAAACCCAGGTCGTCCGCGCCATGGAGGAGCTCACCGACATCGCCAATGGTTCGATCGCCGGACGCGACAAGATCATCGCGAGCGCCGCGGTCGACGCACTGGCCGAGCTCGTCCTTGGTTACCTCGAACGAAAGCCGAAGGACGACGCCTGGTACCGGATCGACGGCGATCTGGCGAAGAATCCAGATTTTGTGGCGCTCGATCCGGAGAGCCTCGTCGATCTCGAGCGGAAGCGCCTTTGGCTCGAGTGGAAGGTGATGCGAAACTACCTCGGCGTTTACAACGAGGGGCTGAGCGGCATGAAGGATGTCGACTACCTGATCGCGATCGACACCAGGTACATCGGCGAGGCCGCCGCTCGAGCGTCCGATCGTGAGCTCGTGAGTCTCGTCTACCGCTTCTTGAACTCGTATTTGCGCGCCACGCTCAATGCGCGCGACGTGCGCACCGCCTACAACGTTCTGAACCAGTATCGCTTGCTCGTAGAGTCGCTCGTGCGCCTCGGTTGCGGCGAGGAGGCGCTCGAGGGCCTGAGTCACATGATCTATTACGGGCACGTGAGCTTCGACATGAAGCTGACCTTCGTGACCGAGACCGTCGCCCACGATGTCGCTTCGGTGTGCCAGCTCGCTCATGCCCAAGCGCTTGCCGTCGAATCGACGATGCTCGATCGGTTCTTGGATCTGGATCGACCCCTCCGCGAGGGCAGCCAGGAGCAGGCGCTTGTTGGGGTTCGCAGGGCGCAGGTCAAGCTCGCCGCCTACTATCTGAGCCGAGGCGAACACGGGCGGGCCGAGCGGATCGCCGACGATCTGCGCGGAGAACCAGAGGCTCGTCTCGAAGGCATCTTCTCGGGGCTGCGCAAGGCGACAAGCCGCGAGTTCTGGGAGATCACCGATCGCGGACGAAACTTCGAGTACATGCCCGAGGCGGAACGGGCAGAGCTCGATCGATTCATCGCGCTCACTCGCCGCTCAGCACATCCTTAGAACTGAGCTTGGGCAGCGGCGGCTGGGATCGGGGCGCCCTCCCAGATCTCCGAGAAGGAGAGGACGACGTGATGGGCAGGCTCGACCAAAGCGCGATCGAGGAGGGGGTCGATGATGGCAACGATGCGCTGCACACGCGCGCGCCGCGCGGCTTCGACGCCCGCAGCGGAGTCTTCGAACACGATGGCGCGGGTCGGAGCGATCCCGATCTGTCGCGCGGCGTGGAGGAACACGTCGGGCGCGGGTTTGTGGCGACCGACGCCGGGATCACTGGCGCAGACCACCGCGTCGAAGGCGGAGAACCAGGGGTGGTGGCTCGTCTTGGCTTCGAAGTAGAGTCGATCCGAAGAGGTCGCGACCGCGAGCGGTAGCCCGCGCCTCTTCAGCTCAAAAACGAGCTCGGGCGCGCCTGCTTTGGGCACTGATTTTCGGAAGAGCTCAAGCAAGAGCGGCCTCTTCCGCTGGTTGAACTCGTCGGGCGTCATCGTGGAGCCGACGCCTTCGAGCAGGATCTTCGCGGCGATATGAGGCGCCCGGCCCATCATCTTGGACTTCAGGGCGAAGTCGAAGCGGTCTGCGAGCGGCCCCAAGATTTGACGGGTCGCCTCGGTGTAGGTGATCTCGGTGTCGAGCAGGACGCCATCGAGATCGAACAGGACGCCTTCGATGCCGTCGAGCAGCTCGTCGAGAGTCTTCTTCATGTCTCTCTCGACGTTAACCAGTCCCGCCCAATCGGGAAGGGCCTAGGCGCTGATTCGTCCGCGCTTGGATGGTGAGGGCGGAAGCACGGTGCATTTGGCGACCGGTCGCGAGGAGAGGGGCATCAGCTCCGGGGTGGACTCAGGGGCGCTGTCGACCGAGCGCTCGTCGTAAATTGCAGCGAGCAGACGGTCGACCTCGTGGCGACTTCCGGCGCGAATGGCGGCGCGGAGAGGTCCCGCCCAATTTCCGGCTGGATCGAGCGTGCTCAGGACGAGCCGCGCTTCCCACATCGTGTCTTTTCGAACCGAAAGAGGCCCAAAAGGAGAAGAAATTTTCTCCGAGAAGTCCTCTACTTGGTCTCGTGTGTCACCCCGTCGACCGGTCGTCCTCATCTTCTACCCGGTCTGCAAACGGCACTTCGGCGCGGTGACTGTAGGGGGATTGATCGAAAAAGGCGCCGGCCTCTCTTCCAGTGGGCCGCGAAACGCGTGACGCGCTCCCGCGCAAAGTCCGCGAGAGGCGGGGGGTGGGCGAGCAAAAATTGCCGAGGGACGCTCGCGCGCGGGGATTTTTCAGGCAAAATTTGGTTTTTCGGGGCGGTTTCCTTGCACCCACAGGGTCGCCTTCCTAAGGTTCCGCACCCAGAGAGGAGTCCCTTCGTGCTCAAGGCTACCCCAGAATCTCCCCGGATGTTCGAGAGCGATTTCATCGATCTCTTTTCCCGCACCCACTGGTCTGTGGTGCCCATCATCTGGATCCCCGTGTCCCTCTTGATGCTCGCCTACAGCGCCCTGCGTACCGGGACGGGCCTCCTTTTGACCATCGGCCTCGCGCTCGTCGGCTTTTTGGTGTGGACGCTCGTTGAGTACTGGCTGCACCGCCTGTTCTTCCACTGGCAGCCGCCCGGGAAGTTCGGTGAGCGGATGCACTTCTTGGTCCACGGGGTGCATCACCAGTGGCCCCGGGACAAGTACCGGCTCGTGATGCCGCCGGCCGTCAGCCTGACCCTGTATTTCGTGTTCCTCGGGCTCTTCTACCCGATGTTCGGGGAGAAGACTTGGGCGTTCCACGCTGGATTTGTGCTCGGCTACGTCTTCTACGACGTGACGCACTACTGGCTGCACCACTACAGCCCGAAGTCGAAGTACGGCCAGCGCCTCAAGCGCAACCACATGATCCATCACTTTGAGGATCCCGACTCCCGCTACTGTGTTTCGAACATGGTCTGGGACCGCGTGTTCGGGACTCTCGGCAAGCGCAGCGTCTAAGGCGCGCCCTCGGCGCCTGAGCGCGAGCAACACTCGACCCTCGGCGCGCAGCGAAGAAAGGCCATCTCAGCGGGTACGCTGGCGATGGCCTTTTTCTTCCTTTTTTGCCTCAGAGTTCCTTTTCGCCCCAAAGGGGACGGTTTTCGCTCTGCAAGAAGAGGCGGATTTCGTCGAGGATCTGTTGGTTCAGCTCAGCTTGGCTCTGTCCGCGAGCTCGGAGCGTACTGACCGTAGCTTCGAGGGAGTGATCGCCGCTCGGGACGATGAGGAGACGGGTCGGGGCCGAGCGCTGGCGGGCGACGGTGCGGAGCTCGTCGAGGGGCGCCAGGCGGTCCCGGGTTCCTTGAATGAGCAGGAGCGGGACTTGTGCCGCGAGGAGCGCGTCGCTGCGGCGAACCCCGCTTTGGCTGACCAGGGGGTAGCCAAAGCAAATGACGCCGGCGGTGGGGAGCTCAGCCGCGACGTGACAGCCCACTCTGCTGCCCATGCTCTTCCCCACGAGCCACGGAGGGCCCGCGTGCGTCTCGCCCGCGCGGCAGAGAGCTTCCTTGTGAGCCTCGATGAGTGTGGGCAAAGGATCGGGACGGCGCCGGCCGGCTAAGCGGTATGGGTAGTCAAAGGTGATAACAGGTCCCACACTGGTGAGGAGAAGACTCCAGTCCTGCATCCAGGGAGAGCTCGAGGGCGCACCTGCCCCGGGCGCAAACAGGAACCAGGCAGGGGGCTGTTCGGTTGCTGCCGGAGGCAGATTCTGGGACACTGCGGCCCGTTTCATGGGCGAAACTCTCGTACCACCATCGGTCTCTGAGGATGACGACGACGTCGTCATCGCACTCGAAACGGCTCGAGTCGAGGAGGAGCGTGGGTCGCCCGCGGAAGCGGCCCGTTGGGTGCAGCGAGCGGCGGGAGCGGCGCGCAAACAAGGACGTCCGAATCGCGCGGGAGAGCTCTCCAGGGTTCAGGCGATGCTCGCCGAAGCGGCCAACCAATTTCAGCGGGCCTCCGAGCCCCAGCAGATCCTCGACACGGACGACGACTTCACCGAACACACCATCGTCGATCGTCCACCAGTCGAGCCGACCGTCCTCTCCCCTCAGGCGACCCCTCGTTCGACCGCTCCCTCCGAGGCTCCGTCACATATCCCGGAAGCTCGCTCGAGCCAGCTTCCGTCAGCGCCTCCCCCTCAGGTTGCGCCGGCTCCGCGTCCTCCCTCTCAGCCCCAAAAGCCCGAGCCTTTGGGACCCGAGACTCATCTCGCGACCCGCGTCGCTGTGCGGAAAGGGACGGGCGGAATGTTGCTCGTGCGTCCTCTCAGGAGCGACGAGAATCCCGCCGCCGGCGAACAAGCCGCGCTCCTGGTTCCTCTCGACCCGAACGTTCGGCTCGGCTGAGGGGCGGGGGAATTCATGGGCCTCCGGGCCGCGTGCCGTTGGGCCTCCCGGCCGCTGTGCCGCCGCTGGGCCTCCGGGCCGCTGTGCCGCCCATCATCCCCTCACAAATGGGTTGTTTCAAGGAGGGTTGTCTTCGAGGAGGCTCGACGCGGAAGCGATGATGTCCTCGGTTCCGACCTTCTTCGGATCGAAGCGGGCCCTGAGCTCCTCGCTCGTCATCTCCTTGCGCCCAGCTTCGCTCGCGTCGAGCTGACCCGTGAGCTCTGCGATGAAGCCGACGATGCGCTCGGGGCGAGCTCCCGCCTTCCGGAGCTCCTCGAGGCTGCGGGCCTGATCTCGTTTCGCGAGGCGCTTTCCGCTCGGATCGCAGATGAGTGGGACGTGAAACGTGGTGGGCTTGGACAAGCCGAGCGCCCGCTGCAGCAGGATTTGGCGGGCGGTGCTCTCGAGGAGGTCTCGGCCGCGGACGACCTCTGTCACGCCATCGAGGTCGTCATCGACGACGACCGCGAGCTGGTAAGCGGGGGCGCCGTCGCGTCTTCGAATCGGAAAGTCCCCGACCGTCGCGGCGACGTCGATGCTCTGGGGCCCGAAGTTCTCGTCCACGAACTCGACCGCGCCGCCCTCGACGCCGAAACGGAGCGCGGCGCTGCGTCCCGTCTCGCTCTTCGCGCTTTCGAGGTCTTGGAAGCGTCCGCGGCAGCGGCCGGAGTAGCGGGGCTCAGCGCCATGGGGCGCTGAGATCTCGACCAGCTCACCCCGCGTGCAGACACATGGGTAAGCGAGGCCGCGCGCCAAGAGCTCGAGAGCCCGCGCCTCAATCCGCTCCAGACGCGACGACTCGAGGACGGGCTCGCCATCCCAGTCGAGGCCCAGCCAAGTGAGATCGCGGAGCGCACTGTCGATGTACTGCCTGTGAGCTCGAGCGCGATCGAGATCGTCGAAGCGAAGCACCACGCGCCCGCCCTGGCTTCTCGCCTTGGCCCAAGCGAGCGTGAAAGCGAAGGCGTGCCCGAGGTGAAGGGGACCTGTGGGGCTCGGTGCAAGGCGGCCTACGACGGACATGGACTTCGTTTTGTTCTCGCGAGTCTTCCGCGCTTTGTGTAGCGTCGGTGCAGTGAGCACGAAGAAGAAAGCGACGCGGAAGGCGGCCTCCGCTTATACCGCGCGAACCGCGGACAAGCATGAGCTCTACCAACTTTCGGTCCAGGCCGTGGACCACGAGCTCGACTTCATCGAGAAGGTCTACCGAAATCTCTACAAGGCTCGCCCCCTCTTGTTGCGTGAGGATTTCTGTGGGACCGCGTTGTTTTCGGCCCACTGGGCCAAGAGCCACCCCGAGCGGCACGCCGTAGGCGTCGATATCTCCAAGGAGACGCTCGCCTGGGGCCAGGAGCGGAACGTCGACCCGCTCGGCGAAGCCAAGAGCCGCGTGAAGCTTCTCTGTGAAGACGTGCGCCAGAAGCGCAAAGAAAAACACCAAGTCATCAACGCGATGAACTTCAGCTACAGCGTGTTCCGAACGCGCGCTGACATGCGAGAGTATTTCGCGAGCGTGAAGCGCTCCCTCGTGCGCGAGGGGATGTTCGTGCTGGACGCTTACGGCGGCTGGGAATCGCAGCAGCCCATGCAGGAGCCGCGTAAAGTCGCGCAAGGCTTCACCTACGTCTGGGACCAGAACAAGTTCGATCCCATTACCCACGAGGTCCTGAACTATATCCACTTCGAGTTCAAAGACGGGACGAAGATGGACAAGGCGTTCACCTACGAGTGGCGCTACTGGACCTTGCCCGAGCTTCGGGAGCTCTTGATCGAGGCAGGGTTCAGCTCGGTGCGCGTCTATTGGGACGTGGCTCCCGATGACGAAGAGGAGAATTACAAGGTGCTCACGAAGGCTGAAAACCAGCCTGGTTGGCTCGCTTACTTGGTCGCGTTCTGAGGTTTACAGCGGACCGTCAGCGCCCAGGTGCGATGGTCCGCGGTAAACGCGACGACGACGCCGGGCTTTGCTTCGCCTTCCAAGGGGGCCACGGAGATCTCGTTGAAGGCGCGCGCTCGCACCAGGACTTCGGGCTTCTGAAAGCCAGCTGCGCCGAGGCGCGCGACCCTGAGCTCTTGGGGCGCGCGCGGCTTCGGTTCGCTCGGGATCGCGTAGAAGACGAGGGTCTCGCCGCAGGCCCGCTCGATCGCGATCGGCGCCGGATCAATCCCGTTCGGGTAAGTGACCCAGACAGGGTCGGAGACGGATTGGGCGGCCTGATCGAGCGTCAGAACCGCTACCCCAAAGGTGACGATGTCCTTGGCGGTGGCGATGAGCGCGACGCCGCCCGTGCCCGCGAGCGTGCTCCCGTGGACTTCGGTGAGGGGCTGCGAGCCGGGCCCGACCCAGAGCACTGAGCTCGGTCCGAGCTCGGGGCCGCCCTTGCGAAAACGCACAGTGCGGAGGTGGAGCGGGGAAAGGCCGGAGCGCCCTTCGAGCATCAGGAGCTTCGGAAACGAGGGGACGGCGATCACATCCAGGCTCGTGATCGAGGCGCCCTCGGGGGAGGCGACCTTGGCTCCCTTGCCTTCGGTCCAGATCATGGCGCGCAGGACGTCCCCATCCTCGGCCAAATAGGCCACGCTGTCAGGGGCGGTGCCGAGGCTGTGCACGCGCGCTCCTGAGCGCGCGGGACCGAGGTATTCGGTGGTGGAGGGGGTGCGCTTCGAGCGCGCGAGACGACCGCTAGCGGAGATCCAATAAGCGTAGTTTTTCGTGAGCGCGGGGCCGCGACCGTAGCGGAAGAACTCCTCTCGCTCGGCGGAGATGGCGCTGAAGCTATCGCCTTTGCGGCGCGCGAGGTACATGCCGTCACCTTTGGTGATGAAGAAGATCCCCTCAGAAGAAGCGGCCATGGGGCCGGCGGGCCCGACGTCCTCGGGCTCCGAGAGGAGGAAACTTTCAGCCTCGGCGATGGCGTAGCTCGAGGGCCCGGCGGCCTCCTCGGCGGGCGCCGCGGGGCCCGAGGGAGCGCTTTGCTCGGGCGCGCTTGCCGCAGGCTTTTCCTGGGCGGCGGGGGGCGCCTCGCCTCGGGGAGCGCCCGCGAGGGGCCCCGTCATCGGCGTTCCGGAGCTCGGGGTGGGTTTGGGGCGGTCTTCTTCACAGGCGAGGAGCCCGAGCGCCGCGGCGAAGGCAGAGGAAACGAAGGCTCTCCGCCATCGGGTTTCGACCATGGGCCAAAGCGTACAACAATGTGGCGTCTCATGAACGTTCGCTCCCGATGGCACGTGGCTTTGCCCGCTGTATGCCTTTTTTCGCTCGCTTGCGCTTCACCTCGCCCCGCTGAGACTCCCCCAGGCTCTGCCGAGGACGCCACCTCTTCGGATCCGGTCGACGAGCGCCCAGCTTCCGCTGCCACCAGCGCGCAAAGTTCAGAGCAAGAGCGGACCGATGTTGGGACCGAGGCCCGCGAGCAGGAGCAACCCGACGTCTCCGGACCGGGGGAGGTGACGTCTGAACCGGCCCCGGGCAGCTGGATCGAGGATGGGCGCGCTCCCGATCCGAAGCGAGGGCTGCCACGGATTTCGACCCGTCATATCGGCATGCACCTCGGGGGCGAGTCGAATACGGACGACGCCAAGCGCCCCTGGCTCAAGGCCATTGAGTCCCAAGAGCTCCGCCTGCTCAAGTGTTATCGCTATGTGACCTCTCCACTGTCCGGGGGGACGGTGGGTGTTGACCTCTACGTCGGCACCGGCGGCGGCCAACCTCAAGTGCGCAAGACGCGTCAGCGTCTCGGGGGACCGGACTTCGATGAGTGCATCCGCGAGGCGTTCGGCGCTGTGCGCTTCCCGGCTCCGAGACGGCCGATCGTGATCAGCTATTCCCTGCGCTACGACGTGCAATCCTGAGGCAGGAGCGCGCAGCCTGGGTCCAGGAAACGCAAGGCCCCTAGGCCTCACCCTCGATCGGAGGGGAGGTCTCTCCGGGCCTGATGAGTTCAGCTTCCCTGAACTCAGCGAGCACGTGGAGGCGGCTCTGGATGTCTGCGTAGAGCCCCCGGTACGCGCCGCGGTACAGGCGGTCATAGCTCGACGCCGCGGGGCCAGGTTCGAACTCCTCGCCGGTGCGCGTCATCTCGAGGGCCGCCTCTTCGAAGTGGGGATAGATGCCGTGAGCGACAGCGCCGAGGAGTGCGGCGCCGAGCGCGGTCGCCTCCGCCGATGCGGTTCGCACCACTTTCAGATCGAGGACGTCGGCTAAGATCTGGCACCAGAGGTCGCTCCGAGATCCCCCGCCGAGCACATGGACGCGCCGTTCGAGGCGACCGGCCGAGCCTTCGATGCCCTCGAGGTGATAGCGAAGCTCGAAGGAGAGTCCTTCGAGCACGGCGCGGTAAACGTGCTCGGGGCGGTGCCGATGGTGGAGGCCGATGAGCGCACCCCGCGCTTCATCGTCCCAATGGGGGCTCATGACTCCAGCCCAGTAAGGGAGGACCAAGAGCCCGTCACTTCCGGCGGCGATGGCTTCCGCCTGGCGCTCGAGCTCCAGCATGGCCTCTTTGCGGAGCTTCTTCCCGAGCTGGTTTTCGAGCCACCAATAGAGCGTCTGCATGCCGCCGCGCAGCGTCGTCTCCAAGCAATAGGAGCCGGGAACCGCGGAGAAGAGCGTGCGGTAAGCGTTCGAGAGCTGGTAGCTTTGGGTCAGCACCGCCGCGCTGACCGCTGTCGCCATTTCGATGTAGCAGCGATGAGGGGTCGTGACTCCTGCCCCGAGCCCTGCAGCTTGGCCGTCGCCGGCTCCCGCGTAGACGAGGGTCCCTCCGGGCAGTCCGAGGCTCGTGGCGGCACCGGGAGTGAGCGGACCGATCAGGTAGCCGGGCTCCACGAGCTCGGGGAGTTGATCGGGGCGGAGGCCGACCAGGGTGAGCAAGTCTGCGGACCACTTCTTGGATCGCATATCGAGCAAGCCGCTCGGATCCGCGGACGCAAAGGAGGAAACAGCCCGTCCCGTGAGGCGCAGGCTCAGGAAGGAGTGGACGTCGTGGACAAAGGAGCTCGGGCGAAGCTCGGGGTGGGTCCCGAACAAGTGCATCAACTTGTAGAGAGACGGCGTCGTGCAGGGGGGCTTGCCGCTGAGGCCGTGGATGCGCACTGCGCCGAGGCGTGAGGTGGCGCGGGCCACTTCCCTTTGGCAACGGCTGTCCATCCACAAAAGGGCTGGGGCGAGAGGCGTGCCCTTTCGGTCGGTGACGACCACAGTCTCTCTTTGGTGAGCGATGACCAAGACGGCGATCTCTGCCACCTGCTCGGGGGAGAGGCCGCGCTTCATTTCGGCAATCGCGCGACCGAGTCCCGTCCACCACTCTTCGGCGTCCTGCTCGTAGGCGTCGGTCTCGGGGCTCTTCACCGCGAGCGCAGCTCTTCCCATCGAGAGCTCCTGGCCTCGCTCGCTGTAAGCGACGGCGCGGAGCGTCGTCGTGCTGGCGTCAATGGCGACGATGATTGCGTGGTCCAGGGCGATGAGAATTAGAGTCGACGCATCGACTTGGGGCAAGGGCGTGCTAGGTCCGCGCGTCGTGGCGGATTCGAACTACTTGACCCCTTCTGGTGCCCAGAAATTGCGGGACGAGCTGGCGCGGCTCTTGACCGTGGAGAGGCCGCGTGTGGTGACGGAGGTCGCTGATGCGGCGGCGCAGGGCGACCGTTCCGAGAACGCCGAGTACATCTACGGCAAGAAGCGCCTGCGCGAGATCGATCGGAGGGTCCGCTTCTTGACCAAGCGCCTCGAGGCTGCCGTCGTCGTGAAGCCAGGCGAGAACGCGACGGACGAGGTGCGCTTCGGTGCGACCGTCGAAGTGGCTTTTGAGGATGGCGAGACGAAGACCTACGTGCTCGTCGGACCGGACGAGTCCGAGCCTGGCCGAGGTCTCGTGAGCTTCCAGTCTCCTCTTGGGCGCGCGCTCATGAAGAAGCGCGTCGGGGATATCGTCACGGTCCACAGGCCCGCGGGCGCTGTCGAAGTCGAGATCATCGCGATCAGCTACTGAGCCGAGCGCGAATTCGCGGGGCAGGCCGCGCTCAGCTCTGGTCCGGGGCGGCCGGAGCGTACTCGAAGAGCAGAGAGAGGGCCAAAGCCAGGCGATCGCCGAGTCCGACGCGGAAGCCCAACGTGAAGCGGGCGTTCAAGTCCGAAGCGACCAGCCCGGAGCTCGTTTCCAGCACGTCGAGCCCAAAGGGGCCAAAGTAGCCGAGACTACCGAGGAGCTCGGCCGCGCGCAGCCCGAGCCCGGTGAGCTCGCTGGTCCTTGGATGCGTCTCGGGGATTCGCTCGATCGTCATCACAGAACCGTAACGGTCTGCCTCGACCCGGGCGGGATGGCCGAGCAACGGAGACCCTCCGGGGAGGATCATCCCATGGATCGAGAACTCAGCGCTGATCTCGAGCTCGCTTTCTACGATGAGACCTCCCAGCCGGATCCCGTCCCGAAGGAAGCGCAAATCATCTTCTTTGAGGGGCGCGCGGATCTTGCGTTGGCGGCGACCAGCGAAGGAAAAACGTCGCTTCAGGCGGAGCGGGCCGAAGCCGGCGAGGAGATTTTCGGCGCGCTCGACGGCCCCGTCCCCTTCGAGAAGCTCTCGGCACGCGGGGGCGGGGAGGGGACTTTGAGCGAGCAGGGCTTTGTCGTTGACGCGCGCGAGGACGCTCGGGTCAGGGGAGGCTGGCAGCTTATAGCCGAGGCCCACTGCGATCCGGCGAGCTCCGGGGGTCGGACACCACAGGAGCGCCCGCCGCGGCGCTGGGTCTGCCTCTTGGAGGTCGGGCAAGAGCGTCATGTCGTCGCCGCCAGTGAGGAGACGGAAGCGCGGAGCCATACGGCGCATGGCTGCGAGCGTGGCGTGATTCGTTTGATAGTTGAGCGGCCGTTCGAGCTCGAGCTCGGCGTCCGGGTTCAGGATCCAGAGCATGGCGGAGGATCGTGCGCAGCCTCCGGCTGCCAGGCTTCGAGCTTCTCGAGGAAGGGCTTCGGCATCTCAGCCTTTTCCCGCAGATCGTAGCGGAGCTTCTTGCCCCGGAGCAAAAGGGGCGAAATCGGCGGAGGCAGCTCGTTGCACCAGCGCTCGAAGTCGACGTCGCCCGTGTAGTATTTGAACCAGCGAGTCGCGAAGCGAACGTGGGCGACCTCCTCGCGGCCAATCTGGTCCTGGATCTCGGCTCCGCGCACGTCCCCGATACCCCGGAACCAGGAGCCGAAGCGCTCCGTATGCTCGAGGTTTGCGCCCTCAAGACCCATGCCGATGAAGGCGAGGAACGACACAATCGTCTCACAGGTCGTTGCGCGCTCCCAGAACCAGTCCCGCACCGGGAAGTCGCCGACCTTATGACCGAGCTCTTGGAGGTGGGTCTCGTAGAGGCCCATGTGACGAATTTCGTCGCGGGCGATCCGAATCAGACCGAGGCGGAGCTCGTCGGGCGCCTCGGGAAAGCGAAGAAACGCCCAAGCCATAAGCTCGGCAGCTTGGAGCTCGTGGTGCCAGAACTTATGGACCACCTCGGCTCGCTTCTTCACGCTGAGCAGGGCGCCTTGTTTGACGCTCTTCGGCTTGGCGCTGGTGACTTCGAGTTCGGCCGGGCGCACCGGGCGGCAATCGATCGGAAGCTCCATGTGGCCGAGCTCCTTGATCGAAGGAGGCGGCGAGCGCTTGAAGTCGAGGCTCTTCGACAGAACATAGCTGAGCGCCCAGTCCTCCAAGGGACCCGGTTCGAAGGGCGTGTTGCCTTTTGCGTCGCGTTGCTCTTGGATCACTTCTCGCTTACTTGGGCTCGGACCCCGCCAGAGCTCGCTCGAGGGCCCCGGCCTGATGGGTCCGAGCGCCCCCGTACACCACCATGGCTGAAACCATCAACGTCTGCTTCGTTTGCCTCGGAAATATCTGTCGTTCGCCGACGGCCGAGGGCGTATTCCGGGCCCTCGTGACCCAGGCGGGGCTCAGTGACCGGATCCACGTCGAGAGCGCAGGTACGGCCGGGTACCACATCGGGGAGCTGCCGGACCCGCGGGCGCGGGAGCACGCGGCACGGCGGGGACTTCAGCTGGTGTCGAGGGCCCGTCAGTTCCAGGCGAGGGACTTTGAGCGTTTGCACTACGTGCTTGCCATGGACAAGCAGAACTATCGCGATCTGGTCGCGCTGCGCTCGGTCGCTCGCAGCGACAGCGTGCACCTCGCGCTGTTCCGCGATTTCGATCGCTCCGCGCCTCGCGGGTCGAGTGTCCCGGATCCTTATTACGGAGGCCCCGAAGGGTTCGAAGAGGTCCTCGATCAATGTGAGCGCGCGGCGGCCGGCCTCCTCGAGGCCATCAAGACTCGTCTAAAATCCGAGGGCCGCTGACGCTTTTTTTGCGACGAAATATTCGCGAAACCTAACGAAGGGGTGGCCCGCGATCCGAGATCGCGGGGAGGGCGAGCCGCGATTTCCGCGGCTTTCGAAGTTTGTCGGCGAATCTGCGTACATAGATTCGCGGACTCGCTCCATTTCGAAGGTTGCTGTTAACCCACGGAATTTTCGTTGTTTCCTGGATTTCGGGCCATGAGCGCTCAGCCAGTGGTGCGCTCTTTTGCAGCGAAAACTCTTAGAAACAGTTCACTGGTTATAGCTCGACCCACAGGCAATCGGATTGTCCGACCCGAGTCGCCGGCCCGTTTCACGGGATCTGAATACCCAAGGAGAAATCTTCAGCATGACTTTGATTCGATCCACATCCGCACTCTCCGCAGGCGTCGTCCTGCTTCTGGCTCCGTGGTCCGTTGCCCAAGAGATCCAGGCAGAGGCCTCGGTTGAGACGCCGGCTGAGGCTGAGGCTGCGCCGGCTCCAGAACCGGCCCCGGAACCTGTGGCTGAGCCTGAACCCGAACCCGTTGTCGTCGAGGAAGCTCCTGTCGAGGAGCCCGCTGCCGACGAAGAAGAGTCGACCTCTGGCGTGAGCTACCTCGTGTTTGCAGATGCTTACGCGAGCTTCCAGACGGCTGCTCCGGGCTCGCCCTCGCCGTCCTACCGCGCCTACGACTCCACCGTGAACTCCGGCAATGGCGCCGAGGTGCAGGACGGATTCCAGCTCTCCTGGCTCGGTGTCGACCTCAACTGGGACGGTGGCCCTGTCGGCGCGACCGTGAACCTCCGCGGCGGCCCGGGTGTGAACATCTACTACTACGACACTCGCATGACGGGGCCGATCTCCTTCACGCAAGCGTACGTGACCTGGAAGCCCGTCGAGAACCTCTCCCTCGACTTTGGTATGTTCGGCACCCTCTTCGGGGCCGAGGTCGTCGAGAACTGGGCAAACTTCAACTATACCCGAAGCGCGCTCTACTATCAAATGCAGCCGTTCTGGCACACGGGTCTCCGTGCGTCCTACGCGCTGAGCGACGAGTTCTCGATCAACGGCTTCATCGCCGACGACGCCAACCAGATCTCGCTGCTCGACAGCAGCGGCGGTGGCAACAGCACGATGCAGGCTGCTCTCCAGGTCGCCTACGCGGGCAACGGCTTCAGCGCCGCCCTCGGCACCATGCAGACCCTCGGTGAGAACTCGCTCTCGGGCTTCGATCGCTTCGTCGACCTCGTGCTCGGGTACTCGGACGACAAGTTCGGCATCCTGTTCAACGGCGACTTGAACATCGGTGACAACGCGGCCACCGACTACTACGGCCTCAGCTTGGCAGCTCGCTACTTCTTCGTCCCCGAGTTCGGCATTGCACTGCGCGGTGACTTCCTCGACCTGGACATGGACGTCAGCGACAACGAGGTCGTGACCGGTACGCTGACCTTCGACTACCGTCCGCTCAAGGGCGCCGACAACCTGATCCTGCGCTGGGACAACCGGGTCGAGGCGGCGACCGGACAGTACACCAACCGGGATGGCTCGCCGGCTGACGCGTGGTTCTCATCCACGATCGGTGTGACGGCCTACACCTCCGGCATGCTCTAAGTCGGTTGGGCGGAGGAAACTCCGAAACAGAAGGGGTTCGAGCGCTCGCGCTCGGACCCCTCTCTGCTTTGTGATGGGTTTCTCTGGCCCCCCTCTCGTCACAGCGTCCATCTTCCGGTGCCCATCGCGCACGTCGGGCCGGCGCTTTCCTATGACTTTGGCCGGGCGGGAGCCGCCTCCTCGCTCAGCTCGCTGATTCTCCCGCCTCCGCGAGGGGATTCAGGATTACGGCCCCGCGGGGAGCGGCTGCGAGCGCGCTGTCGAGAGCCTGTGCGAGCGCCGTCTCGAGAGCTTCGGTGACGCGCCTCCTGAGCTGGCTGCGGGATGTGACGACGCCGATTTCGCGCACAGGCTCGGGGGAAGCAAAGGGCCTGAGTTGAGCCCGCTTGCGGCTCGGGGGCAGAGCACTGGCCACGAGCTCCGGGAGCACCGTGGCGCCGAGGCCTTTGTCGACGAGTCGGATCAAGGTCTCGAAGCTGCCGCTCTCGAAATGCACCTGGCGGGGCGCTGGAATGTCCATGGCACACAGCGACAGGACCTGAGCCCGAAAGCAGTGTCCTTCGGGCATGACCCAGAGGCTGCGCTGTTTGAGATCTTCTTGGCGGATGCGAGCCTTTTTGAGCAGAGGATCTCCGGGCGGAAGATAGGCGAACATCCGTTCGAGCCCGACGCGCCGCTCGGTCAGTCCAGGCATGGCGAGGGGAATGGCCGCGATGCCGGCGTCGAGCGTGTCAGCCTCGAGGCGCTCGATCATCTCGCTCGTCTTGAGCTCTTCGACGCGGAGCTCGACTTTCGAATGGGACTCGAGGAACGAGGAGAGGAAGAGCGGGATCACGCTCGACGAGAGGGTCGGAATCACGCCGAGACGGAACGGGCCTGAGGGTTCGTCCTCCTCGCGCACGATCTGTCCGAGGCGCTCCGTCTCCCGCAGGATGGCGCGCATCTGGCGCAGAGCGGACGCTCCTTCCGGGGTGACGAGGACCGGCTGCTTGCTCCGATCGAAGAGCACGATGCCGAGCAACTCCTCGAGCTTCTGGAGCTGCATGCTCAGGCCCGACTGGGAGACTCCCGAGCGCGCCGCGGCGAGCCGGAAATTCTGCGTGTCGGCCACCGCGATGGCGTACCGCATCTGAGTCAGGGTGACGGCGCCGAGGTCCATGGTCCTTTCGCAAATTGTCCCAGAAAAAAGCCCCTCACGCCATCACTTTCGATGAACGGACGATAAAAACGTTCGATTGGACTTAACGCTCGGGAATGGGCATGTTTCTTTCTATGAAGGTCGGGGGACCCGAAGAAGGCCCCCATTTCAGCTCACCGGAAAGGAAAGAAATGTCTCTCATCAACACCAAAGTGCTTCCGTTCAAAGCCACCGCCTACCAAAAGGGTAAGTTCGTCGACGTGTCGGACCAGTCCATCCTCGGCAAGTGGTCGGTCTTCGTCTTCTATCCCGCGGACTTCACGTTCGTTTGTCCGACCGAGCTCGAAGACCTGGCCAACAACTACGCTGAGTTCAAGAAGCTCGGCGTCGAGGTGTACGGCGTATCCACCGACACCCACTTTGCCCACAAGGCTTGGCATGACACCTCCGAGGCCATCAAGAAGGTCGAGTATCCGCTCGTGGGCGATCCCACTGCGCGCCTCGCTCGGAACTTCGACGTCCTCATCGAGGAAGAAGGCCTGGCACTCCGCGGCACCTTCGTCGTGAACCCCGAAGGCATCATCAAGCTCTGCGAGATCCACGACAACGGCATCGGCCGTGACGCGGGCGAGCTGCTCCGCAAGGTCAAGGCCGCTCAATACGTCGCTTCCCACCCCGGCGAGGTTTGCCCCGCCAAGTGGAAGGAAGGCGAGAAGACCCTCAAGCCCTCCCTCGACCTCGTCGGCAAGATCTGACGATCCCCCCGAAGACGCTCGCCTTCGGCTCTTTGAGCCGAAGGCGAGCCCCCCTCACCCATTTTTCAAGGAATGACCAGCCATGCTCGATGAGACCCTCAAAGCACAACTCGGCGCCTACCTCGCTCACCTGAAGGGCCCGATCGAATTGGTCGCTCGTCTCGATGACGGCGACGCATCCCGGGAGATGCGGGCATTGCTCGAGCAGATCGCGGAGGCGTCTTCCTTGATCACTCTCTCGTTGGGAGATTCGGGGACGCCGCGCGTTCCCTCCTTTGGCATTGCCAAGGCCGGCGAGAAACCCCGCGTACAGTTCGCGGGACTCCCGCTCGGGCACGAGTTTACGTCGCTGGTCTTGGCTCTGCTCCACGTGAGCGGTCATCCGCCCAAGGTCGACGCGGCGGAGCTCGAGCAAGCCACGAAGCTCGCGGGCCCCTTGGCCTTCGAGACGTTCTTCTCGGTCAGCTGCCAGAACTGTCCCGACGTCGTTCAAGCGCTCAACATCTTGGCTTCTCGGAATGCGAACGTGACGCACGTCGCGATTGACGGAGCTTTGTTCCAGGACGAGGTCGAAGAGAAGCAGATCATGGCCGTGCCCACGATCTACCTGAACGGCGAGAAGTTCGGGCAAGGGCGCATGGAGCTCGGCGAGTTCTTGCTCAAGCTCGATGAAGGCGCGGCGGCTCGGACGGCGGAAAGCCTCAGCCAGAAGGAGCCCTTCGATATGCTGATCGTCGGTGGTGGCCCCGCGGGAGCGGCGGCGGCGGTCTATGCGGCTCGAAAGGGCATCCGTACGGGCATCGTGACCGAGCGTTTCGGCGGCCAAGTCCTCGACACTCTCGCCATTGAGAACTTCATCTCGGTGGAGCACACGGAGGGGCCGGCGCTGGCTCAGGCTTTCGAGAATCACGTCACCTCCTACGGGGTCGACGTCATGAAGAACCAAAGAGTCAGAAAGCTCGTTTTGGGCGATCTGGTCCAGGTCGAGCTCGAGAGCGGAGCCACTCTGCGCGCCCGGAGTATCGTTTTGGCTACGGGAGCTCGCTGGCGCGACATGAACGTGCCGGGCGAGGCTGAGTACCGGACGCGCGGCGTGACCTATTGTCCTCACTGCGACGGCCCCCTCTTCAAGGGCAAGAACGTCGCAGTGATCGGCGGCGGTAACTCCGGCGTCGAAGCGGCGATCGACTTGGCGGGCGTGGTGCGTCACGTCACCCTGCTCGAGTTCGCCTCAACGCTCAAAGCGGACGACGTGCTCCAGAAGAAGCTCCGGAGCCTCGAAAATGTGCGCATCATCACCGAAGCGCGCACGACCGAGGTGATCGGGGACGACCAGAAGGTCCATGGGCTCGTCTACGAAGACCGGGCGTCGGGCGAGAAGCACACCCTCGAAGTGGAAGGTGTCTTCGTCCAGATTGGCCTGCTCCCTTCGACGGACTTCTTGAAGGGCACGATCGAGCTCTCTGCCTTCGGCGAGATCATCGTCGACGCCAAGGGTCAAACGTCCCATCCGCGCGTCTTTGCGGCCGGCGACGCGACCACGACCCCTTTCAAGCAGATCATCATCGCGACCGGAGAAGGCGCTAAAGCCGCGCTCGGTGCCTTCGAGATGCTGATGCGGGACGGCGCGCCGCACGCTTGACGTGAGAGGGAATCTCGCTCGCTGGGGACAGCCAGCGGGCGAGAGCCGAGCTAGAAACGCAAGCGGCGCGAAAGAGGCGCGCCGCGCTCAATTGAGCGTTTGGTCGCCAAAGCGCAGCGGGAAACCCGCGATGTCCACTTCGAAGGTCTCGCCGGTGGTCTCGCTCACCATCCGGTACTCGCCCTTCATGAATCCAAAAGGCGTGGGGAGCGGACAGCCTGAGGTGTACTCGAAGGATTGGCCGGGCCGAAGCACCGGTTGTTCTCCCACGACCCCGGGGCCGCGAACATGCTCGACGTTTCCGTTGGCGTCGGTGATTTCCCAGTGCCGATGGAGCAGCTGTACGGTCTCGTTGCTCTCGTTTTCGAGCGTGATCGTATAGAGGAAAAACCACATGGGCTGCGCGGGGTTCGAGTGCTCGCTGGAATAGCGGGCGCGGACCTTCACGCGGATGCCGTGGGTGATCGCTTCGGAGGTCGTGTGCATCACTCTCGGACCATTCATAGCGGCGGCGGTTCTTTCTCGCAAAACGCCTGAATTTTCTCCAAGAGGAGCGCCTTACGAAAGCCCTCAAGGGCAGGAGCGAGGGCGGCTGTGAGGGCATCAGGGCGGTCCACGGGCACGCCTCGGAGCTCGGCCAAGAGCTCGCGCATGTTCTTCGTCACTCGCGCCGGCAGCACGAACTCCGGGCTGACCCGGAGCTCGGCGCAGACTTCGGCGCGCAGCAGCGCAAGCCAGGCGTCGAGCCGGATGTCTTCGAAGGTGGCGTAGGGCGGGGGAGCGATCGCGACGAAATCTCGCATGTTCGCTGTGCGCGCGGCGTCGGCGAGCCCTTCGATGATGCGCTTGTGGTGGCGGAGGGCGAAGCCGCGCGGGACTCCTTTGAGCTGGAGCAGGACGTCGCGGCTATGGGGCATCCGGCTGGCGATAGCAAACAGGGCCTTCGGTTCCGGGGCGTCCTCGCGCTCTTCCCGCGACAGGCCATTGAACCATTCGATCAGGAAACGGAGGCCATTTTGAGCTGCGGGACCGAGCTGCCAGGCGTTGCGAAAGGACTCAAGGGTGAGTCGGTGGGGCAGGCTTGTGAGGCGCTCGGTGGCTTCGCGAGAGGCGAGCCGGATCATCTCGGGCCGCGAGGGGGAGAGGGCCTCGGCGCGCTTCTCGAGGGCCTCGAACAGAGCGGGTAGGTGCAGGATGTCGCTCGCGGCGTAGCGCAGCTGATCTTCGGAGAGGGGGCGCCGGGTCCAGTCGTCGGCTTGATGGGCTTTGTCCTCCCGAACGCCGAGCATCAGAAACTTCAGGTAGGCCAGGGAGACATTCGACTCCGCCGTCGACAGTGCCCAGCCGACCTGAGTATCGAAGAGGCTGCGCGGGGAGCTCGCCCCGATCGCCTGCCGGATCAGATCGACGTCCTGGAGCCCCGCGTGGACGACCCACTCCGAGGTCTCAAAGGGACCCCGCAGGGGCGACAAATCCCGTGCCTTGAGCGCATCGACCAGAAAGACCTGCTTGCCGTCGGTAGCTTGGAGCAAACAAATGCGGATCCCCGAGCGGTTCGACTCGAACTCTGTGTCGAGATAAAGGCGCTCCGCTCCTTCGAGAGCGCGCGCCATGGCCGAGACGGACTCCGGAGTCTCGACGAGCACGGGGCGCTCGCTCACAAGAGCGCTCCCGGCTCGTACTTGAGGGCGTCGGGGTTCGCTCGTGCGATCACCTCAACCTCCTTCGCGAAGGCCATCGCCTGACTCGGGGCAGCGCCTACGAACTCGATGGGACTTGCGAGCAGAGCGTCGAGCTCCTCTTGGTTCAGGGGGATGCGACGATCGCCGCCGAGGCGAGCCAAGAGGTCGTTATCGCTCTGGCCTTGTCGCATGGCGAGGGCGACGGCAACCGCGTGCTCCTTGATCGCTTCGTGCGCCTGTTCACGACCGCTGCCGCGGCGCACGCTGGCCATGAGGACCTTGGTCGTGGCCAAGAACGGCAAGTAGCGGCGAAGCTCGCGCTCAATCACCTTCGGATAGTAGCCGAGCTCGGAGAGGACGTGGAGGAAGGTCTCAAACAAGCCGTCGATGGCGAAGAAAGCGTCCGGCAACATCACGCGCCGTACAACGGAACAGCTCACGTCGCCTTCGTTCCACTGGTCTCCGGAGAGATGGGTCGCCATGGCGAGATAGCCGCTCAAGATGGCCGTGAAACCGTTGATCCGTTCGCAGGAGCGCGAGTTCATCTTGTGGGGCATGGCGCTCGAGCCGACCTGCCCCGGTTGGAAACCTTCGGTGGCGAGCTCCGCTCCGGCCATGAGCCTGAGCGTCTTGGCGAAACTGGCGGGGCCGGCGGCGGTTTGGACCAGCGCGCTCACCACGTCGAGGTCCATCGAGCGCGGGTAGACCTGACCGACGTTCGTCAGGACCTTCTTGAAGCCGAGGTGGCTCGCGATCTTTTCCTCGAGCAGGGCGAGCTTCTTGTCGTCGCCGTCGAACAGATCGAGCATGTCCTGGGAGGTGCCGACGGGGCCTTTGATGCCGCGCAGAGCGTAGCGGGCCGAGAGCTCTTCGAGCCTCCCGAGCGCCACCAGGAGCTCCTCGCCGCTGTTGGCGATGCGCTTGCCGACGGTGGTGGCCTGGGCCGGTACGTTGTGACTTCGGCCCGCAATGACGACCTCTGAGTATTCCGCGGCGCGCTCCGCCATCAGCGAGAGAGCCTTGATGACGCGCGTACGGATCAGCTCGAGCGCCGAGCGCACCTGCATCTGCTCGACGTTCTCAGTCAGATCGCGGCTCGTCATGCCCTTGTGGATATGTTCATGGCCGGCCAGAGCGCAGAACTCTTCGATGCGCGCTTTGACATCGTGGCGCGTGACCTGTTCCCGTTTGCGAATGCTCTCGAGGTCGACGTGGGGAGCGGCCTTTTCATAGGCTTCGATCACCCCATCGGGCACCGCGAGGCCCAGCTCCTTCTGGGCACGGAGCACGGCGATCCAAAGGCGCCGCTCGAAGACGATCTTCGCCTCGGGGGCCCAAATCTCGACCATCGCCTCGCTCGCGTAGCGAGCGGAGAGCACGTTCGGAACGGTCTTTCTCATGACGGGCGCGGGCATACCAGAATCGCCCCGAGGCGCTATGATAGGTCGGTGCGCCCCGCAGATTTCCCCGACTTCTTTCACAGGGCGCCCCCGCCGGGGCAGAGTCGCGTGAGTCGGATCCGGCTCGACGCCGCGGGTCGTTTCTGGGACGGGGGCGAGCTGGTCCGCCATGAAGGCGTCCGGGATGCGCTCGCGACCTGGATCAAGAAACACCCGGACGACGGCCGCTATATCCTCGAAAATGGCTACGACTGGCTCTACCTCGAGGTGGAAGACACGCCCTGTTTCGTGACTGCGGTGCGCGGGGGCCCGCCCGAGATGGACTTGGTGCTGCTCGGGAACCAGGTCGAGCCGGCGCCTCTGACGGGTTGGACCCTGCGTCCCGACGGCTCTTTGACCGTGCTCGTGCGGGGGGGAGCTCTCGAGGCGCGACTCCTGCCTTCCGCTCAGAGTGAGCTCGGACCCTGGCTGGTCGAGCACGAGGGCGGGTATGCGCTTCGCATTCGGGATCAGCTGGTTCCGATCACAGGCCCGGACGGGCGACGCTGAGCGCACAGGTCCACGGGGTTATCACGGGGTTATGCGCTCAAAGATGAGCTCGTCAGGGCGTCGTGATCGATAGATTCAAGAGGACCTCGTCATCGTACTGGAGCTGACTTCGGAAGTCGGAGACGACGAACCCGTTCGGCCCCGGCTGAACCTCGATGTCGAAATAGTGTCGCGGGCTCCACTCGCTGAACATTCCGCCGTAGTGGTTGACGACCGGCCCAAAGTAGCTGCTCTCAGGCCCCATGTGATCGAAGTAAAAAATCTCAGGTCCTCCCCAGAACTCCATGTGAAGCGTTTGTGCTTGCTCCGCAAAGAAGCACATGAGGCCTGACGCCTGGTTGGCGCCGAAGATGGTGATCACGTTTTCTCCCGGCTGGAGCCACTGACAGTCTGGTCGACTCCCTGCCGCAAAGACGGGTGCGAGGGGGCGGGCACAGAAGCTCACCTTCCCCGAGGATGAGGTTTCGCTGGGCCTCTGGATCATCGCCAAGAGGGGTTCACGGGCGTACACGATTCCATCATCGCTCTGGAAGTCGGCCCAAAGTGCTTCGTTCCAAGGGGGGGCCTTGGAACGCCGGTCCCACCAGATCCGCTCGCCGTCGGTGAGTCCGACCTTGATGCCTTTGCTTCGATCGTAGGCGACGCCGACGAACTCTTCGCCCGGAGTCCAGAGCGCGGGCTGGCCTCCTTGCTCTTGAGCGAGGTAGGTCACGACCGAAAGAAACTCGCCCTCGGGGGCGTGGCCCGCGACGCAGGCGGACTGTCCTGACAAGGGAGGCGAGCAAAGCTCCGCACCGGGGCTCGCATGAGCGACGTAATGGCCGAAAAATCCCTCCGCCGCTCGGTCGTCCCGGTAGCCGCTCTCGCCGTAGAGGAGCTGGGACTCCGGCTCGCAGAAGCGCTCGAGGACTTCGACGATCACCCGGATGTTGCCGAGGTCGAGGGCCCCCCGGATGCCTCCGACGACAATCTGCTCGAGAACAGGGGCTCGGAGGGGGAGGTCGGAGCGCTCGACGAGGCGCTCGATCTGAACCTCTCGTTCATCTGAGAAGATCGTCTCCGCTCCAACGTCGAGCACAAAGTTGATGAGCGATGGGGCACTCCCGGGTACGGCCGTAACGCGGATCCGATCGGAGCTCTCAAAGTAGCCACACACTCGCTCGCTATGACTTCCCCAGCTCGTGAAGAACTCAACAGGATCTTCTTCGTCGATCGTCACCTCGGCTGCGTAGGTTCCGTCCGCTTGCAGCTGGAGCGGCACGCAACCAAGAGGCAAGGCCGGTCCTTCGCCTCCGCTGCCTGGCTCTCCGCCGCCGCCACTTCCCGCGGTGTCCGCGCCCCCGGACCCTTCTGCAGCTGCGCCTCCGGTGCTCGCGCCGCCGGTATCGGGACCAGGCTCGGTTCCGCCGCTCCCTGGTTCGTTCGCTCCGCCTGATGCGGTTCCGTCATGAACTTGACCTCCGCATGCTCCTGCAGCGAGCAGAGCGACGAAAGCGGGCGCTGTGGAGAGTTTTTGGTCCACGGTGCAGATCCTTTGAGAGATGTGATGGGAAAGTGAGCAAAAGCGCTCTTGCTCGCAGGATGCTACGCGGGTGTTCGGCTTCTGAATACTGGGGCAGATTGCCCCGGAGAGATGTTCTGTGTGGTGCCTATCAAAGGTCATATGCGGCTCACATGCGCATTCGGCGCGAAGCGGGCGGTCTGCGTGCTCGAGCGGCTCGGGGTCAGCGCGTGCCGAGTGCCTATGGGGGGGAGCGCCCGGTCATGGTTGCCTCGATGTTTCGGGGGGTGAGGCGACTTGGCTCACGTGAATTCTGCAAGAACCCGGCGAAATTGCGGGAGATTGCGGGCTTTGGGCAGCGCCTCCTCGTGGCACACGCGTTGCAGCCTGCGGGCCGTCCGTTCATTGAAACGAGGAAACTTTGCAAATGATAACAAACCAATCTAGTCAGACCGAACGCTCTCTCCTGCGCCGCCTTCCCTTCCGAGTCCTCTCGACCACGTTCGCTTGTGCGCTCGTCGTCTCTGCTTGTAATGGCGACGACGATACGGGCGACGACGCAGACAGCGCTGGCGCGCCTGGCTCCGGTGGACGCGCTGGCAGCACGGGCGGCCGCTCCTCAGGTTCCGGAGGAAGGACCCAAGGCACCGGCGGCCTCGGTGAAGGGGGAGTTGGTGCGGCGCAGGGCGCAGGCGGAGGGAGCTCCGGGGGCACAGGCGGAGGGAGCTCCGGGGGCGCGAGCGGCGGGGTCACGGGAATGGCCGGTGATGGTGGGCTCGGGGGCACAGGGCCCACAGTTCCCTGCGATTCGGACAATGGCGGGATCGAGCTTCCGGAAAGCTTCTGCGCAGTCTTGGCGGCCGAAGGCCTGGGCCGCGCCCGTCACGTGACAGTGAGTCCGTCGGGCGACGTGTTCGTCGCGGTGAATCCGTCTCCGGGTGGCTCTGAGCCAGGGCGCATCATCGCGCTCCGAGATGCCGATCAGGACGGAAAGCTCGAGGAGCGAACCACCTTCAACACGAGGGGCGGCAACGGCATCGTCTGGAGAAATGGCGCGCTCTATTTTGCCGAGAACGACCGCATCCTCAAATATACCCTGCCCGATGGTCGCCTGGCGCCGACCAGTGAACCCGAGGTGATTGTCTCGGGGCTGCCGACGAGCGGCGACCACCCGAGCAAGACCATCGCCCTGTCCGACGATGAGACTTTGTTCGTGAACATCGGTTCCGCGAGCAACTCTTGTCAGTTCGACAATCGCGAGCCCGGCTCGCCCGGCCAAGAGCCCTGTGAAGAGCTCGAAGAGCGCGCTGGAATTTGGGTCTTTGATCCGACCGTCTCCAATCAAGAGCAAAGCGACGGACAGCGTTTCGCCGCCGGTACGCGCAACGCGAACGCTCTGGCCATTCAGCCGAGCACCGCGGCGCTCTGGGCGGTGGCGAACGGACGAGACCAGCTCTACCAGAACTGGCCCGAGCTCTTTGATCCGACTGCTGACATCTTACTGCCCTCGGAAGGTCTCTACCTGGTGGAAGACGGGGCACACTACGGCTGGCCCTATTGTTATCACGATCCGGCGATCGGCTTAGTGCTCGCTCCCGAGTACGGCGGGGACGGTCAGACCACGGCGGACTGCGCCTCTTATCTGGAACCGGACTTCGCCTTCCCGGGGCATTGGGCCCCGCTCGGTGCGGTCTTTTACGAGGGAGATCAGTTCCCGGAGCGGTACCAGGGTGGCTTGTTCGTAGCATTCCACGGCTCGCGCTTTGAGCCGAACGCGACGGGGGATCTGCCAGGCTACCAGGTCGGGTTTTTGCCCTTCAACGGCGATGAACCGACCGACGCCTTCGAGACCTTCGCCTCCGGCTTCGCTGGCGATAGTCGCCCGCTGCCGACGGAAGCAGCGGCGCGCCCGGTGGGTGTCACGGTGGCCCCCGACGGTTCTCTCTACATCACCGACGATCACGGCGGGAACCTCTGGCGCGTGTTCTACACGGGCGAGTGACGGTTGTGCGTTCGCTCACTTCGGGCTGCGTTCGCCTGTGACGTGAGCTCGCTTCGGGTCGGCTGAATGGTGGCCGGCCCGAAGCCGAGCGGGGAGTGGGTGGCCACTCAGCCACTCGCTCACCGCGCTCGGATTCGACAGGAGCCAGGCGAGCGCGAGCGTCAGGTCCACCGGGCTCATGTCGAGACCGTACACTTCGGAGACGCCGAGCTGCAGGCCTGCGCTCATCGCGTGCACTGTGAGGCCTGGCTCGCGATAACAGGGGATCCCTTCGCCCTGTTCCTGAAAGCGACGCCGCCGGGCAGGATCGCGAAGAGTTGACGAACAAGCTTCGGCATTCAACGAGTGAACGCCGCGGCAGGAGAGGGGACGGAAGGAATAGACGCTGCAGCGGCCCTCTTGGAGCAGGGGGCAAGGATGTTCTTCGGAGTACCTTTGCGCTGGCGACAGCCCTTCGGCGCGCGCTCTGCTTTGCTGAACTCTGGAGATGCGCTCTCTGCGTTGTTCTGCGGGAAGCTCTCGAATCTTCCCATAGATGACGAGGACTTCGGGCAGCGTGGCGCCGACGATCTGATGGCAGCAGTGGTCACAGCCTTCGGCGCAAGCAATGTTTCCTTGCGCCGGAGCGAGGATGCTTCCGAGGTATCGCGACAGCGCGTCTTCAATCTTCGTGGCGAGGGCCTCTAGCCCCGTCAGCGTCTCTTTTTCGCCCAAGATCTCGAGGCAGGTGTTCGCCGCCGCTCGCGCGAGCCCGTTTTGAAAGTCCGCCTCAAAGATCGGTGCGGCGAGCTCCACGCGCCTCTTTTGTGACTCGGGCTCGACGTAGAGGCGGAGGCGAAACGGACCTGCCACAGGTTCAGCATCGCATAGCCGTCGCTCTTGTCCGAGCCTGGTCGCTCCGGGCCCGATTTTTTCCCCGGGCCCCGAGCGCGCCTGTCAAAAAGGAGAGCGAGCTCAACAGCCCTCGAACTCGGCGAGAAGGACCTCGAGAGAGGAGCCGAGTTGGTTTCGAAACTCCTCTCGAGTGTGAGCGGAATGTTTGGCGCCTCTGGCGACCAGCGCCACCGTGTCGGCCACCTGCTCCGGCGAAATACAGCGCCGGACGAGGCCCTTCGGCATCCCGTGGTCTTCGATGGCGCGGGTGACGCTCGAGCGGAGCGCTCTCTCGGCGGCCTCCATCAAGTCCGCTCCCAGCTCGCTTGTGGCGGTGTGCAGCTCCACCGGATCGCTCCCGAGGCCGATATAGCGTCCCATCCACTCGTCGTAGGCGCGCTCGAGACGCATCCGGAGCGAGAGGTCCGAGCGGGCGAGCTCCGCCTGACCATCCCGGAGCGAACTTGTGAGGGCGTGCCGCAGCGCCCGGCGGAAGAGCTCGTCTTTGCTCCGAAAGTGGGAATAAAGGGCCTGTCTCGACAGATCGAGACTCTGCGCGACGTCGTCCATCGACGTCTTCTTGAAGCCGAACCGAAGGAAGAGGCGCAGGGCAGTTTCGAGGATTTGGGCTGAGCGGCCTTCGTCCGGGGCCGGCAGCGGCGGCTCCGAAGGCGTCATCCCGCACGCCGGCGAGGTAGTCACATGACAAACTTGACAAGAATAGTAAAAGTTGTCAACTTCCGCTCATGCCACTCCTCCAAGGATCGCGCCTGGAACGGGCGCTCGCGTCAGCACAGTTCCACGAGGGTCGCTTCCGGAATCCGTCCGGGCTGGGGCCGGAGCTTCAGGGGCTCGGGGCCGGGATGCTCTGGGATTTCTTCGCCGGGGGCGCTCGGCGTGCGCCCAAAGGGCCACTTCCCGTCGAGAGCCCGCTCGAAGCTTGGCAGCGGCGAGACCTAACGTCGGGTCTCCGGGTGACCTGGCTCGGACACAGCACGCTCCTGCTCGAGATCGACGGCTACCGCGTTCTCACAGATCCGGTGTTTGGAGAGCGCGCCTCTCCCCTCAGCTTCGCCGGGCCCAAGCGATTTCACCCTGTGCCTGCTTCGATCGCGGAGCTCCCGCCCCTCGATGCGGTCCTGCTCTCCCATGATCATCACGATCACCTCTGCCCCGAGAGCATCCGCGAGCTCGCGCGCCGCTCGGTGCCGATCGTGACCTCCCTCGGCGTCGGCGCCCATCTGGAGCGGCTCTCTGTACCACCGGAGCTGATCTTTGAGCTCGATTGGTGGGAGAACGTGAAGCTTCCTCTCGGGGAGCTTCGATTCCACGCCTGCCCGGCTCAACATTTCTCCGGGCGCGGTCTCACTGATCGCAACACGACCCTGTGGGCTTCATGGGTCATCGAATCGGAAAAGCGAAAGATCTTCTTCTCTGGGGATACGGGGCTCTCGGAAGGTTTCCGCACGATCGGCGAGCGACTCGGCCCCTTTGATCTGACGATGCTCGAGATCGGCGCGTTTCACCCCGCCTGGTCGAATATCCATCTCGGTCCTGACAACGCGCTGACGGCCTTTGAGTGGCTGGGCGGAGGGACCTTACTTCCGATCCACTGGGGCACGTTTGACCTCGGACTTCACCCTTGGCAAGAGCCCGCCGAGACGCTCTTGCGCCTAGCGACGGAGCGAAAGGCTCGCGTCCTGACGCCCCGATTGGGGCGGCCTTTTGAGCCGGCGGAGGTCGAAGGTCCCGATCCTTGGTGGCGCAGCTTGCCGGAGTTTGCGAGCACAGAGCGCCTCTCTCTGCCGAAGGCTGCGCCTCTCTTCTAAGACCCTCCGAGCTGGGAGCGAGTCATGAGCGAGGGGCGAGCGAGGTCGGCGCCCCTCAGCTCTTGTCGGCTCAGTGGTGATGACCGTGGCCGGGAGCGTGCGCGTGGCCGTGAGCGATTTCTTCGCGCTTGGCCTTGCGGACGGAGAGCACCGTCACCTTAAAATTCAGGTTCTTTCCGGCGAGCGGATGGTTGCCGTCCATGACGACGGTGTTGAGCTTGACCTTCGCGATCGTGACCGGGATCTGGCGACCTTGGTTGTCGTGCATGGTGAGGGCCATGCCCTTGACCGGCGTGCTCCCGGCGGGAAGTGCGCTCTTCGGAACCTCGAAGGTGCGGCTCTCGTCGCGCTGTCCGTAACCCTCTTCGGGGCTCACGACGACCTCGAGCTCGTCGCCTTCCTTCTTGCCTTCGAGCTCGCGCTCGAGGCCGGGGACCAGATTGCCGTGGCCATGGAGATAGAAGAGGGTCTGGCCCCCGATGTTCGTATCGATGACCTGGCCGTCGTCGTCCTTGAGCGTGTAGGCGAGACCGGCGACGCAATCTTTCGCGATTTCCATGGCCGCCCCATAGGGCAAGGCGGGACGCACGTCCATGTGTCCCCGGGCCGTTCCGCTTGGTTTTCGAGGGCCGCTCGCGATATGAGGGCGCCCATGGCGGCGAGCTACTTCGACGTAGACGGAACTTTGGTGCAGACCAACCTCATCCGGCCGACGCTCTACTATCTCCTGAACCAGCCAACCCCCTTGGCCAGCGCTCGCAAGTTCTTGCGCGCCCTCCTGAAAGCACCCCAGATGGCGCTCGGCGAGCTCCAGGACCGCCGCGTGTTCAATGAGATCCTCTACACCGTGTACGAGGGGGTCAGCGAAGATCGTCTCTTGGTCCTGGCCCGCGAGGTTTACGAGCGGGTGGTCCGCCCTTCCATCTTCCCCGGCACCCGAGAGCTCATCGCCAAGGCGCGCGAAGCCGGCCATCAGATTGTGCTCATTTCAGGCGAGCTCGAGTGCATCCTCGTGCATTTGAAGGAGGAGCTCGGCGCCGATGAGTTGATCGCCAATCGTATCGAGATGAAAGACGGCATCTCGACGGGTAAGATCATGCGTCCTGTGGTCGCGGGTCCGACCAAAGCGGCGCTTCTTCGGCGCCACGCACGTGCGGCGGGTCACGATCTCGAGGAGTGTTTTGCGTACTCCGATAGCTTCTCGGACGTCCCGATGCTCAGCGTGGTGGGACACCCGACGGCTGTGCATCCGGACCGCAAGCTCCGCCTGCTCGCGACCACCTACGGTTGGCCGCTCTTGGACTTGGAGCGGGCGGGGGCCAGGCTGTGAACCATCCCTCGGTGGTGACGCTGGGGGCGGAGAGCGCGCCCCGCTCGCTCATGGCGGGTTCGCGCCTCTTGCGCGTCAAACTTCCCCCGGGCGCTCGTTGCATCTACCCGAAGCCCTCGCGCGCCGGGTTTGCCGATACGGAGGGGCTCGTGGGCGCCGCTCTCCGGAGTCCGCTCGGCTCGGAGCCGCTCCGGGCCCGCCTCCGGCCCGGCATGAAACTGACCATCGTCATCAGCGCCCCGCTCTCGCCGAGCCCGAGCCCCGGGGACGTGCGCGGCAAGATGGTGGAGAGCGTCTTGGGGGTGGCGCGGGAGCGTCACGTCGACGATATCGAAATCATCATTGCGGGCGGAGTCGAGCGAAAGCTTCCGCCCTCTCTGGTCCAGACGCTCTTGGGCGCGCGGGTGCTCGGTGAGGTTCGTCGCGTCAGGAATCACGACGCCGAGGACCGAGAGCAGTTTGTCCCTTGCGGAGAGCTCCCGGATGGAGCGCCGCTCGAGTTACCCCGGAGGATCCTGGAGAGCGATCTTGTCGTCGGTGTGAGCGCGCGCAGCTCGTCTCCTCTGAGGCCTTTGGAGGGCCTTTTGCGCGGGCTCTTGAGCGCCAGCGCGATGAAGGCGGTGACGTCCGCGGAACTAGCGCGCCCCGAAGGCGCTTGCGATGCTCCAGAGCTCCGTCTTTTTCCGCTGCTCGAGGGGCGGGTGCCGCTCTTCCTCTTGGATGCGCTCGTCGAGGCTACGCCCGAGAGCTCTTCCCTCTCGTTCTTGTACAAGAACGAAGACGAGCTCAGCGAAAGCGAAAAGCGCGCGCTTCGAGTCTGTGAGCTCGGCTCTGTACCTGGGATGCTCCGAAGACTCCTTGCGCGCTCCGAGCGGGCGCGAGTTGCCTTGGTCTACGCCGGCGACCCAGAGCTTGTGAGCGAGCGCGCAGTGCAGGGCGCTTGGGAGCAGGTGGGCGTTCCGGTCCTAGGTCAAGCGGACGTTCTCATCGTGCCCGTCGGTACGCCGACTGGAATCGGGCTCGGTGAAGGGACCGATCCGTTGACTGCTCAGGGGCTTGGGGCGGGTGAGTTCTTCTGTCGCTTCCGTGGCCACCCGCTGCTCCGTCCCTCAGGGACCTTGATCCTCCTGCACCCGCTGAGCGACCGTTTCCCCCACCAGAAGCAGACGGCCAGCGAAGCCTTTGTGCACGAGCTTCTCCCACGTCGTCTTCCGCTCGGGACCCTCTTTGCGCGTGAAAAAGAGCGTTTCTTCTCCGATCCCGCGCTCATTCAGATGTACCGGACGGGCTTCGCTTTCCATCCGCTCCATAGCTTTACCCGCTATCGGGCCTCTGAGATGGCGCGGCACTACGCGGGCCGCATCATCGTCGTCGGTGCGGACAACGAATCGGTCCCCGCCTTGTTCGGGTTCGAGACAGCTCGAACCTTGGACGAGGCTCTCTATCGCGCGAGCGATGGCCTCTCGAGGAAACTCGAGATCTGTTGCTTGAAAGAACCCTCCCTCCTGCTCTCGGAAGTCTCCCTCTGACCATGACCCCCTACTCGCTGAAACAAACGCTCTCGGGAAAGAACCTGGTCGTCGTCGGCGGCACCGGCTTCCTCGGCAAGGTGTGGCTCGCTTTGGTGCTGACGCGGTTCCCCGAAGTTGGCCACATTTACCTGGTCGTTCGACCCAAGGAGGGTCAAGACGTGGAGGAGCGCTTCGTCTCGCGCATTTTGGGCAGCGAGGTCTTTGCGCCGCTTCGGGCTCAGCTCGGGGCGCGGTTCGATGATTTCATTCGCGAGAAGGTGACGCCCATGGCGGGCGACGTGGCCTCGCCTCTGTGCGGAATCAGCGCGGAGCTCCGCCAGAGGATGCGCGGAAAGATTGCCGCTCTGATCAACGTCGCGGGCATCGTCGACTTCGATCCTCCTCTCGACGAAGCCCTCAGCGTCAACGCCTTCGGCTGTCAGAATCTCGTGAGCTTGGCTCGCGATCTTGGCACGACGCGTATCCTCCACACGAGCACCTGCTACACGGCGGGTGGACGCACGGGACGGGTGCCCGAGGTCGATCCGAGGCAGTTCCCGTTCCCTCGCGCGGGGGAGCTCGATCTTCGGGAGTGGTCCCCGGATCGGGAGGTCGCTGAGTGTTTGGACGTCATTGAACAGGCGCGCCACCGCGCGGACGACGCGTTCCAAAAGAGCGCCTTTTTGGCTCAAGCCAAGAAGAACCTCGCAGAGCGCGATGAACCCACGCGGGGACCGGCCCTCGCGCGTGAGCTCGCCAAGGTGAAGCGCAAGTACGTGGAGACGCAGCTGCGCGCCCTGGGCATGGAGCGGGCGCGCTTCTGGGGCTGGCCGAACACTTACACCTATACGAAGAGCATCGGCGAACAGATCATCGCCTCAAGCGGTCTCGCGTTCACGATCGTGCGCCCGGCGATCGTTGAGTCGACTCTCGAGTTCCCGTTCCCCGGCTGGAACGAAGGGATCAACACCAGCGCACCCTTCATCTTCTTGATCCGCGAGGGCGGTCTCCAGGTCCCCGGCTCGACGAACAATCTCGACATGATCCCCTGCGATCTCGTTTGTTCGGCGATCCTGATCGCTACCGGGGAGCTCATTGATGGCTCACAGAAGCCCGTCTATCAAGCCGCGGCCAGCGACACGAACCCCTGCACGATGGCGCGCTTCTTCGAGCTCTCGGGCTTGTACAAGCGAGAGTTCTACCAGCGCACGGGGCGCGGAGGACCGCTCGTCTCGAAGCTCCAAGAGCACTTCGAGAGCGCCCTGCTCTCCAAGCAAGAGTACGAGGCTTACGGACCTCATTTCCTCGCGCGCAGCGCTGATTTCCTGGCGGCGCGCGTTCGGCCTCTGGCGGCGGGACCGCTCGCGCCGCTCGCGGGCAAGACAAGCTCAGGCCTTCGTTCTTTCGCTGACGATCAAAGGCGGCTCGCGCGCGTGATGGATACGTTCTTGCCCTTCGTCGCCGAGTATCACTACGTGTTCGAGACGAGGAACACGAGAGAGTCCTATCAGCGTTTGCCCGAAGCTGAGCGAGCGCTGGTGCCCTTCGAACCCGCCAAGATCGACTGGCGCAGGTGGTTCCTTGATATCCACGCGCCGACCCTGGAGAAGCGCGTGTTCCCGCTTATGGAAGCGAAACGCCGCCGTCCGCCGCGCACTCCCGAGCGGCACGAAACCCTCGGTGCGATGCTCGAAGATCTGGCGGAGCGCCATGGTCTTCGGGTCTGCCTCGGTCAGCTTGGCCCGGAGGGCCGCCGTCGGCTCAGCTACAAGGAGCTCTTCACGCTGAGCCAAGGGGTGGCGAGCCGTCTCAGCTCGGCGGGAGNGGAAGAGCGAGACCGGGTCCTCTTGATCGGAGAAGGGGGGCTCCCATGGGCCGTGGGCTTCTTCGGGATCCTCTTGACCGGGGCCGCGGTTGTTCCCGTCCCGAGCGATATTTCTCGCGCCGAGCTCGAGCAGATTTTGGCGCAGAGCGGCGCGCGCGCGGTGATCGCGGATGAGCGGAGCCTCCTTCGCCATCCTGAGCTCCAGGTGCTTCGGCCGCTGCCCATGGAGAAGTGTCTCGAGCCTGGCTCGGCGTTCCCTGTGTGCGCCGTGGCCGACACTGCGCCAGCGGTCGTGAGTTTCTCTCATAGCGCGTCTGGTCGCCTAGGAGCCGTGGTGCTCACTCATGAAAACATCACGCAGGCGCTCGCGTCGTTGGCGCGCCCGGTGCCGGTGGGGCGGGACGACCGGGTGATGGGTCTCTCTCCCCAAAGCGACATGAGCGAGCTTTTGCTTGGGCTTCTTTTCCCTCTGTCGCGAGGAGCCCAGGTCCTTTATCCGGAGGAATTCACGGAGGAAAAGGTGCTCTTGGCTTTCCGCGAGGAACGCCCCACGGTCCTTCGGGCAGACGCGGAGCTGTTCGCCTCCTGTATGCGCAAATTGGTCGCGGAGGCTTCCGGCGGCAGGCGAGGGCGCGCTTTCTTTGGCATGCGCGCGCGGGTGGCCCGAACCGTCCGCAAGAAAATCGGTCTCGAGTTCAGTGCGCTGCTGCTCGCATCGTTGCACGAGCGGCTGGGCGGTAGCTTGCGTGCGTTGATCTCCGCTTCCGGCGTCCGGTCCCCGGAGCTCTTGGAGTGGCAAGGAGCGCTTGGCGTGTCCCATTACCAGACCCTCTTTTTGCCGAAGCTCGGCGTGATGGGGTTCGCGCGCCAGAGCCAGCGTTCAGCGAAGAAGGGCGCCCTGTTCCGGCCCCTATACGGCATCGAGGTCGAAGTGCGAAACGCGGCTGCCGATGGAGTAGGGGAGCTCTGGATCCGCGGCTCGGGCCTGCCGACTGAGTTCTTGGGTGAGCCCCAGCTCCAGCTCGCAGGGCGCGATGGCTGGCGAAAGACCGGCCTATTCGGCTCCCTCGACGCGGAGGGGCTGGTTCAGATCGCCCATGCGGCGGCGGCTCCCGAGCCGCAGCAGGCTTCGAGCTCAGCGTCAGGCCCGGCCGCGCGCGGCGCCGCCCGCGTCGCCCCGCGCAATCGCAGCGAAGACGACCGCCCCCTCGTCAACTAAACGAGCCATTTGCGCGTCCTCGCCTGCCACTTGCGCGCGGGCGCTGGGCGGAGAAGCGCCCTTTAGCGCGTTGGCCCTCGGCCGCGGACGGGGCGGGGATCCTTCACCCTTTGAGGCGCCCGAAGGATGTGGGAAGACTCCGCCATGGATCCGAGTGTGCGAGAGAAAATCGAGCGGGCCATCCGCGACCACGAAGTCATCCTCTTTATGAAGGGGACCCGCTCGGAGCCATCCTGTGGATTTTCGGCGCGCGCCGTTGAGGTTCTCGATGCTCTCATTGAGGACTACCGAACGGTGGACGTCCTTTCCCATCCCGAGATCCGCGAGGGCATCAAAGAGTTCTCCTCTTGGCCGACGATTCCCCAGCTCTACGTGCGGGGCAAGTTCGTCGGCGGCACCGATCTCATTCTGCAGAGCTTCGAGGACGGCTCTCTGTTCGAGACCCTCGGTCTCGAGCGCCCGGCGGAGACCATTCCTCAGATCACCCTCTCCCCTGCCGCCACCGAGGCCCTGTCCGGGTTTCTCACGGAGCCGGGCGATGTGGTGCTGATCGAGATCGATCGTCAGTATCAGGCGGGCCTCTCGGTCGGACCTGCTCCGAAGGGGGCGATCCAGCTGGAGGTCAGCGGGGTTCCGCTCGCTCTCGATCGACTGAGTGCTGGTCGCGCCGACGGCCTCTTCATCGATTACGTCATGACCAAAGAAGGTGCCGCCTTTAAGGTCCAGAATCCGAACGAGCCCCCTCGGGTCAAGCAACTGTCGCCCGCCGGACTCAAGCGACTCATGGACGAAAAGGCGCCTTTCGTGCTCGTCGACGTGAGGACCGAGCGAGAGTTTCAGACTGCGCGCATCGAAGGCGGACGTCTGCTCGACGAGGCCCTGCAGGCTGAGCTCGAGGCGCTGCCTCGTGAGACGCCCCTCGTCTTTCAGTGCCATCACGGCCATCGCAGCCAGCGCGCGGCGGAACACTATCTCCAGAAGGGGTTTCGGGACGTCTCGAACCTGGCCGGCGGCATTGACGCTTGGTCCCTCGAGATCGATCAGAGCGTCCCCCGCTACTGAGGAGGCTCTCGTGCGGTCCCCCTGACTTATTCAGGGGCCTCGCCACCGTCTTTGGTGGAGAGCGTGTAAGCGGGCGCTTTGCGCCCTTCGGCGCGGCGGATGGCCTCTTCGAGGGGAACGTCGGGCTTTCGGAGGCAAACGAAACAATCGTCGCGCCCAGTCGGACCGCAGCCGCTCTTTTCCGCGAGCACCCGGAGCTTCGGGAGGCTGCGTTCGTCAGCGTCCGTCACCGCACGCGGCAAAATGTCGCGGAAGTCGCCGCAATACTGAGCTCGTTCGAGGTCGAGGGCGACGGCGAGCTCTCGGCTCGCTTGTTTCGAGAGATCTTTGTGACGCACCAGGCGCTGCGCCTTGGCCACGACGGGCGTCATGTTGGGCTGGCCGAGGTTGTCGCGCCAGACATCGTAGATCAAATCCGCGCCCACCTCGCCGAGGTAGGTGCGCGCGAAGGTGAGAGCGTCGTCGACGGTCTCCCGTTGTTCGAGCATCAGACGCACGCTCGCGATGAGATCGGGGTTCGTGGCGACCTGTGAGTCGAGCTTGACCGCCTTGGAGTAGAACTCGAGCGCGGCGGGATAATGGCGAATGACGCTGAAGCCGCGCCCGAGGGCCAAGAAGCGGCGGGCCGCGACGAGGTTCCCCTGGGCCCGGGTGAGGTCATCCTCCGAGCGCTCCGATCGACTCAAATCGCGCTCTGTCAGTCTCCGGAGTGACGTGAGAGCCTCGCGATCGCCGAGCTCCGCCCGGGTGAGCAGGGTCGGGTCGTCGGTGGGCCGCGTGGTAGGGACGACCGAGGGCTCCTTCTTCTTCGGGCTCGCTCGCGTCCCAAGGAGGGTGAGCGACGCGCCGAGGGCGAGTCCACCGAGGAGGGCGAGCACGGGGACGAACAGCGGAAGCTTTCGTCTTGAGCCCGGAAAGGCCACCGGGCGCAAAGACAGCTCCCGGAGCTGATTGATGCGCGAGGCGCCCTGCTCGGTCACCGTGGGCAGGGTCCTCGATGCAGCCAGGACGCCAGCGAGGTCAAGCCGTGTGCCGGCGCTGGTGCGCGGAGTCGGAAGCTCGAAGCCCGAGCTGTGCGCGACGGCCGCGAAGGCTGCGGCCAGGGTGACAGCGCTGTCCGGGCGATCTTCCGGGGATTTTTCGAGGAGCTTCATCGTGAGCGCCGCGAGCTCAGCTGGAACCGTGTCTGGCAGTGGCTTCGGCGTGTCCATCATCTGGGCCGTGAGGACCGCGACCATGTCCGAGTTTCGGAAAGCGCTCGTTCCCGTGAGCATCTCATAGAGGATCATGCCGAGCGCATAGAGGTCTGCTCGATAGTCGACGATGTCCCCGCGCGCTTGCTCCGGGGCCATGTACTCGGGAGTTCCGAAGACGGTTCCTGCCCGTGTGATGCCCGGGCGACTCTCGGCCGCGTCTCCTGCGATCTTCGCGATGCCGAAATCGAGAACCTTGACGAAGTCATCATCATCGTCCGTCGCGACCAGCATCACGTTGTCGGGCTTGAGATCGCGATGCACGATGCCGGCGCTGTGGGCAGCGACCAATGCGGCATTGATCTGGACCGCGATGCGGAAGGCGCGGCTCGGAGGCATGGGGCCTGTGCGCTTGATGACCTGGGCCAGGCGCTCTCCGTCGACGTACTCGAGGACCAGGAAAAAGGCGCCGCTCGGCAGCTGGCCGAAGTCGCTCGCTGTGACGACTCCGGGGTGGTCGAGGCGTCCGAGCAGGACCGCCTCCCGCTCGAATCTCTGCACAAGGTCGGCGTCGAGGGTGTGCTGCGTGTGCAGCACCTTGAGCGCGACGCGCTTCTTCATGTGGACGTGTTCGGCCTCGTACACGACGCCCATGCCCCCGCGCCCAATCAGGCGGCGGATCTGGTAACGCTCGCTGACGATGTCCCCGACGTTGAAGCCGAGCGAAGTCGCATGCGCGGAGGGCTCGTTCGGGCTCACCAACGGGGAGCTATAGCACAACTCCGTAGGGGCGCCCTCTACCAGAAAAAATCCCCTAGCTCGTGAGCAGTCGCGGCGACTTTCCGCTGGGCCCCTCGGACATCCCGCGACGCAGTACGAGCCGCTCTCCCGCCTCGCGCCCCCGTGAGTAAGCCGCCTCGTCGGTCCGGCTCCGCCCACCGACTCGCCGAATGTGGGGGTGGCGCCTCCGCAGGTAACGGCCGAGCTCCGGATCGCCGAGCCAGATCAAGCCCTCACCCTTGAGGGCCTTGTTCTCGCGGGCGAGCTTGTCCCGAAATCCGGTCATGACGCCGAGCAAATAACTCTCTCGATCGCGATTGCCAGAGAGTCTTTCTCTGCGCTTGTGGTCGCGCCAGGCCGCTTCTGCTGCGGATTCGAGGAAATCGTGCACATAACTTGCGACCTCGAGGTTGCTCTCAGTGCCGCAGGCCTCGAGCACGCTGCCGCTCTTGCCTTCGAGGGGACGAAAGGCGGGGACGATGATGATATCGACGAAAAAGAACTCGGAGAGGATGTTGGCGAGGGCCCGTTGCCAAGCTTTGCGCCTGCCCGTCGGAGTCCCCAGGTGCCGAAAGGAGTAAGGGGAGCTCTTCTGAGCCGCGTCGGTCAGATTATGCTTGAGCATGAGCTTTCGGGCGGCGCTCATGGCGGCCTCGGCCTCGTTTTGATTCTCACTTGTGGCTAATGCCAAAAGCCGCCGGACTCTCTCGAGCACCCTTGACGTCTCGGAGCCATCCTGGCCCGCGCTCGCGTGAGGTACCCCTGTCGCTCGGGGATCGATCCCGCGGGCGAGGCAGACTTCTTGAAACAGGCTGCCGTGAGGCGGGGCGTCCCGGTGTCCGAGGACTTCACCCACGAACTGATGGGCCATTTCGTGCTTGAGCACTTCCACGAGCACCCCCCAGGGTCCCCGGAGCAGGGACTCATTCAGCGACAGGGTCCGGGTGCCTCCGCTCCAGAGTCCGAGGTGTTTGCTCCCTCGGCTCCATTCAAGGAGCGGCATGCGGAGACGACCGTCAAAGAGCGAAGCGTTCAGCGCCACATAGGTTTTTTGGACTTCTCGGAGCGCGATCCGAAGCAGGTGAGCGGAGAGCGCGGCGTCGTGGTCGTCGGGACTGGGGTTGGTCATTTCCGCGTGGAGAGCGATGGGACGCGGCGGGCTCCTTGAGGGGAGGGCGGCGCGGGGGCTTTTCATAGCCCGAAGCGGCAGGGCGCGCACAGGACGATGGGACCCCGCGGCGCAGCGCTCACTTTTTGCGATTCACTCCCGCCCGAGGGAGCGTAGGCTGATCGCGCATGTCGACGAAAGAAGACGCTCTTCGGTATCACAAGGAGGGGAGGCCTGGAAAAATCGAGGTCGTCTGGACCAAACCGGTCGCCTCGCAGCTCGACCTCTCTTTGGCCTATTCGCCCGGGGTCGCGGAGCCCTGTCGTGAGATCGTCCGCGAGCCAGATCTCGTCGATACCTATACCGCGCGGCGCAATCTCGTCGGCGTCATCAGCAACGGCACCGCGGTGCTGGGGCTCGGGGATATCGGGCCTCGCGCGGCCAAGCCCGTCATGGAGGGAAAGGGAGTCCTCTTCAAGCGCTTTGCGGACATCGACGTCTTCGACATCGAGATCGATGAGAAAGATCCGCATCGGCTCATTGAGATCGTCGCCAGCCTTGAGCCGACGTTTGGCGGTATCAACCTCGAGGACATCCGCGCCCCTGAATGTTTCATCGTCGAGCGGGAGCTCAGGCGCCGCATGAGCATCCCGGTCTTTCACGACGACCAACATGGCACCGCCATCATCTCCGCGGCGGCCTTTTTGAACGCCTGTGAGCTGCTCGGCAAAGACATTACGAAGGTCGCGATCACCTGCATCGGCGCTGGAGCCGCGGCGACCTCCTGCATGGCCATGTGGGTGCAGTTGGGGGTACCCCGGGAGAACATTACGATGGTCGACGTCGGCGGGGTCATTCACATGGACCGACCTGACCTCGACGAGTTCCGCGCTGCCTTCGCGCGACCGAAGAGCGATCCGAGGCGCACGCTGCGCGAAGCCATTCGAGGTGCGGATGTGTTGATCGGCCTCTCCGCGGGAGGACTCGTCGATGAAGCCATGCTCGAGTCGATGAACGCCCGGCCCATCATCTTCGCGCTCGCGAATCCCGATCCCGAGATCAGCTACGAGCGAGCCCAGAAGGCCCGACCCGACGCCATCATTGCCACGGGGCGCAGCGACTTTCCGAATCAGGTGAACAATGTCCTCGGCTTCCCCTATATTTTTAGGGGTGCGCTCGATGTGCGAGCGCGCGGCGTGAGCGAGGAGATGAAGGTCGCGGCCGCGCGCGCTCTTGCGGAGCTCGCCAGACAGGACGTCCCCGACGACGTGCTCCGAGCCTACGGTCGGCAGAGCCTGACTTTCGGTCCGGAGTACATCATCCCGAAACCCTTCGACAGCCGCGTCTTGCATTGGGTCGCTCCGGCCGTAGCCGAAGCTGCGATCCAGAGCGGCATGGCGCGAGATCGGATCGACATCGACGCCTACCGCGACGCTCTCTATCGTAAGCTCTCGCCAGCGCGGCGTGTGCTCTGGAACGTGACGGCTTTTGCCCGCTCGCAGCCGAAGCGCATCGTGTACCCCGAGGGCGACCACGGCAACATCATCCGCGCCGCGCGGCGCGTGCTCGACGCGGGCATCGCGTTCCCAGTATTGCTCGGAGATCGCGCTGAGATTGAGGCAGCGGCCCACGAAGCCGGCGTTTCGCTCTCCGGAATTTCGCTGATTGAGCCGCGCAAGAGCGAAGAGCTCCCGAAGTATGCGGCGCGCTATCACGAGCTCCGGCATCGAAAAGGACTCACTTTTCACGGCGCGCTCAGGGAGCTCAAGAACTTCCGCACGAGCTACGCGATGATGATGCTCCGGCAAGGAGACGTGGACGGAGTCGTGGCGGGCGCGACACAAGACTATCCCGCGACCATTCGTCCCGCCCTGCGTATCATCGGTGTCCGCTCGGACGTGAAGTACGCCTGCGGTATGTATATGGTCGTCACCAAGAAGAGCGTCACGTTTTTGGCCGATACGACCATCAACATCGATCCCGACGCCGAGGCCCTCGCGGAGATCGCGATCTTGGCCGCAGAGCGGGTCCAGGGTTTCGGCATCGTGCCGCGGGTAGCGATGCTCTCCTTCTCGAACTTTGGCGATGCGCCGCATCCCGAGTCGCGCAAGGTCGCCGAAGCTACCAAGATGGTGAAATCCCTGCGTCCCGGGCTCATGATCGACGGCGAAATGCAGGCGAACGTCGCGCTCGAACCGAAGGACCGCGAAAATTACCCTTGGAGCACGCTGGAAGGCCCCGCCAACGTACTCATCTTCCCGAATCTCGACGCCGGAAACGCCGCTTATAAGCTCCTGGCGGCCGCGGGAGGCGCAGAGGTGGTCGGACCGATCTTGCTCGGCGTACGCCAACCGGTCAGCGTCCTGCAGCAAAATGCGACCGTCGACGCTATCGTGCACATGACCGCGATCACCGTAAGTCAGGTCGGTTGCCTGCCCGGCGAGTCGAGCCTCCCCCCGCCCAGCCTAAAAGACCCAGGTTTTCGCAGCGCGGAGTGAGCCGGGTGCGACCCGCCGAATTCGACATTGCCGCGGGGCCGCGAGCTCATATGCTCCCGCCCCCATGACCACGAAAGGTGATTTCGCCTCCCTGTTCGAGAATCCTACGGCCGGCCGCGAAAAGGGCCGCCGACCCCGCTTGGAGCCCGGGCAGGAGGTGGAAGGTGTGGTGCTCGAGCTGAGCGGAGGTCTCGTCATCCTCGACATCGGTCTCGGCGCTGACGCAACGCTCGATCGGATGGAGCTCGGTGACCGTGAGGTGAAGATCGGCGATCGCTTGCGCGCGCTGGTGAAGAACGCGCGCTCCGACGCACCCGAGCTCACGCTGGCCCTCGGTCGGGGCGGCGGCTCGATCTCCACGGCGAACATCGAGCTCGCTCGCAGCTCCGGGACGCCCGTCGTCGGCACCGTCACCGCCGCAGTGAAGGGCGGCTTTTCCGTGGACGTCGGTGGCATTCGCGCCTTCTGTCCGATTTCGCAGATCGATTTGAGCTATGTGAACGAGCCGGAGGTTTGGGTCGGGCAGAGCCTCGAGTTCAAGGTCACCGAGGTGCGCGAGGGCGGACGGAACGTGGTCGTGTCCCGGAAGGCGCTCCTCGAAGCTCAGCGCAAAGCGGCGCAGGCCGACATGCTCGACAAGCTCACCGTCGGTTCGGTGGTCTCTGGCACCGTGCGCCAAATCGGCAAACACGGCATCGTCGTCGATCTCGGCGGGATCGACGGATTTGTGCACATTTCTGAGCTCGCTCACGGGCGCGTCCAGATGGCGGAAGACGTCGTTTCTCTGGGGGAGCGCGTCGAGGCCAAGGTGCTCTCGAACGAGGCGAATGAGCGGGGACCGACGATTCGTCTGTCGATCAAGGCTCTTGCGTCGCCGGCTGCTGCGCCCGAGGCTCCGCCGAACGATACTGTCTTGGACGCGAAGGTGGTCGGTCACGTGGTGAGCGGGATTTTGGTCTCGACAAAACATGGCGATGGTCTGGTTCCGGCGCGGGAGCTCGATCTCCCTCCGGGTGCCGATCACAAGCGCGCCTTCCCCGTGGGCACCGAGCTTCGCGTGACGCTCGTGCACCGCGACCCGGCGACCGGGAAAATGCGCTTCAGCGTCAAACAAGTTGCTCACGTCGAGGAACAGAAGAACTACCGCGAGTTCGCGGGAAATCAGGGCTCGCGCAGCTCCGGCATGGGGAGCCTCGGCGACCTGTTGGCTGAGCGTTTCGGCGGCGGGCTCAAAGCAGGCGACGGTAAGGCCGACGCGAAGAATCCCCCGAAGCGAGGCCGCTGAGAGGCACCGAGCAGGTGGCGACCGAGCGTTTTGAAGTGCCCCCGGAGGGGGCAGGCTTGCTCCTCGACCGCTACCTGCGGATGGTCAAAGGCGCGCCCCCGTGGAGCAAGGTGCGCGCTTGGATCGAACGCGGCTGCGTGTCCGTCGACGGGCACGTCGAGCGAACCACGACCTTTCCCCTCGCAGCCGGTTCCGTCGTCGAGTTCAACGAAAATGGACTCAGGCGGCGCGAGGAGCGCGCCGTCGATCCTCGAGCGATTCCGATCCTGTTTCAGGACAGCCAGGTGGTGGTCGTCGTCAAACCGGCCTTCGTTTCGACGGAGCCCTACGACGCTCAGGAAAAAGACACCCTCGTCCAGTTGCTCCGAGGCCAGCTCGGCGGGCGTCCTCTTTATGTTGTGCACCGTCTCGACAAAGAGACCACCGGCATTTTGGTCTTTGCTCGGACGCCTCCCGCCAAAGACCATCTGAAAAACCAGTTCCGTTTCCGGACCACTGGACGGCGTTATCTGGCCCTCGCGCACGGCTTCCCGCGCCCCAGGACCATCTCGAGCCACATCGTGCGGGATCGGGGCGACGGTCTGCGCGGCTCGACGGACAACAAGACGCTCGGCCGCGCTTCGGTAACACACGTGACGCCCCTCGAAGAGCTGCAAGGAGCGAGCCTCGTTGAGTGTCGCTTGGAGACGGGCCGGACTCACCAGATTCGCATCCACCTGGCCGAGGCGGGGCACCCTTTGCTCGGGGAGCGGGTCTATTCGAAGGGGTATCAGGGCCCCTTGCTCGCAGCCCCCCGCGTGATGCTTCACGCCGAGACCCTCGAGTTCGACCACCCAACCGGAGGGCAGCGCCTGCGCTATCAGGTCGATCCACCTGCGGACTTCACAAATCTACTCGAGGCCTTGCGAAAGGGGACGGGCGCGCTGTCATCCTTTCAAGAACCTGCGCCCCGGGACGTGCGTCCTTCCGCGCCCCGAACTACCCTCCCGAAAAGTGGAGCAGGGCGCCCTCCTCGAGGGCGACCGACTCGCTCAAGGAGGTAGACGTGGCAGAAGCGCTGGCGAACAAGACTTGTGTGCCTTGTATGGGTGGGGTCCCGCCCATGGAGCTCGAGAAGAGCCGGGAGCTGCTCGCTGAGCTCCGCGGCTGGTCGATCATCGACGAACACCATCTGGAGAAGGAGTTCTCCTTTCCTGATTTCAAGGGTGCGCTCGCCTTCGTGAATCGGGCGGGACAAGTCTCAGAATCCGAAGGTCATCACCCGGAGCTCGTGCTCAGCTGGGGGAAGGTGGTCGCTCGGATCTGGACGCACAAGGTCGATGGTCTGACCGAGAGTGACTTCATTCTCGCCGCCAAGTTCGATCAGCTCGAGGTCTCTTGAAGCTGCGTGTCGCTGCCGTCCGTCTGAATCAGACGCCCCTCGACTGGTCGGGCAACCAAGCGCGCCTGCTCCGGGCTCTGCATGACGCGCGGAGGGAAGGGGCGCAGATCCTCTGTTTCCCCGAGCTCTGCATCTCGGGCTACGGCGCCGAGGACGCCTTCTTTTGGCCGGAGACTCTCGAACGGAGCCTCCGGGTCCTCGAGGCGATCGCGCCGGAAACGCGAGGTCTTGTTGTGGCATTGGGGCTTCCGATCCACGTTTCTGGTGGGACCTATAATGCCTCTGCGGTGTTGTGTGACGGGCGTTTGCTCGGCTTCGCTTGCAAGCGTCACCTCGCCCAAGACGGTCTCCACTACGAGCCTCGCTGGTTTCGTCCTTGGCCCGAAGGGCTCGACCGAGAAGTGGATCTGGGGGAGACGCTCGGTACGGTTCCAGCGGGGGATCTCGTTTTTGAGATCTCGGGGCTACGTTTTGGGTTTGAGATCTGTGAGGACGCTTGGGTGCCGGAGCGGCCGGGTCGCGAGCTGTTCCGAGCGGGCGTCGACCTGATCCTGAACCCCTCCGCGAGCCATTTTGCCTTCGGCAAAGAGCGCCTGCGGGAGGAGCTGGTGCTCACCGGCAGCGCAGATTTCGAATGCGCCTACGTGTACGCGAACCTGGTGGGCAATGAGGCGGGGCGCAGCATTTACGATGGCGATGCGCTGGTGGCTCAAGGGGGACGCCTGCTCCGCAAAGCTCGGCGCTTCTCTTTCTCAGAAGTACAAGTTCTCGCATGCGATCTTGAGCTCTCGCCGAAGGGAGAGAAGGCGAAGCTGCGCCGAGTGGTGCGGTCCGAGCTCTCCTTCGCCGGAGAGCTCGGACCTATTTCGGACGCGGCCCAAGGCCTCGCGCCGGACGCGCCGCGACTTGAAAAGGAGCAGGAGCTCGCTTCCGCGATCGCTCTCGGGCTCTTCGACTACGGCCGCAAGTCGAGGAGTCGCGGTTTTGTCGTCTCCCTGAGCGGCGGCGCCGACTCGGCCGTTTGTGCGCTTCTGGTCCGCTACATGGTGAGGCTCGCGGTCTTAGAGCTCGGTCTCGAGAAAGTAAGAGCCCTCTTTGGACACTCAGAGGCGAAGGACGAGGAGGAGCTCATTCAGCGCCTGCTCACCACGATCTACCAGGCGACGGAGAACTCGGGGCCGGTCACGCGACAAGCTGCCGCGGAGGTGGCCCGAGAGCTCAGCGCGACCCACCATGAGGTCGACGTCGACGGCCTGTTCCGAGAGTACCGACGCGTGGCCGCCTCTGCGCTCGGTCGGGAGCTCAGCTGGCCTGGAGATGACGTGACTCTGCAGAACCTCCAGGCGCGCGTTCGCGCGCCGTCAGCCTGGACGCTGGCGAACGTGCGTTCGGCGCTGCTCCTTTCGACGAGCAACCGCTCAGAGGCCGCGGTGGGCTACGCGACGATGGACGGCGACACAGCGGGCGGCCTCGCGCCCATCGCCGGCGTCGACAAACACTTCATCCGGAAATTCCTGGTTTGGGCTGAGCAGGTCGGCCTCGAAGGACTCGGCCCCGTGCGTTCTCTTCGCTTCATCAATGCTCAGGCGCCGACCGCGGAGCTTCGTCCCCCGGAGTTCGCTCAGACGGATGAGAAAGACATCATGCCCTACGAGGTGCTCGACACGATCGAACGCCTCTTCGTTCAGGCGCGCAGAGGCCCCCGCCACGTCCTCGAGGAGCTCAGCGTCCATTTCCCGGCGTACGATCGCCTCGTGCTCTTTGGGTGGATGGAGCGATTTTTTCAGCTCTTCGCCCGCAATCAATGGAAGCGGGAGCGTTATGCGCCGAGCTTCCACCTCGATGATCTGAGCCTTGATCCGAAGACCTGGTGCCGGTTCCCGATCTTGTCGGGCGGCTTCGCCGATGAGCTCGCCGAGCTCCGGGCCGAGCTCGCTAACGACCAGAAAAGTTAGGCTTCCGTTTTTCGAGGAAGGCCCTGACTCCCTCGTTGAAGTCGTCACTTTCAAGCAGCCGGATCTGTTCTTCCCGAACGCGCCGGAGCTCTTCCTCGAGCGCGGCGCGCCGGGGACCAAACAGCGTCCGCTTCAAGGCGCCCATGGCGAGAGGTGCGCGTTGTCCCAAGGTGGCGGCGAGGGTGAGCGCCTCCTCTTCGAGCCGATCTTCGGGCACGACCCGCTCGACGATGCCGAGCTGAAAGAGCTCGGCAGCAGCGACCCTTTGTCCGAGCGCAAGAAGCGAGAACGCGCGAGCGGGACCGATGAGCTCACGAAGGAATAACGTTCCGCCGCCGTCCGAGAGCAGCCCGACGTGGATGAAGGATTCTTGAAGGAACGCGCTCTCACTCGCGATGCGCAGATCGGTGGCCAATGCCAAGTCGGCGCCGAAACCAGCGGCCGCTCCACAGAGGGCGGCGAGAATCGGCTTGTCGGCGCGAGCGATCGTCAGAATCAGCCTATGGAAATCTTCAAGGGTGCCGACGGGATCCGTTTTGGCCGCCTCTTCCAGCGTGGTCAGATCGCCCCCCGCGCAAAAGGTCCCCGAGCTCCCCAAGAGCGCCACGGCGGAGATCGCGTCGCTTCGGAGGTGCTCCTCGAGCGCTCGCGTAAGCTCAACGGCGGTGCCCCGGTCGAGGGCATTTCTTCGTTCCGGACGAACCAGTCGGACGACACCGACCAGGCCGCGCACTTCGCTCGACACGAAGCTCCGGGGCGATGAATTCGGGGAATCAGTTGCGGTCACAAAGGTTCAGCATAAGCCAGAGTCTGAGTCTGGAAAAATGCGCGCGTTTTTTCCTTCCGGTGACGGCGAAATGGGCAAATATGCCCAGGGAAGGTTGGGCTGTTTCACGCCGTAAGGATCTTTTGCTCGCTCCTTACCCATCCCCCGGGTTCTCCCTTGCCCCTCTCTTTCCTCGGCATCTCGGGCTATGAGATGCGTTCACCCCCCCAAGGCTCCCATGTTGCACTCGCTTCGAACGTCCGCTTGGTCCGTGATCTTCGCTTTCCTCTTGGTTCCGGCGCTGGCCTGGGCAGCCGCTGACTTTACCTATTCGGCGTCCCACGTGACCCAGAAGTCACCGGAGCACGTGCTCAGCGTCCTCACCGCTTACGGCAACACCTGTGAGAAGGGCTGTAAGTACTATGGGCCCGACCTCGTTGAGTTCACCATGCTCAAGGAGAAGAAGACCCCGACCAGCTGGTACACCTGGAGCCATGTGTCGACCACGATGAAGCAGGTGAAGTACTTCAGCTTCGTCCAGGTCACGAAGAACGCAGACGGGACCTTCGTCATGACGACGAAGCAGCTCGACGAACGGGACCAGGCGGTCATCGACGAGCTAGTGAAGGCGACGAACCGCGAGCACGCACCCGCGTTCGACACGGGCTTCACCAAGTTCACCGTCACGAAGCTTCCGGACGGGAAGACCAAGGTGACTCAGTCCATGAAGATGAGCGCGAGCGGGATGCTCGCGATGTTCCGGGGCAAGATCGAGTCGGGAATGAAGAAGGGCGCTGAGGTGACCTTCCAGAACATCGAAAAGTGAGCGCAGAGCGCGCTCCTCCCAAGCGGGGGGCGCGCATGGCTCAGTGAAAGGGCGCGTTCCTCGGGGAGCGCGCCTTTTTCTTTTTGAGCCTCAGCCGAGGGCGTTTGCGACGACCTGCTTCGCTTCCTCTTGAATCTGGGCGAGGTGCGCTTCGCTCACGAAGGACTCGGCGTAGATCTTGTAGACGTCTTCGGTCCCGCTCGGCCGTGCTGCGAACCATCCGCTGCCGGTGACAACCTTGAGTCCGCCGAGGCTCTCGCCGTTCCCGGGCGCTGCCGTCAGTTTCGCTACGATGGGTTCGCCAGCGAGCTGAGTGGCTTGGACCTGCTCGGGGGAGAGGCGTCCGAGGCGCTTTTTCTGTTCTGGGGTCGCGGGGGCGTCGATGCGGGCGTAGTGCGGCGAACCGAAGCGCGCCTCGAGCTCACCGTAGAGCTCTCCGGGGTCTTTCCCGGTGCGGGCGGTCATCTCCGCGGCGAGCAGCGCCAAGATGATGCCGTCTTTGTCCGTGGACCAGGAGCGGCCGTCGCGGCGCAAAAAGGAAGCGCCTGCGCTCTCCTCGCCACCGAAGCCGATGCTCCCGTCGGAGAGCCCGTCGACGAAATACTTGAAGCCTACGGGTACCTCGACCAAACGGCGGCCGAGCGATTCTGTCACCCGGTCGAGCATGCTGCTCGAGACAGCGGTCTTACCGACGCCGGCGTTTCCGAAGCCGGGACGGTTTTGGAAGAGGTAGGAGACGCAAGCGGCGAGATAGTGGTTCGGGTTCAGAAGGCCGCGGCTCCTCGTGACGATGCCGTGCCGATCGAAATCCGTATCGTTGCCGAAGGCGATGTCGTAGCGATCTTTGAGGGCGATGAGCCCAGCCATCGCGTAGCGCGAGGAGCAGTCCATGCGGATCTTGCCGTCGCCGTCGACGTGCATGAACGAAAAAGTCGGATCGACGGTCGTGCTGATCACCTCGATGCTCAGGCGGTGGCGTTCGGCGATCGGCTGCCAATAGTGGACTCCGGCGCCGCCGAGCGGATCGGCGCCGATCTTGAGGCCTTTTTCGCGGATCACGTCGAGGTCGATGATCTCCGGGAGAGCTTCGACGTAGGGAGTGACAAAATCGTACTCCTCGGTCGTTGCTGCGGCGCGCGCGCGGGTGATCGGAAGCCGGCGAATCTTTTCGTAGCCCTCGCGAAGGAGCTCATTGGCGCGGGCCTGGATGACGCCGGTGATGTCACTGCCTGCGGGGCCACCGTGGGGAGGGTTGTACTTGATGCCGCCGTCTCGAGGAGGGTTATGGCTCGGGGTGATCACGATGCCGTCGGCGAGGCCCGTGGTCCGACCGCGGTTGTACTCGAGGATCGCGAAGGAGACGGCGGGGGTCGGGGTGTAGTTTTGGTCCTTGGCGACGCGGGTCAACACGCCCTGGGCCGCGAGCACTTCGAGGGTGGAGATCGCGGCCGGCTCGCTGAGAGCGTGGGTGTCGATGCCAAGGAAGAGGGGCCCGGTGATCCCCTTCTGCGCGCGGTACTCACAGATGGCCTGAGCGACGGCCAGGATGTGCGCTTCGTTGAAGCGGCCGTCGAGCGAGCTGCCCCGGTGTCCTGATGTGCCAAAGCTGACGAGCTGGGTCGGATCGTCAAGGTCAGGTGTGATAGAATAATAAGCGCTGATGAGGCGGGGAATATTCTCGAGGATGGATCGGGGTGCCGGCTTTCCAGCGAGCGGGCTCACACTCATGCCTCGGGATTAGGCTCCATTGGTCACTCGTGCAAGATGACCCGTGTCGTTCCACCGTAGCGAGACAGGTACCTGACCGCGTGCCAATTTTCAGGGACTTGAGGCTCGGTGAACTCGAAGAGCCACTTGCCGTCTTTCGGTGAAACGTTCACGCAACCGGCGCTTTTCAAGTCACCGAAATCGTCGTGCCAGTAGGCCGTGTGGATCGCGTGGGGGCCAGAGAAGTTTTGGGTCCAGGGGACGTCGCCGTGAATGATCGGGCCCCCTGAGGACTCCATGGTGGCGGTCTTGAGCTTCGAGCTGATCTCGAAGCGGCCCACGGGAGTGCTCGCTGTGGACACGAGCTCTCGTCCGGGGACAGGTCCTCCGCCGCGGCCCGCCGAGATCATCGTCACGTAGACGGGGCGATCTTTTCGGAACGCGACGAGCCAGCCGCCGAGAATGCTGATCTCGACGGTGGTGTCGCGATCGACCCCCGGTCCCTTTTGGGGGAACTCGGGCTCAGCGATGACCGCCTCACGATGACTCACCCAAAGGTCGCTCCCCGTGACGCGGTAGTAGCGAGTGCGCCCGACGCTCTCGGGAGGCTCGTCGAGCAGCACGTGGCCGTGACGAGGGAACGTGTGCGGGGCGCGCTCGAACTCGCCTGGGGCTAGGCGTCGATAGGCGGGCGTCTCGTCACGACGGAAGAAGGCGATCGGGAGCCTCTTTTCGCCCACGAGCTCGACGCCTTGGAATTCGCTCGGAGGCACAAGCGTCACATCTCCGCGAGGGACCCAGCTCAAATCTCCCGCGAGAAGGAGACCGATCCCGAAGGCGTCACCCTGATCGGCGTAAGCAAAGGCCGAGCGCGCGACGATGCGGTCGCGGCGCTCGCTGAGTCCTTTCGGGAGTGGGGGGAGCTCGGGAGCGAGCGTACCTGTGAGCGCAGCGTCACGTCCTCTGCGTGCTTCGAGGAAAGGGCGCGCATGTTCGAGGGACTCGAAGCGGCGGACGTCTTTGGTCGTGACCGCGTAGCGATGCGGCCAGGGGGACTCGACGCGCGCGCGGTAGGGAAGGATCTTCTGATAGACGGGATCGTCTTCGTCGAAGGTCGCTCGCTCTCCATCAATGCACACCCAGCCGCGAGGTTCGACGGGGGCCCAAGGGCCCGCGCAGCCGGGACCACTCTTCGGCTCTTCGGAACGCAATCGAACAGCGTTCCCCCAGGCGAGCGCGCCGATCCACTGAGCACGATAGGAAGGCTCAGAGCGGATCCACACGTTGCGGGACTTAGCGAACAGGCGACGTCCCGCCGCATCGGGCGGAGCGGGCCCGTCCTGCCGCTTCGGGGCATCGGGGGGAGCTTCGGTGGCGCTTTGCGCGGTTCCTTTCGACTCAGGCGAGGGCCGGGGAACCTCCAGGGAGGCGCGGGGCGGCTCGGCTGGGGGGACTTCTACGGCGCCCGGGAGAGCTTCCTGCTTGGCTCCCCGATCGCAGGCAGTCAGGAGGAAGAGTGCTCCGAGGGCCGCGCCGGGGAGCCGGCAGAGCGGGGGGCTCGGCCTTCGGGCTTCGGTCGAGGGGGGCTCGCTGATGAAATCTCTTCTCCGTGTGCTGCGTCTCACCGTTGTCGAGGGGAAGCTCGCACGCCTTTCCCGATCGGTCGAGGGCGCCGATTTCTTTTCCCAAGGGGCCTTCGCGAGGCAGATTCGGGGCAGTCTTGTGATTTCGCTCCTCGGTCGACTGTCCCTTGGGGGTTCCCTTTGCCTTTGCCTTTCGCTGCTCGCTTGTGGCGTCACGCCGCCCCAGGCGGCGAAAGCGCCCCCGCCCTGGGTGGAGAGCGGCTATCGCCCTTGGGGCCAGGAGGAATCGTCGACCGTCATCGCCCGGGCTGCCCCTCCCCGGGAGCCCGAAGCGCAGCGGACGCCGGTGGCACGGAGGGCGCCCTCCGGCGACTGCCTGACGCGCCTTCGGGGGCTCGGCGTCGAGTTTCAGGAGCTCCCGTCACTCAAGGGAGTCGAGACACCGGTGCGGGTTGAGGGGAAGCTCGCTGGGGTTGAGTTTTTCTCGAATCACGGGCGCAAGCTCGACATGGACTGTCGCTTGGCGGTCGCCCTCGTGGAGCTCGGCGGAGAGTTCCGCTCGCTCGGCATCACCAAGGCTCGCTTCTCGGGAGCCTATGTGTATCGGACGACCCGCAAAGGACGCCTGAGTCATCACGCCTTTGGTCTCGCGATCGACATTCACGAAATCTGGGTCGGGAGCCAGCGACATTCGGTCGACAAAGCGTTTCGCAAGGGGAACGGCTGTGACAGAAAGGGCCCGGTGCTCAACACTCTCGCCTGCACATTCAAGGCGAGCGGTCTCTTCGAAGAGGTCCTGACGCCCGACTACAACTGGGATCACCGGGACCATCTCCACGTGGCGGTGCCGAAGGTTCCTCCGAGCTCTACCCGTTCCGCGTTCGACGAGCGCTCGTCTCCGCCCGAGTCCTCCGCCCGAATTGCTGAGCGATGATGGCTTCGGTGAAGCTGCTCCGCAGGTAAAAGCCGCGAGGAAGCTCGCGGTAAGCGACGCCGTCTTCGTCGAAGGCGCGCCTTCTTGCGCTTGCGTCCCGCGCTTTGGGGCGGACCTGGAGGGCGACGCCGAGATGGGCGGTGATGAGCTCCGTCTGGCCGCGGCCGACGAGGGAAGCGAGCTCTTCCCAGTCTGCCCGGAGGGTCTTTTCCCAGGCCCCTTCGAGCTTCCAGAGGAAGGGAGTGCCGACGCGGCGCTCTGGGAGAATCGTCCTGGGATCGGCTTCGATCGGGACCCAGAGGACTTCTGCGAGCTTGTTGCGCACGCGGCTCGTCTCCCACTCGGAGTCGGCGATGTCGGCGAGCTCAATAGTACAAACGAAGGTCGATTCTCGGGGGCGGCCGTCAGGGCGCACCGGGATCGTTTTCAGCTCGATGCCGAGCTCGGGGAAATCCGGGAGCGCTTTGGAGGTCGCGCTGGCGCCGAGGAGCTTCTCGATGAGCGCGCCGACGAAACCTTTGGCGTGGAGCTGCGAGTGAGGCACCTGCTCTCGGGGAACGCCGAGCTCCGCCGCGAGCTCCGCGATCGTGCATCCTGCCAGTCGGCTCGCTCGTTCGAGCAGCTCGGCTGGAGAGGTCGGCGGGGCAGCGGCGCCCGAGAGGGGAGGTAGACTTGGCAACTCGCGCTTAGCCTACGCTCCTCTCGATTCTGGTCGAGGCTTGTGTCAGCGTCCGGCGGCGGCATGGAACTCGACCACATTTGGATCACTGGGGCTCGTGAGCACAACCTGAAGTCTGTCGAGGTGAAGATTCCGAAAAAGAAGCTCGTCGTTTTGACGGGCGTTTCGGGCTCAGGAAAATCCTCGCTCGCGTTCGATACCCTCTACGCCGAGGGACAGAGGCGCTACGTCGAGAGCCTCTCCGCGTACGCTCGGCAGTTCTTGGGCCGGCTCGATAAGCCCAAGTTCGACGCGATGCGCGGCCTTTCGCCGACGATTTCTATCGAGCAGAAGACGGCGGGCTCGAACCCGCGCTCGACCGTCGGCACCATCACGGAAATCGCCGACTATCTGAGGGTCCTCTACGCGCGCGTCGGCGAGCAGTACTGCACCGAATGCGGAAAGCGCGTCAAAGGCCAGAGCGCAGAACAGATCGCTCAGCAGATCGTGTCTCGTCCGAAGGGGACGAAGGTCATTCTGCTTGCCCCGCTGCTCAAGAATCGCAAAGGCGAGCACCGGGAGCTCCTCCTCGAAGCGCGCCAGAAGGGATGGGTTCGGTTGCGCGTGGACGGCGAGATCGTCGAGAGCGAAGGACTCGAGGCCCTCGACAAGAGAAAGAAGCACTTCGTCGACGTGGTCATCGACCGTCTGGTGATCGGTCAGGCGACCCTCGCCCGCGTCACCGAATCTGTCGAAAAAGCGCTCGAGGTCGGGCGCGGTGAGCTCATCGAGTTCTCCTCCGACAAAGACGTCCTCTATTCCCGCGCCGCCGCTTGCTGCGGAATTTCCTACCCTGAGCTCACTCCTCAGAGCTTCTCCTTCAACAATCCTCAGGGCATGTGCCCCGAGTGCGGCGGGCTTGGCATCAAGACGGCGATCGATCCTGATCTCGTCATCCCGAACCCAGACCTTTCGATCGACGAGGGCGCAATTGTGCCTTGGGGAAGCGATGTCTCCGAGAAAGACACGGGCTGGGGCAGCGGGATGCGCCTCCAGATCCTGCGCCAGCTCAAGATCCCGCTCGACAAACCCTTCCGCAAGCTGCCCCAGAAGACCCGCGACCTCATCCTCTACGGGACCGGGGACAGGCGCTACAAGGTGCAATGGAAGGGGCAGTCCGGCGGAGGNACCATGCACGTGCGGTACGAGGGAGTGATCCCACGCATGGTGCGCGGGCTGGCGGAGACGAAGAGCGAGAACGCGCGGAGGTATTACGCGGCGTTCATGGGCAGCGCGCCGTGCCGAGCTTGTGGAGGCTCGCGCCTACGCAAAGAGAGCGCGTTTGTGAAGATCCAGGGCGCGTCGATCGTTGACGTTTCGCGGCTCACGGTGCGGGACGCCTGGACCTTCTTTCGGGAGCTCAAGCTCACCGGAAGCCACAAGGTGATCGCGACCGAGGTCCTCAAGGAGGTCGAAGCGCGACTCGGGTTCCTCGATCGCGTGGGGCTTGGGTATCTTTCTCTGGACCGGGCAGGGCCGTCCCTCTCCGGCGGCGAAGCGCAGCGAATTCGCCTGGCGAGTCAGGTGGGCTCGGAGCTCACCGGCGTCACCTATGTCCTCGATGAGCCGAGCATCGGTCTCCACCAGCGCGACAACGAGCGCTTGATCGAGACGCTGACGCGTATGCGCGATATCGGCAACACCGTCGTCGTCGTTGAGCATGACGAAGACACGATCCGCGCCGCCGATCATGTGATCGATTTTGGTCCGGGCGCGGGGCGTCATGGCGGTCAGGTCGTCTTCTCTGGGCCGCCCTCGAAGCTCGTTCAGGCGAAAAAGAGCCTCACGGCGGACTTTCTCTCGGGGCGGCGCAAGGTCCACGTCCCGAAGGAGCGGCGAAAGGCCAAGGGAAAAATTGTCCTTCGCGGCGCGCGGGAGAACAACCTGAAGGATGTGACCGTTGAGATCCCGCTCGGCGTGATGACAGCCGTGACGGGAGTCTCGGGCGCGGGCAAGAGCACCCTCATCAACGACATCCTCTATCCTTCCCTCGCGCGGCACCTTCACGGCAGCGACGTGCGGGTGGGCGCGCACGATGGCATCGAAGGGCTCGAGGCGATCAACAAGGTGATCGACATCGATCAACAGCCGATCGGCCGCACGCCGCGCTCCAATCCCGCTACCTACATCAAGGTCTTTGACGAGATCCGCAAGCTGTTCGCGGAGCACCCTGACGCGAGGGCTCGCGGCTACTCTCCGGGACGTTTCTCCTTCAATGTCGCTGGCGGACGCTGCGAAGCCTGCGAGGGCGATGGCGTCAAGAAGGTCGAAATGCACTTCCTCGCGGACGTGTATGTCACCTGCGACGACTGCCAGGGTAAGCGCTTCAACGCGGCGACCCTCGAGGTGCGTTATCGCGACAAGAGCATCGCGGACGTCTTAGATCTTACGATCAGTGAAGCGCGGGAGCTCTTCGCTCCTCATCCGTCGATCGCCGAGCCGCTTCGGCTGCTCGAGGAAGTTGGTGTTGGTTATCTGCAGCTTGGACAACCTTCGCCGACGCTCTCGGGCGGCGAAGCCCAGCGCATCAAGCTCGCGCGCGAGCTCTCGAAGCGAGCCACCGGCGACACTCTCTACATTCTCGACGAACCCACCACAGGGCTTCACTTCGCGGACGTCGAGAAATTGCTCGACGTGCTCCAGCGCCTCGTGAATGCGGGCAACACCATCGTCGTCATCGAGCACAATCTCGACGTCATCAAGACCGCAGACTGGATCATCGATCTTGGTCCCGAGGGCGGACCGGGAGGCGGCCAGATCATCGGCGCGGGCACACCGGAACAGGTCGCGAAAATCGCGAAGTCCGCGACCGGGCGCTATTTGAAGCGGGTGCTCTCGGCCTCTTGAGGGGCAGGACGGCGACGGAGGGGGACCTTTCATGAAACGCTCCTTGCGTCTCTTTGATGTCCTGTGTCTCGGGCTGAACGCGATTGTCGGGTCGGGAATTTTCCTTTTGCCTGACGATCTGTTTCGCGAGATGGGGCCGCTGTCACCCCTCGCGTTTATGTTCGCGGGGCTCGGGCTGGTGCCTGTGGCTTGGTGTTATTCGGTCGCCGCGAGGAATCACGATCAGACGGGAGGGCCCTACCTGTACACGCGAGAGGCGTTCGGAAGTGCTCCGGCCTTTGTCGTCGGATTTATGGCCTTTGCGACGGGGGTGCTCTCTTTCGCAGCGGTGTCCGCGGCGGCGGCTGCCTCTTTGGTGCGCCTCTTTCCCGGAGCGGCGAGCCCCGGGCTCTTGATGGGAGCGGCGACAGCGGGCATCGTCTTTTTCTCCGGCTTGAACTACCTCGGCGCTCGCCCGGGCGCGTTCACTGTGAACTCATTTACGGTCGTGAAGTTTGCGATCTTGGCCTTGGTTCTTCTTGTTCTGGGCGGCGCGGCTGGTCCCGAAGAGAGCGTCTTGGCGTCACCTCCGCCGCTCGGAGGAACCTCAGCGGCTGTCTTCATGGCGGTGTTTGCTGTGCAGGGGTTTGAGGTGGTCGGCGTGCCAGCGGGAGAAAGTCAGAAGCCCGAGCGCGACGTGCCCATCGGGGTCCTCGGCTCCTTGCTCGCCGCCACGGTGCTCTACATGCTCGTGCAGTTTGTGCTGGTGCGCGGCTACGGGGGGCTCTCTGCCGTCACGGATACGCCGCTTGCGGACGCCGTCGCCGCGCAGAGTCCGAGATGGGGTTTCTGGGTAGCCCTCGGAGGCGTCATCTCGACCTGGGGTTTCGTGGCGGGTACGGCCCTTGGGACCCCTCGCTATCTCTACGCTCTCTCTCGAGGAGGCCACCTCCCGGCGGGGCTCGCCGCGCTCCATCCTCGCTACCACTCACCGAGCCGCGCCATTTTACTTACGGCCGGGCTCGCGCTCCTCTTCGTTTCCGCCTTCGACTATCGCGCGCTGATCGGCATGTCGAACGTGACGATTGCGGTCCAATACTTAGCGACTTGTTTGGCCGTGGCGCATCTCCAGAGGGCCCCCGGTGGGGAAAAGTACCGGCCGCCCGGGGGGCTCCTCTTGCCGGGGCTCGGTGTCTTGATGAGCCTCTGGATCTTGACCGAGGCCTCCGCGGAAGAGTTCACCTGGGTCGCGGTGAGCCTGGGCGCGGGAGGGCTCCTGTCCTGGTTTTTGCGGCGAACGGCGACGAAAACCGCTGCGTGAAGAGGGCTCGAACACGACCGGTCTAGGCCGCGCGCCCCTCCGGGTGGTCAACCCTTGGCAGCGAGCACGGGCTTGCGTAGGAGTTCCGCCTCGACGAGAGCTGCCTCGGCCGTTCCCGCGAGATGCGAAAAGGCCCTATGACCTCTCCTCCTAGCCTCCCTCGAGAGGATGTTCCTTCCCGCCCGCGCGGGCCTCTCGAGCTCGACTTCGACTCTATCTCCCCGAGTGAGGTCACCTCGGAGTGGCTTCTGGAGAAGCTGCTCGGCTACGTCGCGAGCATCGGTCTCGAACTCTACCCAGCCCAGGAGGAAGCTATCCTGGCGGTCTGTGAGGGCAAGAACGTCGTCTTGAACACCCCGACCGGCTCCGGGAAGAGCCTGGTCGGTGCGGCCGCCTGTTTCGCCTCTTTGGCGCGGGATGAGCGCGCCTATTACACGGCGCCGATCAAGGCGCTGGTGACGGAAAAGTTCTTCGACCTGTGTCGCCTGTTCGGGCCCCAGAACGTCGGACTCATGACCGGCGACGCCACGGTGAATCGCGATGCGCTGGTCATCTGTTGCACAGCGGAGATCTTGTCGAACTTGGCCCTCCGGGAAGGCGAAGACGCCGACGTCGAGTGGGTCGTGATGGACGAGTTCCATTACTACGCCGATCGGGAGCGCGGGGTGGCTTGGCAGGTTCCTTTGCTCACCCTACCCCAGGCGCGTTTCCTCCTGATGAGCGCGACCATCGGCGATCCGGAGCCCTTCGCTCGGGCTGCCACCCGTATCACCGGGCGGGAGACCGCGACGGTGATCGGTCACGAGCGCCCCGTGCCGCTCGAGTTTCGTTACGTCGAGACTCCGCTCCAGGATACGGTCCAAGATCTCGTCAAGGAAGGCCGCGCGCCCATCTATATCGTCCACTTCTCCCAGCGCGCGGCCATCGAACAGGCTCAGAGCCTGACGAGTTTGGATCTCCTCACCAAAGATCAGAAAAAGGAGCTCAAGGAAGAGATCGCTTATGAGCGCTTCGAGAGTCCCTTTGGCAAGGTGCTCGCTCGCTTCATTCCCCACGGCATCGGGGTTCACCACGCGGGCCTCTTGCCTCGTTACCGAAGGCTCATCGAACGCTTAGCGCAAAAGGGACTGCTCAAGGTCGTCGTCGGCACCGACACCCTCGGCGTGGGCGTCAACATCCCCCTGCGCACGGTCCTTTTCACCCAGCTCTGCAAATACGATGGTGACAAGACGAAGCTCTTGTCCGTCCGGGACTTCCTCCAGATCGCGGGACGGGCCGGGCGGCGCGGCTTCGACGACCGGGGCACGGTGGTCGTCCAGGCGCCCGAGCACGTGATCGAAAACCTTGCGCTCAAGCGCAAAGCCGCGGGAGATCCCAAAAAACAGCGCAAGCTGCACCTGAAGAAACCTCCGGAGCGAGGTTACGTCCCCTGGGATGAAAAGACCTTGGAGACGCTCAAGTCCGCGCCCTGCGAGCCTTTGACGTCAAGCTTCGACGTGAGTGTTGGCATGATGCTCGCGGTGCTCGGCCGGCCCCAAGGAGGCTGCCGAGCGATGAAAGCGCTGCTCGCCGACAGCCACGAGCCACCGGCGAAGAAGCGCGTCCTCAGGAAGAAGGCGCTCTCTCTGTTCCGTGCGCTCGGGCGCTCGGGGGTCCTTGAAATGAAGGACAAGCAGCTCCGCGTCGCCCGCGACTTTGGCGCAGAGTTCTCGCTCCACCAGGCGCTCTCGCTCTATGTGCTCGAGGTCGTAGAGACGCTGGAGAAGACCGAGCGAGAGTACCCGCTGCTCGTGGTGAGCTTGATCGAGGCGACTACCGAGAATCCAGGGCTCGTCTTGCTCCGGCAGATGGACGTGCTCAAGGCTCGGCGCCTGGCCGAGCTCAAACAGGCGGGGGTCGAGTACGAGGAGCGCATGGAGGAGCTTGAAAAGGTGACGCACCTCATGCCTCCGGAGCTCGATTTCCTTGAGGGCACTTTTGAGGCCTTCTCCAGGCAACACCCCTGGGCCCTCAGCTACGAAATTTCTCCGAAGTCGGTGGTGCGGGACATGTATGAGCAGGGGCTCGCCTTCAACGGCTACGTGAAAGAGTACGGCTTGGACCGCGCAGAAGGGGTTCTGCTTCGGTACTTGTCGGAGGTCTACCGAGCCCTCGAGCGGAGCTTGCCCGAGTCGGCCAAGACGGAGGAGCTCGTGGACTTGATCGAGTGGCTCGGGGCAGAGGTACGCTCCGTCGACGCGAGCCTACTCGAGGAGTGGACGCGGCTTCAGGATCCTCTGGCGGTGCTGGTCCGGCCCGAAGAGCCGGAGCCGACGGAGTTCGACGTCACGCGGGATCGGAGAGCCTTCACCGCTCTCGTTCGGAACGAGGTTTGGCGCTTTGTGCAAAGGATCGCGCGTCGCGATTACTCAGGAGCGCTTCAGTTTTTGCATCCTTCGCCCCACGAGCCCCCTTGGGATGAAGCTGGGCTCGAAGCGGCCTTTGCGCCCTACTTCGAGGAGTACGGGAACATTGTCGTCGATCCTGCGGCGCGCAGCCCTCGTTATCTCACGATCGAAGAGACGAAGGACTCCTGGCGCCTCACGCAGATCATCGTCGACCCAGAGGAAGAGCTCGGCACTCAGCTCGTCTTCTCCCTTGAGCTCGAGGCCTGCCGAAGTGCTGGGCGCGCTCTCGTTTCTCTCCTGTCCGTCGAGAGGAACTGAGGCCGGCCGAAAGTTCGCAGCCGATTTCAGGGACCTTGTGAGGTTCCCATGATAAAAATGTGAACGTTCACAAAGGCGGCTTTGGAAAAGGAGGGCTGAGAGTCGCTCCGCCCGAGGTCGATAGAACCCGCGTGATGTCGGGGGCTCTGACGGGCGGAGACGACTCCGAGGGGAGGGCCCTTGGCCGTCCCCTCGAGCCTCGTCAGGCTTTGCGCGTCAGGCCTTCGCAGCCTTCTTCTCGCGCTTTTTGTCCTGCTTCTCCTTGATGCTCAATTTCGGGCGATTGTTATTGCCCTTCTTCTCCTGACCTTTTGCCATCCTGCACCCCCTTTCGGTTGAGAGACAACTCGAGTGTAACTCAAGTTCTTCCTGGTGGGGGAAACTTCTTTCAAAGTGAGCCCCCCGGCAGGAGCGGGTGCGCGCCGCCCGTTCGCGACGCGCCCGCTCGAATGCCCTTCCGCGGGGGCCTTTGCGAGGCGGTGGACCAGCTCGAAGGCTCGCCCGAGCTCAGGCCGATGTGAGGGTCCGGGGTGACTTTGCGGCGGGGGAGAAGAAGCTCAGAAGCTGCTGAAAAATGACCAAATATTGCCGGCGACTTCGTCAGGAATGTAGTGGTCGTAATTGCCAGTGCACCAGGCGACGGGCTTCTCCTCGGCGCAGCCGTCATAGAACGAGCAGTTGTTCAGCGACTTCGTCGAGCTGGAACTGCAACCGTTCTTGCCAACCCAGAAGTCGCGGCTGCTCTCGCCGCTTGAGATCGCGACGATATTATCCTGCGTGCCGTGCTGGAGCATGATCGCGCTCTTGACGGAGTTGTTCGCGCAGCCATTCGGACCGCCACCGGCGACCGGAGCAAAGGCCCGGAACCAGTCACTTCGGTCGCAGGCGATCTGGTTTGTGAAGAAGCCGCCCATACTGAAGCCGGCGATGAAGATGCGCGTACGGTCGATGCAGTACTTGTCGCCAAGTTCGTTGATGATGGTCTCGAGGAACTCGTAGTTCTTCGCGTTCGCCGACCAAGTCGACAACAGCACGTTGTCGCCCCAATGGGAGGTGTTGCCCGGATGGGGCCCTTCGCCCTGGGGCCAGACAGTGATGGCCTTGCCGCCCGAGCGCTGCGTGAAGTTGAAGCGATCGACGACGGCGATGTTGTTCATGTCGTAGCCGTGCAGACCAAAAATCAGCATGAGGGGCGTCTTGTTGTCCGCTCCCTGGGGCACGTCGAGGAGGTAGTAACGAGTGTCCCCTTGGATCTGGAGCTCTTGCTGTTGGTTCTTCGGGGGAGGCGTCGGGAAGGCCTTGCCACAGCCAGGGGTCGTGGGCTCCTGGGTCTGACCGCCCGAACCATCCACGCCGCCACTGCCGTCCGCTCCGCCGGACGCTGTTCCACCATCGCCGACGCTTCCTCCGGCAGCGTCGGCGCCACCGCTCGAGGCTCCCGCGCTCGCCCCTCCTGAACTCTCACTTCCTCCCGCGGCTCCGGATGTTCCACCGGTGAGAGCGCCGCCGGCTGCGGGCGACCCACCCACGTCACTTTGGCCGCCGCTGGGCGCGCCCCCGGCACCCGGGTTCGCCGCGCCCCCAGCGCTCGGATTGGCTTCTCCTCCTGTTCCGCCAGGCAAAGACCCACCGTCACTTGAACAGGCGGCAACAAGTCCAAGCGCAACACAGAGCGAAGCCGGCGTGACCCTGCGGACGGCGGGCCGGAACAGATCGCGATGTGTGACAGGTAAGCTTGCGGCCGACATAGCCCCCGTACCGTAACCGGGGGAATTCCGGCCAGCAGGGGAACTTTTTCTCCCCTGCAACTGGGAACCGGTGCCATGGCTTCAGGGGAGCCGGGGGGCGAAGGCTGTGTGAGCGCTATGGAAGCGGTACCCATCAATCGCTCACTGCCCGAGCGAACGATGTGATCGGTTCTGCGCGAGGGACTGGACGAATGGCCGGTCCACCCACGCGCAATGTTTACACCGAAGGTCCGTTTCAGCGGGCGCTCGTGAAGAGGGGGCTCTGAATCAGTTCGAGGGTGAGCTCTTTGAGGGAGGCACTGTCCTCGTGGCTGGTGGCGATTGTGCCGTCGAGCCCCGAGCGATCGGCGCTGTCCAGATCACGAGCGAGTACGAACTCGGCGAGGTGCGCGCTGAAACAAGCGTGAGCTCGCTGATCCTCTGCGAGCAAGGTGGCGAGCTCGGCGGCTCCTGAGAATGTCTTCTCTTCTCCCGAGAAGCGATAACTTCCGCTCGTATCGACAGGAGAGCCGTTGTCTGTCGTGCGCAGGCGGCCGAGCGCGTCGTAATTCTCAAATGCGAAGCCGAGGGGATGGATGTGTTCGGCGTGGCATTCGGCGCAGGGCGCATCCGCCGTGGCCTCTGTCAGCCAATCGCGCATCGTCTGCCCGGGCATTCGCATCTCGGGGATCGTCGGAATCCCACTGGCTGGCACTTCGAGCACGCGGCACAAGAGTGAGCCCACGATGAAGCTGCCTCGATGGACGGGGCTGGGCTCGGTCGGTAGGGAGCGGGCGGTCAAAAATCCGAGGCGCGTCAGGATGCCGGGGCGTTCGGGGAGCTCGACCGGAACGAAGCCCTGACTCGGGGGATCGACGCCGTAAAGGGGCGCCGTGATGGGGTCGACGATCGCGAGGGGCGTCGTCAGGAGGTCACGAAGTCCGCCCTGCTGCTCGACCAGGTGAGCGAACAAGAGCTCGTCAGCAGTGAGGAGGCTTTGTTTGAATTCCTCTGCGGAGCCGGGGAAAAGAGGACTCTCGAGGTTCGGATAACGGCGGAGCTCAAAGAGCTCGGAGTAAAAGCGCGCGAGCGTCTCGCTCGCTCTCGACTGTTCGAGGAGCTCCGCGGCGGCCTCGAGCAGACCCTCGTTCGTGTCGAGCCCCCCGCTCGCAGCTTTCTCAAGCAAGGCATCACTCGGTGTTGTGTCGATGAGAAGAAGGGAGAGCCGTGTGGCGAGCTCGAGTCCGCTGAGCCGTTCGCCCTCGGGGGTCAGCTCGATGCGATAGAGGAAGTGGGGCGAAGTGAGCAGGGCTTCGATGAAAATGCGGGCACCATCCGCGGCGTCGCTTCCGAGACTTGTCTGGTCAGCGATCTCGATTCCTTCCGCCCAGAGGGCCGAGAAACGCGCGACCTCTGGTTCGGTCAGCTCCCGGCGGAAGGCGCGCTTGCCGACTTTGCGGATGAACTGTACCGGATCTTCCACACCTCCGAGTCGTTCGAGCGCTAATGCGTCCATGGCGACCCGCTCTGCGATCACGGAGGCGGCGGCGAGGTGCTCCGTCCAAGCTCGCTCGTCCACCAGAAGAGACTTCTCGTTGTTCGTGAATGTGCTGACGGGGACGTCGTAGGAGAAGGGAGGTAAATCAGAGGGAAGTGAGGGCAGCTCGAAGATGGCCTGGATGCTGTTTTGCCATTGCAGATGCGTGAGTCGGACGAACCCGGTGAAGAGGGGCGTTCCGGTGATTTGGATGTCTTCGGGATCAATAGTCCCCGCACCGCCCGAGCCCGATGTCTCTCCACCCTTGCCGCCGGAGCCTTTCGACTCGTCCGTGTCACCGGAGTCGCCCGCGGATCCGCCAACACCACTGTCCTCTCTATCACGATCGGTGAGGCCGCAGCCGAGGCCGAAGAGCGAGAGACCCAGACAGAGTAGGCATTGAATACACTTGGTGCCGGTTATCGCGCGCATGCTCTTGTCTGCCTCCTGCTTCAGCCCCCTCGAGACCCGAACAAAGCCGAGCATAGCTATTTCTTTTCGAGAAAGCTCCTTCGGGGGAAAGGAAAAATGCGACACGCTCCGTGTCGCGTCAGGCTAAGTGTCGCCCTTTCGCGGGGCAGCCTCCGCCTCGCTGGGATGCAAGAATCGTGTGGTAAAGGAAATTTGTTGTGAGCCCTTCATGGGGAGCGCGTCCGAGCGGCGGAACCCCATCCAGATCATACAGATAGGACGTTGGGCCCATGAGCTCCCTCGCAAAGACCTCATTGGCGCCAAGGGGCGCTCGTGATACCCCTAGGCTAGGTCCGTCGGGACAGGCGCCCGTCTCGAGCGCATGTATTGTCCGGGAGGGAGCGGTGGTCTCATGAAAACAGTGCCCAAGAAGAAGGTATCTCGACGCGCTCTCCTGCGTGGGGCCGGAACGACAGGCCTCCTCTTGCCATTCTTGGAGAGTGTCCCTGAGCGCTCCGCGTTTGCTCAGAACGAGGATCCTCGCTTTGCGTTTTTTATCTGTGGGGCGAACGGTGTCGTTCAGAAGTACGGAGACGAGCCCGAGCGGTTCTGGCCCACGGAGCCGGGGCCGCTGACGAAAGAGAAGATGCTCGCGGACAGTGCTGAGCGCTGCACGGGGCTGCTCGCTGACTATGCTGATCAACTCCTCATTGTTAGTGGCATGAGGTACCCCGACGCTGCGAGAGGAGATACGCACGCTGAAGGGCACACGATGTGCCTAACAGGCCTCCCTTGTGAGGGAACTTCGATCAAAGCTACGAGCAAGGGACCATCCGTCGACTGGGTCATCGCTGAGCACGCGGGCGGAGTTCCGTTGAACACGTACGCAGGCATGAAGAGTGGCTACGTCGATGACAAGCTCTCCTTCCGCAGCGCCGGAGAGCTCGTCATAGCCGAGCCCGATCCGAAGAAAGTCTACCTCGAGCTGGCGGGGCTCTTAGACGGCACTGGAGCGGAGAGCGCCATGGCCCTTGAGCTTGCGCGCCGAAGGAAGAGCGTCAACGATCTCGTGAGGGAAGACCTACAGGGCCTACTCAGCGATCCGCGGCTGAGCTCTGCGGACCGACAGCGCCTCGAGCTCCACTTGAGCGTCATTCGGGACATCGAAGTCTCGACGGAGCGGATGGGCTGTAGTGAAAAGAATCTCTCGCTGGATGAGATCCTCACCATTGGGCCGAAGGGGTACATCGAGGACGTGGTCCGCCTCCAGATGCAGCTCGTGGGGGTGGCTTTTTCCTGCAACATGACGCGCGCCGCCACGCTGCAGTGGGGGGACGGGGGCGGCGACGGTACCTTCTACATTATCGATGGTGAGAAGCTGGAGCGGTTCCATTTCATCAGTCATCGGGTTCGCTCGGACGGCTTTAGCGGCGAGCCCATCGTGGGCGCCGCAGAGATGCACGCGAAGATCGATCGCGTCCGGATGGGGACGTTCAAGACTCTCTTGGATCACTGGCGGCTGCTCTCGACCCCCCAAGGGAATCTGCTGGACAGCGCCTTTGCGATGTGGACGACGGACGTGGCTGTGGGACCGACCGGCAGCTTCCAGAATCTCCCTGTCATCATCGCCGGTAGCGCTGGCGGGAGGCTCCGGCAGGGCGAGTATCTGAAGCTCCCAGCCTTCAACAACACTCGGCTCCTCAAGAGTTTCCTCGAGGTGTGCGGAGTGGACTCGAGCGGTTTTGCGGCTTCAGAGAACGTCGAGCCTTTGAGCGAAGTTCTCGCGTAGAGAGCTCTCAGGGAGAAGCGACTCGGCTGCGTCGAGCCCGCCTGACTCGAGGAAACGAAACGAGTCGCCGGACGCGCGGTCATGCCGACGGGCGGCCTGTCGAACGCGGGGCCCTTGTCGAACGCCAGGGGGGCGTCGATCGGCGCGGGCCGGCCCGCGCGGAAGTTCGTAAGCGGCGCGCGGAAAATTGGTAAGGAGAGAGTGAACCTCCCCGCTCTGGAAAGTTCTATTCAAGGCAGCATTGGTAGCGCTGTCCGCGGCAGATTTTGAGAAGAAGTCTGAAGGGGGGACAAAAATGTCCCCCTTTGTGAGCGCTTACAGGGGTTACCGGCTCGGTGCCGGGTCGCTCGAGCGTCTCCGCTTCCCGCCGAAGAAAACGCCGTTTTTCACCGGCGGGAGGGCTGGCTGTTCGGGGTCGATCGCGACGCGGGTCACGAACTTGTGAGGAAGGTGAAGAAGGAATGGCGATGTTTCAGAGGGAAGCGAATAGTCTCCGCAGCTACCGCAATGCGGTGAAGATTCTCGTGGTCTTGGGTGCGCTCAGCGCGTGCAGCTCCGAGGGCGCTGATGGTCTCGGAGACGCGGGCACGGGCGGGACGTCCGATGGCGTCCCGACAGGCGGCGCGGTGGGCGCAGGAGGTCAGGCGGCGGGGGGCGCACCCGTCGGAGCCGGCGGAGCGCCCGTCGGAGCAGGGGGCGCTCCGGTCGGAGTGGGGGGCGCAGCCGCAGGTGGTGCGCTTTCCAGCGGCGGGGCTCTGGCCACCGGTGGATCGAGCTCCGGGGGAGCGGTCGGCGCCGGCGGAGGTGACCTTGGAGTCGGCGGAGGCGGCACGGGCGGTGATGAGGGAACGGGTGGCACTGGTACCGGCGGCGGCGGACCCGACGAAGCAAGGAGCGCGGGCTGCGGCAAGATGCGTACCCTCATGAACGGTCGTCATAACATCATGAGCGGCGGGCAGAACCGCGAGTACATCCTGCGCGTTCCGGACAACTACGATAACAATAAGCCCTATCGTCTCATCATGGCCTATCACTGGCGGGACGGGAACGCTACGCAGGTCGCAGAAGGAGGCAACGACGGTTCGACGGAAGACCCCTTCTACGGGCTCTGGGACCTTGCTCAGGGAAGTACGATCTTCGTCGCTCCAGAGGGTGTGGGCAACGGCTGGCCGAACCCCAATGGCCGCGACGTGCAGTTCACGGATGCGATGCTTGAGCTGTTCCAGAACGATCTCTGCATCGACACCAAACGCATCTTCGCGACCGGCTTCAGCTTCGGCGGAGGTATGTCCTTCGCGCTCGCTTGCGCACGCCCCGACGTTTTCCGGGGAGTGGCACTTTATGCGGGAGCGCAGCTCAGCGGGTGTGAAGGAGGGAACAAACCTGTTGCTTATTTCCATGCGCACGGCGTCCGAGACTCCGTCCTGCCCATCTCCTCGGGCCGTCAGCTCCGAGACAAGTTTGTCGGGCTGAATGGGTGCATGTCCCAGAATCCCCCGGAGCCCGCGCAGAACAGCGGAACCCATATCTGTACGTCCTACCAAGGATGTAAAGAGGGGTACCCGGTCCGGTGGTGCGCACACGGTGGCGATCACAACCCGACTGAGAAGGACAGCGGCCAGAGCAAGAGCTGGGTACCCGGAGAGGCCTGGCAGTTCATCTCGCAGTTCTGAGGAGAACGCGCGGAGGATCCTACGGTCCTACCGCGCAGACTGTCACACACTGCGTCAGTTTTGTACGAAAGAGCGCGGCCCCATTCGGGGCCGCGCGGCGTTTGTAGGCCTTCTCTCGCGCACGGAGCGAGTGGCTCGATGGTTGCTTCTCTCGGTGCGTCGCACGGACAGGCTTGAGTTTGGCTCTCTCCGGCGGCGTTTCACTCATGGAGGGAACTATCAAAATGACGACAGCACGTGCGAAATACCTGCCAGCGCTCGTTTGCGCTTTGTCCATCACGAGTCTGGCTTGTGAGAAGAACAAGCCTGAGCCCGTGGACGGTTCGGCCGTATCGGCGCCGGGAGCGGGCGACGGGGTTCGAGAAGGCGAACCTGACACAGACAAAGAGCGAGACGAAATCCGGAAGGCAGAGGTCGACATCGACGCCGCCAAGGGCAAAGAGATCGACGGAGAAGCGAAGCTCACCGCGACCGCCACTGGTGTTCGGATCGTGGTCGAGGTGGAAGACGCGCCCCCTGGATCGAAAGGGATTCACATCCACGAGAAAGGGGACTGCTCCGACATCGCTGGCAAGAGCATGGGCGACCATTTTGCGCCTGACGGGCACAACCACGCGCTGCCTGATCAGGGCCAGCGCCACCTCGGAGATCTCGGTAACATCGAGGTAGGAGAAAACGGGAAAGGGCGCCTCGCTATTACAGTGGAAGGCGCGAATCTCAAGAAGGATGACCCGAAGTCCTTCCTTGGAAAAGCATTAGTGATACACGAGTCCACCGACAAAGGCTCAGCCGAGCAGCCGTCGGGCGATTCGGGGACGCCCATGGGCTGCGGGGTCGTCAAAGAGAGTTGACCGAGCACAGGTGCGTGCTCCCATAAAAGCAAAGTCGCGCACCGGTGAGGTGCGCGACTTTCCGTTTTTTCTCTCTGGTGAGCGCCGGCTCGCTCGACGCGAGCCGGCAGCTAGGGGCTACAGTTTCTCCACCTCCGTAGCCTTCACTTGGTAGACGTTCCCGGTCTCGGGCTCGGTGACCGGGCGCACGAAGCCGAACACGTCTTGTGCCGATTCCGCGGTCATGGTCCAGCTGCCCGAGAGGTATTGGAGACGAAGGCGAAAGGATCGCGGTCTACGGAGCAAACTTCGCATTCGTTGCGCAGGTTTGCGGTTCCGTCGGGATAGCAGACGCCGTCGATGGCGCAGCCGTCACAAGTCAGCCCACATACGTCGGCGATCGGATCGCAAAGCTCGCCGCTGCCGCAGGTGGGGACTCCGGCGCCACAAGAATTGGCTTGTTCGTCGCAGGTCTCGGCGCCGGTACAGCTGACGCCGTCGTCGCAGGGATCTTTGGCCCCTGCCTGGCACTTTCCTGCCTGGCAGGTATCGCCGCTCGTGCAGAACCTACCGTCCTCACAGCTCGCGCCGCTCGGACGATCCGTCCACGCCTGGTCATCGAGGTTCGCCCGGCACACTTGGCAGGAGTTCTCTGGGTTCTCGCTGCCTTCAGGGAAACAGCGGGCGCCGATTTGGCACCCCTTACAGGTCCCCGAGGCGCTGCCTCCGGTAGAGAGTTAATGATATGTGAGAGAAGGTTGAAGAGATTTATTGCTGGGGAATCCAAGGGGAACGTCAGCCGTTTGGCGGCCGTTAGGTGCATACGTTATACGCATGTGAGCGACGGTCGCCGAATCCGGTCTCCAAGCGTGGGGTTAGGAGAGAAGCGGAGTCGGCCTCGAAAGTGCCGTCGACGGGACTCGGCCGCGCGCCAGCCAGCTCCCCCCTCATTCGCCTGGAAATGGCTGTGAGGGCATGCGCGAAGGGGAGACTTTGCCGAGGGGCGGGCAGAGTGGCCGTTTCGCCCGCTGGAGCGGGAGAGCGGGCCGCTCCGTCTCAGGGCGAGAATCGGGAGCTCGCCCGTGAGTCGTCGCCACGCCGCTCTGAGCCGAAGGAGAGCGCTCGGGGCGCCGTCGAGCGGAGTGCCTGCTGCTCGCCCCCATCGGTCATTACGGGAGCGCACGAAAATTGTCTTCCAGGTGAAGTTGTGCGCGCACGGCCTTCTTGGGGGACACTTGGTCGCCAAAGTCGGAACGCGGAAAAGGGGCGGATGTCATCGCGCCACCATGGGAGGGGAAGTTTTCCTCCCCTGGCGAAGCTGGTATACGCCCGGTCCACGATCCTCTCATTTTCGGTCGGCCTCGCCGGTCTCTTTCTGGAGCCAACAATGAACCCTCGTCTGCCCAAGTCGTTTCTTCCCTATGTCCTTCGTCTCTTACCTATCGCGGCGTGCACTGTGGCGACGCCCGCCTCCGCCCAGAACCTGATCTCGAACGGGACTTTCGAAGGAGAAGAGATTGGACCTTGGTGGGGACACGCGGATGAAGGAGCGGAGGCAGTGCAAACCCTCGAGGTCGTCGAGGGGCGTATGTGTTCAACGGTCGCTGAGGGCGAGGCAGGCACGGACCCCTGGCACGTGATCATCGGTTTGAGCGAGGTGCCCCTGGTCGCGAACCAACACTACAGGTTCAGCGTTTCGGCCTCCGCGACGACGGCGCGCGAGATCCGCGTCAAGACGGGCCTCGGCGACGCTCCGTACACCGACTACATCCTTCAGCGGCTGAATGTCACGACAGAGCCCCAGACCTTTACGTTCACGTATCTGAACATTCGCGAGGACGCCGAGGCTCAGCTCCAGTTCCAGGTCGGCGGTCACGTCGGGCAGCTCTGTCTCGATGACATCGTGTTCGAGCCGGTCGATCCCCCGGAGGTCCCCGCTTACGTCACGCCTTCGATGACCGGTCATCCTCTCAAGGCCTACACGTCGGTCGTGAAGATGGGCACGGCGGTGGACACGCCGATCTTTCTGACGAACCCCCAGCACAACGCCATCGTCGCCGGCGAGTTCAGCATGATCACTCCCGCGAACTCGATGAAGATGGCCAACATCCAGCCGGCGAAGGGTGTTTACGACTTCACCGACACGCAAGCGCTCAAGGCCTGGGCGGATGAGCACAACATCGAGTTCCACGGGCACCCGTTCATCTGGCACACCCAGGCCCCGAACTGGCTCGTCGACGACACGGAGCTCGACCGGGAGGCCATGCTCGAGATCATGTACGACCACATCGACAAGGTCTCGGCCGCTTTCCCGGGCCTCCCCTACTGGGACGTGGTGAACGAGGCGATCGATCAGGTGCCGAGTGACCCCGCTGATCCGAGCAGCCCGAAGGTCTGGGGCTACCGCCCGACGATCTGGCACGACCGCATCGGACCGGATTTCATCGACCTCGCCTTCCAGCGGGCCCGGATGGCCAATCCGACGTCGAAACTCCTCTACAACGACTACAACATCGAGCAGAAGGGGAACGCCAAGGCGGACCGCGTCTACGAGCTCATCGCCGACATGAAGACCCGCGGCATCCCCGTCGACGCGGTCGGCTTCCAGAGCCATTACTACGTGACGGCGGAGGGAGGGACGAGCGGCGTCCCGAACATGCAGGCCATCAAGGACAACATGGCTCGCTACGCGGAGCTCGGCGTGGAAGTTCACATCACCGAGTGCGACTTCCGTATTGGCAAGCCTCTCGACGACGCCAAGGCGCAGATGCAGGCGAAGTTCTACGCGGAGCTGCTGCAGGTCTGCATCGACGCTCCGAACTGCTCACACTTCACCGTGTGGGGGCTCAGCGATCTCGATTCTTGGGTTCCGAGCACCTTCCCGGAGTACGACTTCGCGCACCTCTTCGACTCCGAGCTGAAGCCGAAGTCTGCTTACCACGCTATGACGCAGGTCTTCTCCGCGTACCCCGCGGACAGTGGTCCTGTGGGCGGAACCGGTGGAGCGGACGGAGCTGGAGCCGCGTCGGGCGCTGGGGGTGGTGACGTCGTCGGTGCAGGTGGTCTTGGCGCTGGCGCGGAGACCGGCGCCGGCGGTGGTGACGTTGGCGCAGGTGTTGGTGGCGCTGATGCGGGCGTGGGCGGTGGTGCTGCCCCGAGCGGCGGTGGCGGCGGTGGCGGCTGCAGCGTCGGTCCGAAGACCGGATTCCGCGCCGTGGGTCCCTTCGCGCTCGGCCTGGCCTTTGCGGGGTTGGTCTGGGCTCGTCGTCGCGCCCGGGCGTAACACCCTCCGTTCTGTCACGCAGGAATGGCCCTCGCAGCGCTTCTGCGGGGGCCATTCGTCTTTGTGAGCTCCTTCTTGAAAGCCAGGCGGCTGCCCGAGGCAGGTCTTAGGGTTCGAGCCGAGCGGCGAGCTCGTTGATGTACTCCTCGATGGCGGTGTAGCCCGAGTCAAGGACCACTCGGGAGTCGTCTTCTTCGGGATTCAGGCCGTGCTCCTCTTCCCAAGCGTCCGGCATCCCGTCGTCGTCGGAGTCCTTCGGCGGAGCCGTGGGGGAGAGGCCGGCCATGAGGTCATTCGGCTCCCGGGCGCCCCAGGAGCCCTGGCCGGTTTGGGCCTCCAAAATGGTCCGCTTCGAGACCACATCGTGGGGATAGGCCCCCGCTCGCTCCAACACCTCGTCCCAGGCGCTGGAGCTCGAGATCGGCAGGGGTGCGCGGTAGAGGTCGCTTTCGCTCTCGAAATCGAAAGGGGTCTCGCTCCGGTGGGATTCATTGACGTACGAGTAGGTCTCGCACTGGGCCCAGGGGTTATCGATGACTCCTTCCTCACAGGCCGTCCGTTTTCCGATCACCCGGTTGTCGGAGAAATAATAGCGGAGGTTCGGATCGGAGCCTCCGTTTTCATCGTCGAAGAAGAAGGGAAGGAGCTCACTCGAGGGGCCCGCTTTGAAGACGTTCCCGACGAAGTGAAAGCTTCCGGCCGCCGGGTTGTGATGCACGAAGCCGTGGCGACAGTTGTAGACGAGGTTATTGACGACCTCGGCCGGACCTGTGGCGAGCGCCGGATTGCGGTTCTTGTTGTGGGCGAAGACCGTCTTCAGGATGGAAACCCGCTTGCCGTCGGGGCCGTTGATGAGGCCGTAGTTGTGCTCCCCTTCGGGGTGGCCTTCGGTTGTGGAGCTCTCGATGACGCTCCACTGCACGGTGACGTCTTGGGCTGAGTAGAGGTCAACTGTCTCGTCCACACCAAAGCTGGCCGAAACATGGTCGATCATGACGCGCCGGTTCTTGCTGAAGCGCAGGGTGTCGAACTGATCGCCTGCGCTGCCCTCGTAGGAGGGGCGAATCCGCAGATGACGGATGATGATGTTCTCGACGCTTGCGTCATATTCGGCCCACAGGCGCCCCTTGAGCGTGATTCCGGCTCCGGGCGCGGTTTGGCCAGCAATGGTGACGTCGCCATAGGGGATCTCGATGAGGTCAGCTTCGATCACCCCGCTCACCTCGAAGACGATGATGCGCGGCCCCGACTGACCCAGCGCTGCGGCGAGAGTTCCGGGACCCGAGGCGGCGAGACTGGTGACCTTGATCACCTTGCCGCCACGCCCACCGCTGATGCGCGCAGCGAATCCTTCCGCGCCCGGGAAGGCTCGCACCTCGCCGTCGCTCGGAACTTCGATGGACCCACCAGCGCCGCCTGTGCGTCCGCCTGCGCCTGTGCGTCCGCCTGCGCCTGTGCGTCCGCCTGCGCCCGCGCGTCCGCCTGAGCTTGAACCCGAAGAACCGGAGTCTCCGGCGAGCCCCTGTCCGCCGCCGCCATTCCGACCGCCGCTGCCACTTTGAGCGCCGGAGCCTCGTCCGCCCGTTTCACCTTCGTCAGCTGGCGTCGCCTGATTCGAACACGCCGCCGCGAGACTCATCTCGAGCGGGAGCGCGAGCCATAGCCATTTGCCCCCAGGGAAAGTCCTCCTCCTCATCTCTCCATTTTAGCGGTGCTTCGGGTGCGATAGCCACAAGGGATCGACCCGCGAACATCGACTTTGGAGTGAAATGTGAGTGGGCATCCGCGCCGCTTGGGGCGCGGGCCTCTAGGACCTTTGAGGTGTGACCTGGGGATCTGGATCGGTAGGAGCACGCTGGGCCCCCTCGTCCAAGGCGCTGGGAGGCTGTTCCGCGCCGTCATTCGCTGCAAAATCGCGCTTGTAGATGCGCACGAGCGCGAGCAAGAACGTGACGATCAGCGGACCGAGTAGGAGGCCGACGGCGCCGAACGCGGTCATCCCGCCGAACAAGGCGAAGAACACGATGCCTCCGTGCATGTGGAGATCACGCTTCACGAGCAGCGGTTTCACCCAGTTGTCGACCAAGGCCACGACGATGAGGCCCCAGCCGGCCAAGAACAGAGCGGTCCAGGTCTTGCCGAGGGCGAGCAGCAAGAGGGCAGCCGTGACGCAGACGCTGCCCGCTCCGATGGCCGGGACAAACGCCATGAAGAAGGTCACGAGCGCGAAGAAGAAGGGCTGAGGCACTCCGGCGATCGCGTAACCGATCAAGGCCGCGAGGGCCTGGACACCGGAGGTCACCACGGAAGAAACGAGGACCGCGGTCGAGACCTTGCGAAACTCGGACAGAAGTTCTCCGACCTGCCCCCGCATCAAGGGTGAATTGTCCTCGATCCAAGCGACAAATTGCTTGCCGTCGACCAGCAAGAAGAAGAGCGCGATCAGGGTCATCGTTCCTTGGAGAATGGCCTTTCCGGTCGCTGCCAGCGCGTCGCTGAAAAAGCGCGCGACCTTCGGCCCGTGTTCTCCCGCCTGGCGCTTGAGCTCGTCATTCAGATCGTTCGGATCCGTTGCGAAGGTGCTCAGGCCGCGGCGCGCGAGTTTTTCGAGCCAATCTGGGAGGCGCTCGAGCAGCGCGCTCACTCCTTCTCCTTGGAGGGTCTCGGTGACGAATTTCACCGCCCTGATGCCCTCGGTGATGATGAAGGCAGCGAGTCCGCCGAGGGGCAACAGCAGGAGCAAGAGCACGCCGACGCAGAGCAACGAGGCGCTCAAGTTGGGGCGGTTGCCGAACCTTGATGTGAGTTTCCTATGAACAGGAGCTAGCGCCCCCGCGATCACCGTCGCGAAGACGAAGGCGGCCCCGAAAGGTGAGATCACCGTGGCGACGAGGGCGAGCGCTATGAGGATCAGGGCGATGAAGATGCGCCGCGCGCTGGTACGGGAACCCATTTTGGCTGAATGACAACTCTAGTCCGCGAACCGTGACGAGACGATGGGGATTTCGTCGAAGCCCGCGCGGGGACGGCGGCGCTCGGAATGACGAAAGAGCGGCCCGTTTGAGGGCGGGGCGCTGACAAAGCGCAGGCGAGGCGGAGAACTCCCCAGAAGTTCTGTGGGCTTATCGTGACTCGGCGCGCGCGGTAAAAGATCCCGCAAGATGAACCATTCGCTGCTTGCCCCGGACGAACCTTCCCCTGTCTCGGTGGAAAATGAGCATGGGCGTTCGAAGTTCATTCTTGTTTGTGACCACGCTGGACGGGCTCTGCCTCGATCTGTGGGTGATCTAGGACTGTCGGAAGAGGATCGGCACGCGCACATCGCCTGGGACATTGGCGCGGCCGGCGTCGCGCGCCGACTCGCGAGGAAACTCGACGCTGTGCTCTTCCTTCAGCACTACTCTCGCCTCGTCATCGACTGCAATCGGCCGCTCGAGGCGAAGGATTCGATCCCGGAGACGACGGGGGGAGTGAATGTGCCGGGGAATCAGGCTCTCAGAGCCGAGGAGCGCGCGGCGCGGGCTCGGGAAATCTTTTCGCCTTACCACGACCGGGTGCGCAAGGAGATCGAAGCCCGAGGCGGAAAGCCGTATTGTTTCGTCTCGGTGCACAGCTTCACGCCGGTGCTCTATGGAGAGCGGCGCAGGTTCCATGCGGGCGTTCTTTATCATGACGACACCAGGCTCGCGGCGCCGCTGCTCGAGGAGCTTCGCTCGGACCGAGACCTCGTAGTGGGCGACAACGAGCCCTACCGCGCCAGTCCCCAAACGGATTACTCCATCATCGAACACGCACAGAAGCGTGGGATGCCTTACGTCGAGCTCGAGGTGCGCCAGGATTTGATCGCCGAGCCTGAAGGACAAGAGCGCTGGGCGGAACGACTCATGCAAGCCATCCTGCGCGCCGCGGAGCGCGCGGGGATCTGACGCCTGGCCGCCTGTCGCGGAGCTCCCTCGAGCCTCGGGGTGCTCTCAACCTTGGGGAGGAGCGTCCGAGGCCTCGGGCCGTGGCGCTCGCTGGACCTCAAGGAACGGCCCCCGCACGAATTCGCGAATGAGCTGGGTGGCGTAACTGCCGGAGGGCAACTCAAACTCGAGCACGAGCTGACGGGGAGCTTTCTCGGAGATCTTGAGATCCGAGAGCCGTGCGATCAAGTCGCGGCGGGTGCCGGGAGCTTCTCGGAACAGGCGCGCGAGAGCTGCCTCATCGCCGTCGAAGAGCTCAGAGACGATCTGTTCTTCGAGTTCGAGGGGCTCACCCTGGGGCCTCAGGGTTTTCGGTCCGAAAATGGGCCCGGTGGGGTGGAGATCTCCCGCTTCCCAGCGAGGAAGTTCGGCGGTGAGATCTTCGACGACAAAGCAGCGCGAAGAGTGGCTCAGGCGGACCACTTCTCCGACGAGCAGAGGAGCGGGCAGGGCCCGGCGCGCCATCAAGTAGCGATTGAAGATCTCAGCCTGGACCACGCTCGCGTGGAACTTCAGGTCGAAATGGGCATTTTTCCCGCGGCCTCGAGGGCTCCGCTCGCCCCGCAGCTGACTGAGAGCTTGAGCGAGGTTTCGCCCCCCGTAACCGAAGCGCTGTCCGCCGAAGTAGTTGGCGAGCCCTTCGGTCTTGAGACGCGCGCCGAGGGCCTCAGCCGCCCCCATATCTTGGACTCCGTGGAGCGTGATGATGAAGCGATTACCCCGGAGATGTCCGGTGCGAAGCTTGTTGTCGTGGCGCGCGACCTCGATGATGCGCACTCCGGGGCCCAGATCGAGTCCTTCGCCTGTCGACTTGGAGATGGCCGAGAACCACTGACGCGTGATGGCATGTCGGTCTTTCATGCCCGCGTAGCCGACGTCCCTCGGCGCAATGCCGAGGGCGCGGGCGAGGCGCTTCTCGACTTCGGGGGTCGTCAGGCCTCGCTTTTCGATCCGGAGAAAGAGGTGCTCACCTGTCCCCGAGAGGGGATAGGCGGGCACCTCGTCCACGACAAAATCCTCAGGATCGGGCCCAATGTGCCCGAGGGTCGGCGGAAGATCGCCGGTCTGCAGCGGTGGCTCTATCGGGAGCAGAGTCGCCTCAGAGCGCTCGGAGGAGGGCAACTTCCATCTCCTGGGTCGTCGCCGTGCCGCCGAGATCGCGGGTCAGGTGACCCTCCTCGAGGACCTTGTCGGCGGCCGCTTCGATGGCAGCTGCCTCCGCCTCGAGGTTGAGGCTGTGTCGGAGCAACATGGCTGCGCTCAGCACGGTGCCGAGGGGGTTGGCGATGCCCTGGCCGGCGATGTCGGGAGCCGAGCCATGGATCGGCTCATAGAGGCCCATCGTGCCGGTGCCGAGGGAGGCGCTCGGGAGCATACCGAGCGAGCCCGTCAGAACAGCGGCCTCGTCGGAGAGAATGTCACCGAACATGTTTTCGGTGACGATGACGTCGAAGCTCTTCGGGTTCGTCACGAGGCGCATCGCGCAGGAGTCGACGAGCTGATGCTCGAACTCGATGCCGGGGTTCTCGGCGATGATTTCGGTGGCGATCTTGCGCCAGAGGCGCGAGCTCGCGAGCACGTTGGCCTTGTCGACGCTGGTGACCTTCTTGCGGCGTCCGGCGGCGAGCTTCACGCCGAGCTCGAGCACGCGGCGGATCTCCTGACCGGTGTAGATCATCGTGTCGTAGGCGCTGGCGTCGGGGCCGCTGCCGGTCGCCTCTTCGCGCTTTCCAAAGTAGAGGCCACCGGTGAGCTCACGGACGACGAGCAGGTCGACGCCTTCGACGACTTCGCGCTTGAGCGGCGAAGCGCCGAGCAATTTGGAGGAGCCGCGCACTGGGCGGAGGTTCGCGTAGAGACCCAGGCCCTTGCGGATCGCGAGCAGTCCTTGTTCCGGGCGCACCTTGGCGGCCGGGTCGTCCCACTTCGGCCCGCCGACCGCGCCGAGCAGGACGGCGCTTGCGTCTTTGCACGCAGCGAGGGTCGCGTCAGGCAGAGCGGAGCCGGTCTTGTCGATGGCGATGCCGCCGATGAGCTGCTCGTCGAAATGGAAGGTGTGGCCGAACTTGTGGGCGACGGCGCGGAGCAGGCTCACGGCCACGTTCGTGATTTCAGGTCCGATTCCATCTCCACCGAGGACGACGATTTTTGCTTCCATGGGGGGCCCCCATATCCCTACTCGGGGAGCGGGTCCAGCGCTTCCCCGACCGCCTCGATGAGATCGTCGCGGACCCCGTCGCCCCCCTTCAAAATCCCTTTCTCCAAGAGGACCCGGAGCGCCGCGTCGGCCACCCGCTCCGCCCGCTTTCGGGCCCGGTCCCGCTTGGACTCCAGGAAGGTCACGTCGATCACGTTCGGGAAGACGCTGAACCACTCCATCCGGAACCCCCAGATCTGGGTCTTCACGAGGTCTCCGGTCTGGGCGAAGCGATGCAGATCCGCGTGGACGTCGGCGGAGTTCAGCTTGAAGTAGGGGAACTTCATGTCGTGGTTGCTGGCCACCAGGACCTCACCACCCGGGTCCCGGAGCTCGACCCGGTACTCCCCTTCTTTCTCGTAGACCCGCTGGACGACGCCCGTGAACGTTCGGGTCCCGGCAAAGCGGTAGCCCAAGATGAGCGCGAGGGCGAGCAAGGGGCCGATGATCGCGAGCCGCTTGAGCTTCTTTCCGACCTCACGGGACGGCGGCGGGGTAGGGGCGGCTTCCGGCTGGGCCGTCTCATTCATGGCTGACCTCTCCCATCTTCTCCTCGAACCATCCTTCTCTTTGTACGCCATCGCGTCTGAGCTGTCGTGATCCCTCGCGGCTGGGCCTGCCTTGGCCCGCGGGCCGGCTCCGGGCTGTGGTAGAAGAGGCTATGGTCTCGATTCTGCTCGCCTGGCTGGCGATCGCTCTCGCCCTCCTCCTTGCCGATCGCCTATTCGAAGGGGTGCAGCTGCGAGGGGACCTCTCGGTCGCGCTCATGGTGGCGCTCGGCTTCAGTGTTCTGAATTTCTTCTTCCACTGGGTCTTTTTCATCCTGCTCGGGTTCGCGACGCTCGGGATTGGGTTCATCTTCTATTTCGCGACCCAGCTCGTCAGCACCGCGCTCGTGCTCAAGCTCACGAGCGCTCTGAGCCGTCGCTTCGTGGTGCGCGGCTTCGGAGCCGCTCTTGGCACCGCGGTGCTCGTGACACTGGCTGGCGCGTTGGTCGAACAGGTCTTCTAACGAAGCGCTTTGAGCGGTCGTGCGCTTTTCGGTGCGGGAGGCGCGCGGCCGATGCACAAGCGCTCACGAGCGGTCGACGGATTGTCTCCTCTGCGATAAAGTCGCTCTCGTCTCTCGCCTCTCGCCTCTCGCCTCTGAGTTCTTCTATGCGTTCCGTCGCCGTACTTCCTGATCGAACCTCGCTGACGCGAGCGGTAGCTGACCGAATTGTGGCTGTCGCCGAGGAGGCGATCCGAGAGCGCGGACGTTTCACTTGGGCCCTTTCGGGAGGGCGCACTCCGAGCGAGCTCTACATGCTCCTAGCGAGCCCCGAGTGGTCGAAGCGGATCGACTGGAGCCGGGTACACTTCTTCTGGGGAGACGAGCGCTGCGTTCCTCCGGACCACCGGGACAGTAATTACCGCATGGCCAGCGACACCTTGCTGAGCGCTGTGCATGCGCCTCCGGAGAACGTGCACCGCATGCGCGGCGAGCTCGAGCCGGGCGAAGCGGCTTCTCGCTACGATCGCGAGCTTCGGCAGACGCTCGAGGGCGAGCTTCGCAACACGTTCCCGCGCCTCGATCTCGTCCTGCTCGGCATGGGCGCGGACGGCCACACGGCGTCTCTCTTCCCGGGCAGCCTCGCGCTCACCGAGCGCGAGCGAGCAGTGGTCGCGACGACGGTGCTCGTGGGGGGCGAGATGGGCGCGCCGGCGAGCGGTGTCCTCGCTCGCCCGGGCGCGGGCGCGAACCAGCGTCTGACCCTGACCCTGCCGATGATCAGCGCCGCCCGCACGGTTGTCTTCTTGGTCGCGGGAGCAGATAAGGCCTCTCGCTTGTTGGACGTCCTGAGCGGTCAGCATCCCGGTCCCCCGTACCCCGCGGAGCTCGTGCGTCCCGAGGGCGGAGCACAGTGGTTCGTGGACCGGGCCGCTCACGCGAAGGTCGACTCGGGTCGGTGATCGAGAGCCCGCGGGAGCGGGCGCCCTGGGGATGCCGGGGTCAAGTCGAGTCTGGGTCGGCATCAGAAGATGAAGTGAGAAAACGATGAGGAACCGCACCCGCTCTGATTCTCTGGTGTTTTTTGGCGCCTCTGGCGACCTCGCGTACAAGAAGATCTTCCCCGCGCTCTTGGCGATGGCGCGCCGAGGAAAGCTCGACTTCCCGGTGATTGGCATGGGGCGGTCGGGCTGGACCCGAGATCAGCTCGTGGAGCGGGCTCGGGCGAGCGTGACCGAGTACGGCGGGTTCGACGCGAAGGCCTTCGCGACCTTGGAGTCGCGCCTCAAATACCTCGATGGTGACTACAATGACGTGCAGACCTTCGAGCAGCTCCGCGCCATCCTCGCCCAATGTGACTCGACGCGCCCGGCTCACTACCTCGCGATTCCGCCGAGCGTTTTTCCGGGGGTCATCGAGAAGCTCCACGTCGCGAGCTGCACTCGGGAGGGCGCCCGCGTCATTGTCGAGAAGCCCTTCGGGCGTGACCTCGAGTCAGCCCGCTCCCTGAACGACACGCTCCACCGAGCCTTCCCTGAAGATCACATTTTTCGCATCGACCACTATCTCGGCAAAGAGGCGGTCCAGAACATGCTCTATTTCCGGTTCGCCAACGCGTTCCTCGAGCCGATCTGGAATCGCCACTACGTGAGCAAGGTCGTCATCACCATGGCCGAGAACTTCGGCGTGAAGGGGCGCGGCAAGTTCTACGAAGAGGCGGGCGTCGTGCGCGACGTGATCCAGAACCACCTTCTTCAGATCGTGAGTTATCTCGCGATGGAAGCGCCGGCTGGAACTTACGCGGACGCCATTCGCGACGAACAGATCAAAGTCCTTCGCAACATTCGCCCGATCAAACCCGAGGACCTCGTGCTCGGTCAGTTCAGCGGCTATCGAAAGGAGCCAGGTGTCGATCCCGCCTCCCGCGTTCCGACCTTCGCCGCGCTGCGACTCTTCGTCGACTCGTGGCGCTGGGAAGGAGTGCCGTTCATCGTGCGCGCCGGGAAGGCCCTCGAAGCGACCCAAACGGAGGTCGTCGTTGAGCTCCGTCATGCGCCGCCCGTCGTCTTCTCCGAAGACACTCCCGAGCGCAGCAACTACATCCGCTTCCGCTTAGCGCCGAACGTGGCGATCGGGATCGGAGCCCGCGCCAAGCGGGGGGGCGACGAGATGGTCGGGGCGCCGATCGAGCTCAGCGTCGTCGAAGAGGGCGTCCAGGGCGCCGAAGGGCGGCTCGGGGACTATGAGCGTCTGCTCGGCGACGCGATGGAGGGAGACGCGACGCTCTTCGCTCGCCAGGACATCGTCGAGACCGCCTGGTCCATCGTCGAACCGATCCTCGGGAGCGATAACCCCGTGCACGAATACGAACCCGGCAGCGTCGGGCCCACGGAAGCGGATCGCATCACGGCGGGTTAGCGCTCGACACGACCTCACGTCGCTCGCTGATGATCGAGATTCCGAGCCCGCGGCCAAGTATCTTTCCGCTGAAGCGCTGGGAGTGAAGCAGCGAAGCGGGCGGCGTCGAGCCCAGGTGAAGGCTCGGCTGGGCTCAGTCGCAAGTGATGGACCGGGGCCAAAAAAGCACGATGGGCGGAGCTGCACTATGGCTGAGCTCCGCCCGGATCGTTTTGTGAGCGAGGCCGGGGTGAGGGGAGGCGATGGCTTCGCGTTCGGCCGAGTTCTGTGTCGACCGAGTTTCGCGTCCGCCTTGGGTTCTCGCTCTTAGGAGCGCTTCATGAGATCGGCGAAGGGGTTGTGGGTGAGCTTCTGGCCGCCGGGGCCGGTCTGAGCGCGGGGCTCCTTTGGGCCGCCCTGATGGCCTCCGGGGCGCCCGCCGCCGCCGAAGCCGCGGCTCTGATTGCCACCGAAGGGGCGCTTCCCAGGCTGGTGTCCGGGCAGGCCCGTTTCGGCCGGTTTCCCGCTCGCGCCCTGGGCCGGGCCGTCGCCTTTGCGCGCGGAGAGGGAGATGCGCCCGCGTTCGAGATCGACCTCGATGACCGTCACGGTGATCCGGTCGCCGACTTTGACGACCTCGGCCGGATCTTTCACGAACTTATCGGACAGGCGCGAGATGTGGACGAGGCCGTCTTGGTGCACGCCGATGTCGACGAAGGCGCCGAAGGCCGTGACATTGGTGACAGCGCCTTCGAGGACCATGCCGACCTTGAGATCGGCGAGGGTGCTCACGTCGTCGCGGAACTTGGCGCGCTCGAAGCTCTTGCGCGGATCGCGGCCGGGCTTGAGCAGCTCGGCGAAGATGTCGTCGAGGGTGAAGCTGCCGACGTCGCCCACTTGGTAACGGGCGCGATCGATGCGCGCGAGCAGGTCCCGGTTGCCGATCATCTGCGCCACGGGCACGCCAAGGTCTTGGGCGATTTTTTCGACGAGCGCGTAGCGCTCCGGGTGGACGGCGCTGCCGTCGAGGGGATTTTCCGCGCCATTGATGCGCAAAAAGCCCGCCGCTTGCTCGAAGGCGCGCGGGCCGAGGCCGGGTACGCTGAGGAGCTCCTTGCGGCTCTTGAAGGCGCCGTGGGTGTTTCGGTGCATCACGATGCGGCGGGCGAGGGACTCGCCCAGTCCTGAGACCCGGGCGAGCAGCGGGGCGCTCGCCGTGTTCAGCTCGACGCCCACTTCGTGCACGCAGCTCTCGACCACCTCATCGAGCTTCTTCGACAGGTGTCCCTGGAAGACGTCGTGCTGGTATTGGCCGACGCCGATGCTCTTCGGATCGACCTTCACGAGCTCAGCGAGCGGATCTTGGAGCCTTCGGGCGATGCTGATCGCGCCTCGGATCGTGAGGTCAAGGTCGGGGAACTCTTCGCGGGCGATGTCGCTCGCCGAGTACACACTCGCTCCCGATTCGCTCACACTGACGCAGAAGGCCTCGTAGCCGCTCAGGTTCTTCAGAATGCCTTTGACGAAGGCCTCGGTCTCGCGACCGTGGGTCCCGTTGCCGACCGCGACCGCGTTCACCGGGTACTTCTGGAGCAAGGAAATAATGGTCTGCTCGGCGCGCTTCAGCTGCTCGGGGCTGCCGACGAGGTAAATGGTCTCGTGGGCGAGGAGTTTTCCGGTCGTGTCCACCACGGCGCACTTGCAGCCCGTGCGCTGACCGGGGTCGATGCCGAGCACCGCCTTGGGCCCGAAGGGCGGCGCCATGAGCAGCTCTCGCAGGTTCGTGGCGAAGACCTCGATGGCCTGACGATCGGCGCGCATCTTGAGCTCGACGCGGACGTCGACTTGGGCGCCGGTGAGCAGGATGCGCGTGGCGGCGTCTTTGATGGCGAGCTCGAGCTCGCCGGCAAAAGGGGAGTCCTTCTTGAGGGGGCTCTTCTTCGTGACCTGCTCGATGTACGCTCCTTCGTCGACGGTCAGGCGGCTGCGCAAAACGCCTTCGGCTTCCCCGCGGCGGACCGCGAGGAAACGGTGAGAGGCGATGTTCTTCACGGGCTCGGAGAAGTTCGCGTAGTTATCGAACTTCGTGACAGCCTCCGCGTGGGCGGCGGTCTTTTCGACGACAAGCACGCCGGTCTCGAGGTAGAGCTCGCGGGCCGCCTTGCGCAGATCCGCGTCGTCCCCGAGGCGCTCGGCGATGATGTCCCGGGCGCCCGCCAGAGCGGCTTTGACCGACTCGACTTCCTTGTCGGGTTTGACGAAGGGAGCCGCGGCGGTCTCCGGGTTCCCTTCGGAGCCCTGGGCCCAGATCAGCTCCGCCAGGGGCTCGAGGCCGCGCTCGATCGCGATCATGGCGCGGGTGCGGCGCTTGGGCTTGTAGGGGAGGTAGAGATCTTCGAGCTCGGCCTTGGTGGCGGCGGCTTGGATCTTCTTCTTCAGCGGCTCGGTGAGCTTTCCCTGCTTCTGGATCTCGGCCAGGATCGAGGCCCGGCGCGTCTCGAGCTCGATCAAGTAAGCCCGGCGATCCCCGATGGCCCGGATCTGGACCTCATCGAGGCCTCCGGTGGCCTCCTTTCGGTAGCGGGCGATGAACGGCACCGTCGCGCCCTCGGCGAGCAGCTGAATGACACTGCGGATCCCGCGCTCGGGGAGGGAGAGCTCCGCACAAAGCTGCGGCACGGGGTCGAAGCTCGAGGTCTCTTGGGTTTCGGGGGGCAGGCTGTCCACGGGAAGTTCGGCCGACATGGGTCCCGCATGGAAGGGAAAATCTGTACGTCTGTCCAGGCCCCAGGGCCTCCCCAGGAACTCGCTGCGGGCCTCGTGACGCGGGAAGGGACCCCGCCCGTTTTTTATTCGGGTCCGCGGTTCACATTGAAGCGGCGTGCCACGTAGATACGGCTCCATTCCGTCGAGGCGAAGCCGAGGGGCTCAGGCGCCTTTTCGTACTCGGGTTTCGCTCCGCTCAGACAGGTGAGCGCGACGAAGGGATCGAGGCGCCGGGCGCGGGTGAGCTGGTTCGATTTGGGGCGGAAGCCCGCCGGGTCGAGGCAGCTCTCATGAATTCTCTCCGCGAACTCGGCAGCAGCGGGAGAGTCACTCTGGTCGGCGCCGAGGTGACGCTCGTCCATCGCGCTCCGCATGTTCTTCTGAACGATGAGCTCGAGGTGGAGATGCGGTTGGATTTCAGCGCCGCGAGCGTTGCCGGTCTTGCCGATGGTGCCGACGCGCTGACCGCGCTCCACCTCAATCCACTTGCCCTTCGGCAAGTCCGTTTGCTGGAGGTGAGCGTAGAAGAAAGAGACCCAAGGCTCAGGTCCGCGCCCGGCCCAGAGGCCTTCGGGGACAGGACAAATCACCTGGACAGCGTTGCCGAAGCTCCGGCTCACACTGGCGAGGGCCTTGCCCGTGCAGGCGGCGAAGGTCGGCGTCCCGATCGGCGCGAGCAGGTCGATACCATTGTGCTCACCGTGGAAACGGGGGGCGCGGAAGGACCCGTCGCCGCTCTTGTCCCGGCGGAAGCCGTGATCGACAGGGAGCACGTAACTCCAAGGAGTTTCTCGCGACCACTTGCCCGGCGCCTTCTTGGCGAGCTCGGGAGAGGGGGGCATGAGCACCGGCACCATCCCCGGATCGCTGTCTCCTTTGGAGATCATGCCGCAGGCGATGGTGGCACCGGCGATGAGCACGGAGGGGAGAAAGCGGCCGGCGCTCCGGATCAGCTTTTTTTGCGCAGCTCCGGCGATGGGTTCCAGAGACGAGGGCGCGTCGGCGGTCAGAAGTGCTCGCTCGAGGCGAAACTTCGCAAGTCGCGCGTGGCCCCAGAGGGCACGCAGCACAAGCGTAGGGTTCGACGGAGCGGCGAGGAGGACACTCCCCGGACGACCTCTGACCCCCAGCTCCGGGCCGAGGGTAGCGCGCGCGGGGCGCTCAGGACGGCGGACCATGAAAATCCTTTTCCACAGCGCCGCCCGTTCGGGAAAGTTTTTGCCAGTCTCTTTGACGGAGCCCTTCGAGTCTGATAGCTGAAGGGGAGTTCGATGATCGCTTCTCTCATCAAGTGGAACGCCGTAGCCGCCCGTCACAACGGTGCGCGCTCGGGGGCCATCTGCTGAAAGAAGTCGAATATTTTCGCAGAAACCCCGCCGGACCGAAGAGGGCGGGGTGGTCGAAAAGAAAGAGACGATCCCGCTCACGAGGCCCGGAAAACTCCGGCCATTCCTCCTTTCGTGAGGTGACTCACGTGAGATAAGGCGCAGCCGGTCAGCTGAGTCCCCGAGCCATGACCTCTACGAGCCCTTCTCCTCCCCCTGACGCCCCAGGCGACCCATCGCCCGATCGACTTTTCTCACCGTCCTTCGTGCGGCTTCTGTTCGTACAGATGCTGTTTGGCCTGTCCTACTCGACGTTCCTGCTCCTGCCCAAGTACCTCCGGCTCGAGCTCGGCGCGACGGCGACGGAGATCGGACGTGTCTCCGGCGCCGCGACCATCGCCGCGGCGATCGTCGCCCCTTTCGTCGGCTCCCTCTCGCTTCGGTTCTCGCGGCGCAAGGTGCTCGTGGTCGCGCTCGGTTTTGAGGCCCTCGGCGCCTTCGGCTTCTGCATCGCGAGCGAAGTCGGGCCCTTCGTCTATCTGCTCCGGGCTCTGCAGGGCATCGCCTGGGTCATGGTGTTCAACGTGACGGCGACCATGGCAGCGGACGTCGTTCCCCAGTCGCGCATGGCGCAGGCGATTGGCTACCTCGGCACCGCCATGCTCGCGACGAACGCGCTCGCGCCCGCTGTCGCTGAGCCCGCATCGGCGCGCGTCGGCTATGTCCCGGTGTTTCTCGTCGCCGGCTGTTTGGTGGCGGCGTCCCTCGTCAACCTGATCCCGCTCCGCGTCGAAGGCCCGAAGGGCCCGGACGTCTCGCACACGCGAGAAGAACGCCAAGCGCTCTGGAGTCTTCCGACGCTCTCGATCCACTACGGATCGCTCCTGCTCGGCGCGGGCATCGGCGCCATGTTTACCTACGTCCAGCCCTACGCGATTGAGCGAGGCGCGACCGTGGTCGGTCCCTTCTTCTTTGGGTACGTGGGCGCTGCTGTTTTCGTGCGCGTCGGCTTCGCGCGGCTCGCCGACTCCGTGGGCCCGGCGCGCGTCCTGCTCTTTGCGCAGATGATCTACGCGCTCACGGTCGGCGCGGCGGCGTTCCTCGAGCCGAGCTGGCTCCTCTTCCTCGGCATCGGGCTGGGCGTGAGCCACGGCTTCGCCTACCCGGCCCTCACCGCGGCAGGGTTCGCTGGAGTGCCGCGCACGCTCCGGGGGCACTTCATGAGCGGCTACACCTTCGCCTTCAACTTCGGCTACGCGCTCACGGTCATGACCCTCGGGCCCGTCGTCGATCGCTTCGGCTACGCGTCGCTGTTTTTGACCACGTCGCTGCTCATCGCCAGCGGCGTTCCCATCACCTACTTCACTCACTGCGCCCCGCGCCAGCGCCCGACCCTGCGCCCCTCCTGATCGTGAGTGTCCGGACAGGGGCGCTCTGTGCGCTCGCATTCGGGGTGGAAGGGGGCGCCCCGTGCGCTCGTGATGCGTTCGGTGAGAGGAGCGAGTCGCGACCCATCCCCGGGGCCGAAAAAAGGCTCCTGGTGAGGGCCCCGGTCCATCACATCCACCGCGCCCGACCGAGCCTTTGTCTGAGCCCGCCTCCGCCAGCTGCACAAAACAAGCGCGGCGCGCTTTCGCGCGCCGCGCCGCCGTATTCCTCAAACCTGCGCCGCTCACACTCCGTAAGCCGCCGCGCTGCCGCGCTTCGCGCAGCAGCTCGAGGGAATCCCTGGCCCGTTAGTTGGCTGCGAAAGTCCTCACCTGGATGGCCTCAATGCGCTCGGGGCCCGCCTGGATATCGCTCACCACGACCACGTGGTCGCCGGGGAGCAAGCGGTTGCGCCTGCGGAGCTCGGTCATCGCGCTGGCGACGGTGAGCTCAGGGTGCTCTTCGTTGAACTGGATGACGATCGGAACAACCGAACGCACCGCCCACAGGCGGCGACGTGCGCTCTCGTCATCGGTGCAGGCGTAGATGATCGCGGTGCGCGGACGGAAAGAGGAAACGATCTCGGCCAGGCGACCCGAGCGACTCGTCACGACGATGGCCCGGGAGTTCAGCGAGTCCGCCAAGCTACAGGCAGCGCGTGCCAAGTGGTCACGCACCTCGGTCACCTTGCGCTCGAGGTGGAAGCCGATCGACGGCTCCTTCTCCATCCGGCGCGCGATGCTGTCCATGATCTGGACACACTTGACTGGGTACTTTCCTGCGCCCGTCTCTCCACTCAGCATGATGCAGTCGGCGCCCTCGAACACAGCGTTGGCGACGTCGCTCACCTCGGCGCGGGTCGGCGTCGGGCTCGTGATCATCGACTCGAGCAGGTGCGTCGCGACGATGACCGGCTTGCCCGCCAGCGAGCAGGCCTGAACCATGCGGCGCTGACGGATCGGAAGATCGCGAATCTGGATTTCGACGCCGAGATCGCCACGGGCGACCATGATGCCGTCGGCCTCAGCCAAGATCTCGTCGAAGTTATCGACGCCCTCTTGGTTCTCGATCTTGGCGAAGATACGCGTCTTCTTGCCAGCGGCTTCGACGATGCGGCGACACTCGCGGATGTCGTCGGCGCTGCGCACAAACGAGAGCGCGATGATGTCGACATCGTTCTTCAGACCGAACTCGATGTCCCTGTAGTCCTTCTCTGTGATGCTCGGGAGGTTCACGCGGATGCCCGGGAGGTTCACGTGACGGCGCGAGCCAACCTTGCCTCCGTCGATCACCTTGCAGCGCAGACGTGCGCCCGTGATCTCCAGGACGTCGACGTTGATGATGCCATTGTCGATCGTGATGCGGTCGCCGGCCTTGAGGTCGGTCACCAGATCTTTGTAAGCGACGTAGACGTATTGCTCGTCAGCCGCGTCGTCGGGCGAGACGGAGAGTGTCACCTCCATGCCCGGCTCGAGCACGAGCGGGTTCTGGCGCTCGCCCGTCCGGATCTCGGGACCTTGGGTATCGAGCAACTTCGCGATGGGGTGATTCAGCTCTTTGTTCAGAGCGTCAATCATCGAAAACGCCTTACCGTGCGATTCGTGATTGCCGTGGCTGAAGTTGAACCGGGCGATGTTCATCCCGGCGGCCGCCATCTCTCGAAGAATCTCCGGCGTGCTGCTCGCGGGGCCCAGGGTGCAGATGATTTTAGTGTGCCGGAAGTCGCGGCGCTGAGCTTGGGTTGTCATGAGTTCTCAAATGGGAGGGTAAGGGCGGCCTTTAGCATCGGGGGTGGCCTAGAAAAATGCCCCAATTGCATCAGGCTGTTTCTTCCTCGCCTCCCGGGTCATAGTCCGCGCCCCCCGGATGTCAGCCCTCTCTCTCGAAGACCAAGTCCTTTCTCGGCGTACCTTTGCGATCATTTCGCATCCTGACGCTGGTAAGACCACATTGACCGAGAAACTCCTCCTGACCGGCGGAGCGATCCAGCTCGCGGGCGCCGTAAAAGCGCGAGGAGATGCCCGTCGCGCCCGCAGTGACTGGATGAAAGTGGAGCAGGAACGCGGCATTTCCGTGACGACGTCCGCGATGACCTTCGAGTACAACGGACATGTCTGTAACCTCGTCGACACGCCCGGCCACCAGGATTTCTCCGAGGATACCTATCGGACACTCACCGCCGTCGACTCGGCCATCATGGTCATCGACGCCGCCAAAGGCATCGAGGAACAGACTCGGAAACTTTTTGAAGTCTGCCGGCTCCGGGACATTCCCATCCTCACCTTTATCAACAAGCTGGACCGCGAGGGGCGCGACCCCTTCGAGTTGATGAGCGAAATCGAGGAAACATTGGCGCTCGACGTGACGCCGCTCTCCTGGCCGATCGGTATGGGACGAGACTTCCTCGGCTGTTACGACCTCCGGCGCGACCGCCTTTTGCTCATGGAAAAGAGCAAAGACAGGCTGGTCGACCACGCCGAGGAGTGTAAAGGGCTCGACGATCCGAAGCTCGATGAGCTCCTGCCCGAAAGCCGGGTCGAGGCCCTCCGCGAGGAGGCCGAGATGGCCCGGGGCCTCTGCCCCGCCTTCAATCACCAGAGTTTCCTCGAGGGTCACATGACCCCGGTCTTTTTTGGCAGCGCGTTGAATACCTTCGGGGTCGGTGAGCTCTTGAATGGAGTGATCGAGCTCGCTCCGCCCCCCCGGCCCCAAAAAGCGCGCGAGCGGGTGGTCGAGGCCACGGAGAAGAAGGTCACCGCCTTCGTTTTCAAGATCCAGGCGAACATGGATCCGAAACACCGGGACCGCATCGCCTTCATTCGCCTCTGCTCCGGTCACTTCAAGCGGGGCGCCAAGCTTGTGCACGTCCCGACGGGCAGCACCATGAACGTGCACAACCCGGTGCAGTTCCTCGCTCAAGATCGCGATCTCGCCGAAGACGCCTTCGCCGGCGACATCCTCGGCATCCCCAATCACGGAAAGCTCAGGATCGGCGACACACTGACCGAAGGCGAAGAACTCCACTTCACCGGCATTCCCAGCTTCGCTCCCGAATTGCTCCAAAGGGTTCGTCCTCTCGATCCGCTCCGCGCCAAACACCTCGGACGAGCCCTCGAGCAGATCGCAGAGGAAGGCGGCGCTCGCGTCTTCAAGCCCACCTCCGGCTCCAACTGGATCGTCGGCGTCGTCGGCGCTCTGCAGTTCGACGTGCTCGCCGATCGCATCCGGACTGAATACGACGTCCCGGTCGCCTTCGAAGGAGCGGGCCTCTACACGGCGCGCTGGCTCGCCTATGACGATCATAAGGAGTTCGAGAAGTTCCAGTCCCAAAACGGCGGTTATCTCGCGACTGACCATACGGGGACGCCGGTGTTTTTGGCTCGGAACTCCTGGCACCTCGAAACAACCCAGAAGGAGTGGCCGCAGATCCGCTTCCTGAAGACCTTCGAACAAGGCTGAGCTTACGGCCAAGCTCTCCGTTTCGCTCGATTGCAGCCGATTCGGGCTCCCACGGCGCGGCATTTTCTGCGCGGGGGGCGCCCCTTGTGCTGAGGCGGGAATTCGAAAACAATGATGGACCCGGCGAGGGTCCTTCCGACGTGCCAGAGTTTGACTCCGATGAGCGGCCAGAACGATTCCGATTCCGGACAACGACGTGACACACACCGCGGGTTGGGTGAGGTCGAGGCTGGATTCATCCCCTCCGACTCGAGTGAGCTGCGCCCGTCCTTTCCTCCGGAGCAGACGGAGGCAGGCTCGCCCTACGACGTGAAGCTCCCTTCGTCTCCGAAGGTGCCCCAGATTGACGATCTCACGACAGCGCCTGAAATCGAGATCCCCGAACACCGAGCTCTCTTCGACACCTCGGTCGGCGGTGGCTCGAACCGCGTCTCAGGTGGACGCGAGACCGCCCGCGCCTACGTCGCCCCGCGCACCCCGCGCCCGGTCCTCTTTCATTCTCAGGACACGATGAGCATCGAGGTAGCTGAGCGGAACAACGAGTTCGACACGATTCCGAGCCTGTCCCGCCGCAAGGTCGCGCGCCTGCTCGAAGACGCGATCCCCGGTCTCGATACTTCCCCCGCCGAGCGCGGCGTGAACCTCTGGTTCGTCATGGGCCTCGCGCTCTTCGGCGGCATCTTCCTCATCTTCTTAGCGAATCGTGAGAACCCGGGGGATGACGTCGTTTCAGGTGAAGTGGCCGCTGAGCCCGTCGGTCACCTCACGCCCCCCGCGGCGAGCCTGCCCCCGAGCTCGCCTCCCAAGGGCCCTGCCCCCGTCCAAGAAGAGCCGAAGAAGGCCGCCGCCTCTCGGGCCGAGCCCGAAGAACAGGAAGCGCCCGCCGCGAAGACCACCGTGAGCGCGCCCACCGAGCCTCGTCCCGCCAAGAAACCCGCCCAGGTTTCGAAGCCCAAGGCCTCCGAGCAGAAGTCGACCCCCGCCAAGAACCACGACCTCTGGCTCGAATAGAGCTCCTTCGTCGCAACGTCCCCTGCTCCCGTCCGAAGCGGGGAGGCGTGCCGAGCCAACTCCACGAGGCCATCCTCGATCTCTTCCGGGCGCAGCCGAAGCTCGCTCCCGATCTGCTCACGAAGGGCCTNGGCCTTGAGGTCCCCTCAGAGCGCGTAAGTGTCCTGTCCACCGACTTCGGCGAGACGCGCCCCGCCGAGTACCGAGCGGATCACGTTGTCCTGGTCGAAGACCAAGAGACGAGCCTCGGCATCATCGTCGAGGTGCAGCTCTCCCGCGATGAGAGAAAACGTTACTCTTGGCCCTACTACGCGGCGAGCTTAAGAGCGCGCCAGAGCTGCCCCGCGATCGTGCTCGTCGTCTGTCCGCATCGCCGCGTCGCCGCTT